>NZ_JBCHAA010000004.1:0-417381 GCF_053525655.1 Trinickia camelliae
CGATCATCGATGCGATCACGACCATCGACAACGCCATCATCGTCGTCTGATTGATGCCGGCCATGATGCTCGGCCGGGCCAAGGGCAACTGCACGTTCAGAAGCAACTGCCAGCGCGTCGTGCCGAACGCGCGAGCCGCTTCGACGACTTCGGCGTCCACATGCCGGATGCCGAGATCGGTCAAGCGAATCAAAGGCGGCAGCGCGTAGATGATGGTCGCGAAGATCGCCGGTACTTTGCCGAGACCGAACAGCATCAGCACCGGGATCAAGTACACGAAGCTCGGCAGCGTTTGCATGATGTCGAGGATCGGCAGCAGGATGCGCCTGAGCCACGCGCTGCGAGACGTCAGAATGCCGAGCGGCACGCCGAGCACGACCGACAGCACGGTCGCCACCAGCATCAACGCGAGCGTCTGCATGAGTTTGTCCCACAGCCCGAAGCAGCCGATCGCGTAGAGCAGCAGCACGAAGAAGCCGGCGACGGAAAGACGCCGCGTCGCGTTCCACGTGAGCAGCCCGATCGCAATCAGCAGCAGCCACGGCGGCACTGCACGCAGCGCGCCTTCGAGCGGCACCAGCAGATACCGCAAGAGCGTGGTGCTGAAGTCGTGGAAGCTGTCGCCGTACTGCGCGACGAACGATTGCACGGCGTCGTTCACCCAATCGGCGATCGACAAGTGTAGGAAAAACGAATTCATCATCAGCTCTCGCGTATCGGCATTCAGCTAGCAGCCATTAGCTCGCCAGGCTCGCCTGGATCTTCGTAGCGACGTCGGCCGGCACCCACTGCTTCCACATCTCGGGATGCGTCTTCAGGAAGTCGGTGGCCATCGTGCTGCCGTCGAGCTTCTTGGTGTTCATCTCGAGGATGGTCGAGTTCAGGAAGTCCATCGGGAACTTGACCTTATCGAACAGCGTGATCAGCTGCGGATCGGCTTGGTAGAACGGCGTCGATACGCCCACCGTGATGTGCGAGACCATGTACGACGACGCGCATTGCGAAGTGCTGCTTTCGTTACGCAGCGTCTGCCAGCAGGCGTCGTTGTACGCCGGCATCTTGAGCTCGGTGAGCTTGTACTTCGCCATCAGCGCGGCCGGGCCCCAGTAGTAGAAGAGGATCGGCTTGCCTCGCTCGTAGGCCGACGCGATCGCCGCATCGAGCGCCGCGCCCGTGCCGGGGCGGAAGTTCGTGTACGAATCGTCGAGCTTGAGCACCTTCAAGAGACGCGTGTTCACGCGCTCGCAGTCCCAGCCCGAGGGGCAGTTCAGGAAGCGGCCCTTGTTGGGCTCTTCGTCGTCGGTGAAGAGGTTCTTGTACTTCGGCAGATCGGAGACGGAAACGAGGCCCGGCGCCGATGGTTTGATGCCGCGCGCGGCGTCGCCCTTCACGACGTATTCGGGCACGAACCAGCCCTCCTTCGTGCCGCCCGGCAGCGTGTCGCCGACGAGCTTGACGCTGCCTGAAGCAACGGCCTTCGCGGTGATCTCGCTGCGGCCGGTCCATTGCTCAGCCCAGATCTGAATGTCGTTGTGGGCGAGCGCGGTTTCGGTGGCGGCCGTGCTGCCCGGCACGACGTCGGTCTTGCAGCCGTAGCCCTTCTCGAGAATCTGCCGCAGCACTTCCGTCGTGAACGAGCCGCTTTCCCAGGTGATGCCGGCAAAGTGCACGGTCTTGCCGGAAGCGCACCAGTCGCTCGGGCTGGCCGCGTGAGCCGCGCCGCTCGCGGCGAGCACTGCAGCGGCGAAGAGCGCCGCGCGAAGTTGTTTGAATCGCATCGTTGACCGTCTCCAATATGAATGTCGTTCTAGGACTTGTATTTGTACCGACCACACCCTGACCCGTTATGGGTAAAGCAGGTAGCGTGATTGTGCTGTCGAGCCCGGCTCCCGAAGAATGGATTTTTTATGGGATTGGGTATGAGCCTGGCTCAATTTCGGGTTTCTACCGAGCGGGGGAATAGCGTTCGTCGTCTTGTTCCATTTTTTCGAACGTTTCTCTCGATCCGGCGGCACGTCTAACCTGCATGTACATCACACAATGACCGCAAGCATCCGGGTGTGGTCAGTCGAGAGGCCTTCAAGCGTGTCCATGGCTGAATTCGTCCTCATTCGGATTTTTCGAACGAATTGGCTTGCCAAGGAGAACGTGATGGAATCGGTTGAACATTGGCTGCGCCGGGCAGGCGCGGCACTGATTGTGCTGCTGGCGTTTCAGGCGAATGCGAACGCGGCGGGCGCCGCAATCGAGGAACATTCGCTGACGGTGAACGGCGTCGAGTTGCACTACCTGGAGGCGGGCGCCGGGAATGGCACAACCGGCACGCCGGTGATTCTGCTGCACGGCTACGGTGAGACCAGCCATATGTGGTTGCCGCTCATTGCGAAGCTGGCCCGAAACCATCTCGTGATCGCGCCGGACTTGCCCGGCGCCGGAGCCTCGGGGATTCCCGCCGGCGGTTATGACAAGAAGACGATGGCCCAGGACATCCACGCGCTCGTGCAGGCACTTGGGCTTCGCGACGTCGATGTGGTGGGCCACGATATCGGCCTGATGGTGGCGTACGCCTACGCCGCCCAGTATCCGGGCGAGACCCAACGCCTCGCGCTAATGGATGCGTTCCTGCCGGGTGTCGGCAACTGGCAGCAATACTATTATTCGGGCGCAAAGTGGCATTTCGTCTTCTATGGGGACACGCCGCTCAAGCTCGTGCAAGGCCGTGAGCGGATTTATTTCGAGCATTTCTGGAACGATTTCGCCGCCAATCCCGAGCATTCCGTGTCCGAGGCGGACCGAGAGCTCTACACGAGCGTCTATGCGCAGCCCGGCCGCATGCGCGCGGGCTTCGAATGGTTCCATGCGTTCCCGCAGGACATTCAGGACTTTCAGCAGTTCGCTAAAACGCCGCTGCAGATGCCGGTTCTCGTACTCGCGGGCGAGAAAGCCGCGGGCAATTTCCTGATCGACCAGACCCGTGTAGCGGCCGTGGACGTGCAAGGGGAGGTGATCGAAGGCGCGGGCCACTGGCTCATGTCGGAAGCGCCTGAACGGACGATGGCGGCGCTCGTCGCATTTCTCGATGGCGGCCCGGCGAGTTGAGTCTCACGCGCCGGCTCCCGGAGCGCGGAGCGCATGCTCACGCTTGCGAGCTGACGGTCCGCTCCTGGAGCAGCGTGGCGAATGCATCCGCGGTCAGCGGCTTGCCGAGCAAGAAGCCTTGCATTTCGTCGCACAGCATCGCTTTCAGCTTCTCGTGCTGCGAAGTGGTTTCGACGCCTTCGGCCACCACGTCCATATCGAGCGAGTGTGCGAGCGCGATGATGGCCGAGACGATCGCGCCGCCCTCGTGGCCCTGAGCGTCGAGACCGTTGGTGAAGAAGCGGTCGATCTTCAGCTGCTTGACCCGGAAGCGCTGCAGGTAGGCCAGGCTCGAATAGCCAGTGCCGAAATCGTCGATCGCGATCTCGAAGCCGTTTTTTTGGAATTCGTGGATCATCTCGATCGTTTTGGCCGCGTCCTGCATCGCCACGGTTTCGGTGATCTCGAACATGAGTTGCTCGGGCGGAACCCCTTCGTCACGCACGATATCGAGCATCGTCGCCACGAGGTCGGGCTGTCCCAGCTGGCGCGGCGACAAGTTGATCGCCACCTTCGTCGACGGCAGCCCGGCGGCTTCCCAGCGGTTGATTTGCCGGCACGTCTCGCGCACGACCCAATTGCCGATCAGCACGATTTGTCCCGAACGTTCCGCGACCGGAATGAACTCCAGCGGCGCAAGCGGCCCGAGCTCCGGGTGATTCAGGCGCAGCAGCGCCTCGGCGCCGGCCAGCTCGCCGTTCTCGCCGCGAAACTTCGGCTGAAAATGCAGCGAGAAATAGTGCGCGTCGAGCGCTTCGTGCAGCGCGTTCTGGATCTGCAGCTCGCGCGTCGCCGCTTCGTTCATGCCCGCTTCGAAGAAACGATAGGTGCCGCGGCCGGCGCGTTTGGCCTCGTACATCGCGGCGTCGGCGTGCTTCAGCAGCGTGTCGACGCTGTCGCCGTCCCGCGGGAACAGCGCGATGCCGATGCTCGGCGTCACCTGCAGCGGCTGACCATCCATCCACGCCCCTTTGCGCATCCGGTCGAGCACGGTTTCCGCGACTCTTTCCGCGCCGGCCGGCGACTCGACGTTTTCGAGCAGCACGACGAATTCGTCGCCGCCCAGGCGCGCGACGGTGTCGTCGCCATGCACGCAATGCAAGAGCCGCTGCGCGAACGCTTTCAAGACTTCATCGCCGACCGAGTGTCCGAGCGAATCGTTGATGGTCTTGAAGCCGTCGAGATCCATGAACAGCACGGCAAAGAGATTCCCCGTGCGGCGCGAGGTTTGCATCGCGCGCTCGATGCGTTCGCCGAGCGTTCGGCGATTGGGCAGATCGGTCAAGGTGTCGAACGTGGCCATGCGGACGATCTGGCCGTTGAGCTGCGACACCGAGCCGGCGAGGAGCGCCGCCCTCACGTCGAAGCGCGACATCATGAGCGCCACGGTGAGGATGGCGAAGGTGAACAGCGTGATCGTCGTCGCGAGCCACTGGGAATCGATGCCGGTCGCGGCGCGGCAGATCGAGCCAAGCGGAAACTCGGCGGCCGCCATGCCGGTGTAGTGCATGCCGGTGATCGCGACGCCCATGATGAACGCCGCGCCGATGCGCTTCGTCACGACGCGATGCTGCTTCGCGTCGCTGAGCGTACGCGCGATCCACAACGCCGCGGTGGCCGCGGCGATCGCGATGGCGACCGACGCAGCGAAGAGCGCCGGATCATAGTGAATGTCCGGCTGCATCTTCAGCGCGGCCATGCCGGTGTAATGCATGCCGACGATGCCGAGCCCCATGAGCACGCCGCCGCCCGCAAGACCCGTCAGCGCGAGCGTCGAGCGGGTGACGACATAGAGCGCGAACCAGGAGACGAGGATCGCGATAGCGAGCGAATAACCGGTGATGGTCAAGTCGTAGCCGAGCGGAATCGGCAGCGAGAACGCGAGCATCCCGATGAAATGCATCGACCAGATGCCGATCCCCATGGCCGCCGCGCCCCCGGCGAGCCAGACGTGGCGCGCGCGCGAGTTCGCCAATTGGGTAATTCGGCCCGACAGGTCTAGCGCTGTATACGAAGCCAAAGTGGCAACGGCAAGCGATAGCGTGACTAGCCAAAAGTTGTACGTGCTTTGCATGTCAATCCGATCGCGAAAAAAATACGCGTTGTCTGGTTATCGGCAGCAAATTTTGATTATTTAGTGCGCGATCGTCGTCGTGCAACGGACTGTTGTGAATTCTGAAACTTGAACGCGTTTGGATCGTCCCTATCTCGAAACTCTTTAACAAAACGGGACTAGCTTTGACGGCAGCCGCCGCCTCATCGGCCGGCCGCCTATAGTCCGGATTGCCTTCATTGGGCTACAGCTTTTCGGAGCAATGGAATGCTGAGATACGCAAAATTCACTACGGCTGTTTTCGCGGCGGCACTGCTCGGCGCATGCGCGAGCGGCTCGGCCATCACGCCCACCGGGCAGGCCGATACCTACGTGATCACCACTCAGGCCGCGGGAGGTTCGCTGGCATGGGGCAGGGCCTTGAATCAGGCCGACGACCGCGCGGACGCGTTCTGCAAGCAGCGCGGCATGCTCGCGTCGACCAAGTTGGCGAGCACGTCCGGCTTTGGCGCGATGGAGACGCATGAAGCGACGGTGACCTTCACCTGCCATCCCGACTGGGCGACCGCCCGCAAGAATTGATGGCGGCCGGGCAAGGCCGTGATCACGAGCGGTATCGGTCATGACCGCGCTTGAGCTCCCAATCCCATCAGCACAGAGATCTCAAAAGCAACAAATCGGCCATCGCCAGCCTCGGGCGGGTCGGGATAAATACGTATGATGAATAGGCGGGCGGCGCCGATAATTCAGCCACGGCGCCCGCTCGTGCGTGCCGGCCTTTCGTTTCACGGCCTACGGGCCTGGAGCACGGCTTATGGACGTAACGCCAATACAGTTGCCGCTCGTCCGGCGCGCAAGCCAGGCGTTCGCGATGTTGCGGCGGCGCTTTGCCCGCTTTCAACTGGCGAGCCTGATCGTGATCGCGGCGCTTTGGATTGCGTTGGGCGCGTTCGTCGCATGGGACGCCGGCTCCGAGATCCGAACGGCGCGTGCCGGCGCGACTGCCCTGGCCGATGCGCTGTCCGCGAACACCGCCCGCGTGCTGCGCGAGGCCGAACAGGTGGCGGCGTTTGTCGCGCTGCAGGTGCGCAACGATGGGGTGGCGATTCCGCTCGCTCAATATGCCGACGACGGCATCCTGAAGCTCGACGTGTTCGTGCAAGTCGGTGTGATCGACGCGCATGGCGTGCTTCGAGCCTCGACGCTACCCGGGTTCAAGCCGATCGATCTCTCCAGCCGGGAAAACTTCCGGATCCACATGCACGACCCGAGCACGGCGCCGATGGTCGGCAAGCCGTTGATCGGCCGCACTAGCGGGAAGCCCCAGTTCCAGCTGTCGCAGCGCGTCGACGGCCGCGATGGCAGTTTTCTCGGCGTGGTGATCGTTTCGGTCGATCCCGCTTACTTCACCGAGGTCTACAACAGCCTGAGCATCGGCAGGAGCGGGCTCGTTCTCGTGCTCGGCACGAACGATTTCGTCGTCCGGGCAGGGGGGGCCGGTTCCGGCCGCGGCAACGCGTTCGGCGCAACGCTGCCGCCGAGCGACGCGCTGCGCCGCGCGCTCGAGCACTCGCCGTCGGGGACGCTGCGCATGCGGTCGTTCGTCGATGGCGCCGACACCGTCATCAGCTATCACACGCTCAAGGACTACCCCCTCGCGGTGGCGGTCGGCTATTCGACTGGTGAGTACTTGTCGGCATGGCGCATACGAAGCGCTTTCCTGCTGATTGCGGCCGTACTGCTCACTGCGCTGATCGTGATTACCGACCGTCGAACCTCGCAGCGAGCCGCGGCGCTCGGGGACAGCGAACGACGCTATCGCCAGTTGATCGAGCGCTCGCCCTACGCCGTATTGGTCCAACGCGCCGGCATCGTGACGTTTGCCAATCCGAAAGCCCTGGCCACGCTCGGCGCGAGCTCCGAAGCCGAGTTGCTGGGTCAGCCGATCAGCCGGTTCGAGCATTTCGTGCATCTCGATCACCTCGCCGGCATGGGCCGCCGTGGTATCGGCGACCGGATGCAGCCGAGATTGCAGAGCGGCGCCGAAGCCCAAGCGCTGGAGCAAACGTGGGTGCGTCTGGATGGATCGAAAATCTTCGTGGAAGTGACGGCAGTCCCCTACGACGAGAACGGCGAGCCCGGAGCGATCGTGCTACTGCACGACATGACCCGGCGCAAGCAGGCGGAGGCCCAGCGCGACCAGCTTTTCGAGCTTTCGTTGGATCTCATCTGCATCGCTTCGCCGGACGGCTACTTCACCCGCGTCAATCCGGCGTTTTCGGAGGTGTTGGGGTGGACCGAGGACGAGCTGCTGTCGCGTCCGTTCATCGAGTTCGTCGTGCCGGACGATCGACAGGCCACGAGCGAGGCGATTCAGGAGCACCGTTCGGGCGCGCCGCTGGAGCAGCTGGAAGTCCGCTTCATCTGTAAGGACGGCTCGATTCGATGGCTCGGCTGGAATGCCGTCGTCTTGCCCGACGGCACCGCCTATGCGACCGCGCGCGACGTGACGGAAAGCCGAAACGCCCAGCAGTTGATCGAGCAGGCGCGCTCGGACGCCGAAGCCGCTTCGCGCGCCAAGAGCGCCTTCCTCGCGATGATGAGCCACGAGATCCGCACGCCGATGAACGGTGTGATCGGCATGATCGAAGTGCTGACCCGCTCCGAACTGTCGGGCGATCAGAAAGACATGGTCCGCACGATTCGCGACTCCGCGTCCGCGCTGCTCAAGCTCATCGACGACATTCTCGACTTCTCCAAGATCGAGGCCGGCAAGCTGCAAGTGGAGTACGCCCCCGTGTCTGTGGAGGAGCTGATCGACGGCGTATGCATGTCGCTCGCCATGGTCGCCGAGCAACGCGCCGTCGCGCTGCGCACGTTCGTGTCGCCGGACCTGCCGGCTCTCGTGCTGTCGGACGACACGCGGCTGCGCCAAATTCTCTACAACCTCGTTGGCAACGCGATCAAGTTTTGCGGCAACCGCGCGAGCGATCGCGGCCAAGTCTGGGTTCAGGCTCGGCTTTCAACGGCGCCGCTCGAAGTGCATATCGAAGTGCGCGACAACGGGATCGGCATGTCGCCCGAGACGCTCGCGAAATTGTTCCGCCCATTCAGCCAGGCCGAAGCGTCCACCACGCGCCGCTTCGGCGGCACCGGCCTCGGCCTCGCGATTTGCCGCCGGCTCGTGGAATTGATGAACGGCGACATTTCTGTGACGAGCCAACCCGGCAGCGGTTCCACCTTCATCGTGCGCTTGCCGCTGCTGCAGGCGCCGGAACAGCCGGAGCGGAATTTGCCGGATCTGAGCTCAGTCGCGTGCTTCGTGGCCGCATCGCCGGACTTCGAAAGCGCCGACGTCGTCAGCTATCTGCAAAGCGCGGGCGCAACGGCCGCCGTGCTGCGCTATGTCGACGCCGCGAGGTGCGCGCTGCCAGCCACGCACGGGCCGGCCGTGCTCGTGCACGATGGCCGCGCCGGGAGCGTCGAGCCGGAATCGATCGGCGCCGAGCTCGCGCCCCGGCAGTTCAGTCAGGTGCTGATCACGGCCGGGTACACGCTCGCGCCTGCCGCGCATAGCGAGAACGTGATTGCCATCGGCCGGCAGGCATTGCGCCGCCGCACGCTGCTCGATGCCGTGGCGATGGCGAGCGGCGGGATGCTCTGGCACGCGGCCGGCAGCATGCCGTCCGAACGTGGACGCGCCGCGCTGCCGGAGCCCGTGCGCCGGTCTCCGAATGTCGCCGGCGCGATCATCCTCGTCGCTGAAGACGACGCGATCAACCGCAAGGTGATCTCGAGACAACTGGCGCTGCTCGGTTATGCCGCCGAGATCGCGTCCCACGGCAAGGAAGCCTTGCGCATGTGGCAGCCAGGGCGCTACGCGCTTCTGCTCACCGACCTGCACATGCCGCACATGGACGGCTACCAGCTGGCTCAGGCCATTCGCAGCGAGGAGGCGCAGCACGGGCATCCGCGCATGCCGATCGTCGCGTTGACCGCCAACGCCATTCAGGGCGAAGCCAACCGGGCCAGGCAACTGGGTTTCGACAATTACCTGACCAAGCCGCTGAAGTTGAATCAGCTGCAGCAGGTGCTCGAGTGCTGGATCGCGCCGCCGGACGCGCCGCAGTCGTCGGGCCTCGCGTCGTCTTCCTCGCCGCCCGCCGCCTCGGCGGTGGACATCGACGTATTGAAGGGCATCGTGGGCGACGACGCCGAGATCGTCGGCGAGCTGCTGAAGGAGTATCTGGATTCCGCGGGCGGCCTGGCGGACGATCTGCGCCGGCACGCGCGCGAAGCGCTGCCGCGTGAAGTCGCCGCCGTCGCGCACAAGCTCAAATCGTCGTCGCGCTCGATCGGCGCTCTGGGCCTCGGAGACCTTTGCGCCGAGCTCGAGAACGTCGCCAGACAGGGCGGCGCCGAACCGCTTTCCGAACTGGTCGCTCAGTTCGATACCGCCTTCAGCGGCGTGAGCGACGAAGTGCATCGGCTATTGCAAACCGTGACAGGAGCGTGACGAATGAAAACCAGTCCCTCGATCCTGGTGGCAACCCATGCGAGCGCCGACGCCGATCTGGTCGCGCGCCTGCTCGCCGACGAGTTCGACAACGTCCAGCTATCGACGAAACCGGAATACGCGGTGTCGGACTTCGAGAAGCATCTGCCGTCGATCCTGATTCTCAGCTTCGATACGCTCGAAGAAGCCGAGCGTTACTACCTCGGCTTGTACCGGCTCAGCAAGGTCATCCACACCGTCCCCCACAAGACGATCATCTTGTGCAACAAGGACGATCTGTGGCGCGTCTACGACCTGTGCAAGAAGCAGCAATTCGACGACTACGTGCTGTTCTGGCCGGCGACGAATGACGCCCCTCGGTTGCGCATGGCCGTGCATCATGCTGCGCGCTTGTTGGAGCCGCTCGCGCCCGATGCCGTGATGCCGGGGCAGCTCGCCGCCCAGGCGCGGCGCATGGCGGCGCTCGAACCGAAATTGGCCGAGTTCACGCGGCACTTCGCGCAGGAAATCGACAGCACGAGTGCCGCGGCCCGAGCCGCCGAGCGTGCGCTTGACGCCGCGAACGGGCACGTCCCGAACCCCGCCGACTTGCGGCGACAGTTCCAATCCGTGGGAGCGTCGGTCGAAGCGCTGCGGCGGGTCATCGGCGACTTGACGAGCGCCATCGCGCCGCAGCTCGAGGCGGCGCGCACGATGAGCGGGCTCGCCGAACGCATGCGGCCCGTGGTCCTCGCCGTCGACGACGACGACTTCCAGCGCAAGCTGCTGCAGAAGCTCCTTACCGGCGCCAAGGTCGATCTGGCGTGGGCCGCGAGCGGCACGGAAGCGCTGGCGATGATGTGGAAGCAGCGTCCCGATCTCGTGCTCATGGACGTGGAGCTGCCCGATCTGAACGGCGTCGAAGTCACACGCCGGCTCAAGGCGGTCGAACAATTCGCCGAGATTCCCGTGATCATCACGACGGGGCACAGTCAGAAGGCGATCGTGATGGAAAGCTTGACGGCCGGCGCCGCGGATTTTCTGGTCAAGCCCTTCGACCGCGCGCATCTGCTCGACAAGCTCAGAACGTTTCTGCCCGGCAGCGTCGAGGGATCGACTCAGCCCGACGGCGGCGCGGCTGCGCATCCGGACGCATCGGTGGCGCCGTTGCCGCGCCACGCCGATGCGAGAGAGCCCGATAACGGCAACACCAGCCGCCTCACACCATGAACACGCCCGAGCGCACCACCAAGGTTCTCATCGTCGACGATGAGCCGTTCGCTTTGAAGCTGCTGTCGCGGCAACTCAATCAGCTCGGCTTCCACGAGGTGTTTTCATGCGAGCGTGCGCAGGAGGCGCTCGCGATGCTCGAAGATGGCGGCGAATCGATCGATCTGGTCTTGAGCGACCTGCAAATGCCGGAAATGGATGGCGTCGAATTCGTTCGGCGGCTTGCGAACGCGCGCTACGAAGGCACGCTCATGCTGGTGAGCGGCGAGAACCCGCGGCTCTTGAAAAGCGCCGAGCGGCTCGCGTCGGCCCAAGGGCTGCGCGTGCTCGGATCGCTGACCAAGCCGCTGACGCAGGAACAATTGCGCGAGTGCCTGAGCGGCGTCCCGCAGTCCGCAAGCAGGTCAGCGGAAACGAGCGGTGCGTTCGACTTCGAACCGGACGAGTTGAAAGCGGCGATTTCGAACGGCGAAATCGTCACCTACTACCAGCCCAAGGTCGCAACGGCAACGGGCGCCATCGTGGGGGCCGAGGCCCTCGTTCGCTGGCGGCATCCGAGGCTGGGCTTGATCGCACCGGCTTGCTTCATCGGCATGGCCGAGGACCATGGGTTCATCGACGATCTGACGCAGGGTCTCGTCAAAGCGGCGCTCGCTTGCGCGCGGGAGTGCAAGACGGCGTTCTCGCCGCACTTCAAGATCGCCATCAATTGCTCGATGGACAGCCTGAAGACGCTGCAATTTCCGGAGGCAGTCGCGCGCATTGCCGAGGGGGCCGGCGCCGAGCTGTCCGACCTGGTCGTGGAAGTGACCGAAACGCGGCTCACGAGCGACCGCGTGGCGTCGCTCGACGTCTTGACGAGGCTGCGCCTGAAGGGGGCAAGCGTCTCCATGGACGAGTTCGGCACGCGCCAGTCCTCGTTGGCGCAACTGCGCGACGTGCCGTTCGACGAATTGAAGATCGACCGCAGCTTCGTGCAAGGCGCGCTGCGCGATGCGTCGCAGCGGGCGATCGTCGAGGCGAGCCTGGCCCTCGCCAATCGGCTCGGCATCCGAACGGTCGCGACCGGCGTCGAAAATGCGGAGGATTGGACGTTCGTTCGAACCACCTCGTGCGAAGTCGCGCAGGGATTTTTCATCGCCCGGCCGATGCCGCAGGAGGACCTGCCGCGCTGGGCCGCGGACTGGCGGACCCGGCTGCCGGATCTCCTGGCGGAAGTCGCCCTGTAAACCGTGTCGGCATGTGTCCCGATATCCTGCCAACAATGACAGTACCCGCCCGCATCGGCTCGACCTAGCATCGAAGCCTGCCACGCACAACGCATGCGTCCGCCTGTAACGCCAGCTCTCGGGGGATGTTGAGATGGCCATCGTCGTCAAGCGGCTGGGGAAAAATGCATCGCGCTGGATCACTCTCGGCCTGTGGACCGCGGCCGGTTTATTGCTGCTGACCGCCGGCGTCGGCGCACTCGGCACGGTACGCCTCTATAACAGCGAAGCCGAGGTGTTCCGCTCGAACGAGGTCATCGTCAGTCTCGAACAACTGCTCTCGCTGGCCAAGGACCTGGAGACCGGTCAGCGCGGGTACGTCATTACCGGCCGGCCGAGCTACCTCGAGCCCTACACGACGGCACTGTCGAACATCGGGCAGCAGTTCGACCGCCTGGCAGGACTGCTGAACGGCGATGCGCTCCAGCAGCAGCATCTCGCCGAGCTGCGCGCGCTGTTGCTCAAGAAGCAGGCGGAGCTGGCGGCCGTCATCGCGGCTCGTCAAACGGGCGGTTTCGACGCTGCGCAAGCGATCGTGCTGGACGACAGCGGGAAAGTCTTGATGGACCGTGCGCGCACGCTCGCACATGACATGGAGCTGTCCGCCCGGCGCGAACTGGCCTTGCAGCGCGAGACCGCCGTCAGGACACGCAACCTCGCGATCGCGACCGGGCTCGCGTCCGGTGCGCTGACGCTGTTGGTGTGCGTCGCGTTCGGATACTTGACGCAGCGCATGCTGCTGTCCGAGGCGCGTGCCGAGGAACGCTTCCGGCTCGCCGTGGAAGCCTCGCCCAACGCGATGATCATGGTGAATAGCGTTGGGCACATCGTGCTGGTGAACTCGCAAGCCGAAAAGATGTTCGGCTACGCGCGCGACGAACTGATGGGGCAGGGGATCGAGATGCTCGTGCCCGAGCGCTTCCGCTCTAAGCATCCCGCTTATCGCGACGCATTCTTTCGCGACCCGCACAGCCGCCCGATGGGAGTCGGGCGCGACCTTTACGGCTTGCGCCGCGACGGCACCGAGATGCCGATCGAAATCGGCCTCAATCCGATCGAAACCTCCGAGGGCATGTTTGTCTTGAGCGCGATCGCCGATATCACGGAACGAAAGCGCGCCGAGACGAATCTGCGCAGGCGGACCGAGGAGCTGGCCCGCTCCAACGAGGATCTCGAGCAGTTCGCCTACGTTGCCTCGCATGATCTGCAAGAGCCGCTGCGCGCGGTGGCGGGGCCGCTGCAACTGCTGCAGCGCCGCTACCAGGGCCAGCTCGACTCGCGGGCCGACGAGTTCATCGGGCACGCGGTGGACGGCGCCACGCGCATGCAGGCGCTCATCGACGACCTGCTCGTCTATTCCCGCGTGGGGCGGCCGGACGATGCGCGCCAGCCGACCGATTGCTCGCAGGTGCTCGATCAGGCGCTCAAGAACTTGAGCGCGTTGGTCCAGGAGTCCGGCGCTCAAGTGACCCGGGATGCGCTGCCCGTCGTCCGGGCTCTCCCGACCCAGCTGCTGCTCCTGTTTCAGAACCTGGTGGGCAACGCCATCAAGTTCCGGCGTCCGGACGGCCCCGTGCACATCCACGTCGGCGCCCGCGCCGAGGAGGACGGGTGGCGGCTGTGGGTCAAGGACAACGGGATCGGCATCGACCCGCAATACTTCGAGCGGATCTTTCTCATCTTCCAACGCTTGCATACGCGACGCGAGTACCCCGGCACGGGGATCGGGCTCGCGCTATGCAAGCGCATCGTCGAGCAGCACGGCGGCCGGATCTGGGTGGAGTCCGGCCAGGACGAGGGCACGACATTTCTCTTTACGCTGCGCAAGGAGTTCGTCGAGTAATCAGGATAACGATGTAAATAACAGGAGCAGCCGATGATCGTCGACCAAACCGGCAGTTTGGTTCATATCCTCTTGGTGGAGGACAGCCCGACCGACGTCATGATGACGCGCGAAGCCATGGAGCACTACAAGGTCCTCAATCCGCTTCACGTCGTGGACGATGGGGTGGCCGCGATGGAATACCTGCGGCGCGAAGGCCAATATCAGTCGGCGCACCGGCCCGGGCTGATCATTCTCGATCTCAACCTGCCACGCAAGAGCGGCCGGGAAGTGCTCGAGGAGTTGAAGACCGATCCCGAGTTCAAGAACATCCCCGTCGTCATCTTGACTACCTCGAAGGCGGAGGAGGACATCGCGAGATCGTACGGGCTCCATGCCAACTGCTACATCACGAAGCCCGTGGATTTCGACAAGTTCATCGACGTGGTGCGGACCATCAACGACTTCTGGTTCGGCGTCGTCACACTGCCTCCGGATCAGTCTTGAGCACGCCGCGAACCATCCGGATTCTGCTGGTCGAGGACAGTGCCACCGACGCTTTGCTGCTCGGCGAAGCGCTCTCGGAGGTGGTGGATTTCGAGCCCCAGCTGATTCGTGCCGAGCTGCTGTCCCAGGCCTTGGCAGAGGCGCAGGCGACACACCTCGATGTCGTGCTGCTCGATCTGGGCCTGCCCGACGCGCAGGGCGTCGAAACGTTCCGCACGTTTCGTCGGCACGCACCCGACGTGCCGGTGCTCGTGCTGACCGGGCTCGACAATGCGTCGGTCGGTTTGCTCGCGATCCAGGAAGGCGCGCAGGACTATTTGCTGAAGAAGGAAATCCACGCGTCGCTGTTGGGCCGCGCGATTCGCTACGCGATCGAGCGGCACCGCGTGGCGGCGGCGCTGGCGGCGAGCGAAGAGCGGTTTCAACTCGCGGTGAGCGGCGCCACGGCCGGCTTGTGGGACTGGAACCCGCAAACGGGCGCGATGTACTTTTCGCCCCATTTCAAGGAAATCCTGGGCTACGAAGACCATGAAATGCCCAATGTCGCCCAGGTGCATGAGGACGCCATCCACCCGGACGATGTCGAACTGGTCGCGGCGAACCTGAAGGCGCATATGGAGCACAAGCGCGACTACAACGTCGAGTATCGCGTGCGCACCAAGTCGGGCGACTTCCGCTGGATTCAGTCGCGCGGGCAGGCGCTGCGCAATGCGTCCGGCGAGCCTTATCGCATCGTCGGCTGGATCATGGATGTCACCGATCGCAAGCGTGCCGACGAAGCGTTGCGCAGCTCTCGCGAAGAACTGCAGCGCCTGTCGGCGAACATTCAGCAGATCCGTGAAGAGGAAAAGACCCGCATCGCGCGCGAACTGCACGACGATCTAGGCCAGCAGCTGACCGCGCTGAAAATGGAAGTCATGTTTGCCGAAGACGAACTCAAGCGTGCCGAGGCCGTCACGTCGAGCGAGGCCCTGCACAATCTCTACGCGCTGATCGATCAGCTGGTTCACTCTGTGCGGCGGATCGCGACGGACCTGCGTCCGGTGATACTCGACGATCTTGGCCTGATGCCGGCGATCGACTGGCTCGTCAAGGATTTCTCGGCGCGTTACGACGTGCGGGTGATCACGCGCGTCGACGCGAGGGACATCGCGTTCAGCCAAGACAGCGCGACGGAAGTGTTTCGCATGGTTCAGGAGGCGCTGACGAATATCGCGCGCCATTCGCGCGCCACCGAAGCGACGCTCGAGATCGTGCGCGACGAGCCGTACTGCATCGTGCGGATCGCCGATAACGGCCGCGGCGCCGCAAGCGATGCGCGCCCGGGCCTCAATTCGTTCGGCTTGCTCGGGATGCGCGAGCGCGCCGCGCGGCTCGGCGGCGAGATTCGCGTCCGCACGGCGCCCGGGGAGGGTTTTGGTCTGACGATCACTTTGCCGCTTGCGACCGTCGAGGCTCAATTGCTCCCTGACTCTTGAAGCTGACTGCAAGGGGGCGACTAGTCCTGAGTGGCCGCATCGGTAGCTTCGGCCTGTACCAGTGCGCGCACGAGTAGGTACACGACTGGCAAGTTGTCGTCGTCACGTCGCCAGTCGACGGGTTCGTCGAGATCCATCGCGGACAAACGACTGTCCTCAAACCGGACAAATGTCGAGCGTACTGCCTCGTTGTGCCTCGCCCGGAAGCCCCGATTCTCAAAGACCTGTTCGTCGATGGTCAGCAGCGTGCGCCAGGTCGGCAACCGCGCGCCACTTGAGTAACGGCGACGGCCACTGTCGAGGTGACGACCTGCGATCGTGGCAATGATCTGCTGGAGGTCGAGCGACGCGCTGCGGAGTGCGCGTTCGAGGGCGACAGGATTGACGTCGTGAACATCCATATCAAGAGCAGAGTCGTTAATCATAGGGTTATCTTCCTGAGGACTCGCGGCAACTCGCGGCATCAAACCTGATGCTTCAACAACGCCTTGTTTCGCTGTGCCAGCAACTGGCGGATCTGGGCAAGATGGTTATCGCCGACCGTGCAGTCTTCAACAGGCCGGCTCTGCTGGTGAGGCGTGGGTGGGCGTACGCCGAGATAGCGGCATACCGCGGACAGGTACGGTTTGCCGTTGCCTCCCAGATGTCGCGCAGCGGCAACCACGCGCACGTCTCCGACATGCTTGCGCAACCACGCAAGCGTTTCGCGATCACCGTCGTTCAAGATGCGGATGAGTTGATTCATGGCCGATCCTGTATATAAAAACAGTACTGTGAATTTATACAGTATTCGGCCAAGACGCAAGCTAATTCGCGGGAAGTTGGACTCGGCGGAAAGAGGGTGCAGATGGTAGACAGTTGCCTTCAACTGTCGATGCGTTCTACGCCGCTATTGGCGGTTCGCAAATCCCGAAACTCGGCCGCCATGTAATCCGAGAATGCGCGTGCGGACGGCTTCGCGGCTCGGCCTGCCGGAAGCACGACATTGATGTCCGCCGATCCCATCTCCCAATCGGGCAGCACGCGCACCAGTCGGCCCGTTTCCAGTTCGGTTATCACGCTGAGATCGCCTGTCGAAAGAATGCCGAGCCCGGCGACAGCCGCCGCCACGGCTGCATCCGTGCCATTCAGGAAAAATCGTCCTTCGACGCGCACCGAGCGGGTCATTCCGTCACGCTGAAACGCCCATCCTTCAATGCCTCGGCCGGCAGAGCTGACGATGGTTGCGTGGTCCGCAAGATCGCGCGGGGCCGACGGAGTTCCGGCCTTGGCCAGGTAGGAGGGCGCTGCAACGACGACACGGCGCACCGTTCCGATTTTGCGGGCAATGGCCGTGGAATCGCCAAGAACGCCGATGCGGACAGCGACGTCGATCGATTCGCCGACAAGATCTTGCCGATCATCACTGAGGACGAATTCCATGCGCAGACCGGCGTGCTGATCGGTGAAACGTGCCAGGCGCGGCAGGACAGCACGTATCGCGAAGCCGGAGGAGGTGGCGACGCGCAGCAGGCCGCGCAGCTCGCCGGTTCCGCGCGCGGCGTGATCGGCCTCTTCCAGAGCAGACAGGATGGACTCGATACGAGACAGATAGTCGGAGCCTGCCTCGGTGAGCGTCACAGCTCGCGTGGTTCGAACAAATAGCGCGACGCCGACTTGCTTTTCGAGGGCGGCCACGATCCGCGACGCCGAAGGCTGCGAAATGCCCATCTCGCGCCCAGCAACGGAAAAACTCCCGCTCCTCGCGACGCGGGCGAACAGTTGCAACGAGAAGAACCTGTCATTCATTCAGAAATTGCATTTAATAAAGTCGATTTTTCAGACTACCGCGAATTTCTGAATAAGCCAATCATTGCTCGAAGTTACCCCCCCGAAATGTGTCGGCCATGACCTCTTCTAACCAAGCGATTCTCTTCACGCCCTACGCGCTCGGCGAACTTCAACTCAAAAACCGTGTGGTGATGGCGTCCATGACGCGCGGCCGGGCGCGCAATGCCGAACTCGCGCCCACAGAACTTCATGTCGAATACTATCGACAGCGAGCGGCCGCTGGCCTCATCTTCACCGAAGGCACCTGGATCAGCCCTCGAGCAATCGGATTCATCAACGCTCCCGGCCTCTTTACCGAACGGCAGATCGAGGGCTGGCGGGCCGTCACCTCGGCCGTGCATTCCGAAGGCGGGACAATATTCGCGCAGCTTGCTCATGCCGGGGCGATCTCGCATCCCGACTTTTTCGACGGCGAGCTACCCGTCGCCCCGTCCGCTGTTAACCCACGCCTGAAAGCATTCACCCCTGGAGGGTTCAAGGATACGGTGACGCCGCGCGCCATGTCGCTTGAAGAAATCGGCTCGACCATCGCCGACTATGGGACGGCTGCGAGAAATGCCCGGGAGGCCGGCTTCGATGGCGTGGAACTGCATGCCGCAACCACGTATCTCCTGCCGGAATTCCTCAACAGCGCGCTGAATATCCGCGAAGACGCTTATGGTGGCAGTGCGGAGAACCGAACGCGGATCGTCCTGGAGGTTCTCGACGCGCTCATCGCGGTCTGGGGAGCAGGGCGTGTCGGCATCAAGATCAGCCCGGCGCTCGCAATGGGTGGCTTCGGACTGACCGACAAGACGATCGAAACCTACGACTACCTTGTTGACCGTCTCAATGAACTTCCGCTCTCTCACCTTCAGGTCGGCAGAGCGCTGGACAACTTGTCGGGCACGCCCATCGCCGCCTTGCAAGACACGATCGGCTACTACCGCGCCCGCTTCAACGGCACCTTGATTGCGAACTTCGGCTTTGATGGCGCCTCCGCCAATACGGCGATCGAAGACAAGCAAGCCGATCTGGTCTCCTTCGCCAAACCGTTCATCGGCAATCCCGATCTCGTGCGACGCCTTCGCGAGGGCCTGCCGCTCGCATCCTCATCCGCGGAGACTTACTACCAAGGTGGACCGCAGGGGTATATCGACTACCCCGCCGCTCCCTGAGGTGACAACCCGCAAACGCGGAAGTATCGGAAACCAATCCGGCTTGAAACACCACAACCTATAACGTAGCGGCGAGCCAGTCTGCGAATCGGAAAGGAAGATAGCTATGGAAATGAGAACGCTTGGTAAAAATGGTCCCCGTGTTTCCGCGATGGGCCTCGGCTGCATGCGGATGTCGAGTTTTGCGGGCCCGAAGACAAGCACCGACGCGGAGGGTATCGCTACCATTCAAGCTGCCTTGGACTCAGGAATCAATTTCTTGAACACCGGCGACTTTTACGGAATGGGACACAACGAGCTGCTCGTCGGTAAAGCGATTGAAGGTCGGAGGGACCAAGCGCTTATTAGCGTGAAATTTGGCGCCCTTCGTTCCCCCTCCGGGCAAATGTTGGGCATTGATACTCGGCCGAACGCTGTGAAGAACTTCGCGGCCTATTCGCTTCAGCGACTCGGCGTCGATGTCATCGACATTTACCAGCCTGCTCGCATCGACCCGAACGTGCCGATTGAGGAAACGGTTGGGGCTATTGCCGACCTTATCAAGGAAGGGAAAGTGCGATACCTGGGTTTGTCCGAAACAGGCGCTGAAAATATTCGGCGTGCCCACAAGGTGCATCCTGTGACCGCTCTTGAAATCGAGTATTCCCTTGGAACGCGTTTCATCGAGGAGGAAATCCTGCCTACCGTCAGGGAGCTTGGCATCGGGCTGGTCGCTTATGGGGTGGTCGGTCAAGGGCTTCTGACTGGTTCAGTGACCAATGACCTCCCGGCAAACGACTTTCGTCGCCAGTTTCCAAAATTCGACAAGCAGAACCTTCCAAAGAATCTAGAAAAGGTTTCGCTCCTCGAGCGCATGGCGAATGAGAAAAACTGTACGACGACGCAATTGGCAATAGCGTGGGTGATGTCGAGGGGTGAAGACATCGTGCCGCTGGTCGGAATGAGTCGTCCTGAACGTGTGGCGGAAAATCTCAGGGCTTTCGATGTGACGCTTACCAAGGAAGATCTCGACGAGCTCGATCGGACGTTTGCACCGGGAGCAATCACAGGGGACCGCTACCCCGCTCAATCCAAACACCTGGCGGCCAAATAGAAAAGGTGTTTAGGCGTATGAGAGACGATATGACGGAGATCTCGATCCCGACTCCGCATCACCCGCTCAAAAGCTATCTGGCCACGCCGCAAGGCGAAGGGCCTTGGCCTGGCGTCATTGTGCTTCATGATATTTTCGGCCTGACCGACGTGACGCGTAACCATGCCGATTGGCTGGCCAAGGAAGGATATCTCGCGGTGGCGCCGGACCTGTTCTCCTGGGGCAGCCGCTTCCGTTGCATCCGTGCCCTGATGATGGATCTGTCTACGCGCAAGGGAGCGGCGTTCGACGACGTCGAAGCTGTGCGGCAGTGGTTGGAACGCCGCCAGGATTGCACTGGCAAGACCGGAGTTATCGGCTTTTGCGTGACCGGCAAGTTTGCGATCCTTCTTGCGGCCGGCCACGGCTTTTCAGCAAGCGCCCCGAACTACGGCCCGCTTCCGAACGACATCGATGCGATCATGGGCGGCGCCTGTCCGGTGGTCGCGAGCTACGGTGGCCGCGACTGGACGCTGAAGGGCGCGGCGGCGCGGCTGAAAGGCGCACTCGAGCGGAACAGGATCGAGCATGACGTCAAGGAATACTCGGACGCAGGGCATTCCTTCCTGGACAATTACACAGGCCTGATCGGGGTGCTCGGCGTCGTCATAGGGGCGAGTTACAAGGACCGGGCCGCCGCTGACGCGCGAGACCGCATTCGAACGTTCTTCGCTCGCCATCTCGCTTAGTACTACGTTGCGTGTTGCTGGAGATAACTGGAGAAGAGTGACTCTCCATCACTTAAGCATTCGTTGCCGGACCGCTGATCAGACCGTGCCTCTGGTTTGTTGCGTAGCGGAACGAGCGTGCCCGCGATCCCGACCTCAAAAACATCGAGAGACAGAGGCGGGAGGCAAACCATTTGCGCCGCCTGCGAACGTAGGCTCGGCGTTGGATTCACTTGTCTTGCTGCCCTGACTACATCCTTTCGATCTTCCCCTAAATATTTGCGCGCGGTCTGCGGGATTTCCCTAGGCTCGACGCGGGGCTCGCGCGGCCGTCTAGAGGCGCACAGAGTTCGTCATATCCACTCCGTTGCCGAAGGATCCAGTCGTTGCTGCATTTCAGTGATAAGGCATTGTTTCTTTGAGGGAATTTGCGGATCGAAAGGGCGCTGTTAGGGGGTGGCGAGTTCAAACTTGAGTGAGCAAAGTTCAAAGTTAAGTGAATCTCGACAATAGCTAACTGTCGAGATGTCTTTAAGTTTGAACTTAGCATGACGCTACCATGGGGTTTTTGGCGTGAGTCGCTCAGCCAAGCTTGAATTGCTGATTCGCTTAACTTTGAACTATCTTGAGTTTGGTGCGTTTAAGTTTGAACTTTCGGTGTGCGCCGACTAGTACGTCGCCCATCGCCACGCTCAAAGGGTTATTAGCTGGTGGTGGGACGCTGTGGCGGATTGCGTGTTTGCCCTGGAACCGGGAAAGCGCATTCCCCCGGGTCGTGGGACTCGCCTATTTTGATTCAACAGGGGCGTACACCCAATATCGCTTTTTGAACCTGTTCCACACATCTTCGATCTTTTCACCCAGCAAGTTGTAATCTTTAAACTCGCCAGCCATTTCAGGGCTGAACCAACGCTGAAATACAGCGCGGCATATTTCGCCGACGTCTGAGCTATCGATGCCCGCCTGAAGACGGGCAACTATGTCGTGAGCTTCGGTATCGTACTCGTCAAAATTTTCTCCAAAATTTATGCAAATAGGGTCGATTTCAAACAGTATTCGCGATACTTCAGAAAACAGTACGCCGTATCCATAAAAAAGATCGTTTCCAAAGTTCGGCAGCTCTCGGTGCTCGACAACGACAGCGACAGACGCGTCCGGTGTTGTCGCAAACCTGTCGATCAACATTTTCTTGTATCGGCGTGCTTCCTCTTCCGTAAAACCCTTGGACTGACTTGTACTTGAATCATAGTCGTCGTGATGATCGAGACAAAGCGGGACAAGGTTTTCGCTTCTGTTGTCGTCTCGCTTTCTATTTATATGTGCTATTTGCACTTTCTTTTGTGTCTCGTCACCTTTGAGAAAAAAGCACAAACAGCAGCGGCGACGCGTCGATACCAATAGATCCGCAACCGTGTCGTCAGGGATGGTTTTACGTGGCTGTGTGTCCTTACTATCTTTACTATTAGCGTTCGGCATTTAATGTTCAATTCTCTGAGAACCTGCTTTGCCTCACGGCATGAACCTCTAATTCTAGCTGATGTATCGGGCAACAGCAGCACGTCTCCTGCTGCGTTCTCGGAGCTGGCTTAAAAGGACGTTGCTAGAAGTCGGTTGGCCCTTCTGAAGGGAGCGAGTCAAAGCCTAACCTATATTTTCAAAGCTTTCGCAGTGTTCTGGAGGCTGTTCGACTGAATTTCGATTCTGCTAGCTGCACCACTTTGCAGAGTGGAGTCGATTTGTGAAAAGACAAAGATTGAAAAGAACGAGATGCTCGCGGCATATAACCCCAGAAGTGCTAAGCGCCGCCAAGGCCGCATGGTGTCTTGCCAATATGCAATGATCTGGGTAAAGGTGGCCGCTTCTTGGTCCGTTTCGAACAAGTGGTGCAGCCCTTCTACCTCTTGTGAAAGCTCCAGGTCACGCCTCTTCGGCAGGCGCTCTGATATCTCTACAGGTGCTTTCGACCATTCAATAACTAGGTCGCAAGCCGACGCCTCTGATCGTTCAAGCTCAGTTGATTCGGGATTTCGAATACGCAGTCGATCTACCCACGGACGCTGTCCTTCATAGCCATATGTCGGTCCGAACTCCTCTAACCCGCTACTTTGACTTCGCGGGCATCTCCAAATCTTAATTTTCTGTGCCTTGGAAAATTCATGGAATGCCAACTCGATATGCGCGCATGCATAAGCACCGAAGCCCGCAAATGCCGGTGTCCCGTACCCGGACATAATTCCGGCTATCGTCTGATCGCCGATTTTGGTCAGATCGAGGTGCTCTATGCGTGGCTTCCACTCGCGCTTAATCCACCAACGTCTCAGTTCGTCTTCGACTAGCGCGCGTAGCCAACGGCGCCCATGCTGGCCAAGAATGTCTGAACGAGGAGCGATCGCTTGCTTCAAGAGAGCGGGGCACGACAACTCAAACCAAGCCACCGCGGCCAGATAACCCAGACCAGCCATCAGCAGCCACACGAATGGCGTGCCTTTCGAGTTGCTATTGTGCAGCATGGGAGCTGCCTGAAAAACGGAACTGATCAGGCCCGCTGCGGCGGCAAAGCGAACGCCGGTTGTCGTTTTGAGTCGGGCCAGTGATGTCCAGCCAGTGACTCTGCGTAGCCAGTAATAGTGCACTTGCTGGCGCGTCGATCGACGTGCGTGTGGGTTGAATCTATATATTTCGCCGTCAGGAAACTCGCCAAAGAATCAAGCCAGCGGGTTAAGTTCTGCGAATCTTTCAATGCGCCTTTGACGTCGATACTCGCGCTGTTGTCGGAGAACTTCGCGCATCCGATCTTCAGTGAAGAACCTCTCTTGTACCGTCGTTTTTTCTTGATCGACTTTTTGTTCCATATCCAAGTGAGCGCCATGATGGGAAATGACTGCGACGACTTGCTGTTTTGCGTATAACCATGGTGGACGGCTTTTGCACAGCGGAATCATTTTACTTTGCTGCGCGGACGTTTCCTCGAGTGCCTATGTCGGCGAAATCGAACATGGAGCATCAACCATCGCCATAGCGCAGAGAGCGAGCCCCGCTTGTATCGACGACTCACGTACTCAGGTCATGGAAGATGTTCGGATTGGTCAACAGTGGCTTTCGCTACCGGTCTTTATCCGAAAGGCAGCTTCGCGGCTCGAATTCGCAAGTTTATTCACGTGCGAGCGCCTTGGGCGAAAATGGGTGCGTGAATTCCCTGCGATCCCCATGCCTCCCATCGGTGCCTCCCTTGGTGGCGACGTACCGCTTCCTGCGCTCTCCATCTCTGGTTCAGAGCCGAATGGCGAAACTCCGACAAATGCCTTAGCCGAGATATCACGAGTGCTCGCCAATCGTCAATTCTCCCCGCCAACTCAAGATGCAATATTGACCTTGGCTTCCTTAGCCGATTTTCAACAATATGGTCATTGGGAGACCATTCAGCTTCCGGAGCTTACCTTCGGCTTCATCTGGAGTGCCGAATATGATTCCTCTGGAGGAATTTCGAATCCTAGAGCCGTGCGCGTCGATGAACAACCCCTTTAAGAACGGTGAACACCGGTTCGTAAGCAGCGGAATTGGCAGCGCTAGCGGCGGCCCTCGTCGTTCAGTCTATCAGGTGACAATGTGGTACTTAGTCCGGCGATTATTGAAGGCAGGCATCGTCCCTTCAAGCACATTCACCACATGCCCATTGATCGCGGGATTCTCGATCGCTCCGGCTACATAGGATATGGCGGAACCCTTCTTGCGATCAAAGCTGGACCAGATAACTTGCTCTGCATCGCAGACGACGGCGAGATTTGGGTTGTGCGTGACCATGATTATTTGCCGCCGCTTCTTGGCCTCGGTGAGGACGGGTACGAGCAGACTTACCACTGTCTCGTTGTCGAGATTCTCCTCGGGCTGGTCGAGAATGATCGGGTTGCGTCCCTTATCGACCAAGAGATAAAAAATCAACAGTAGGGCACCGCGCTGCCCAGGTGAAAGCTGTTCAATCTGCGTGTCCTGAAATAACAATGAGTAGCGCGGTTCCAGGAACGAGAGTCCGAAGAGAAGGTCGTAGACGTCCGTCGCAGTTTTGTCTTTCCGTAACAGTGACGCGACGCCAATGGCTGACTTGCTCCCAGCAGCGGCCGCCGCGACTTTCGTATTCAGTTCGGAGACAAAGCCTTGGATATCGACACGCTTGTTGAAATCGTATTTGTCCGTCAGAGCACGAACGACCGCGTAGCCTTCATCGGCTCCCCGGAACTCGCCGGTGTTTTGCTTGATAAGGTCAAACAGTGCGGCGGCGATCACATCGGCCGATCCGCCGAGCGTGGCCTGAAATTGAAGCTTGTATTCCTCGCGAATCAGGTTATTGCCATGAATCAGATCTTGGACAGGTTTGAACAGGTCTTCACGAGCCCTCCGTTGCGCGTCAAGAACGTCAAAAATTTCGCCAGTTAGTTTGTGTCGCAATGCGCGGTGTTCGTCGAGGCGTGCAGGTAGCTCGTCAAGTTGCTTGATGCGTGCTTGTAGACCAAGTAGCGAGTCGGGAGCATCAGGTGCTCCGGTCAGCGCAGTAAGCTTCGCGTTCCAGGTTTCAAGGGCTTGGAGGTTTTGCTGATAAGCCAATTGAGGCGCATTCAGCTTTGCGTTTAGAGCAGTCTGATCAGTCGCCAGCTTGCCCCTTTGTTCTACGGTTGCGTCGGTATCGGTCTTGAGCTTTGTCAGTTCATCTGGAATCGAACGCTCGATTTCCTCCAACGCTTGCGTGTTCACCGTGAAGGTGACCAGTTGTTCCGGCGCCAAACCGAGGACGCCGAGATCCTTGGTGGTATCGTCGACGAATTGCTTGTGAGCACGCTGCAGGACACGGAGTCGTTCGCGAACGTTTTGGATGGCCTTGAGTTTTCCGGCCAGCGCTAGCTCGCGACCGCTGTTCGCTGCAGCGGCCTCTTCGAGCGCTTTGACCTTGACGGCAATGGACTCGAGCTGCGTCGCTGCGTCTTGCTGTTCGGACGTCAGTTCGGCTGCCGGCTTCGCCAGAGCGGTCGGCTTGATCTTGTTGAGCTCTTCGATCTGACGAGTCTTGACAAGGAGGGCTTCTTGTAACGCACTCTTAACGTCTGGCTGAAGCTGCTCTTCGAAGGCGCTGATCTCCTGGTTGATCCGGTGGAGGTCCTTCCGAAAATCGTTCAACTGGATACGAAAGCCGCTCTCCTGTTGGTCGATCAGTTGATCGAAGTCGAGCGCGCCGAGTCGAATGGCTTCACCGGCGTGAGAGAAAATGACGGCGCGAAGCTCCCTTTCGAACGCATTCGAACTGCCGCTTACGTGGGCGTTGCAGAGTTCTTCGAAGTGGCCTTGCGGGATGTAGCGGACCATTTCCACCTTGTCAGCCGGCGGATCGTCGTTCAGGTTACGGGTTTCTTCCGTCGAGTCTAGCCATGTCAGCTTTCCCACGAAGTTCTTCGCAGGATCACCTGACTTACCACGGAAGCGGTTCTTCTGTAAGAACGAAAAGTGGAGCTTCTGGCGGGAGTTTCCAAGGAGGGCAACCACATCGGCGAGTGCGCTCTTGCCGCTTCCCTTGTTGCCGATGATGGCGACGAGATCGGGGTTGAGCGGCAAGTCGGTGCCGTCGAGCCACGAGCCCGGGGCCGTCAACACCTGCTTTCTGACCGACACTCTATCGATGAAGAACGTCTTGTTCGCCTCGATTTCGAGTTGTTTCGGTGGACGCTGACCAATGAAAGAACGTTTAGCCGGTTCCCAAATGGCCTGTTGGAGGCCCTGAAAGGTCGGGTCAGCTTTTATCCAGGTTATCTTGGTGGATGGAAAGTCGCCATATCCGCGCCTGTCGTTGTCGCCTTTGACGCCAACGAAACAGTGCGCATCACTGCCAGAAACAACGAGGCGGGGAACATTGCCGAGACCTTCTTGGAATTTCTTCAAAAAGGCCTTGTTTTTGTCGGTCTTCTCCCCGACGAAACAGCTACGAAGATGCGGGTCGCGAGACTCGAAGATCGGGGATGACTTAAAGAGCCCGATGAAGTAGGCGTAGTGATCTTGCCATTTGACTTCGGCCAAGCCGTCGCTCGTGTCGTACGGCATGAAGCCAATCGCCAATCCGTCCTCCACTTGTTCAATTGCATCGCGGTAGCTCTCCACAGTAATTTCTGCCATCGCAGCTCCCGCGTAGAACGCGTTGGCCTCGTCTGCCATTTCGATCTTCTTGAAGGCGTGGACCTTCAGAATATCTTCTGACAAGTTGCGGGCCAGCGAGACTAGTGCGTCGTTCGAGAGAGGGCGGTCGATGATGGCGACACGAAGAGCAGCCTTGAAATCGTGAAGCATCTGATCCGGGATTTCATCTGAAAACAGGACGTGGGCGTTGAGGCGTCCGTTTGGTGTCTTCATCGGCGCCATGAGGCGCAGTTCGATCCCCGGAAAGACCTTCTTGTGAAGCTGCGGCGCCCCGGCCTCCTTAAGTCGACGCTTTAACGCGAACCAGCCGTCAAAGGTCCAGTAGTCCATCAACGCAAAGACCGCCGGCTCCGCCGCATTCATGGCGACGATCATCTCGTCGACGAGCGACCGATTGTTCGCGGAGTTTGGATCGGCGTCAAATTTGGCTCCTTGCCAGTGAAAGGATGCCGGCGTGTGAACATGCAGGTCCCATTGCCGCCATTCTGAGCCGCGCTCTAATCGATTCGGTGATGCCATTGTCTGCCCCCCTCAACCAGCTCTTTCGTTCTTGGTAGCTGACTGCGCGTTCGCTCATGAGCGCATGGGAACGCGGAGATCTCCACATGCCATGCGGGATCGACGTGCCGCAGATGGGATCCCGTCGAGCAGCATGGTAGTGCCTTCAGGTGAATTTGTCTGAGGGGATAATTTCTACGACATAGATCCTGCAGTCTGAAAAGCTGATCACGGAGGGCGATTAGGATGGCAGCGCCGGCCGCGTCATGTTTTCGAGTTCCGCGAGCGTGACCGAGGAGTGTGATCTGCCCCGGGGGTTTACCCGAGAGTGAACGTTGGCCACCAAGATTTGCGGGGCGGCGCTTCCAGAAAGGACTCGATGTCGTACTCCACGTGCGGCAGTGCACGACAGGGCTCCATATCCTAAGTCATTGTTTTTATGAGGAAGTTTTCATGTCGGGGCATCCCGATGCGAGTGGCGGGTTCAAGATTAAGTGAACAAAGTTCAAAGTTAAGTGAATCTCGACAATAGTTAACGGCGCCGCGTCTCCCGCCTTGAATTTGTCAAAACCCATCCATATAATTAGCACTCGCTGCACGTGAGTGCTAACAAGATCTCCGCTTGGCATTCTGCCCGGCGGGCTTACTCAGCGTTCTTCAGTCTCAATCAAGAGAGGAGTGTGTATGAACCTTCGTCCTTTGCACGATCGCGTCATCGTGAAGCGTTTGGATCAAGAAACCAAGACCGCATCGGGCATCGTGATCCCTGACGCAGCTGCCGAAAAGCCGGATCAAGGCGAAGTGCTCGCCGTCGGCCCGGGCAAGCGCGATGACAAGGGCGCGCAAATCGCCCTCGACGTGAAGGTTGGCGATCGCGTCCTGTTCGGCAAGTACGCTGGCCAGACCGTCAAGGTCGACGGCAACGAACTGCTCGTGATGCGCGAAGAAGACATCATGGCAGTTGTCCAGAAGTAACTTGCCTCGGTTCGTATTCTCAAAGATTTCAAGGAGTTAGAAGATGGCAGCTAAAGACGTCGTATTCGGCGATTCCGCTCGTGCCAAGATGGTCGAGGGTGTGAACATCCTCGCCAACGCTGTGAAGGTCACGCTGGGTCCGAAGGGCCGCAACGTGGTGCTCGAGCGCAGCTTCGGCGGCCCGACCGTCACCAAGGACGGTGTGTCGGTCGCGAAGGAAATCGAGCTGAAAGACAAGCTCCAGAACATGGGCGCGCAAATGGTCAAGGAAGTCGCTTCCAAGACCAGCGACAACGCCGGCGACGGTACGACGACCGCTACGGTCCTCGCACAATCGATCGTTCGCGAAGGCATGAAGTACGTTGCATCGGGCATGAACCCGATGGACCTGAAGCGCGGCATCGACAAGGCCGTCGGCGCAGCGATCGAAGAGCTGCGCAAGATCAGCAAGCCCTGCACGACCAACAAGGAAATCGCACAAGTCGGCGCGATCTCGGCGAACAGCGACACGTCGATCGGCGATCGCATCGCTGAAGCAATGGACAAGGTCGGCAAGGAAGGCGTGATCACGGTCGAAGACGGCAAGTCGCTGTCGGACGAGCTGGACGTCGTCGAAGGCATGCAATTCGACCGCGGCTACCTGTCGCCGTACTTCATCAACAACCCGGAAAAGCAAGTCGCCGTGCTCGAAAACCCGTTCGTGCTGCTGCACGACAAGAAGGTTTCGAACATCCGTGATCTGCTGCCGGTGCTCGAGCAAGTCGCGAAGGCAGGACGCCCGCTGCTGATCATCGCAGAAGACGTCGAAGGCGAAGCGCTGGCTACGCTCGTGGTCAACAACATCCGCGGCATCCTGAAGACCGTTGCGGTCAAGGCTCCGGGCTTCGGCGATCGTCGCAAGGCGATGCTCGAAGACATCGCGATCCTGACGGGCGGCCAAGTGATCGCCGAAGAAACCGGTCTCACGCTCGAGAAGGCAACGCTGGCTGAACTGGGCCAAGCGAAGCGCATCGAAGTGGGCAAGGAAAACACGACGATCATCGACGGCGCTGGCGAAGCGAAGAACATCGAAGCGCGCGTGAAGCAAGTTCGCACGCAAATCGAAGAAGCGACGTCGGACTACGACCGTGAAAAGCTGCAAGAGCGCGTGGCCAAGCTGGCCGGCGGTGTGGCAGTGATCAAGGTCGGCGCTGCGACCGAAGTCGAAATGAAGGAAAAGAAGGCACGTGTCGAAGACGCACTGCACGCCACGCGCGCAGCCGTTGAGGAAGGCATCGTGGCAGGCGGCGGCGTTGCGCTGATCCGCGCTCGCTCGGCAGTCGTCGGCCTGAAGGGCGCGAACGCCGACCAAGACGCCGGCATCAAGATCGTGCTGCGCGCGATGGAAGAGCCGCTGCGTCAGATCGTGATCAACGGTGGCGAAGAAGCCAGCGTTGTGGTGGCGGCAGTTGCAGCAGGCAAGGGCAACTTCGGCTACAACGCAGCCACTGGCCAATACGTCGACCTGGTCGAAGACGGCGTCGTGGACCCGACGAAGGTCACGCGCACCGCGCTGCAAAACGCGGCATCGGTGGCAGGCCTGCTGCTGACGACCGACGCAGCCGTTACCGAACTGCCGAAGGAAGATGCTCCGATGCCTGGCGGTATGCCCGGCGGCATGGGCGGCATGGGCATGGACATGTAAATTCAGCGGGGTCGCTCTAAGCGGCCTTGTTGGAAATACATGGAGGGGGCGCGTCGCGAGGCGCGCCCCTCAAAGAAAAACCCGCAGCGATGCGGGTTTTTTTACGTCTGTACGTTAAGCGCGCGTTCGCTCAATGCCGAGCTTCGCCCGGCGGCGCATCAGGCTCGCTGGCAGGTGGCGTTTCCTCATCCTCGTCGTTGCGCGCCCAGAAGAAACGGTCTGGCAGATACGCGCCCATGCCCGGGCGGAACGCGTTGCGCGCCGCCTGATACAGATATTCCTGCGCTTCGCGTGCCGCTTCAGCCGGCTCCTGGCCATTCGCGAGCAATGCCGCGATCGCGGCTCCGAGCGTGTCGGTGATGCCCATGATGCGATGGGCCGGGCGATCCCACATATCCTGGCGCAATTGGCCGTCTTCGGAGAAAAGCGTGTTGACGAGCCGGTGCGTGCCGGTCTCGGTCGACAAGATGTATTCGGCGCCTTGCGACAGAAGGTGAGAGATCGCCGCGTCGAGCGTCGGCGTATCGGCATCGCCGTCCGGTTGAGCGAGCGCGAGCAGCGTGGCGTGATCGGCGACGAGCAGCGTGGTTTGCGGCGCGAGCAAATCGGCGATCGATTCGCGCAGCTCGTCGGCTGCGAGCACGTGCTCATCGTCGAGCGTGAAATCGGGAGCGAGGATCAGCGGGATGTCGTCATAGTCGGCGACGACTTCGGCGATCGCGCTCACCACCTCGGCGCGCGTCGCGGCCCCGATCTTGAACGCGGCGATCGGCATGTCTTCCAGAAGCATCCGCGCTTGCGTCGCGACCGTATCGGGATCGAGGCCAGTGACTTCGTCGCAGCTCGCCGAATCGCGCACTGTGTAGCCGGTGAGCACGGTGACGCCGTGGCAGCCCATGCTCGCCAGCGTCAGCAGGTCGGCTTGCAGACCGGAACCGCCGGTCGGGTCGGACAGGCCAAAGGTAAGGACGATCGGAAGGGACTCGCTGGACATGAACGGTGTGGAAGAAGGGTAGATCTCGCTATGGACCTGCGGTGTTAAGCGGACACATAGCGTGCGGGTGGCTCAATTATGCGGCTTTATTTGCGCGCTGCGCCGTTTTTTCCGTATTTGATCCTGGTCGCCTGAGTTGAACGCGTCAGGCCCGTTAGGGGCTGGATTGCTAGCGAGCCGGGCGGCAAAACGGTACCATCATGGCTCTTTGATCAACGGATTTTTCGACGCGGCATAAGAATGGAATATAGAAGCTGGATGTGCCTGATTTGCGGCTGGATTTACGACGAAGAAGCCGGCTTGCCCGAAGAAGGCATTGCCCCGGGCACGCGCTGGGAAGACGTTCCGATCAACTGGACGTGTCCTGAGTGCGGTGCGCGCAAGGAAGACTTCGAGATGGTTCAGATCTGATCGGTTCGGCGCTAGCCGTGGCTGGGCGTGTACGTGATGCGCGTCCGCCGTCAAGCGCTGATCCTTTCGCATTGTCGCCGCAGCTGTTCGTTTCACCATCGAGGCGGTCTGCTGGGGAGTCGATTCCGCAGGCCGTATCCGTCAAACCGCGTCGCCGCACGGCACGCCAGCTTGTCCGCGCCACGAAGGCACGGTTCGAGAGTGGTCGTATCGCATGCCTATGACACAGGGTTTCGCTGTTCCCGCGAGTTTCGAAGCGCTGCCGAATCCGCGCGGCGCGGCGGTGCGCGCGGCCGAGACGGCGCTGATCGACGCGCAACGCGGATTCAGCGCGCACACGGACATCACCCCTCCGCTGATCCACGCTGCCGCGGCGCTGCGCCAGGCCGGCTGGCACGCGGCTCAGCGCTTTGCCGACACGCTTGTGCTCGCGTCGCCGTTTGCCAGCGGCGACTTTGCGCGGCGCTTCGGCATCGCGCTCTACGACTTCCAGGCGGCAATCGAGCGGCGCAATCTGCGCGAACTCGCGTGTTCCGCGACCCTGTTTGATCACTATCGCGAGCTCAGTGCGCGCCTCGCGCAGCATACGCACGCGTTCGAAGTCGCTTACGAAGACCTCGCGCTCGCGTATCGGCCGATCCCGCCGGCAACGTTGCGCGCGGTGCCCGCGCACCGGCTTGCGCTCTTGCGGGCGAGCTACGAAGGCGCGCTGCTCTTTGTCTTGCGCGGCCATTCGGCGGCGCAAAGTGCGCTCGACGAAATCGACGCGTGCATGGCCGAGCTCGCGGGCCCCGATCCCTACGACGTCTGGCGTTTGGCCGCCGGCTGTTCGAAAGCGTTGCGCGCGAGCGGCCGGGCCGTGTCGGGCGCCGCCGACGCCAAGCGCTTCTACGCGCGTTGCAATCTGCTGCTCGCCGACCAGGCGCGCGGCATCGCGATGGCGCCGCGTTCGTTTGTGCGCGCGTCGCTCGCGATCCTGTGGCGCGACTACGCGCTCTATGGCGCCGCCGCGGAAGACGCCGACCAGGTCGCGCTGCTCAACGACTACGGCTTGACCGTCGACTGGCACGTCGCCGGCACGCAGGCTTCGGAGGCGCTGTGGGAGGCCGGCGCGGCTGCGGCGGAACAGCAGGCGACTGGCCATGTGTCGCTCACCCGTGAACTGGGCGTATTGAGCGTCAACGCCAATGCGTATGAGGATTTCCTGCAGACCGCGGATGCGTCGATCGATGTGTTGTCGAAACACGCGAGCGCTGCGAAAGCCGATGCCGGCGGCGCGCTCCTGGCCAGCGATGCGGCGTACCGGCTCGGCGCCGCCGCGTGCGCGCTCGGGCTCGGTCATGTGGCGCTGCTTTCCGACGCGCTGGGCCTCGCGTGGCGCCGCCGCGCGCACGCGGGCGCCGCAGTGCCCGAAGTGCATTCGCGCGCGGTGATAGACGCGCCCGACGGCGCGTCGCTCTCACGGGCAACCGAGGCGTTGCGCGCGATGCTGCTGCGCGTGGCCGCCGGCGTCACGCCGCCCGATTCACAGCAGGCGCTTGCGGCGCTGACGCAGGCGATCGAGCGCGGCCGCGAGGGGCCTTCCGCTTCCCACGCGGCACCGTAGCGCGCCCGCCGCTCCAAACCTTTCCCACGCTTTCTCGCCGTGGTTCACCGCGACGTCATTGCGCCGTGTGCAAGCCGCTTCGGACCGGCCGTGGGCAAAGCGTAAGCGCGTGATAGAGTGCAGCATGGTCCTCGGGCCGTGAAACCAGGCAAAAGCCGTCTGGCGCACGGTCTTGACGGCCATTCCGCCTCGTCTTTGCTATAAAATTCGAACCATGCCCAAGAGTACCGATCGCATCAATTTGACCAATCAGTTCCTGATCGCCATGCCCAACATGGCGGATCCCACGTTTTCAGGGACTGTGGTCTACCTTTGCGATCACAGCGAGAAAGGCGCGCTCGGCCTTGTCATCAACCGGCCGACCGACATCGACCTGGAATCGCTCTTCAATCGCATCGATCTCAAGCTCGAGATCGAGCCTCTCCTGCATGTCCCTGTTTACTTCGGCGGTCCGGTGCAAACCGAGCGTGGCTTCGTGCTGCACGAGCCCGTCGAGGGCAGCTCGTACACGTCGTCGATGCTGGTGACCGGCGGGCTCGAGATGACCACGTCGAAGGACGTGCTCGAAGCCGTCGCGAGCGGCAAGGGTCCTGAACGCTTTCTGCTGACGCTCGGCCATGCAGGCTGGGGCGCTGGCCAGCTCGAAGAGGAAATCTCGAAGAACGGCTGGCTCACCGTCGAGGCAGACCCCAAAATCGTTTTCGACGTGCCCGCCGAAGACCGCCTGGAGGCTGCGCTCGCGCTGCTGGGCGTGACGCTGTCGATGCTATCCGGCGAAGCAGGTCACGCATGAACAAAGTGGTCGGGCGTGAGGCGACGCTGCTTGCGTTCGACTATGGTGAAAAGCGCATTGGCGTCGCCATCGGCAATTCCCTCACGCGCCATGCGCGCGCGCTCGTCGTTCTGCAAAATCGAAATCGCGAATACCGCTTCGAAGCTGTCGGCAAGCTGATCGGCGAGTGGAAGCCGGATGCGCTCGTAGTCGGCCTGCCATGCCATCCGGACGGCACTCCGCACGAAATGACGCAGCTCGCGAAGCGCTTCGGCAATCAGTTGAACGGCCGTTTCAATCTGCCTGTGACTTGGGTCGACGAACGCTATTCGTCGGTCGAGGCTGAGGCCGATATCCGCCAGGGCGCTGCGCGCGCCGACATGCTCGATGCCGAAGCGGCTCGCATCATCCTTCAACAATATCTGGACGGACTTTCCGACGATCATGAGCTTCATTGATGCGGAGGCGCTTTATCGCGCGTTGCTCGAGCAGATCCGCGCGGCCTATCCCGCGTCGCCGGGCGCTTCGTTTGGCGCGGCGGATGGCCCCGTGCTCGCCGGCATCTACAGCGGCGGGGCGTGGCTCGTCGAGCGGCTCGCGAAAGATCTGGGCGCGGCCGAATTCGGCGTCGTCAACATCGCGCTGCATCGCGATGACTACGCGAAGAAGGGCCTGCATATCCAGGCAAGCCCGACGTCGCTGCCGTTCGACGTGAACGATCGCCGCATCGTCCTTGTCGACGACGTGCTGTACACGGGGCGCACCGTACGCGCGGCCTTGAACGAGCTGTACGACTACGGACGTCCCGCCGCCGTGGAGCTCGCGGTGCTCGCCGATCGCGGCGGACGCGAGATGCCGGTGGCGGCGCGCTTCGTCGGCGGCGTGGTCGAGGTGGGTGCCGATGCGACGCTCGTCCTCGCACGCGGCGACGACGGACACCTTACGTTTCACACCGAAGCACGCGCTTAAGTGACGCGGCAACGCAATTCCTCATGCAGCAAGTAGCGGGACGGGCGCCGTGCAGCGTCTTTCTGCGGTCTGCGTCGACTTACCCGGTTGGTGCAGACAGCTTGCGAATCACGTCAAGCACACGTTTGAATCAGGCACATCATGAACACCGTCACCCAGGGCTTGGCCGATAACACTGGCGAAGCCGCCCAAGGCGAGCGCTTTCGCCACGGCTTTCTAAAGGGCAACCCTCAGCTCACGAAAAACGGCGAGCTCAAGCACCTGCTGTCGATCGAGGGCTTGCCGCGCTCAATCGTCACGCACATCCTCGATACCGCCGAACAGTTCGTCAGCGTGACGGACCGCGAAATCAAGAAAGTGCCGCTGTTGCGCGGCAAATCGGTGTTCAACCTGTTCTTCGAGAACTCGACGCGCACGCGCACGACGTTCGAGATCGCCGCGACACGCCTCTCGGCGGACGTGCTCAACTTGAACATCAACGCCTCGTCGACGAGCAAAGGCGAGTCGCTGCTCGACACGATCAACAACCTCTCGGCGATGCACGCCGACATGTTCGTCGTGCGTCACGCATCGAGCGGCGCGCCGTATCTGATCGCCGAGCATTGCGCGCCGCACGTGCACGTGATCAACGCCGGCGACGGGCGCCACGCGCATCCGACTCAGGGCCTGCTCGACATGTACACGATCCGCCACTACAAGCGCGATTTCACGAACCTGCGCGTGGCGATCGTCGGCGATATCCTGCATTCGCGCGTCGCGCGCTCCGACATCCACGCGCTGACCACGCTCGGCGTGCCCGAAGTGCGCGCGGTCGGCCCGCGTACGCTGCTGCCGGGCGGTCTCGAGCAGATGGGCGTGCGTGTCTTTCACAACCTCGACGAAGGGCTGAAAGACGTCGACGTGATCATCATGCTGCGCTTGCAGAACGAACGGATGAGCGGGGCGCTGTTGCCGTCGGCGCAGGAGTATTTCAAGAGCTGGGGGCTGACGCCGGAGCGCCTCGCGCTCGCGAAGCCCGATGCAATTGTCATGCACCCGGGCCCGATGAACCGCGGCGTCGAAATCGATTCGCAAGTCGCTGACGGTCCGCAATCGGTGATTCTGAATCAGGTGACCTTCGGTATCGCCGTGCGCATGGCCGTGATGGGCATTGTCGCGGGTAACAACGGCTGAAGCGGCCGCACCTAACAGCACTGAAGCGAAAGCAACGCAGAAAAAAGGCAGCGCATGAAGATCCATATCCAAGGCGGCACGCTGATCGATCCGGCGTCCGGCACCGAAAAACAGGCGGACGTATTCATTGCCGCGGGCAAGATCGTCTCGATCGGCGCGGCGCCGGCCGACTTCAACGCGGCGAAGACGGTCGACGCGAAGGGCTGCTATGTGGCCCCGGGTTTCGTCGATTTGTCCGCACGTCTGCGCGAGCCCGGTTACGAGCACAAAGCGACGCTTGTCTCCGAAATGGCCGCCGCGCTTGCAGGCGGCGTGACGAGCCTCGTCTGCCCGCCGGATACCGACCCGGTGCTCGACGAGCCCGGCCTCGTCGAAATGCTGAAGTTCCGTGCGCGCAATCTGAATCAGGCGCACGTGTACCCGCTTGGCGCGCTGACGGTCGGGCTCAAGGGGCAGGTCATCACCGAGATGGTCGCGCTGACCGAGTCGGGCTGCATCGGTTTTTCGCAGGCGGACAATCCGATCGTCGATACGCAGGTGATGCTGCGCGCGCTGCAATATGCAAGCACCTACGGCTATACCGTGTGGTTGCGTCCGCTGGACGCGTATCTCGCGAAGGGCGGCGTGGCGGCGAGCGGCGCGTTGGCGTCGCGGCTCGGTTTGTCGGGCGTGCCGGTGTCGGCTGAAACGATCGCACTCCATACGATTTTCGAATTGATGCGTGTCACGGGTGCGCGCGTGCATCTGTCGCATCTGTCGTCGGCGGCGGGCATCGCGCTCGTACGCGAAGCGAAGGCCGAAGGGTTGTCCGTGACGTGCGACGTCGCCGTGAATCATATTCACTTGATTGACGTCGACATCGGCTACTTCGATGCGCAATTCCGGCTCGATCCGCCATTGCGCGGTCAGCGCGACCGCGATGCAATTCGCGCGGGCCTCGTCGACGGCACCATCGATGCGATCTGCTCGGACCATACCCCGGTCGACGACGACGAGAAGCTGCTGCCATTCGGCGAAGCGACGCCGGGCGCGACAGGCCTGGAACTGCTGCTGTCGCTGACCGTGAAGTGGGCAAGCGAAGCGGGCGTTCCAATCGCAAAGGCATTGAGCCGGATCACCAACGCGCCCGCCGACGTGCTGAAACTGCCTGCCGGACGTATCGCCGCAGGTGGGGTGGCCGACCTGTGCGTCTTCGATCTTGGCGCGCACTGGCGCGTCGAGCCGCGCGCGCTGAAGAGCCAAGGCCATAACACGCCGTTTCTCGGCTACGAACTGCCGGCACGCGTGCGAGCGACGATCGTCTCCGGACACGTCGCGTTCGAACAGCGCTGACGCATACACGGAATCTCACGATGAATATCGCGCTTCGCAAGCTTCGGCTCGTCACGCATCTGCTGCACGGTATGTGGATCGTCGCCACGCGGTTTCCGCGCGCGAGCGACGAGCAGAAGCTCGAAATGAATCGCAAGTGGTCGCTGAAGATGCTGCGTCTCGCGGGCATGCGCCTCGTTGTGCACAACGACGATGCGCGGCTTGATCACGGCGTGCTCGTAGTCGGCAATCACGTGTCGTGGATCGATATTTACGTGATCAACGCATGGCGGCCGACACCGTTCGTCTCGAAGGCCGAGATCCGCAACTGGCCCGTGGTGGGGTGGCTCGCGCACCAGCTCGGCACGGTCTTCATCCAGCGCGAAAAGCGCAGCGACGCGAAGCGGATCATGCACGAGCTCGCGGACAGGCTGAGCGCGGGTGAGCTGATGTGCGTGTTTCCGGAGGGCACTACGTCCGATGGGCTCGCATTACTGCCGTTTCACGCGAATATGTTTCAGGCGGCGGTGTCGGCGGGGTGTCCGGTGCAGCCGATTTGCCTGATGTACGAGGACGCGCACGGGCGTCAATCGACGGCGCCTGCGTATATCGATGACTTGTCGCTTGCCGACTCGCTGAACGCGTTGTTGCGCGGTGGACCGTTGACGGCGCATCTGTATGTGGGCGCGCCGATCATGGCTGGACCGGATAGGCGTTCGCTGGCTGCGCTGGCGCAGGAATCGGTGGGCGGTGCGCTTGCCGAAATGCAAGCGACGGTCGGACGGCCATTTGCGGATGGGGCGCGCATCGCAAATGCGCCTGCTGAGCGGCCAACGGATGTTGATGGAACCGACGAGGCGGTCAGTTCACGGCATTGAATTGAGGGCGCGACGCCCTCGTGGCAGTTCGGCAAGTAAGCGGGATGTTCGTGGATTGTCCGACGCTCGGACGCGGCTCCGTATTAGCGTTGCGCCCATGCGAAGCGAATATTCCCGCGGACGAATGCTTCGAGCTTGGCGACCGAGGTTGCGATGGCTTCGCCCGCGGTGTCGATTGCCAGATTCGGTGACGGCGGAACTTCGTATGCCGACGAAATTCCGGTGAATTCGGGGATTTCCCCCCGACGTGCGCGAGCATAGAGGCCCTTCGGATCGCGCGCCTCGCAGCACGCAAGACTGCTGCTGATATGAACTTCAAAGAAGCGATCCCCGATGATGTCGCGCGCCAGCTTGCGGTGGACGATCAAGGGGGAGATCAGCGAACAGATCACGAGGAAGCCTTCGGCCTTGAATAGCGCGGCGACTTCGGCCGTGCGCCGGACGTTTTCGAGGCGATCGTTGTAGCTGAAACCGAGGTCAGCGTTCAGGCTCGTTCGAAGCGCGTCGCCATCCAAGACGACCGTCATGCAGCGTTCAGTCTGCAGCCGTTCTTTCAAACCGTTCGCGATCGTGGATTTGCCTGCGCCCGACATGCCAGTGAGCCAAATCACGCCGCCATGATCGCGCGGTAGGACTGCGACATTGGCGCGGGGGTCGAGGGTGCTCCAGTCGCTTGTTGCGGCGCTGGTCTGCAACTCGGACGGCGACAGTGCGGTAGTTCCCAAGACTATTCTCCAGCTCGGCTTCCTTAAGATAAGCTTAAGGACCGTGACATATGGGGCTAATTGTATTTGGAGTCTTAAGCAAAACTGTAAAACTCGTTACAAGCTTTATTACGGAATATTGGCGGACGTCAGATTGATGCCATGCGAGTGTCAGGAAGGGTTGGCGAGACGTCAGATCATTCCGAACAGCGGTGCGTGTTTCGAGAAAAGAAGCAGATTTTTCCTGCCGATCTTCAATCGAAGGGTATCAATTGCCGGAAGCCTTGCATTCCGCGCAATCGACTTGTGCGACTGTGCGCTCAGCGGGATCGGCTGCGAGACGAACCGCCGACAGACGGTTGCCCCAAACACAACCCGAATCAAGCCCGATCAAGTTGTCTCGCAGCATCAGACCGAGCGCTGCCCAATGTCCGAACACGACGGTGACATTTTCAGTTTGGCGTTGCGGCGTGTCGAACCACGGCAAGTACCCTTCGGGCGCCGAGTTCGGCCCGCCGTTTGCAGCGAACTCCATTGCGCCGTCCGCCGTGCAGAAGCGGATTCGCGTGAACGCGTTGAATGCAACGCGCATGCGGTCCGCGCGCTTCAAATCGGGGCTCCAGCGGCGCGGCTCGTTTCCATAAAGGTCTTTGAGCGTCTCGATCCATGTCGGGGCGCGCAGCGCACGCTGCAGTTCATCGGCCAGCTCGAGCGTCAGCGTCACATCCCACTGCGGCAGAACGCCCGCATGCACCATGAGCATTCCGTGCTCGAAATGGGCGAATGGACGCTTGCGGACCCACTCGATCAACTCCTCGGCGTCGGGGGCCGCAAGGATGTCGTCGAGCGTATCGCTGTTCTTGGTGCGACGAATGCCGGCGGAAGCTGCGAGAAGGTGTAGGTCATGGTTGCCAAGAACGGCGACCGCGCGTTCCCCGAACTCGACGACATCTCGCAGTGTCGCGAGAGACTCCGGGCCGCGGTTAACCAGATCACCGGCGAACCAGAGCGGAGTGTTGTCGCTGGGAGACAGTCGCTTTAGCAAGCGTTGAAACGGAGGGCGGCAGCCTTGGAGATCGCCGAAAGCGAAGGGCGGAGGAGTCTGTTCGATCATGGTGGGTGGGGCGAGAACAACCGGTGGCAAGCTGCGGCGCGGCCGGTTCGGCTTGCAATTTGGTATTCATTCTGCATTTGGGCAAGCGATTTTGCCTAAAGATGCAAAAAAAAGAAAAGACTTCCTTGATGCCCTAAATAAGCCGGCAAGCTTTGTCAAGCTGTTTCGAGTTGTTAGAGGTCTAGTTTTTGCCCCCGGCGGCTTTATAATTGCAGTCTCTGAAAATCTGCGCGCCCAGCGGTAGCCGGCCGGATAAAATTACCGGTTTCGCGGAGACCTGAAGATATTTACCGCTTTTTGCGATCGGCTTACAGACATTTTGCCGCCGGCCGCGACCTCATAAGGGAACCCCATGATCCTGGTAACGGGCGGCGCCGGTTTTATCGGCGCCAATTTTGTGCTTGATTGGCTGAGCGCTTCCGATGAAGCGGTCCTGAACATCGACAAGCTTACGTACGCGGGCAATCTGGGTACGCTCAAGTCGTTGCAAGGCAACGCGAGGCACATCTTTGCACGAGCCGATATCTGCGATCGAGCGGCGCTCGACGCACTTTTCGCAGAGCACAAGCCACGTGCAGTACTGCATTTTGCCGCCGAGAGCCATGTTGATCGTTCGATCCATGGCCCGGCGGATTTTGTGCAGACCAACGTGGTCGGCACGTTCACGCTGCTCGAAGCCGCGCGCAACTACTGGAACGACCTGGGTGCTGCCGAGAAGGCCGCTTTCCGTTTCCTGCACGTCTCGACTGACGAAGTATTCGGCTCGCTCTCGGCGACGGATCCGCAGTTCTCCGAGACCACCCCATACGCACCCAACAGTCCGTACTCGGCCACCAAAGCCGGCTCTGACCATCTGGTGCGCGCATATCACCATACGTACGGCCTGCCGACGCTGACGACCAACTGCTCGAATAACTACGGTCCGTACCAGTTCCCTGAAAAGCTGATTCCGCTGATGATTGCCAATGCGCTGGCGGGCAAACCGCTGCCGGTCTATGGCGACGGCCAGAATGTGCGCGATTGGCTCTATGTGGGCGACCACTGCAGCGCGATTCGCGAAGTGCTGGCGCGCGGCAAGCCGGGCGAGACGTACAACGTCGGCGGGTGGAACGAAAAGAAGAATCTCGAAGTCGTGCACACGTTGTGCGACTTGCTGGACGAAGCGCGCCCGAAGACAGTGGGCTCCTACCGCGACCAGATCACATACGTGACGGACCGCCCGGGGCACGATCGCCGCTACGCGATCGATGCGCGCAAGCTCGAACGCGAGCTTGGCTGGAAGCCGGCGGAAACGTTCGAAACGGGCCTCGCAAAAACGGTCCGCTGGTATCTCGAGAACCAGGAGTGGGCGGACGAAGTGGCTTCCGGCGAATACCGGAAGTGGGTTGAGACCAACTATGCGCAGCGCGCGTGAGGTATAGCCATGGCGCGTAAAGGCATTATCTTGGCGGGCGGATCGGGTACGCGGCTGTATCCGATCACTCACGTCGTATCGAAACAGCTGCTCCCGGTGTACGACAAGCCGATGATTTATTACCCGCTGTCCACGTTGATGGTAGCGGGCATTCGCGATGTGCTGATCATTTCGACACCGCAGGATACGCCGCGCTTCGAGACTATGCTCGGCGACGGCAGTCAGTGGGGCATGAACATACAGTATGCGGTCCAGCCGTCACCGGACGGACTTGCGCAAGCGTTCATCATCGGTAAGGACTTCGTCGGTAACGATCCATCCGCGTTGATTCTTGGCGACAACATCTTCTATGGGCACGATCTCGCAAAGCAGCTCGAGCGGGCGAATGCGAACGAAACCGGCGCGACGGTGTTCGCCTATCACGTGCACGATCCCGAGCGTTACGGTGTGGTGGAGTTCGACAAGGGGTTCCGCGCACTGTCGATTGAGGAGAAGCCGGCGAAGCCGCGCTCGAACTACGCGGTGACGGGGCTCTACTTCTACGACAACCAGGTGTGCGACATCGCCGCTGACATCAAACCTTCCGCGCGCGGCGAGCTTGAGATTACGGACGTAAACTCGCGCTACTTGGACGCAGGTGCCCTCGATGTCGAGATCATGGGCCGTGGTTATGCATGGCTCGATACTGGTACGCACGATTCGTTGATCGAGGCAGCGACGTTCATTGCGACGTTACAGAAGCGGCAGGGGCTAGTGGTAGCGTGTCCCGAGGAAATCGCGTTCCGCCGGCAGTGGATCGATGAGGATCAGTTGCGCAAGCTCGCAGCACCTCTCGCAAAGAACGCCTACGGCAAGTACCTTCAAAACATTCTCACGGATCAAGTCGCATGGCCATCCAGGTAACCGCTACCGCTCTTCCGGAAGTCAAGATCATTGAGCCAAAGGTGTTCGGCGATGCGCGTGGCTTCTTCTTCGAAAGCTTCAACGGACGCGAGTTTGCAGAGCAGGTCGACGCGAGTGCCGTGTTCGTACAGGACAATCATTCGCGCTCGGCAAAGGGCGTGCTACGCGGGCTGCACTACCAGATCAATCACGCGCAGGGCAAGCTAGTGCGCGTGGTGGAAGGGGAAGTGTTCGACGTCGCCGTCGATGTGCGCAAGAGTTCGGCGAATTTCGGCAAGTGGGTTGGTGTGCGCCTTTCGGCCGAGAACAAACGGCAACTGTGGGTTCCTGCCGGTTTCGCGCATGGCTTCGTTGTGCTGAGCGACTCTGCCGACTTTCTGTATAAGACGACGGACTATTGGTACCCGGAGTTCGAGCGCAGCATCGTATGGAATGATTCCGAGATCGGCATCGAATGGCCGATCGAAGGCGAGCCGCTCGTGGCGGCTAAGGACGCTGCAGGCAAGCGGCTGAGCGAAGCTGAGGTTTTTGCCTGAGGTCCAGATGAGCAAACAAGCGACGATTCTCGTTACCGGTGTCAATGGGCAGGTCGGCTTCGAACTGGCCCGCACCCTACAAGGGCTGGGCCGCGTGGTTGCGCTAGATCGCGCGGCGCTCGATCTGTCGGATCTCATTCGCGTCCGTGATGTGGTACGGGATCTGAAACCGTCGGTCATCGTTAACCCGGCGGCTTATACTTCCGTCGACAAGGCCGAGACGGATGTCGACGCAGCGATGCGCATCAATGCCGAAGCCCCGGGCGTCCTCGCGGAAGAGGCGCGGAAGAGCGGGGCGGTGTTGATTCACTATTCGACTGATTACGTGTTCGACGGTACGAAGACTGAGCCGTACGTTGAGGAAGATGCCACCAATCCACAAAACGTCTACGGCCGTAGCAAGCTCGCCGGTGAACAGGCAATTGCTGGCGCGGGATGTGCGCATTTGATCTTGCGCACCAGTTGGGTGTACGGTCGCCGTGGCAAGAACTTTCTGCTCACGATGCTGAAGCTGGGGGCAGAACGTCCGGAGCTGCGAGTCGTTGCCGATCAGGTCGGCGCGCCGACGTGGAGTTCGACGATCGCTACGCTGACGGCGCATTTAGTGGCGCAGGGCACAGCGGCAAGCAAGCGTGACGCCACGTGGTGGCAAGAAAAGGCAGGGGTGTACCACCTGACCGCGTCTGGTGCGACATCCTGGGCCGGGTTTGCTGAAGCGATTTTTGATGAGGCGTTGCTTGTATCGAAGCCGAAGGTCACCGCAATTCCCGCGTCAGAATACCCTGTACCGGCCAAGCGTCCGTCGAACTCCCGCATGTCTTGCGACAAGCTCGCCGAGGTGTTTGGATTGCGTGCGCCGGACTGGCTTGATTCATTGAGGTTATGCATCGGCGATGGCAACGATAAGTGACAAATCGATCGACACTCTTGATCTGGCGTCGATCTGACTTCCTTGTACATGTCACATCGGCGTTTCGCTGCTTGTTCCTGCGTTCCAGCCTCGTTAAACAATGTAGTGCAATTGGGCACTTGGTGACGGGTTCTAGCAGGGGCTTGGCTGAAGGCGAATTGTGTGAATATGTGCGCTCTTTGTCCGGCTGTGGGACAGCGGCGAGTTGAGAGATACCCCCTTCTACTTATTCTCCAGATCTGCTTACGATGTTCAACTTGATTTTTAAGGACCTGAGCACCAGCCTCGCGTCCTGGCGCCTTTGGACGCTGCTAGGCTGGCTGGAAGTTCGTCAACGCTATGCGCGCTCTCGATTCGGCCCATTTTGGCTGACGATCAGCATGGGCGTCATGATCGCTTCCATTGGGCTCGTATATGGCACATTGTTCGGTCAGAAGATGAGCGACTATCTTCCGTATCTGAGTATCAGCCTAGTCATGTGGACGCTTTTTGCTCAAACCGTCAACGAAGGGAGCGGTGCGTACATCGCCAGTTCTGCGTATATTCGCCAGGCAGCGACGCCAAAGCTCATTTATGTACTGCAGGTTGTCTGGCGCAACGTTGTGATCCTGCTTCACAATATTGTGATTATCGTTGTCTTGTTCGCGCTGTTCGGTGTCCGGAATTGGGCCGATCTGCCTTTGTTCGTCCCGGCGTTGATAATTTATTTGCTCAATGTGACGTGGATTGCCATGGTGGTAGGCCTGCTTTCCGCACGTTTTCGCGATTTGCCTCAAATTGTGGCTGCGCTTACCCAAGTTGCTTTCTACGTCACCCCGATTATTTATCGACCTGACTCGCTGCGACGGTTTTCGTGGATCGTCAGCTTCAACCCGATTGCGTATTTGATTGAATTGGTGCGTGGTCCGTTGATTGGGCAAGCCCCCTCTGCCTTGACATGGGCTCTGACTATCGGGATGGCCGTTGTGGGTTGGAGCGGCGCACTGCTATTGACAGGCCGCTATCTGAAACGCATTCCTTTTTGGGTTTGATAGGGCTATTCCATTCTTATGACAGCCTATATTCACTTGCAGGACGCGACGCTCGACCTGCCGATTTACGATGTGCAGGGTCGGTCGCTGAAGAAACAGGTAATGCGTCTTGGACGACGCAACCGAATAGCGGAAGACAACCACGGCGTGGTCGTGGTGCGTGCACTGGATTGTGTCAATGTGCGACTGGAAGCCGGCGATCGCATTGGGCTAATTGGTCGCAATGGTGCTGGGAAGTCCACTCTGTTAAGAACCATGGCTGGCATTTATGCGCCTAGTGCCGGAACCATAGAAAGCAAAGGCAAGATTGTTCCTTTGTTGGATATTTCATTGGGAATGGATGAGAATTCCACTGGACTGCAGAACATCCGTCTTCGCGGATTGTTGTTAGGCATGACCAGTTCGGAGATCGAGGCAAAGCGGGATGCCATCGCTGAATTTTCCGATCTTGGTGATTATCTCGATCTACCGCTGCGAACCTATTCCAGTGGGATGCGCGTGCGGCTTGCGTTTGCGATATCGACTGCCGTCGACGCGGAGATACTCTTGCTGGACGAAGTGATTGGAGTTGGTGATGCCGCGTTCATCGAAAAGGCGAACCGACGCTTGAAGGACCTTCACAGCCGCGCGGAGATAGTCGTGCTGGCAATACATTCGAACGCGGAAATTCGCAAAACCTGTAATAAAGTCATCTGGATGGAGCAAGGGCGCGTGCGGGCATTCGGACCTGTTGAAGAGGTGCTTGCAGATTATGAGGCTCTTGCCGTCTGAGGAGCAGTGCCGCCTGACGCCACTACTTGTTCTTGGATTTACTAGAGTATGACTGACTTTCCAATCAACCTTTCCGACACGATGACATCAAGCACGCGACAGCTCACAGCGTGCTTGATGGATTCGGCACCAAGGTCGGTGGCGTGCCGCATAAGCTAAAAACCGTGCTTCCGACTATTTAAGAGGGCGATTGCCGGCAGAACATATATTTTATGATTCTATTTCTTAGGATTGTCGACGAGTATTGAATTCATTGTGATATCGAATACTCGATTCTGCGGCGCTGAGCCAAAAGAGTATTTGCGAAGAATTCGGCGCGGAAAGAGCGATTTCGGCTTTAAAGTGGCAATGGTTAGATTGGTATGGTTAATTTAATAGTGTTTATTAAAGAAAAAATGAGGGAGGGCTGCTGATGATTGATCGAGCATATCGGGTTTATTGTTATTGGAAAACCCATGGGACGCCGGCTCTGCAGCAGCTTGTTTATAGAAAACTCGCGGGCAAACTAAACAAGACCTCCGATTCCTTGGTCGGCGGCGATGCGGTGGAAAAAACAGTTGCGCAACTTTCTCGTGTCCGTTTTGAGTCGTTGGCACCTTTGCAGGTGTACTCCATCCCCAGGTCGGGCATTCGTCGGGTAAGTATTGTGACCGATAGCGTTGGGAGCGGAAGTATGTTCGGCGGAGTGGGCACGGCTGTCATATTCGCGGCTCTGCTAGCCAACGAACTCGACGCGCAACTTCGAATCATAACTCGCACGCAGCGCGCGCAGTCCGAGGATGTTGGCCATGTTTTGTCGCTATATGGCATCCAGCTAAAATATGACCTGCAATTCAAGTTTGCAGCGTTTTTCGATAAGAAGAGCGAGCTTGATGTTCGCGACGATGATATTTTTATCACCACTTCGTGGTGGACGACGGCTGCGGTTTTGCCGAGCGTTCGGCAGGACTCGATTATTTATCTTCTGCAGGAAGACGAGCGGATGTTCTATCCGTATGGAGATGATCGAGTCAAATGCGAGACAATTTTAAAGAATCGCGACATACGTTTCATAATAAATACGAAATTACTTTTCGACCATCTGGTTGGGGATGGTTTGCGTAATATTGTAGATAGGGGTGCGTGGTTTGAGCCCGCTTTCCCCAGCAACGTATATTATCCAAGAAAGAATGGGGAATCGGGAAAGCGCCGATTTTTCTTTTATGCCAGACCGAACAATTTGCGGAATTTATTCTATCTTGGTATCGAAGTCATAGAAGAGGCCATCGCGCAAAAAGTTTTGGATCTTGATATCTGGGATATTTACTTGGTTGGGAAAGACATACCTGCTGTGGTTTTTGATGGAGGCTACAGGCCAAAGCGGTGTGAAAATCTCAATTGGTCGGAATATGCTGAGTTGGCTGGTACGGTGGACGTCGGCCTCAGTTTGATGAGTACGCCGCATCCGAGCTACCCACCACTAGATCTCGCTGCGAGCGGCGCAGTTGTCGTGACGAACCGCTTTGGCAATAAGCAGGATCTAAGTAGCTATTCACCCAACTTGATATGTGCCGATCTTGACCGCGATGCATTGGTGGCTGCAGTCGGCTCAGCGGTAACAATGGCTGTCGATTCTCGTGTGCGCGAGGAAAATTACCGCAACAACGGCTTGCTGGTGGACTGGGCAATGGCATTCGACGGAATCATTAAGAAGTTATCTGGCGAATACAATGTTCAAAATTAACACTTCAGCGGTAAGTTATTCGGATCCGTGGATCATTCCACTGCACGAGCGGATGAAAATGCTTATGCGTGGAAGCTGCAAAGTCGCCTATTTTTACGAAGAGCCGAACAATAGCACGTTTCGTTACCGCGCTTACAACATGACGCAGGTGCTAAACGATGAAGGGGCTGGAGATGTTTCGGCGAGTTACTTTTTTTTGAGTGATTGGCCAAAAATCGATGAGATTGCGGATCGTGCTGATATTCTGGTGATCTGTCGGTCGCGATATTGCCACCGTGTCAATCAGCTGGTGACGAAGTTTCGAAGGAGAGGGAAGCGCGTACTTTTTGATATCGATGACTATGTATTCGATACAAGCTACGCTCATCTGATTATGAATACGCTTGCCGAGGATCTCGATGATTCGGCAAAGTGGGATTATTGGTTTTCGTATATTAGTCGGCTGGGGCAGGCGCTGAAGTTATGTGACGGTGCTATCACGACCAACAACTATTTGGCGGAAAAGATTGCGGCGTTTTCAGGGCTGCCCGTCAGCGTGGTGCCGAACTTCATGAACAAAGAGCAACTTAGCTATTCTGACGACATCTATAAGGCCAAGCAAGCCTCAGGATACGCTCGGGATAATAAGATTCATCTAGGTTATTTTAGCGGTTCGCCGTCGCATAAGTTGGATTATGAAATCATCGCATCGGCCCTCGGAGATGTGCTGGAAAAGGACAATCGCGTCGAAGTGATGGTTGTCGGGTACATAGAAATCGGTCCGACGTTAAGTAAATTTGGGTCGAGAGTTAATCGTCAGCCTTTTCATGATTATATTAACCTTCAACGATTAATTGGTTCCGTCGAATTCAATTTGATGCCTTTGCAGTCAAACGTATTCACAAATTGTAAATCGGAACTCAAATACTTCGAGGCTGCGGTGGTTGGGGCTGTAAGTATCGCATCGCCCTCATATACGTATGCGAAGGCTATCCGTGATGGCGAGAATGGATATATAGCGCAGGCGCATCAATGGGCATCGGTTATTCGACGTGCCATTGATAGCGCGGAATCGAACCGAAGCATAGTTGAAAGTGCTCGCGAGGATGCGCGGTCCAAGTACGCGTGGTTTAAACAACGGCAAGCAATTGTCGACGCGTTGGGTCTCCATTGATTTGGCTCGGGGAGCGCCTGCGCACATTGGATTAGCGGCAGCTCCTTAGTCCTTGAAGATGCTGTGTGGAAGAATGTGCGCATTCCGAGCTAAGAGGCGCGTATTGCTTATGGCCTGAGAAGAAAGAGTGCTTCACTGAACGTAAAACTATGACTTTTGATTCCGAGCAACTGGAAACAGCAGGCGTTGTCGCTGTCGTAGTGAGTTACCAGCCGAATTTTGAGCATCTGGCGAAGCAGTTGGCGGAGCTCGCACCCCAGACAGACAGCGTGATCGTGGTTGACAACGGATCGACTCAGGATGTGGGCAATTTCTTGGGGTCGATGGCTGATTCGCGAGTCCATTTTCTAGCGTTGGGTCACAATCTTGGTATAGGTGCGGCACACAATGCGGGGATTCGTTGGGCACGAGAGCGAGGCGCTGGATTCGTGCTGCTGATGGATCAGGATAGCGTGCCGGAGCGCGATATGGTCCCTCGATTGCGTTCGGCCCATGAAGCATTGGTCGCAGAGGGAAAGAAGGTGGCGGCCGTCGGCCCTCGATTCAGAGACAGTGATAGTGGTCGTCTCTCCGAGCACGTCCGTTTTGGAAGGTTTCACATTAGTCGTGCTAAGTGTATGCCTGATCAGGAACTCGTCGTGACAGATTTCCTGATTTCTTCGGGTTCGTTCATTTCGATGGCTGCACTCGATGCGATAGGCGAGATGGACGAGGGACTGTTCATTGACCAGGTCGACACCGAGTGGGTGCTGCGCGCTCGGGCGAAGGGGTATCTAACGTGGGGACACTGCGATGCCATCATGACCCATTCGCTTGGCGAAAGCCGTCGGCGAATATGGTTCGGTCGCTGGCGTGACGTGCCATTTCACAAGCCTTTCCGTTACTACTACATGTTCCGTAACAGCGTTCTACTTCAACGGCGTAGTTACCCGTGTTGGGCATGGAGGCGGGTGGATGTAATTCGCCTGCTGCAGATTTTTGTGTTCATGATGCTATTTCATCCCAATCGGTTCGGAGCACTCCAAATGATGTTGCGGGGTCTTAGGGATGGAGTGCGGACCAGCCGGAAGTAGCGCCACATCGAGCTAGCAGCATCATCGAATGGCATATGTCAGAACGCGATCGGGCACAGACCTAGGAGTTGCCCTTCGGCTTTGCGAAGTCAAAGGACCGTCACCGTAACGTACCGACGCGACACAAAGCAACGCAAGGCGTATGACTCGATGACGACTGCGTTCCGAGCAGTACTTGAGCCTTCCTCTAAGCGCTTGCATATTTCGCTACATATCCTGTATGTAGGACTGCTCGGTCAGACCGTTCGGTTCGGTCAACGAGCGAGGAGGCTCAGATAAACGCCGAATGGTCGTACGGCCAATGGCTATCGTTTTTGAGGTACGGGTCATTCTTGCCGTTACAGATACCCTGCGCTTTTACCCCGTAATCTACATGATCCACGATGTATGGTACGTCAGTCGTGTAGTGCGCGGGTGGCGTCGCGCGCTTTGTCTCAAATCGGTAGCCGAGAGAATAGGCAGTCTTCGTTTCGGCGATCGCATCGCCCCATGACAGCATCAGATGCGTGACCTTTTCCTTTTGGGATAGGCGGTCATAGGCGCGTGTCTGGTTGTCGGCTAGCAGTAGCTTTTCCTGGTTGCCTGAGCGAAAGCAGTGGGCGTGCGGCCAGTTTTCCTGTTCCACACAGCGGCCATCGCGATCGACTATCACCAGCCGTTTCCCTTCTTTCAGAAGCGTCTGCGAAAGGCCGTTCGGACCGCTTTCGAAGCCATACGCTGAGTTCTTGGTCGGCTGGACCGAGAACTTCAGAAAGTCCGAGCGTCTCAGGATGAAGCCGTTGCTTCGAACGTGCGGATTCGGAAATCGCGGGAAGCCCTCGAGAAAGTCGTTGTAGCCACCGGGCGATACGGCATTGCGCCACGAAATCTTCCATTTCTCGTCGAGGTATCGCTCGTAGAAGTGCCCGTACCGGTGCTCCTTCTGTGGCTTTTCTTCAAGCCACCACGGCGTATGAATGTTGAGGATGAAGCGATAATAGTCCGCCAGTTTCTGGTCGTACGCCACACGCTCGAAGCCTGCGAGCCATATCACCCTGTCCAACACCGCGAGCGAGTCATACAGGCTCTCGTAAGATGCGGTTGCTCCGGCAATGCCGACCGATTCATCCTCTACCGCGTTGCGAAGATGCAACAGCCAGTTATCGGCCAAGATCTCGGTGTGCGTATTGACGAAGCAGACATGCTTTGCGTAGATCTGATGTGCGGCTTGAATGTAAGCACCGATGTCGTAATGCTCGTCGGTTACACAGACTTCACTTCGGCTATCGGCGATCTCACGAAAAAGATCGCATGCTTCGTGCAGTGCCGGATCATCCTGGCCGTCGAAACCCTTATAGATGATGACCAGTTGATGTGGACATCCAGCAACCCGTGCGCGGTACGAGTCGGCGAATCGTCGAAATGAATTAATTCCTTCGGCTTTGCGAGCGAGATAAAACAAGGCCAAATCGTAATGGATTATCATATCCCGTCCTTTTTTACAGCGGTAAACACAGGCAGGCCTACCGCACAAACGTCGCTTTGCCGGCTTCTACTTCAGCACTCTGATTTCTTCGTCGCAAAAGATCTGGAATCTTTTGACCCACCGCAATGCATGGTTTTTCAAGCAAGAACCACGATATAGCCGCAAGCGGAAACACGCACGCGAACGTCATGATCTGGTTTTCGTGTATCCCGGATTTCGGGAAGAGGTTTGCGAAAGTATTTTGCACAGGCCACCCCAACACATAAACCCCATAGGAAAAGTCTCCTGGAAGGCTAATCGATTTCACAATATCCAGTGACATAACCCACAAGGCAGTGATGAAAAAGGTGGGCAGAAATACAAACTCGAAGGCGGGACCATGCCTGACAGCGAGTGCGAGGATCGCCAATCCCACGCACAGACGTCCGTCTATTCGCACGTGTTCTTTGTACAGGGCGAGTAGGGAGCCAAATGCAAAAAATGCTGGCAGTTGACCGCCCTTGTTAACATTCGGTAGGCCGATTGCGGTGATGCCATCAGGCCAGATCAAGCAGACGACAGCGACCGATAAGAGAACCGCGGTGGCGGCCAGTTTGAAACGAAAAAGCCCGCACATCCCAGCACCCAAAAGTAGGGTGTAAAGCATCAATTCGTATTTGATCGTCCAGATCGAGCCATTTACATGCTGATATAATCCATGCTCAAACACACCTGGTAGCAAGTATTCGATATAGGGATGCAAGAGCACATGCATCAGCTCGCCGTGATGGTGGAAGTACTCGGATACCGACATAGAGGTTAACATCGGCCCCATGATGACCATCGTGGCCAAAGAGCTAACTATCAGCAGCGGGAAAATGCGAAAAAAGCGCGCCGATGCGAAACGGATCGCGTTTGGCTTCGTAAGCCAACTGTTCGTAACGAGAATACCGCTCAGGAAAAAGAAAAACTTTACTGCCAGTGAGCCGGAATAATCAAACCCGAGGAGATTGCCAAGTGGCTCGTCTACGCCTGGTACAGGAACCAGCCTGTACGCGTGTCCCCATATCACCGCTGACGCCGCGATTAGGCGAAGGAGGTCGGCGTTGTTGTTCCCGCGGCGAAGCAATTGGTCAAGCATCATGATCCGTACACTCTCGGTTGCTCACCGCGCGGAGTACGGGTAGGTCGCCCAGCGCGTTAGCGAGACATATCTCAACATTCTAGCGTGCAGCGAATATACTATTCGCCACCTATGCTGGCAAATAGGTTTGCAGTGGCGCGCTTCGCGAGATCGCTCCGCAGGGTTGCAGCGTCCGCGTCTGGCGACGGGAACTCGATCCGACCTTTGCGCACCAGCACCAGACTTCGGTCGCTTCAGTCCAACCAGTGATGCTCCAGCGCGTCATGTTTCGGGGCACTCGCGTGTGGCCGGCTCGACGCTTACTTCTTTTCTTCCTCTGATCCAGCGCCTGAACGACCTTGCCGGCTACCGTATCTACGGATGCGGTCACGCACATGTGACCGCCTGACAGACGAACTATGCCGGATTGTATTTATTTAGGCCGGACTACAAAGGATCGCAATGCAGAAAAAATATTCCGCCTGGGTTCGGATGAATTTTCCTTTGCTGCGATGACGTGCTCGTACAGTCGTAGATCTGCTTGTACGTATTTCAGTAGTGTCCGCCGGATATCGGGCACGGTAACGTCCACTATCCGTGAGGATGGGGAGGTGTTGAGACGCGAGATAATCGGGGCGGGTCCTAAATTGAGAATTTCAAAAAGGATTTTCATTTCGGATGAAAAATTTTCTGAAACACCAATGAAACCCAGTTGGCTTAAATTTTTTATGGCTCTATTCGCGAGAGTCGTTTGCGATATTTTTGAAACGCCACCGCGCTTGAACGTAAGTAGCTCCGATTGGAGATTAATTAATCTGATCTCAGAGTCGCGAGCAAGTGACTGAAAATATCTGTCTATTGACCTGGCATCTGACAGGTCCACATTAGCAAGCTTACGTATTTCCTGTCTAATTTTCTCGGGGAATCCATTGAGCTCGAGTTCGTACTCCGGTTGATTATAGTGGTCGATCCACATCAAGTGCGACGCAATTTGGTTCAGTGGATTACGAACGAAGGTAAAAATGAACGGACTGCATTGAATATCGCCGAGATAGACATGCCCGGAGACAAATTTTTTGTTCTTGAAGGCATCTGCAGAAATTTCGCCACTAAATGCATGGCAGCATTCTGCTCCAAGTCGATTAACAAACGAACTGATAACCGAAACCCCTGCTGTTTTTGGGATATGCAGAAATGCAATTTTTTCGATGCTATTGTTCAACATTCTCAAGAAAATCAATCATCCATCGCAAAAAACCTTGGGTTTACTCAGGTTTTCTATCAACAAGTTTGCCATGTAGGCTTAACAATTCATCTACATAATCGCACCGTGGCCAGAAAAAGGCGAACAGGCTGAGTGTTCTCCCCAAATTTATCTGTAAAAATATAGTCGGCGCGTTCCTTCGGTTGTGTGCAATAAAAGGGGGACAGTATATTTAATTACAACCGGCGGCTTCGGGATGGTTACGCTGGCCGGTGCTGTTATCAACCACTCGCCAAAGTGTCATAATTCTATCATGGTCGCTTCTATCGCTCTGTTTCGCGAGCAGAGGCGCCAGATCTTACATCTTTGATTCTGAATATTTCACGTATCTTACGTGCCATCTTAAGATGGTGCGGCGGGCAGGCACAAAGCCCGAGGCGTTATTGATCAGCACGTCAAGTGATTCCTCTTATTTTTATGTGCACCTTGCTCCTCGCGTTTGCTCGCAGAAGTTGGTCCGTGACGCAACGTGCGTGGGCGGACAGGTGACCCGGATACAGGATGCCCCATGAAAGTTGTCGTAACTGGAGCCACCGGCTTTATCGGTCGGCATCTCGTGCCGAGATTGCTTTCCAGAGGCCACGAAGTTGTCGCGCTCGTGCGGGACGAAACAAAGGCGCGCCGTCTTGAATGGTCTGGCGAAGTTCGTATCGTTGCCACCGACATTGGTCGTGTGGAGCCGGATATCTTTGAGTCATTAGGCAGCCAAGATGCGGTTGTCCATCTTGCGTGGCCAGGACTGCCGAACTATCAGGCGCCGTTCCACTTCGAAGAGAATCTCCCAGCTGCGTATCGATTCCTAAAGCAGTCTGTGGCGGCGGGTATTTCGCAGGTGCTGGTAACCGGGACATGCTTTGAATATGGCATGCGAAACGGGTGTCTTTCGGAGGCGCTTGAGTCTCAGCCTGGGAATGCGTACTCGATGGCGAAAGATACGCTTCGAAAATTTCTTGAGTACTGGCACCAGCAGCAGCCATTCACTCTGCAGTGGGCACGATTGTTCTATATGTACGGCGAGGGACAAAATCCGAACAGTGTGCTCGCACAACTCGATCGCGCTATTGACAACGGAGATGCCATTTTCAATATGTCGGGAGGCGAGCAGTTGCGCGACTACCTGCGGGTGGCCGAAGTCGCCGAGAGGCTGTCGTTGCTGATTGAGCATCCCGAAATGACAGGCATCACAAACATCTGTAGCGGTGAGCCGATTTCCGTGCGTCGGCTTGTCGAGCGAAGAATTGCTGAGCGGGGCGCACGGATCACACTCAACTTGGGGCACTACCCATATCCCAGCCACGAACCAATGGCGTTCTGGGGAGACGCACGTAGGCTTCAGTCGCTCGCTTCCGCGCTTTGACCAACTGGGAAGGGCGGCGATCGTGCCGGATGATTTGAGTATCCGCCGGCACGAGCTGCCAGTACGCGGTTCACCAGGTCAGGAGATGCTCAGAGTCGGCACTACAGCAGCAAATCTTGCTCCCCATTCTCTAACGTAGGCATGCTGATCTGTGACCTCGTGGAGAATATTCCAAGGTAATACGAGAACAACGTCGGGGCGGTATTTGCGAAGCGCGTCTGTCGGAAGAATGGGGACGTGGCTTCCGGGGAGATATTTTCCTTGCTTTGAGGGCGCCGCATCGCATACATACGGCAGCAAATCTGGCTTGACCCCCGCGTAATTCAGAAGCGTGTTGCCCTTGGCTGCCGCCCCGTATGCGGCGACCTTTTTCCCTAGTTTTTTCTGTTCAAGCAGGAATTGGAGCAGGCCATTCTTAACCTGATCGGCTCGCGACTGGAAGCTGCCGTAAGTCGAAAGTTTTGCAAGTCCAAAGCGAGCTTCTTCCTCAAGCAACCGAGCTACCGAGGGATGAGTCGCACGCTGATCTTCGTTATGGCAACCGTACACTCGGAGACTGCCGCCATGCGTTGGGAGCTCCTCCACTTGCCACACGCGCAGGCCCGCGTGCGCAAAGATCTTCATTACAGTCTGGAGCGACAGATAGGAGAAGTGCTCGTGGTACACGGTGTCGAACTGTACGTGTTCGATCAAACGCATTAAATGCGGGAACTCCAATGTAATCGTGCCGTGCGGCTTCAGCGCTGCTTTCAAGCCCGCGGTAAAGTCATTGATGTCGGGGACATGCGCAAAAACGTTATTTCCTGCTATCAAGTCTGCTTGTTTGCCTTCTGAGGCAAGCCGCTTTGCAAGTGCTTCGCCAAAGAATTCACGCAGCACTGGAACGCCGAGACGTTCGGCCGCCTCCGCCGTGCTGACCGTGGGTTCGATGCCTAAGCACGGAATGCCGGCCTCGACAAAGTTTTTCAGCAGGTAGCCATCGTTTGACGCTATCTCAATGACAAGGCTGTTTTGACCCAACTCCAAACGCTTGGTCACCATCTCCGAGTAGGTTTTCGCGTGTGCCAGCCATGTGTGGGAGACCGACGAAAAATACGCGTAGTCCGACTTGAACAATTCATGCGCGCGCGCGTAATCTTCGGTTTGAACAAGCCAACAGTGTTGGCAGACAAAAAGTTTTAGCGGGAAATACGTCTCGGGCGTCTTTAGGTCGCTTTCGGACAGATATGCGTTGGACGGCGGTGCGAAACCCAAATCGAGAAAGACGTGTTCTAAGGGGGTTTGACAGTGACGGCAGTTCATACAGTTAGTCCACGAAATTCCGGCGTTAGAAGGGGATGTAATTGGTCTCGTTGAGAGACATCGGCAACCGGCAGCGGCCACGTGATGTTCAGCATTGGATCATCGTGCCGCAAGCCGCCCTCTGATGAAGGGTCGTACGATGCCGTATGAAGATAAAGTAGCTCGCTTTCAGGCTCGATAACCTGAAACCCGTGCGCGCATCCCTCTGGAATGACAAGCATCCTTCCGTTGTCGAACGAAAGCTCCTCTGCGTGCCAGTGGAGAAAGGTCGGGGAATCGGTTCGCAAATCGACAGCAACATCCCAAACCTTGCCGCGAAGGCAGCGCACCAGTTTCATTTCGGCGTGCGGTGCACGCTGAAAATGCATCCCGCGCACTGCGCCGCAGCGTATTGTCCTGGAGTGGTTGATCTGTGTAATGTGCCGTCGGCCGATTATCGATTCGAGTTCTTTGTCACAGAAGACTCGTTGAAAAATGCCACGATGATCAGCAAAGGGCGTAGCCTGCACAACCATCACACCCGGAATGCTAGTAGGTTTGAGGTTCATGTTCCGCACCACGACGAACCGATGGCTGCCGCATTCATGACATATTGATCGAGCTGGCGCGCGCTGACGATTTCGCCGGAGGTCAGCCATGCCCGATACCAATCGGCCGTCTGGCGCAATGCGTCGTCAAAGCCCCACACGGGTTGCCAGCCAAGCATCGTGTGCGCCTTCGTGCTATCGAGCGAGAGCAGTTGCGCTTCATGCGGATGAGTTTGATTCGTTACGTGCCATTTCGCGTCTGGCCACGACTCTACAATGCGTTGTAGCACATCGGAGACTGAGCGATTACCGTGGGCGTCGGGGCCGAAGTTCCATGCCTCTGCGAAGCGACTTTGTCCTGTCAGCAGTTGTTGGCCGAGCAGTAGATAGCCGCTTAACGATTCCAGCACGTGCTGCCAGGGGCGCGTTGCTTTCGGCGAGCGGATCTCTAAAGAAACGCCGCCGGCGACGGCGCGAACAAGGTCCGGTATCAGCCGGTCTTCCGACCAGTCGCCGCCACCGATGACGTTGCCTGCACGCGCTGTCGCGAGGAGCGGTGAATCTGGATTCGACATGAACGAAGCACGATAGCTGGCCGCAACCAGTTCTGCAGCCGCCTTGGAGGCGCTATAGGGGTCGTGTCCGCCCAGTCGATCGCACTCGCGATAACCCCAAACCCACTCGTGATTCTCGTAACACTTGTCCGTTGTGACTGAGACGATGGCTTTCACGCTTGAAATGGTGCGACATGCTTCCAGCACGTGGCACGTTCCCATCACATTGGTTGCCCAGGTTTCGATGGGCGCGGCATAGGAGCGCCGCACAAGCGGCTGGGCGGCGAGGTGAAACACGACTTCAGGTTGGGTGTCCTCCACAAGACGCGCGACTGCATCGGAATCGCGTATATCGATCCGGTGGTCAACGGCATCGAGCTTTAGCAAGTCCCAATGATTAGGGGTGCCTGCTGGCGCAAGAGATGCGCCGGTCACCTGCGCTCCGAGCCGTGTGAGCCAAAGCGCGAGCCAACTTCCTTTAAAACCTGTATGTCCGGTCAAAAGTACCCGGCGATTGCGGTAGATGTCGCCGAACTGATTCATGACCAGACTCGCCACGGAGGGGTAGTCCGCCACAACTCTTCAAGATGATTCTTGTCGCGCAGGGTATCCATCGCCTGCCAAAAGCCGTGATGTCGGTACGTCATCAATTGTTGCTCGGCTGCCAGCTTGGGCAGTGGCGTCGACTCCCAGCTCGTATCGTCGCCGTCGATGTAGTCGAAAATTTGGGGCTCAAGGACGAAGAAGCCGCCGTTGATCCATGCGCCGTCGCCGGCGGGCTTTTCCTGAAAGTTCAAGACGAGATCGCCGTCGGTATGCAGTGCACCGTAGCGGCCAGGGGGCTGAATCGCTGTTACCGTTGCCAGCTTGCCGTGTCGCTGGTGGAACTCGACGAGGCGGCTCACGTCGATGTCGGCGACACCGTCCCCGTATGTAAAGCAGAATGTTTCATTGCCGACGTAGTCACGGACTCGCTTTAGGCGTCCGCCGGTCAGTGTTTCTGGTCCTGTATCGATCAACGTGACCCGCCAAGGCTCGGCGTAGCGCTGATGCACCTCCATACCGTTTCCCTTGCTCATGTCGAACGTGACGTCCGACGTATGCAAAAAGTAGTTTGCGAAATATTCCTTGATTACGTAACCCTTATATCCAAGGCAGATCACAAAATCATCGATCCCATAATGCGAGTAGATCTTCATGATGTGCCACAAAATAGGCTTGCCACCGATTTCGATCATCGGCTTCGGCCTCAAGTGCGACTCTTCACTGATTCGGGTTCCAAACCCGCCGGCAAGGATTACAGCTTTCATAGGCAATATGGGAGGAAGACAGTTGCTATTGCGGGTGTGCTTGACCAATTAGAAGGCGCGAAAAATGCGCGCCACCTAGTGTACGCGAACGCTATTTCATTGAAAAGTGAGAGCTTCCCGCATGAAGGCGACCTCACTTGCAGTCATGCGACGAGCCAGCACAGCGCCTGAGCTCGCGAACTGGTCGACTGCAATCGTGCCGTTGTCATCGCTTCGAAAGGCGTGGTGCCTCTGGTGTTGGTCAACCACGCCAGACGGTGCAGTGAGGCTATTCATGTAGATCGGAGTGGCGGATAAATCCGCCGAGGCCGCGGACAGGTGCGTTGCTTGACGAGCGCGCTGCAAGCATGTGAGCCCAAGTTGTCTGCAACCCGCTGATCCCATCACCGATCAGGTCATTTTCATTCTTCACAAAGGCCCTCAACAAAGGTTCGTAAACCACGAGCCCGTCAGTGCGAGCGGCGAAGCTTCCGAGCCATGCACCCAAGCTTCTCGCTGCGAGATCCCTGGGTGCCGCTTCGAGTGCGTCGACCAAGAATGTGCGGCGTGCGATCAAAAGGTCAGGGGATGCGCCGTCCACGCAATGGGGCTTGAGTCCCAAGGAGCCGGCGCAGGGATCGTACATCGCTCGGCCTGCTATCGAGTCGCAGAGGTGTTCGCGGTCGCGTAACACCAGCGCGCCGCGCATGACTTTTCCAGATGCGTTTACGAGCGGACCTGTGACGGCGACGACGTTGGGGACCAGTTCAAAGTGTTTTAGCGAATCCCATACCGCTTGATTCTCGATTGCCATAGTAGAGGGCCCTACCAGCATCGCAAATTCGCTTCCAGAATGCTCCAGAAGATCGAGCAAAATCTCGATTCCACGCGGGCCCCTCAGCGGCGGCGCGACTTGACGGGTAGCGAACGGAAAATGCTCAGGTCCGCTTGCATCGACGCCGATTGATATCAGGTCTACCGACGCTGGATCCTTTTGAACGCGCTTGAGATAGAAGTCTTGAATGCCGAGATCGAACGGATATGGGGCAACCTCGTAGAGATCCGGGCGACGGCGCTGCGCTACACCGCGAAGCACTGCCTGGACGGACATCGCACTTCCGGTGAAAGCGCTGCCACTATTTGAGAGCGATCGCGGGTGTTGTCGCCAATGGTAAAGAATCTGTGGAATATGCAGCGGCTCATAACCAGCTTCAAAAAAGCGGATGAGAATATCCCAATCCTGTGCGTACTCTGCTTCGCCTGACGTAAATGCGCCTAGAGACAGAGCCAGCTGGCGTTGGAAGAGTATCGTGTGCCATATGTACGATTGAGCGAGCAGCAGCACCGGATCGAAATCCGGTCGATAGTATGGATTGCTGAAGGCCCCCTCGATTAGCAGATCCTCGTCAGAATAGAAAATCTTCCTGTCAGGATTGCTTTTCGCAGCGAGGGCTAGTACGGCGAGCGCGTCCGGCGTCAACAGGTCGTCGGCATCCATCGAGATCGCGAAGTCTCCGGTCGCGTGTTCAAGGCAAACGCGAAGTCCGCCATGAATTCCGAGATTGACTTCGTGACGGAGCGCTCTAAGCAACCCCTCTTCCTCAAAGGTGACTAACGCTTTGTCGAGATCGGCGGGTATGGGGCCGTGCGCCAGGACAATCCATTCGGATGCACTGTGGCGTTGTGCACGCATAGCTTCCGCGGTCGCGCAAAACAGCTTCGTATCGGTGCGTTCGTACACGGTTGTCAATACCGAAATCGTCGGCAGGTCGTCCGCAAGCCTCGAGGCTAGAGCTGCAAAGCGTTGTTCGACGTGCTCCGGGAAGTACGTTGCGTAGGGTAGGCGAATCAGCGGCGTGTTGCCTTCAGCAGGTAGATAGGCGTGCTGTCCGCTGCGATCCAAGTGGCGAGCGTATCCGATTGGATTTCTCATCAGGTTGCCAAACGCCGCAGTGAATGCCGCAAGCTCGTCGCGCGACAGTACGATTGCTTCGTTCGCGTCTAGTTTTGCCCCAATCAGCGGTGTATAGATCACACGTCGATCTGCCAGGCACGCAAGAGCCCCAAGCCACGGGCCGAGCATCGTTAAACCGATCTCTGTGGGCAATTTCTCTATGTTCTGAGCCAGAAAGTCGCGACTCACCACGCTATGACGAGCAGATACGGCGGCGACCGAACGTGGCTTCCATCCCTGCGCGAAGTACCCGGAGCTAGTCAGCGGGTTGCCGCTTTCAGGGCAACCAATCGAACCACCATACCCAAATACATATCCGCCTTCACGAAGAATTTCGCCATCGTGAATGCGACCGCCAACGACAGCGGAGTCTGGGAACAGATCGAAAAGCGCCAGCACTTCCTCTAAATAATCTCCGTCGGCGAGGCTGCAAGCCTGACTTTGCAGGTGGATGTAGCGTACGTCGGGGCCAACCTGAGCAATCGCAGCCCGTAAGCCCTCGCGTGACACTCGTTGGTCGAGCATTACGGTAGCGACGAGGCTTTGATCAGCGGTCACTCCCGCAGTATTCCGAGAATCGCCGGTGCAAGGCTGGCGCCGCTTGAATCGGTAATCGGGGGTGCCGTCGAAAAGCGGTGAAAGCACAATCTCGTAAGTATCCAGCTTGCCGCGTGCGCTTAGGAAGCGTTCGAGCGTGGCCTGATGAGACTTGTAGATATAGGGTTTCGCGCGGTAGTTACTCGACGTTGACGCACTGTGCATGCGCCATGAATATAGCACCTCTGGAATGTGAGCAGGTTTATGTCCAGCGTTGAGGAACCGTACGAATGTATCCCAATCGTGGCATCCTTCGGCGGCCGGATCCGAGTAGCAGCCGAGTTCGAGTGCAGTCTTGCTATCGATTACGGTCAGATGGGCGATGTAGCACGAGTGGATAAACAGAACGGGGTCCCATTCCGGTTTCAAATAGGCATCGCGATGATTGTTGCCGTCGGTCTTATCTTCGTCGGTATATGCGACTAGCGGCATGCCGGCTTGTTCCAGGAAGCTCGACAGCGTCCGGACGCAATCGGGGAACAACAGGTCGTCGCTGTCGACCGGAACGATATAGCGTCCCAGCGCTCGCTCGAGACACCAACGCATACCGCCGACTATGCCGAGATTTTGCTCGACGCGTCCAAGTCGCACACGGCGATCGCGAGCGATTTCATTCAGAACCTCGCGCGTCTCAAGCCGCGTGGAGCCGTTGTCCAAAATCAGCCATTCGAATTCTTCGGTCGTAACTTGACCGAAGACAGTGTGGGCAAGGTCGGTCAGAAACGACGGGTCCGTATCATAGACGGTGGTAATCAGGCTAAGGAGCCCGGGGGTGTCGCCTTCGACAAATCGCTTGCGCCGCATGCGCGCCTGCCGCTGATAGAAGGCGGGACTGTCTTCGACGACTTCGCTTGCACGGACGACAGAAACGGGACGTGCGAGTTTCGGTAGCGTTTCGCGCCGTGATACCCCGTCACGGTGCAACTGCGCGACAAGTGCTTCCACTGCCGGCGTAAGGCTCTCGGTCCAGGTTCTTGGAAGACTTGGCCTCGGCACCGTTTGCAGGCGCCCGCGATCATCGCTAAGCATGCGTGCGCGAGCGAGGGCCAATAGCATGTCGCCGATCTCCGGCTCCGCACCAATCAAATTGGGCGATAGTGATGCGAGCTGCGCAGCCGTTTTGCTTCCAAATACGGTTGTGACCGCCACCCCTCCACATGCGGCCATTTCGAGCGGTGGATAACTTGGATGTGGCGACAGCATCGAGGATAAGAGAATATCCGTTCCCCGCATCTGATCTGCGTATGCCTCGAAGCCGAGCCAGGGGGCCGCGGTCAACGTATAGCCACGGCCAAGGGCTATCGGCTCAAACGATTCTCCCATTCCGAGAAATTCCCAGCCGCTGTCACCGAAAAGGCCTTTCTCAACCGCCGCGCGCAGGACCGCGATGCCAAGTCCAAAAAGATTGCGCTTGGCGACCGTAGGTCTCGCGTAGAAGAGCAGGCGGCGAGGTGCTTGAGCGTTACGCTTCTCGGGATAGAAATGGGATTGGTCTATCGCCGGCTCGAACACGATGGCTTGCCGGCTGAAATCGGCATTTGAATAGCGGCCCACCGCTCGGCTTACCAAATGATCACGCAAGAGGCTCGTATTGATGATTGGCAGGTGATCGAAGCTGTAGGTCGCTTCGGCATCCGAATAATTTTCGCTGGCGGCATAAAAAAGCGTCTCGTAGTCTTGCACGAGATAGTAAATACGTTTGCAGCGAAGCAAGCTGGTCGCGGACTTGGCGGCGTGAGCGGTCCACCACGCGGTGGCCATTAGCACGTCGTTGTAACCGACGGTTAAAGGGCGCGTCCGGTCACTTCCATCGAAGAATTGGATGGCCAGATCGTCAGGCTGCAGCCCGGTCAACCCGTGCAGATGTGACTTGATGGCGTTGAGATCGTCATCAGGAGGTAAGTCCGTCGATACGAAATTGACCGGAATGCCATCTTTCGCGAGTAGCATGCCAAGAACGTATGCCGTGTTTGGGCCCCCGGTTGCATGGCGCGCCTGAAGGGACGGCAGCAAGATACGCAGAGTCGGAGTCGAACTCAGGCTCGGATCGACAAACACGTTGAGCGGAAAATTTGGCAACAGAATGCCGAGAGCGTCGCCCGCCTCGTCGCGATCCATGCGAAGAATTGTCTCGGCGGCTAATTCACCCGCTTCCTCGTACTGTGCAATCGCCCCGTTCAGTAGTGGTTTCTGCGCGGCGTCCATCGCACGAGGCTGCCGCCCTTCGTGCACCCCGAAGAGAACGTAATGTACCAGTGGGTTGATTGCTGCTGCGGCCACGTCTGGATATTGTGAAAGGTACCAACTCGAGTCGAAATCCGGATTCGGGCAGCGGCCTTCTGCGGCGCCGTTTCGGAGGTAGTGCACGAGCGGATTGATCTCCGTTGCTGCGATGTCGGGATTGGTATCGAGGTACCAGCGGACATCAAACATCGGATGCGGATTACGTCCTTCGCGTGCACCTGACCGGATGAAATGCACCAACGGATTGCTCCCCGCTGCTGCGACTTCGGGATTGGTCTCGAGGTACCAACGGGTATGGAACAACGGATGCGGACTGCGTCCTTCGCGAGCACCTGACCGGATGAAGTGCACCAGCGGATTGACCCCCGCCGCTGCGACGTCGGGATTGGTCTCGAGGTACCAACGGGTATCGAACAACGGATGCGGGTCGCGTCCTTCACGAGCGCCTGACCCGATGAAGTGCAACAACGGGTTGACCCCCGCTGCTGCGACGTCAGGATTGGTCGCGAGATACCATTCGCTATCGAACAATGGGTGAGGATCTCGACCTTCCAGTGCTCCATATTTGAGGAAATGCGCCAGCGGCCTCAGTCCTCTTGCGGCGACGTCAGGGTTCGCCGACAGATACCACTCGGAATCGAACAAGGCGAAAACACCCAGGCGCGGACGGCTGCTTGACACCGCATATAGACACAACCTTACGAGCATTTTGTATCGTGAGAATCTAGAACGAGGTTGCCCGGGTGCTGCGTATTTCAAAATTCGGGAGCGGCGGAAGGAGCGCAAATTTCGGAGAAGGCTTAACACGTCAAATTTATTTTGAGACCGATTCGTCATGCAAATTGTCCGGAATGGGCTTGACAAGTGAGTTGTTGCGTCGCAGGGCTGAATCAGTGATTTTTTCTAGCCAGCGGCAGGCATCCATAATGTTAGCGTGGTTGCCCGGGTGCTGCGTATTTCAAAATTCGGGAGCGACGGAAGGAGCGCAAATTTCGGAGAAGGCTTAGCACATCAATTTTCTTTTGAGATCGATTCGTCATGCAAATTGTCCGGAATGGGCTTGACAAGTGAGTCGTCGCGTCGCGGGGCCGAATCAGCGATTTTTTTCTAGCCAGCGGAAGGCATCCATAATGTTAGCGTGGTTGCCAATGTCATGTCGGTATATTTTGGGCGGGTGATGAATATTCAACAATTCTCTTATGCCATAGCCGACCATTGGTCGCGGTAGTGTTTTGACGCGATCAAGCATTGCAAATGCCCATAAAATCTTCCCGGCATATCGCAGATCACGTGTATCGAACTCCTTCATTTTTTGTCTAAAAAATCGCCGGCTTGAAGTCTTGTTATATCCGCTGCCTTGGGCGAGTTCGAATATTTGGATCCGACGGTAACGGCGAAGATCAATATCCAGGTCGATCGAATCGGCCAAATGCCGTTTGATATATAGCGCAGCTATCAACCAGTTTCTATAGTGTCCAGTTCCTGGGTGGCCCAATGCGCGGAGAATCTCGTCGCTGCCGGCAGCAAGTTTGGCTTCCGGAACCGCGTCGCCAAAGAATTCATGGAATCCTTCTTCCTCTTGATTGTTCGCGTGAAAAAAACCGAACGAGCGCTTGGAGATGCCAATAATAATTTCAGGAGAAGGTGCGACGACAATTCTTTTGGCTGTCAAAAAAGTCAAGAAGCAAGCGTAGTAATCAGGGTAGGGCGACTGAAAAAAAGCCGCTTCCGAGCCACTGCCTTCTATGAATTTGCGCTGCCAGACAAAATGTTGTGCGTTAAAGCTTATCAAATGGCGAAATCGAAGAGCCTGCCTTACAAGCTGCCTTGCCTTTTGAATATCAAGCAAATAGGGGGTCGGGTATTCATCAAATAGGCTGCTATTGTTGACCGTGCAGAAGTACCCCGCGGCTTGGTCAGGAAGGACATTAGGATACGCGTAGTGATAAGCCATGCTATACACGACGTCCGGGTACGCGTGAGCCTCGATAATATGGCTCATTTTCTGAATGAAGCCCGGCGTCAAGGCGTCATCGTCGCCTAGCATGACGACGTAGTCGCCGGTTGCGGCTTTGAGTGCCCGATTCCAATTATCAGTTACTGAAATCGGCGCGTTCCCGCGTATGTAGCGCACGGGAACTGACGTAATCGTCCGAACATAGTCGATGTAATTTTCGCTGGAGGCGTTGTCGGAAATTACAATTTCTAAATTTCTTTCGCATTGCGCCAAAATTGAGTCGACAGCGTGTTTTAATAATTCGAGGCGATTACGGCTCGGCAATAGAATCGAGAAAGATGGTCTCGACATCGTATCCCCTCCTGTTTGGTGCATCATAGTCTTGTGATGGCGCATCGGAATAAGTTCAGTGGCGGCGTAAGAATCCTCGAGGATTCATCGTCAGCAAGAATCGTTCGCACGATCGATCGGCATAGAAGTGATCGTTTTCCGCTAGGAACCGATCGACCGCTTCTCACGAACCGGGCCCAAATTCCGGATAGGTGGGGTGGCCGTTTATGTTGGTATCTTTGACGACCAAGAAACCGCCTGGCCGAATGAAGCGTTGATAAAGCCGCAACTCCTGAAGAACGTGCTCACATCGATGATCGCCGTCCAAGATGACGAGCACGTTACGTCTCCCCTCCGCAGCTTTGGCGATTTGGTTGATCACTTCGTCGGCGATGCTGGATCCTGTTAGATAGGTGATTCGAGGATGTCGCGGTCGAATCGGGTCATGTGTGGCGTCTATGTCGATAGTAACAATCTCTCCGAAACCGACCAAATCACACATAGTCGCGAGATATAATGCGCTGCCGCCTTTATATGTCCCCACTTCGATAATTGAATCCGGGTTTTCCCGAGCGATTAATTCTTGATAGACCCACAGGTCGAGCAGGGATTTAAACATTTCGTAACCCATCCACGACAGCACGATGGTGTGGAGCCCGCGAAAATTATCTATCTTGCGATAGCGTAAGTCGGAGAGCGATTCGACACGTCGACGCTCCTCTTCTGTTAAATTCGGCTCGGCAAATGCAGCCCTAAATGTCCCTGAATTCGTGCTGGTCCAGGGTGGTGCGGCATTCGTATTGCGTTGAACGCTTTGCTTGCTGGTAATAAATTTGTGGATACGCTCAAACAAGATATCTCCTATTGAGAATATTGTATTTGCCGCGCCTGTGGGCGTCCTCAAGGATATTGTTGACGATCAGCCCGATGTGTAATTGAGCATCAACAAATGAGGCGCTTGAATAAAGACTATTCGCACTGCAATTTCGGCATTGAAATGAGGCACTTTGACGCTAACGGGAGGTTGGGATTGAGGGCAAGTTGGCCAACTGGCGAATCATGCCCGATGCGACCCTGGACGCCGTGCGGCTTTTTCAATTATCTTGCGCAGATACCGTTTGCCTAATCACTCGAGCTCGATTAACAAATATTCAGATATTGTTCATCAAACGCGTTAATATGACGAAGACTCTACCCCTGAGATCGCGGGAGCACAAACAAAGCGTGCCGTGTTGGGCAGGCGCGCTGTTCAATCTTGTCGATCCAGTGCGCTCTTGAAGACCGCTAGCCGAAATGTCGTGAGCCGTCATTTGGAACCGTACTCCATTTTGAGGCAAGTTGTTGTTAGTTGACATGTTCCGCCGCCTCAGGTCAAGCGCGGCGATGTTTTCCTTTTGGATGACTGCCCACCCGTAGCCTAAGTTTGTTCGGTCTCGTATTGCCCCGCGCAACAAAATGCAACCCAAGTTGCCCGGCCTCCCTGATTGAGCAACAATACAGCCCCACTGAGGGCATCATCACCGACAAAAGTGTCGCTTTAGACGACATCGCACGTTTTCTTATGAACGCTATAAGCGCGCCGAACGGCGTAACCCACGGCTTGTCCGTATCCGTCGTGGTCTACCGACCGGATCCGGTGCTTCTTGCGCGCACGTTGGCGAGCCTTGCGGCCGCATGTGAGCTAGTCCGTGCAAGGCATCCTAGTTTCACAGTTAGCCTGTGCCTCGTCGACAACGGCGGGCTGCCGGAGGTCTCCGCCGAGCTCGCCGCGCTGGGCGAACGTGGAGTTGTCAGCTCCATCGTCAGCGGCCACGGCAACGTAGGCTACGGCCGAGGTCATAATCTAGCGATTCAGCAGACGGCGAGCCGCTTTCACCTCGTACTGAACCCCGACATCGACCTCGACGAGCGCGCGCTCGTTGCAGCGCTCGATTTCTTCGCCGAACACCCTGACGTCGGGCTCCTGTCCCCTTGCATCGGCGACGACGCCGGTCAGATCCAGTACCTGTGCCGCCGCTATCCCACGGTACTCGACCTGTTCGTGCGCGGCTTCCTTCCGTCCTCCATGCGCAAGCTCTTTTCGCGGCGGCTGGCGCGCTACGAAATGCGCGACTTGATCAATGAGCGCGACATCGTCTGGGATCCGCCGATCGTCAGCGGCTGTTTCATGTTGTTTCGCACGGATGTGCTGAAAAAGCTCGCGGGATTCGACGACCGCTATTTCCTGTACTTCGAAGACTACGATCTGAGCCTGCGCACGCACGACACGGCGCGCATCGCTTACGCTCCCTCGGTGCGGGTGCGGCATCACGGCGGCGGCGCGGCGCGCAAGGGGCACGCGCACATCCGCATGTTTTCTTCGTCGGCATTCAAGTTTTTCAATCGTTTTGGCTGGAAGTGGGTATGAGCCAGGTCTTGGTCACGGGCGCCAACGGCTTCGTGGGACGGGCGCTGTGCCGTGCGTTTGTCGGGCAGGGGCATACGGTAACCGGTCTTGTACGACAGGCGGGAGGTTGTTCCGAGGGTGTTCAGGAGTGGGTCCAACAGAGCCAGGACTTCATCGGCCTGGATGTCGCGTGGCCCGCCGGATTGGACGTCGACTCGATCGTCCATCTGGCCGCACGTGTTCACGTGATGCAGGATCGCGCGGCCGATCCGCTGGCCGCTTTCCGGGCAACGAACGTCGAGGGCGCATTGCGCGTGGCGCAAGCGGCGCGGCGCAACGGGGCAACGAGATTTGTTTTCGTCAGCAGCATCAAGGCGGTGGGTGAAGCCGATCCGGGCCGCGCGTTGCGCGAGGACGATCCACCGCAGCCGCAAGATCCTTACGGCCGCTCGAAGCTTGAAGCAGAGGAGGCGCTCCTCCGTTTCGGCGAGGCGTCGGGGCTCGACGTCGTGATCGTCCGCCCGCCGCTGGTCTACGGTCCTGGTGTGCGCGCCAACTTCCTGCAGTTGATGGCAGCAATCGCGAAGGGGCGGCCGTTGCCTCTCGGCGCGATTTCGGCGCGGCGCAGCCTTGTTTACGCCGACAACCTTGCCGACGCGCTTCTGCGCTGCGCGACGGACCCGCGCGCCGCGCACGGACGCTTTCACGTCGCCGACGGCGAGGACCCGTCAGTGACCGAACTCGCGCAAGCACTGGGCAAGCATTTGCAGAAGCGCGCGCGTCTCGTTCCGATGCCGGTCGGCTTGCTGCGTTCGGCTGGGCGCTTAACGGGACGGTCGGCGCAGGTCGAGCGGCTGGTTGGTGATCTGCGCGTTGATATCACACACATTCGCACCGTGCTGGGCTGGCAGCCGCCGTACTCTGTCGACGACGGTCTGGCCGCGACTGCGCGCTGGTATCTGTCGACGCGCCAAGATAACTAGAGCCATGCCTGACTACCACAACTGGCTGCATTCCTGGCCCGCCGTTCTTCTCCTGGCCGCATGCGCGGCGCTCACCTGCGCGGCGATTCTTTGGATGCTCTTGAAAACCGGGCTGGCCTGGCGTCTCGCCACCGATATCCCAAATGACCGCTCGCTCCACGTGCGTCCGACGCCGCGTGTGGGAGGGTGGGGCATCGTCCCGGTATGCGTCGCTGCGATTGTCTTGGTAGCGCCCGCGTTGTGGCTGTTGGCTGCCTGTGCACTCTTTCTCGCCGCCGTTTCGCAGATCGACGACCGGCGGGGCCTGCCGGCACGGGTACGCTTTGCGGCGCACTTCGCCGCGGTGGTCGTGCTAATCGCAGTCTACCCAGCTGCGACGCCCTGGTGGGCGCTCGTCTGCATCGCATTTCTGATGTTATGGCTGGTCAATCTTTACAACTTCATGGATGGTGCCGACGGCCTTGCGGGCGGCATGGCGTTGTTCGGATTCGGCGGCTACGCGCTCGCGGCGCTGACGAGCGCGCATCCCACGCCCGAATTGGCGTTGGCGTGCGCGGCCGTGGTTGGGGCTGCGGCGGGCTTCCTATTCTTCAACTATCATCCGGCCCGGATTTTTCTCGGCGATGCCGGTTCGATCCCGCTGGGATTTCTTGCGGGCGCCCTCGGCTATTGGGGCTGGCGGGCCGGGACCTGGCCCATCTGGTTTCCCGCGATGGCGTTTGCGCCCTTCATCGGCGACGCGTCAGTGACCCTGGTGCGGCGTCTCGCGCGGCGAGAAAAATTTTGGCAAGCCCATCGAGAGCACTACTATCAACGGATGGTGCGCTCCGGCATGGGCCACGCCCGAACCGCGCAATGCTGGTACGCCGTGATGCTCGCGGGCATAATGCTTGCTTTTTGGGCGCTAGACCGTTCCATAGTCTTACAGTGGAGCCTCGTAGCCGTATGGGTTGTCATACTCGTGCTGATCGGCGCCGCAATCGATGTCCGTTGGCGTCGTTTTCAAACAACAGTTTCTGAGCAACCTGAGGTGTGACGCCGATGCTTCGACACAAAGCCTCGTGGCTGTCGTTCAGCGCTTTTCTTTTCGATCTAAGCGCCGTATTGGGCACATGGCTCGTCGCTTATCTGATTCGATTTAACGGTGCCATCCCAGACGATTTCTGGCATGGCGCGCTGCACGCGTTGGTCTGGGTGCTGCCGCTTTACGGCCTGATGTTCCGCGTTTTCGGCTTGTACCGCGGCATGTGGGTCTTCGCAAGCCTCCCCGATTTAATGCGCATCTCCAAGTCGGTGTTCACGGGCGGTGTCGTGATCACGGTGGCTGCGGTCATGGTGCAGCCGCTTCCGATCATCCCGCGCTCCGTCCTGATCGTCTCGCCGATCCTGCTGTTCCTCGTCATGGGCGGCGCCCGCGCGCTCTACCGCGCGACGAAAGAGTTCTACCTCTACGGCGGCCTTGTCGGCAAAGGCAAGCCGGTGATCGTCCTTGGCGCCGGCAACGCTGGCGCCAATCTCGCCCGCGAACTCGCGCGCTCCGGCGAATGGCGTCTGGTCGGCCTCCTCGATGACGATCCCGCCAAACAAGGCCGCGAAATATACGGCCATAAGGTGCTCGGCCCGGTCAGCGACCTCTCGCGCTGGGCGACGACCCTGCGCGCCGAGCACGCGATCATCGCAATGCCATCAGCCTCCGTCGACGCCCAGCGCCGCGTCGCCACGCTCTGCGTGCGCGCCGGCGTCCGCGCGATGGTGCTGCCCGCGCTCACCACGCTCACGCAAGGGCAGGCGTTCCTGTCGCGCGTGCGTCAGATCGACCTCGAGGACCTGCTCGGCCGCGACCCTGTCAAGATCGACATGCCGCACGTCGAAGCGCTGCTGCGCGGCCGCGTCGTGATGGTCACGGGCGCGGGCGGCTCGATCGGCTCGGAGCTGTGCCGCCAGATCCTGCGCTTCGCCCCGGCCCAACTGGTCGCGTACGATCTTTCCGAATTCGCGATGTACCGGCTGACCGAGGAGCTGCAGGATCGCTTCCCCGACTTGTCGGTGGTCCCGATCATCGGCGACGCGAAAGACTCGTTGCTGCTCGATCAAGCCATGTCGCGCTACGTGCCGTACATCGTCTTCCACGCCGCCGCCTACAAGCACGTTCCGCTGATGGAAGAGCTCAACGCCTGGCAGGCGGTGCGCAACAACGTGCTCGGCACCTATCGCGTCGCGCGCGCGGCGATCCGGCACAACGTAAGGCACTTCGTGCTGATTTCCACCGACAAGGCCGTCAACCCGACCAATGTGATGGGCGCGAGCAAGCGTCTCGCGGAGATGGCCTGTCAGGCATTGCAGCAGACGAGCGGGCACACCCAGTTCGAAACCGTGCGCTTCGGCAACGTGCTGGGCAGCGCGGGCAGCGTGATTCCGAAGTTCCAGCAGCAGATCGGCAAGGGCGGTCCGGTGACGGTCACGCATCCGGAAATCACGCGCTTCTTCATGACGATTCCTGAAGCATCCCAGCTCGTGCTTCAAGCGTCGAGCATGGGGCACGGCGGCGAGATCTTCATTCTCGACATGGGCGAGCCGGTCCGGATCGTCGATCTGGCGCGCGACCTGATTCGGCTTTACGGCTACACGGAAGAACAGATCCGCATCGTTTTCACGGGGCTGCGTCCCGGTGAAAAACTCTACGAAGAGCTGCTCGCCGACGACGAAACGACCACCCGTACGCCGCATCCGAAGCTACGCATCGCGAAGGCTCGCGAGGTGCCGGACCATCTGCTCGACGAGCTGCTGCCGTGGCTGATGCAGCATCGCGTCTTGCCGGACGACGAAGTGCGCCGCGATCTACGTCGCTGGGTGCCGGAATATCAATCCACGGTGGCGCCTGTGTTGCAGAGCGTGCCGTCGGCGGCTGCACGATAACAAACTAAATACGCTACGGCCGGTGGTGATGGCCCCGGCGAAACACCAGCCACCTTGGCGACTTGAACCGCACGATGCTGACGTAGAGCCACACATACGTCGCGGCAAACACGACGACAAAGCAGAACAGGTGCACCGTGTGGCGCCAGAACAGCGTCGCCGGAATCACCGCAATCAGGCAGAGCAGCCACAGATACGGCGACGTCATCGAATTGCGCCGCGTGAGTTCATGCGCGGTGCGCACCCCCACCGCCCAGCGCATCAGCCGCTTGTAGACGAGCATGTGCAGATGCACGCCGTCCGGAATCCCCGGCGATATCCCGCGGACGAACTTCTTCCGGTAGATCGAGAAGCACGTCTCGAAGATCGGATACATGAAGAGCAGCACCGGATACCACGCCGACACGTCGCGGTTCCGCATCACGAGCAGGATCGACAGCTCCGCGAGCATGAAACCGATGAAGTAAGCGCCGCCGTCGCCGAGAAAAATCAGCCCGGCCGGGAAATTCCACATGAAAAAGCCCATCACGGCGCCCATCATGATGAACGACGCGGACAGCACGATCGGGTCGTGCACCTGGAACGCCACATAGGCGAGCGACGCGAACATCATGAACGCGACCATCGATGCGAGGCCGTTGAAGCCGTCGATGATGTTGATCGCGTTCGCGAGCGCGGCCACCGCGAGCACGGTCACGGCGCACGAAATCACCGCATACGACAGCAGGAAATCGAGCGGCGGCACACTGATGCGCGTGACGGCGATATTGAGCGCGAAATAGGCGAGGGCGGCCGCGCCCATCGTGCAGACGAGGCGCGCGAGCGGCGAGACGCGCTTCGTGAGGTCCTCGACGAGGCCCGACGCGAACGCCGGAATGCCGCAGACGATGAGCCCGAGAATGCCGCCGGACACGGCCGGATAGGCCGGATGCAGCTCGACCGCGCCGACGACGAGCCCAGCCAGGATTCCGATCCCGCCGACACGCGGCACCGGCCGGGCGTGGAATTTCTGGACGCCGGCAAGATCGGTATCGGTCGAGAATTTTTCGTGCAGATGCGCGTAGCGCACGATCAACAGCGTGATCAGCAGCGAAACGAGAAAACCAAGCGCAAAGCTAAGCATTGAAGTGGCCTGAAGACGGACGCCGAATTATACAAATGAATCAGGGCTGTCCGTCCGATCGCACCAAACGCGGGGCGGGCGATCGAGCCGATCGCAACGGCGGAGCGCACGGCGGCCGAACCGTGAACTCGCCGCAGCGGCGCTATCTAAAACACACCGCGTCGACGGCCCGCAGCATCCTGCCAAAGAATTCGTCCGCGACCTGCGGATCGAGCCAGCGCACGATCAGCGCGATCTTTCTTTCGGGTTCGATCCACATGAACGAGCTCCCGGCGCCGACGCCGAAATAGCTCGACTCCGGGACGCTCGGAAATACGCGTCGTCCGGTATTGAGCCAGACCAGGGAGCCATAGAACGGGGCGATGGCGCACGGCGTGCGCATCCGCGCGAGCCATGCGCTCGACAAGACGCGCCGTCCTTGTGCGAGACCGTCATCGAGCAGCATCTGCGCGACCTTCAGCTGATCGTTCGCGCTGACCGACATCCCGCCGCCCCAATGCGAGCCGCCCGGCACCGACTGCACGCGCCGGCCGCCGACCTCGACCCATGCATCGTCATACCCGACCCATTGCCAGTGCTCGCTCGCCCCCACAGGCCGCATGATCGCTTCGCGAAACACGTCGGGCAGCGGCTGGCCGAACAGATGCAGCAGCGCGAGCGAGAGCTGATTGATGCGCACGTCGTTGTACTCCCAGTACGTGCCGGGGCGCTGCAGGGGACGCGGGTCGCCTTTCCGGCCGTCGGGCGGCGCGGCGAACGTGACCGCGCGGTAGTGGTCGGCCTGATCGGACAAGCCGAAGCACGTACCTCGCCATTCGCTCGTCTGCTGGAGCAGGTGCGTCCACGTGACCGCGGCGTTGTGCTCGTCGTCGAAGCCGATTCCCGGCACGCGTACGCACACCGGCTCGTCGGGATCGGGCAGCAGGCCGCGATCGTGCGCGACGCCGGCGAGCAGCGCGAGATACGTCTTCGCAATGCTGAACGTCAGGTCGGCGCGATCGGGCTCGCCCCAGGTTGCGAGGGGACGTCCGTCGACCGCAAGCGCGCCCGACACCGGGCCGCGATCGTGCAGCGGGCCGAGCAGCCGGTTCCAGGGCGGCGGATCGTTGACGTGCACGCCGAACGCGCCTCCCGTGTGGCGATCCCAGGTCGATTCGTGGTCGACGGAAAACTGGATGGCGTTTCTGATTTCCTGCGGAAGAGTGTCTTGCATGGGTAACTTCCCGGGTTTCGATCGATTCAACGCACGCGCAGCCGCGCTCGCGCCCACAAAATCGTGAACAGGCTCACGACCGCCGCGAACATCAGATACAGACCCGGCGCGAGGTTGTTGCCCGTCGCCGCGATCAGCGAGGTCACCACGAGCGGCGTGAACCCGCCGAACACCGTGGTGCCGATGTTGTAGCCGATGGCCATGCCGGTCGTGCGCGTGCGGACCGGAAACAGCTCCGCCATCAGCGCGGGAATCGCCGCGAAGTAGGCCGTCTTCAGCAAGGCGACCCAGGCGACGGCGGCGAGCAGCGTGGGTAGCGTTGGATACGCGTTCATGAGCACGAAGGCCGGATACACGGTCAAGAGGAACAGCACACCCGCGCCGAGCATGATGCGCGTGCGGCCGACCTTGTCCGACCAGTGTCCGACGAGTGGCGTGAGCAGCGTCACGATCAATCCGGCAAGGAAGGTCGCGATAAAGCCGGACGTCGGCGCGAGCCCCAACTGGCGCGCCGCATACGTCGGCATATAGAGAAGGATGTACTGGGCCGACGTCGTGAGCACGAGCACGCCGATCGATACGAGCACGCGCGACTTCTGCGCGGCGAGCAGCTCGCGCACCGGCGAGGCGGCTTTTTCGCTGCGCTCGAACTCGGGCGATTCGTCGACGCGGCGACGGATATACAAGCCGACCGGGCCGATCAGCATGCCGAACAGGAACGGCACGCGCCATCCCCAGCCTTCAAGCTGCGGCTGCGTGAGCGCGCCCGTGAGCACGGCGCCGAAGGCGGACGCGAGCAACGTGCTCGCACCCTGGCTCGAGAACTGCCAGCTCGACATGAAACCGCTGCGCTCGGGGGCATGCTCGACGAGGAACGCGGTCGAGCTGCCGAACTCGCCGCCCGCCGAGAAGCCTTGCAGCAGGCGCGACACGAAGATTCCGATGGGCGCTAAAAGTCCGATCGTCGCGTATGACGGCATCAGCGCGACCAGGCCGGTGCCCACCGTCATCATCGCGATCGAGAGCGTCAGCGATGCCTTGCGTCCCTTGCGGTCGCTATAGGAGCCGAGCACGATCGCGCCGACGGGCCGCGCCAGATACGACAGCGCGAACGTGCCGAACGCGAGCAGCAGCGATACGGTCGCGTCATGCATGGGGAAGAACAGCTTCGACAGCGTGGTCGCGAAGTAGCCGTAGACCATCAAGTCGTAGAACTCGAGCGCGTTGCCGATCGAGGTCGCGACGATCAGGCGCGAGGTGCCCGCGCCGGACGCGGACGAGGCAACGGCGTGGCTGGCGGCGGCGGATTCAGTGCTCATGGCGGCGTCCTCGGGCAAGGGTGGCGGCAACAGGCGGGGCGGGGTTGCATGCGGCGAGGGTCGCGTCGGACGCCTGAACGCCGAGGTCCCAGAAGAGCCCGGCCATGATGCGCAGCGCGTCGCGCGCGACGGGACCGAGCAAATGCTCGTCCGGCGCGTGCTGCGAGCAGCCCGGGTAAGAGTGCGGCACCCATAGCGTCGGCATGCCCAGCACCTCGGCGAACACGTCGTTCGGCAGCGTGCCGCCGAGGTTCGGCAGCAGCACCGGTTCGCGGTCCGTCGTCAGACGCAGCGAGCGCAGCGCCCACTGGACCCACGGATCGTCGGGATCGACGCGCGTGGCGGGCACGCCGCGCTCCACCTCGATCTCGACGATGCCGAAGCCCTGCGCGTCGAGATGGCGGCGCACGATCGGCTCGAGGTTTTGCCAATCCGTGCCGACGACGAAGCGCAACTGCATGAATGCGACGGCATGCGGCGGAATTGCGTTCACGGGCTTGTCGGGATTGCCGGTGCGAAACGCGAGCACCTCGAGGCTGTTCCAGCCGAACACGCGCTCGGGCGGGGTGAGGCCGGGCTCGCCATAGTCCGCGTCGACGGTCGGTTCGCCGGGATTGCCGCCGACCTGCAGGCCCGCGAGCGCACGGCGCACGGCGTCGGAGATCGGCGGCGGGCGCAGCCCGTCGACCAGAATCCGTCCGTTCGCGTCGGCGAGCGATGCGATCGCATTCGCGAGCACGACGCCCGGATTGCGCAGCAGACCGCCCCAGTTGCCCGAATGATGGCCGCCGTCGCGCAGCTTCGCTTCGAGCTTGAAGTTCACGACGCCGCGCGAGCCGAGGAACACGGTCGGCCGTTCGGCGCTGAGGCGCGGGCCGTCCGAGGCGATCAGCACGTCCGCCGCGAGCTCGTCGCGCAACTGCTCGCAGAGCGCATGCAGGCCCGGCGACCCGACTTCTTCGCCGGTCTCGAACAGCAGCTTGAGGTTGAAGCCGAGCTTGCCGGCGCGCGCGTCGAGCACGGCTTTCAGCGCGGCCAGGTTGATGCTGTGCTGGCCCTTGTTGTCGGCGGTGCCGCGGCCGTACCAGCGCTCGCCGTCCACCGTGACCTCCCATGGTGAAAGGCCTTCGCGCCACTGGGCGTCGTAGCCGCGCACCACATCGCCGTGGCCGTAACCGAGCACGGTCGGCAGCCGGTCGTCTTCGTGGCGGTGCGCGATCAGGAACGGGCCGGCGCCTGCCGTCGGATTGTCGACGATGCGGCACGTAAATCCCCAGCCGGTCAGGAGCGGCGTCAGCTCGCGCTCGAGATAGTCGCGCAGGCGCGCGCCGCTCTCTGCTTCCTGGCTCTCGGTGCGATACGCGACGCGGCGCCGGAGGTCATCGAGGAAGCGGCCGGAGTCGTACTCGGCGGCCGCGGTTTGGATGGCGATTTCACGAGTCAACGGGCTTTCTCCTTGCGTCGTACGATTGGGGGCGCGCGGGGCGTGGCAAGCAGTCGAAACGATCGTGGAGCCGCCGATATTTCTGCACAATTACAATATTTCTCAGCTATCGTTGCCGAAACGGCAAAGCGGCCACGCCCATCGACATGGACCACACAGCACTGCGCTACTTTCTCGAAGTGGCCCGCAGCGGATCGCTGAGCAAGGCGTCCGAGCGGCTCTACGTGGCCGTGTCGGCGCTGAGCCGGCAGATTGGGAAGCTGGAAGAGGAACTGGGCACGCCGCTGTTCGAGCGCCGTCCGCGCGGCATGGTGTTGAGCGAAGCGGGGCGGCTGCTTGCCGAGCACGCGCGGCGCAGCCTGTTGGAGTCGGAGCGCGTGGTCAGCGAAATTCGCGGCCTGCACGAGGGCGGCCGCGCAACGATACGCGTGGCGAGCTCCGAGGGCGTCGCGCCGTATTTTCTGCCGCAAGTGTTCGCGCATTTTCTGAAGACGCATCCGGCGACGCACTTCCAGCTCGACGTGTCGTCGCCGTCGGTGGCGACGCAGCGCGTACGGGAAGGCACATCCGATATTGCCGTGTGCTTCAGCATCGCGCCCGAAAAGGAAATCAACGTCCACTACTCGCAGCGCGCGCCGATTTACGCGCTCGTGCGGCGCGGCCATCCACTCGCCTCGCGCGAGTCGGTGTCGCTGAAGGACCTCGCCCCGTGGCCGCTCGCCATGGACAATCAGGGCGTCACGATCCGTCAATTGTTCGACATTGCGTGCAGCCTGGCGGGGCTCGTCTTCGAGCCGGCGTTCGTCAGCAACTACCACGCGGCGCTGCAGAGCTTCGTACGGCTAACCGACGCCGTCACGCTGACGGGCTATCTGACGGTGCGCAGCCGACTCGAAGTGGACGGGCTCGCGGCCGTGCCGATCACGAACCCGGCGCTGCACCAGCGCACCTTGCAGGTTCAGACCATGGCGGGACGCACGTTGCCTCAGGCGATCGAGTCGTTTATCGAGCTGCTCACGCGTGCGATCGACGATCCCGCCATCGTCGATTGATGCGTTTGCGCCTCTGTTTAGGGTGTCCAGCGATAAATGATGACGCTGGCCCCGTTGTAGTTGTCCTTCGTGATCACGTACTCCCCGGTCGACCGACGGTACGATCTGAGGCCGTACATCGAATCCACGTCATTGCCTACGTACACGGTGTTGGGGGTGCTGTTGATCAACGTGGTGTCCAGGCTGCCTGTGGTCAGGTTGAAGGCATCGATGTTGGGCACCGTGTGTACGTATCCCACGAAGAGATAGTTGCCGGCCGCCGTGATCGACTTGGGATTGGTGCTGGTCAGGTTGATCACCGGATTTGGAACGGTCGTGTTGCCTGCGAGCCAGCCGTGATACACCTCGATCCGCGTTCCGATCGACGTCCAATCCGTGCTCCCGACAACGCCCTGTGCCAGGATCATCGTGTCGCTTTCCGGCAGGTAGATGATGCGTGTCAATGGCGCGATCGTGCCGGGAATCGGAGTGGCAATGCCTGCTCCCCAGCTCGGCTTACCGTTGGCATCGAAGCCGATCAGCGGAAAGTGCCAGAGGGCATTCGTTTTGTCCAAACCGGCCCAGACGTCCCCTTTGCTGTCGAGGCAGAATCCGTCCCTGACCGGCGCGGTCGTATTGAACGCTGTACCGGGAATCGTGGCGTCCGGTATGGCGATGTAGCCATTCGCAGCATTGAAGTGGAAGAAGTAGAAGGTATCGGGATTCTGGCCCGACGCCACCAGGATCCGGTTGGCGCCGACGGCGGCAAGCTCGCTGAAGTGCTCATCGCGTGAGCGATCGTTCATGTTGAGCCGTGGATCGGATGGATAGTCGATCGGATCGACGGTGTTCGCTACGAAGGTCCCGCCGGCGGTGCCGGTATAGATGTTGGTGCCCCCATAGAAGTACGCACCGTCGGTACTCGGGTCCGGCGCGGCGCCCCCCTCGAAGTTCAGAGACTGGAGTTTCCATTGCAGGTGGCCATAACTGTCGTAGGAGCGGATGTCGGTGCCGCCGTCCCGGCCGAAATCCCAGCTTCCGCCCCACGGGTTGTTGAGCACGTACAAGTTGCCGGCGGCGTCTTTGCCGATGCCGGCAACGCGGGCAAAACGCAGATCGCCGACCTGGCCTTTGATCCCCGTTGTCGTATCGAGATATCCCCCTTGAATGCCGAATGTGCTGACCAGAAATGGAATGCTCAAAACGTTATAGATCTTGATGTTCATGTCGGGGCCCTCGTCGCCGATCATGAGACACCTCGTCGACGCGTCGAAATACAACGAGGCCGGTCGAGAGGTGGCGGACAGCTGGATGGTGTTCACGAGCACGCCGGCCGGATTGAATTCGAGGATCGCGCCCGCACTCTTCTGCGCAACCCAGATGTTTCCTGCGCTGTCCACCGCGAGCGCGCCAGGGCCCGAGACGGCGATATCCTGCCGCCAGACGCCGTCGATGGTATAGACGCGGACGCGATTACCAGGGAAGTCGCTTGCATAAAGGAGCGAACCCGACGTCGCGAGTCCCGTGATGACATCGACCTGCGGCTCAGTCGTCGCCGCGCTGACAGAGATGAGAAAGTCGCGGCTTTGGGTGGTTCGGTTGTACCGCCCCACTGTACCGCTGCCATAAGTGCTATTGAATTGCAGGGCGGCGAAGATCGAAGCTGCATTACCCGTAATGGCGCTGCCCTGAAACTCGCCGTGACCTCCTATGGACCCCAGGCTTTGGCCGTTTTGGTATATCGCGACACCACCTTCGTTTTCGTCCCACATGGAAGCCGTGTAGATGACGCCCTCGGGCGCTACCCAGATGGAGCGCGCGACGCTACCCACGCGGGTAGCGTTGGTCCCATATGTGTTCGCCACCCAGTCAGTCGTGTACTGTCCCTGGCACTCCGGCGCAAGCGTAGCGACTAGCAGCGCGGCGAGGAACGCCGCGTAGATTCGTTTCATGATCGTGAAGCGTGCCTTCCGGAGGCACCTGAATTGCGGGATTGCGGGTTCGCCCATGCCTGCAGCGTTGACGACCTGATGGACTTTGCATGGGGACCGGGTGAGGGTTCCTGTGACTGCCTTCCTTGTCGCGATGTCATGCAAGCGTTGCGTCCGTCCGACTCAACGATGCATTCGAGCGGTATATCGGCGAGGTGCGGAAAAGGTTGAGCTGTTCACCGAAGTGCAGGCAGCATGGTCCGGTACGTCGGGGCTGGCTGGGTAAGGAGGAGCGCTCGTGCAGGAGGGACTTGCATGTCCACACGATATTTCATTCTGGGCGAACGTCGCCGCATGGTTGAAGTATTTGATCCGCAGGCGTGGTCTCAATGGATGGCAGACAACGACACCGTACTTCGACTGACGGAATTCGAGAGCCTGGGCATTAGCGTGCTGACTCGATTCGAGGGGACCGCCACCTCGGATGGATCGAAATCACCATTTTCGACGAGCATCATCGAAGGTCGCGAGCAAAGCGCGGCGATCCCGTCCGGGACGTATAGTGAGGCGTTGCGGCAGCATGACCGGATGGTCGATCGTGTGTTGGCGGCGGCCACCACGCGTAGCCGTTCGTGATGTTTTGACCCTACGTTTTCCGCAAGCATGGAGAAGCGAAATGTCGATCGAATTTACCGGACGGCGCCATGCGGTCGCGGCCGCGCGCGTCGCGTTCGAAGCGAGCGTTCAGGGCAAGGAAGTCTGGTGCAGCATCTCCATGGACGCGTTGAACGACCATTTCTCGAACACGGGAACGTCTTCGCATGACCTGATCAAGGCATTCGAGGCCAATCGGAAGAGAATCGAGGACGCCGCGCGGCGCGTGCTCGAGCAAAATGGTGGTCAGTCAGTCGAACTCGAGACGCGTGATTTCGACTGAGTGGCGATGTGTTGGTGCGGATGCTATCGTTCACACGTCACTTCACAGCGGGACCGATAACGACGGTGTCCTGTTTGAAGTATTTATCGAATTAATGCGGATAGACCGCTAAAAAATAGAAAAGTATCGACGGGGACGCTATGAAGCAACTGATTGATCAAGACATCACTCATGTTGCCCGCATGATGCGGGTGTCGTTACTCGGGGACCTCGCGGGCCCGATTCTTCCTTCCTCATATTGGCGCAAACGCGTCCAGCAGCTTCGGCATGCACCGTCGCTCACGAAAGCGCAACTTTGCACGATAGACGGCCTGCTGCAGGAGCTCGACGCGTTCGACGCGGGTGTGTCTGCAGCGCCTGTTGCCCCAGCCGTTCCCTAGCCAGGATAGACCCACGTCGTCGTCGCCTGAGTCCTGCTCTCGCTCAGCTGCCGACTCGTTGCGCGGATGCAGCCACTGTCTTTTCGATCACCCGGGCAAGTGCCGAAAACGCCGGCCCAATACGCTCGCTAGGTACGCAGGCATAGCCGAGCAGCAACCCGGGTCTCACATGCGCCTCGCGGTGGTAGTACGCCGTGAGCGGGCGCACGATCACGCCCGCTTCGTAGGCCGCTTGCGTGACCGCGCGGTCGTCCGCGTGATCGGGCAGGCCGAGCACCAGATGCAGTCCCGCTTCGTCGCCCATGACCGGCAGCTCTGCGCCGAAGTGTGCGGTGATCGCATCGATCAGGATCTGGCGGCGTTCGCCGTACAGCGCACGCATGCGGCGCACGTGCGAGGTTAGGTGACCGTCCATGATGAATTCCGCGAGCACTGCCTGATGCATCAACTGGCCCTCGCGATAGAGTTCGGCGACGCCGGTGCGAAATTTGTCTACCAGATGCTCGGGCGCAATCATGTAGCCGATGCGCAAGCCCGGGAACAGCATCTTGCCGAGGCTGCCGACGTAGATCACCTGGCCCGCGTCGTCGAGGCCTTGCAGCGACGCGAGCGGGCGGCTTCCGTAGCGGAATTCGCTGTCGTAGTCGTCTTCAATGATCCACACGCTGTGCTGGCGCGCGTATTCGAGCAGGGTGCGGCGGCGCGCGAGCGACATCACCATGCCGAGCGGATACTGGTGCGACGGTGTCACGAGCGCGAGGTGGGGCGGGTCCCGCAGGTCGTGTTCGCTCGGGTTGAGCCCTTCGTCGTCGACCGGCACCGGCACGAGCCTCACGCCCAGCGATTCGAGCACGCTGCGCGCGCCCCAGTAACACGGCTCCTCGACCCACGCGCGGTCGCCGACATCGGTCAGGAGGCGCACCGCGAGATCGATGGATTGGTGGATGCCCGTCGTGATGATGATCTGGTCCGGCGTGCATTTGACCGAGCGAGCCACGCGCAGATAGTCCGACAACGCGCGACGCAGCGGGCGATAGCCGCCGCCCGGGGCGTAAGTCAGCAGGTCGGGATTCGCGTCTTTCCAGAGCTTGGCCTGCAGGCGGCTCCAGGTGCGCGCGGGGAACTCGGCGACGTCGGGCACGCCCGGCATGAAGGCGCCCCATTGCTTCGGCGCGACGCCGGCCTTGCGGATCAGGCGCTGTCCGCGCGTGGACAGGTCGCCCCTTTCGCAGCGCGCAGGCGCAGCCAAGGAAGCTGCCGAGGCCGGAGGATCCGGATCGGCCGCAAGCTTGCGCGCGTTGACCGCGGCGGTGTCCGGGCGCGTGTCCGCGACATAGGTGCCGCTGCCGGTCGACGAGAGCACGTAGCCTTCGGCCGTGAGCTGGTCGTACACGTGCACGACCGTATTGCGCGCGATCCGCAGATCATTCGCCAGCGTTCGCGAACTGGGCAGCTTGGTGCCGGGCGCGAGCTGGCCCGTCAGGATCGCCTGCTGCATTAGGCGCAGCAGCTGCCGGTAGCCGGGCTCGGCCGAGCCCCGGTCGAGCTGGGCGGCGAGCCAGTCCGACAAGATCACCGTATCCAAGTGGTTCTATCCAGAATATTGAAATGGTTCCGTATTGTAGAACCGTGACGGTCTATAGTGGCTCCCATGTTTGCTGCCTGGCTTCGTTTTCGATAGAGCCGGTCGAAAGCTAAGGGAATACCCGGAAAGGAATTCGGAAGGAGACTTGGACGATGAAAACGGAAGACGTAATTGTCAGCTTTCGGGGCGTGCGCAAGACCTATGACGGCGAGACGCTCGTCGTCAAGCAACTCGACCTCGACATCTATCAGGGCGAGTTCCTGACGCTGCTCGGGCCGTCGGGCTCCGGCAAGACGACTTGTCTCATGATGCTGGCCGGCTTCGAGTTCCCGACCGGCGGCGAGATCTGGCTCGACGGCACGCTGCTCAATACCGTGCCGCCGCACAAGCGCAACATCGGCATGGTGTTTCAGAACTACGCGCTGTTTCCGCACCTGACCGTCGAGCAGAACGTCGCCTATCCGCTGACGGTCAGGAAGTGTTCCGCTGACGAGCGCGCCCATCGCGTGAATAACGCGCTGAAAATGGTCCGCATGGAAGGTTTCGCGAAGCGCTACCCCGCGCAGCTGTCCGGGGGCCAGCAGCAGCGCATCGCTTTGGCGCGTGCGCTCGTGTTCGAGCCGAAGCTCGTGCTGATGGACGAGCCGCTCGGCGCGCTCGATAAGCAATTGCGCGAGCATATGCAGTACGAACTGAAATCGCTGCATGAGAAACTCGGCGTCACGTTCGTCTACGTGACGCACGACCAGGGCGAGGCGCTGACGATGTCCGATCGCGTCGCCGTGTTCGACAAGGGCATCGTGCAGCAGCTCGATACCGTCGACCGTCTCTACGAGTCGCCCTGCAACGAATTCGTCGCGAACTTCATCGGCGACAGCAACCGGCTGCGCGGCACGATCGCGAACGTCGACGGCGAGTTCTGCGAGTTCCATCTGCTCGACGGCACACGTCTCGTCGGGCGCAACATCGGCGGCGCGCGGGCTGGAGCAAAGGCTGTCGCATGCATTCGCCCGGAGCGCATGAGGCTCGCTAGCCGCGCGAATGGCGCGACGAACGGCTCGAATGCGCTCGCCGGCGAAGCGCGCAGCCTGATCTATTTCGGCGATCACGTGCGCATGCGCTGCGGCGTACGCGAACAGGACGAATGCTTCGTGAAGGTGCCGCTCGGCACCGAAGCGATCGATGCCTTCGCCCCCGGCGCACCGGTATCCCTCGAATTCGCGGCAGAACATCTGCGCATCTTTGCCGAGGCAGCCTGAGCCGCACAGGCGCCTCGACGCTGCGGCATGACACCCCCGTTCCACCTTATTTGGCGCATCACCACACAAAAGAGGAAGACATCATGATGAAGTTCGGAAAATCGCGCTGTGCATTGGCTGTCGGCGTAGCGTTCGCACTCGGTGCGGCGCACGCCGGCGCGGCGGAGTTGACCGTCGTCAACTTCGGCGGTGCAAATGGCGACGCGCAGAAAGCCGCGTTCAACCAGCCGTTCGAAACGGAGTCGGGTAACAAGGTGACGGCCGTCGAATACAACGGCGAGCAAGCCAAGGTCAAGGCGATGGTCGAAGCGAAGCACGTGAACTGGGACGTCGTCGAAGTGGAGTCGGGCGATCTCGGCCGCGGCTGCGACGAAGGCCTGTACGAGAAGCTCGACTGGTCGAAGATCGCGAAGAAGGGCGACCTGATTCCCGAAGCGCCGCAAACGTGCGGTGCGGGCATCTTCGTGTGGTCGACCGTGTTCGCCTACAACGCGGACAAGCTGAAGGCCGCGCCGACGAGCTGGGCCGATTTCTGGAACGTTTCGAAGTTCCCGGGCAAGCGCGGCATGCGCAAGGGCGCGCGCTACAACCTCGAATTCGCGCTGATGGCCGACGGCGTCGCGCCGAAGGACGTCTACAAGGTGCTCGCGACGAAGGAAGGCCAGGATCGCGCCTTCAAGAAGCTCGATGAGCTCAAGCCGAACATCCAATGGTGGGAAGCCGGCGCGCAGCCGCCGCAGTTCCTGGTGGCCGGCGACGTCGTGATGTCGACGGCGTACAACGGCCGCATCGACGCCGCGCAGAAGGAAGGCAAGAACCTGAAGGTGGTCTGGAACGGCAGCATCTACGACCTCGACTACTGGGCGATTCCGAAGGGCACGCCGAACAAGGATCTGGCCGTCAAGTACATCGCCTATTCGCTGTCGTCGAAGCCGCAGCAGGACTACGCGAAGCACATCGCGTACGGGCCGGTGAATGTCGCCGCGGTCAAGTCGCTGGACGCGAAGACGCTCGCCAACCTGCCGAACTCGCCGGCCAACGGCAAGAACGCGGTGCTGCAGGATCTGACGTTCTGGAACGACCATGGCGACGAGCTGGAGCAGCGCTTCGCCTCGTGGGCGGCGAAGTAATCGCGTAGTGGCGGCGCGCGGCTTCGTGCAGGCAGAGAGATGACGAAGCCGCGCCGCATTTCGTACTGGCAGGACCCAGGCAGCACCCACGGCTCACCGTGGCATGTGATCCGTTGCAATGCAGGAGACAACGCGTGACCACGACGACTATCCCCGCCGATTCGACGACAGCGTCGGCGCAAAAGCTTAAGCGCGAGCTGAAGGCCGCGGAGGCGAGAAAGCGCACGATGGCGCTCTTGCTCGTCGCGCCGCTGGCCATTTTTCTGCTGCTGATTTTCGTCGTGCCGATCGGCGCGCTATTGACGCGCGCTGTGCAGAACCCCGAGATCGCCACGGCATTGCCGCATACGGTCGACGCGCTGCGCGACTGGGACCGCAAGTCGCCGCCGGGCGACGCCGCCTACGCGGCGCTCGCAACCGACCTCACCGCGAACCAGGACGGCGAAGTACTCGGCGCACTGGCGCGCCGCTTGAACACTGAAATTCCCGGCTATCGCTCGCTCGCCGCGAAGACGGCGCGCGCAATGCCGCTCAACGACGATGCAGGCCACGCGCTGCCTCCTGCGCAGATCAAAGCCAAGCTGCTCGAGCTCGATTCGCGCTGGGGCGACGTCGCGTACTGGCAGGCCATCGCCAAGAACGGCAGCGCGTATTCGCCGTTCTATCTGCTTGCGTCGCTGGACCACAAGCAGGATGCGTTCGGCCATATCGCGCCAAGCGACCCCGATCAGCAGATCTACCTCACCGTGTTCAGCCGGACGTTCGCGATCAGCGCCGCCGTGACGGTGTTCTGCCTGTTGCTCGGCTATCCGCTCGCCTACTGGATTTCGACGCTTAACGAGCGCCGCGCGAACCTCGTGATGATCCTGGTGCTGATTCCGTTCTGGACGTCGATCCTCGTGCGCGTCGCAGCGTGGATCGTGCTTCTGCAAAGCGAAGGGCTCGTCAACAAGGCGCTGATCGGCAGCGGCCTGATTCACGATCCGCTCGCGCTGCTGTTCAACCGGGTGGGCGTCTACATTTCGATGACGCACATCCTGCTGCCCTTCATGATCCTGCCTCTGTACAGCGTGATGAAGTCGATTCCGTCGACCTATCAACGCGCGGCGGTGTCGCTCGGCAGCCATCCGTTCGCGGCGTTCTGGCGCGTGTACGTGCCGCAGACCTATCCGGGCATCGGCGCGGGCGCGCTGCTCGTCTTCATCCTGGCGATCGGCTACTACATCACGCCCGCGCTGCTGGGCGGGCCGAACGATCAGATGGTGAGCTACTACGTCGCCTATTTCACGAACGTCACGATCAACTGGGGCATGGCGTGCGCGCTGGGCGGCTTGCTGCTGGCGGCGACGCTCTTGCTGTACGTCGTGTATGGACGCTTCACCCGCTCGAATTTGAGCCTCGGCTGAACGATCGCTACGGCTACCAAAGAGGCAACCGATGAAAATTTCTAGACCGATGTTCGCGCCGCATATGTCGCTTGCCGAGCGCGCCTGGTATTTCGCGCTGCGCGGCCTGTGCGTGCTCGTGCTGCTGTACCTGATCCTGCCGGTGCTCGCGATCGTGCCGTTGTCGTTTTCGTCGAGCACGTTTCTCGTGTATCCGATTCCCGGCTGGTCGCTGCGCTGGTACCAGAATCTGATCGCCGCCGACGAATGGCGGAGGGCGGCGAAGAACAGCTTCATCGTCGCGCCGTCGGCGACGGTAGTTGCGACGGTGCTTGGCACGTTGGCCGCGATCGGTCTTTCCAAGGCGAACTTTCGCGGCAAGGGCCTGCTGATGGCCGTGCTGATCTCGCCGATGATCGTGCCTGTCGTGGTGGTGGGTGTCGGGATGTATTTGTTCTTCGCACCGCTCGGGCTCGCCAACACTTATGTGGGCCTGATATTGGCTCATGCCGCGCTCGGCGTGCCGTTCGTCGTGACGACGGTGGGCGCGACGCTGCAGGGCTTCAATCACAACCTCGTGCGCGCGAGTTTGTCGCTGGGGGCGAATCCGGTGTCGACGTTCTTCAGGATCACGCTGCCGGTGATCGCGCCGGGGGTTATTTCGGGGGCGCTGTTTGCGTTTGCTACGTCGTTCGATGAGGTGGTTGTGACGTTGTTTCTTGCTGGCGCAGATCAGGTTACCTTGCCGCGTCAGATGTTCACCGGTATTCGCGAGAACATCAGTCCTACCATCGCTGCGCTTGCTACGATTCTGATCGTGTTCTCGACTTGCTTGCTGCTCGCGCTTGAATGGCTGCGCGGGCGTAATGCGGCGCGGGCGATTGCTTGAGCGCTTTTCTTCGGTTCGCTAACGATGCTTGTTATTCGATGGAGCGCGGGTTTTAGATTTTCGTGAAAACTTTGAATTCGCGCCTGCCCGTATAGTCCGTCCCTCCCCGGGACCGGGGTTACTTTGGTCCTTGCCCAAAGTAACCAAAAGCGCGTCCTGGGCGGACGGCCTTAGCCCGGAGGCACTCAACCCTGTTAGTACCGGTGTACCGAGCGCAAGCGTGGGAAACCGTTACTACTCGCCGTACGTCCCGTTTACACGCGGCACCGAATTGCGCAGAGTCGCAACAAATCGAAGCCATCGATTTGGCGGCGCCCCACGCCTACGATTGGAAGCAAGCCCAGCGCATGGGCCGCATTGTAAGACAGCCTCTTTAGACCTCTCCTGACCTCTAGCGCCGATTTGACGCGAGCGGACGCAATTCCGTGCCGCGTATTTACGGAACGTACGGCGAGTAGTAACGGTTTCCCACGGTTGCGCTTGGAACGCCGGTACTAACAGGGTTGAGTGCCTCCGGGCTAGGCCGTCCGCCTAGGACGCGCTTTTGGTTACTTTGGGCAAGGACCAAAGTGACCCCGGTCCCGGGGAGGGACGGACTATACGGACAGGCGCGAATTCAAAGTTTTCGCGAAGACCTCAAACCCGCGACCTGTCGAACGACAAGCATCGCCAGCGCGCCTTAGCGTGAACAAGACCCTAACCCCGCCACGCCGTCGGCACCTTCACGCAAAACCACGCGGATTTTTTTCCTGCCAGCGCCAGTGATCCTGACACATACGCTCAATGCCGTACTCCGCATTCCAGCCAAGCAACTCCGCAGCGGCAGCCGGATTCGCATAGCACTCGGCCACATCACCAGGCCGCCGCGCAACGATCTCATACGGCACCGGCCGCCCCGAAGCCGCTTCGAACGCCCGCACGACGTCGAGCACGCTATACCCCTGACCCGTACCCAGATTGACAACGAAGCTCGCATCGCGCGTCTTCAGCGCATCGAGCGCCGCGATATGGCCGCGCGCGAGGTCGACCACATGGATATAGTCGCGCACGCCAGTACCGTCAGGCGTGTCGTAGTCGTCGCCGAATACACGCAGCTTGGCGAGCTTGCCGACCGCCACTTGCGCGACATACGGCATCAAGTTGTTCGGCACACCCGCCGGATCTTCACCGATCAAGCCGCTTTCATGCGCACCGACCGGGTTGAAGTAGCGCAGCGTCGCGATGCGCCAGCTCGCATCCGAGATCTCGAGATCGTGCAGGATCTGCTCGGCGATCAGCTTGCTCTGGCCGTACGGATTCGTCGCGGACAGCGGAAACGATTCGTCGATCGGCGAGCTTTTCGGCACGCCATAGACCGTGGCCGACGAACTGAACACAAACTGCTTCACATTGCGCGCGCGCATGACGTCAAGCAGCACGAGCAGGCTGTCGATGTTGTTGCGGTAGTAGTCGATCGGCTTCGCGACCGATTCGCCGACCGCCTTTAGCGCTGCGAAGTGGATCGCGCCGGTGATCGGATGCGCATCGAAGATGCGTGCGAGCGCGGCTTCGTCGCGCACGTCGGCTTCATGGAATGCGACCGGCTTGCCCGTGATCTGCTCGACGCGCTTCACCGCTTCGCGATTGCTGTTGACGAGGTTGTCGACGATTACGACGTCATAGCCGCTATTGAGCAACTCAACCGCCGTGTGCGTTCCGATGTAGCCCGCCCCGCCCGTCACCAGAATCGTGCCCTTGTCCGCCATTGTTGCTCTCCGTCAGAGTGATGCGCCAGTCCATGTGCGCAGGGTGTCCTTGTAGCGTTCGACCACCGCGGCCTCGTCGAATTCTGCCGCGACTTTGTGTCGGCCGTTCTCGCCCATCTCGCGCCGCGCGTCGGCGCTCATGTTGAGCATTTGCGTGAGCTTGGCCGCGAGGCTTTCCGCGCTGCGCGCTTCGCACAAGAGGCCCGTGACGCCGTCGGCGACGACTTCGCGGCAGCCCGGCACGTCGGTCGCGACGATCGGGCGGCCCATCGCCGATGCCTCCATCAGCGTGCGCGGCACGCCTTCGCGATACGACGGCAGCACGACGCAGTCGGCGTTGGCGATGTGCGGGCGCACGTCGTGCGCTTCGCCCAGATATTCGATCAAGCCTTCGCCTTGCCAAGCGTCGACTTCCGCCTGCGAGATCGCGCTCGGATTCGCGACGCCGACCGGCCCAAGCAGCTGAAAGCGCGCCTGCGGATATTTCGTGCGCAGGCGCCGCGCGGCCTCGACATATTCGCCGACGCCCTTATCCCAAAGCAAGCGCCCAATTAATACAAAAATAAATTCTGATTTTTTTTCCGGCAGACTTTGGTACGCGAAGTGATCGAGGTCGACGCCTTCGCCATGCAAGAGCCGCGCGCGTTCCGGATGCGCGAGCAGGCGCTCGTCCATGAAGGCCGCTTGGTCGTCGCGATTGAGGAACCAGACTTCGCGCGGGAAGCGAAACGCGAAGCGGTAGAGCTGTTTCGCGACCTGCGCGGCGCGGCTCTTCTGGATGAACACGTAACCGAGCCCGGTCGTCACGGCCACCGAAGACACGCCCGCGAGCTTCGCGGCGATCGAGCCGTAGATGTTCGGCTTGATCGTGTAATGGAAGACGAGATTCGGCCTGATGCTGCGATACAGGCGATAGAGCGCGAACATCGTGCGCAGGTCGTCGCGCGGATTGGTGCCCTTCGAGGAGACGGGCAGGTCGATGCAGCGGCAGCCCATCTGTTCGAGCAGCGGGAACGTCCGGTCGCGCGGCGCGAGCACCGTGACTTCGGCGCCTTTGCTGACGAGCATCTTGATCAGGCCGTGCCGGTAGGTATAGATCGCCCAGGCGGTATTGCAGACGAGGCTGATGGCGAGCGGCTTGGCGGCGGGCTTCATGCGGGGCTTCATGCGGTCCATGAGATGAGAGCGCGGCGGCGTGAATGAACGCGGCGCCGCAAGCTTTAAGCGGTATGCGCTGAGAAGAGCGAGCGCTTGATCCGTTGCAGCATGGTGTAGGGCGTCACGAAATGCAGCAGGTTCTTCGCGAGTCCGAGCCAGTCGTACGGGTTGAGCGGATTGAAGTAGCGCAGTTGCAGCGCAAGCGTCGAGCTCACTTGGCGGCGCCGCTTGGTTGCGCTGATGCCGCCTTCGTTCAGTTCGTAATAGAGGCCGAGCTCCGGCAGGTTCGCGCAGTCGTAGCGCTCCATCAGGCGCAGGAACAGATCGAGGTCTTCAGCCGCGCGGTATTTTGCGCGATAGTTGCCGACTTCACGCACGGCGTCGATGCGCAGCGTCGTCGCAGGATGGATGAGCGGCACGCGGAAAAAGCGCGTGCGTCGCAGCGCGCGCGGCTCGGCGGGCGGCGTGAGCATGAAGAGCGGCTTGCCGTCGCGCGTGACGACCTGCGTCCACATGCTGACGGCGGCCACGCGCGGATGCGCTTCGAGATACGCGCGCTGTTTCGCGAGCCGTCCCGGTGCGGCGAGGTCGCCCGCGTCGATGCGCGCGGCGTACTTGAAGCCGCGCTCGGCGAGCGCGTCGATGCCCGCTTGCAGCGCGCGCTCGATGCCGCCGTTGACCGGCATGCGCAGCACGTCGATCGACAAGCCCGGCAGCGTCGGCGCGACGATCGGCGGCGTGCTGCCGTCGTCGACGATCAGCACATGCACGACGGGCGCGCTTTCGACGAACGACGCGAGCGTGCGCTCGACGTCTTGCTGCCCGTTGTACGCGGGCATCAGCACGGCGACGTCGTCGAGCACGACATTCACGACGGTGGAAGGGAAGGGCGTCGTCATGGGCGCAGCTTGTAGCGGATGTAGTAGAGGTTGACCGAGGCGGCGGCGAGATAGCCGGCCGCGAGCCCGGCGAGCGCGCCGTACGAACCGATGCGAGGGATCAGCAGCAGATTCACGACGAACGCGACCGCCAGCGCGAAGAGCCATTTCGACAGCAGCACGAACTTCGCCTGGTATTTGAGCACGACGAGGTTGCCGATCGCTTCGACGCCGGCCGGCACCGAAAGCCATACGGCCCAGCGGAAGATATCGATCGCCGCTTCGTAGTTCGGGCCGAACACGCGCGTGATGATGACGTGCGCGAGCAGGTCGAGCACGAACGCGCCGGCGATCATCAGCGCGGCGGCCATCAGCGTGAGGCGCCACATATTGCGGCGCAATTGCGCGATGTCTTGCACGCGATAGATGAACGCGGGCGCGATGGTCTGCGCGAGCATCAGCGCGAGCGCGATCCAGTTCTCGTTGATCTGCTGCGCGGCCGAGTAGCGGCCGAGATCGGCGAACGAGATCGCGCGCTCAAGCATGAGGCGATCCAGTTTCAGGAACAGATACATGCAGATGAGACCGACCCAGAACACCGTGCCCGCGGTCGCGAAGTGGCGAAAGAGCGAGCGATCGACGTGCCAGCCGAGCTTGCCGCCATTCCTATGGATGTAATAGAGCACCAGCACCATGCCGATCGCGGCCGATTCCGCGGCCCACAGCCACGAGAAGCGCGCGGGCGCCGCGGCGGCGCGCACGAGCACGTAGACGAAGGCGGCTTTGATGAGCGCCGTCGTCATGCTCGTGAGCAATTGCGGCTTGCTGTACGTCATGCTCTGCAGCCACGAGTTGATCACGCCGACAAACGGCTCGCGAAACAGCATCGTGACGGCGAGGCCGGCGAGCATCGCGCCGACGAGCGGATCGGTCGCGCCCGCTGCGATGCCGGCCCACGTGATGAGCAGCGCGACGGCGGAGACGCTCAGGCGCAGTACGAACGCGCTGCCGAGCACGGTGCCGAGCTGCGCGGGCGGACGATGAACGATGGTCGGCACGAGGATTTCAGCGCCGCAGACCCAGGTGATCGGCGCGAGCACGAGCAGCAGCGTATTGGCGTACTGCCACTTGCCGAACACGTCGGGACCGAAGTAACGCGCGAGCATGCCGCTGATCGCGATCGCGACGCCGATTTGCGTGAGACGCTCGAGCCCGAGCCAGACGATGTTCGCGACGGCCTTCGCGACGTCCGGATTCGCGAAGCGCTTCAGCATGCGCGGTACGGAAATTGCGTCGGCAGCGTTGCGGCAGGAGGGCTTCTAAGCATTAAAATGGGCGCGTCTGACGCTTTTCTGAAAACCGCAATTATAAGTTGGAACCGGCTCGATTCCGGCGCTAACGGAGCACGGCCTGCCTGCCGCGCAGCCGAAACGGTGAGCCGTTACGGTGTGCCGCCCAAAGGGCGATGGTCTTCGTGCCTGGGGGAATGTTTCACTGTTCCTATTCCTATCCCACCTTTCGCAAGCAACTGAGAGCCTAATCATGATTTCCCAATCCATATTCAAGGCGTATGACATTCGCGGCGTCATCGGCAAGACGCTCGACGCGGATGCCGCGCGGCAAATCGGCCGCGCGTTCGGCAGCGAAATCCGCGCGCAGGGCGGCGACGCGGTCGTGGTGGCGCGCGACGGCCGCTTGTCGGGACCGGAGCTGATTGCGGCGCTGTCCGACGGTTTGCGTTCGGCGGGCGTCGACGTGGTCGACGTCGGCATGGTGCCGACGCCGGTCGGCTACTTCGCGGCCAGCGTGCCGCTCGCATTGAAGGGCGGCGAGCGCAAGGTCGATTCGTGCATGGTCGTGACGGGCAGCCACAACCCGCCCGACTACAACGGCTTCAAGATGGTGCTGCGCGGCGCGGCGATCTACGGCGACCAGATTCAAGCGCTTTACAAGCGCATCGTCGACGGCAATTTCGCGGAAGGCAGCGGCAGCTTCGAGCAGTACGACATCGCCGACGCGTATCTCCAGCGCATCACGAGCGACATCAAGCTCGCGCGGCCGCTCAAGATCGTCGTCGATACGGGCAACGGCGTGGCGGGCGGTCTCGCGCCGCGGCTTTTCAAGGCGCTCGGCTGCGAGCTCGTCGAGCTGTTCACCGAGATCGACGGCAACTTCCCGAATCACCACCCGGACCCGGCGCACCCCGAGAACCTGCAGGACGTGATTCGCGCGCTCAAGGAAACCGACGCGGAAATCGGCTTTGCCTTCGACGGTGACGGCGACCGCTTGGGCGTCGTCACGAAGGACGGCCAGATCATCTATCCGGACCGCCAACTGATGCTGTTCGCGCAGGAAGTGCTCTCGCGCAATCCGGGCGGCCAGATCATCTATGACGTGAAATGCACGCGCAATCTCGCGAAGTGGGTGCGCGAGCAGGGCGGCGAGCCGCTCATGTGGAAGACGGGCCACTCGCTCGTGAAGGCGAAGCTGCGCGAGACGGGTGCGCCGCTCGCGGGCGAAATGAGCGGCCACGTGTTCTTCAAGGACCGCTGGTATGGCTTCGACGACGGCTTGTACACGGGCGCGCGCTTGCTCGAAATCCTGTCGCGTGTGCAGGACCCGAGCAAGCTCCTGAACGACCTGCCGAATTCGCTTTCCACGCCGGAGCTGCAATTGAAGCTCGAAGAAGGCGAGAACTTCGCACTGATCGCACGCCTGCAAAAAGAGGCGCAATTCACGGGCGCAGATGAAGTCGTGAAGATCGATGGCTTGCGCGTCGAGTATCCGGACGGCTTCGGCCTTGCGCGCTCGTCGAATACGACGCCGGTTGTCGTGATGCGCTTCGAGGCGGACAACGAAGCGGCGCTCAAGCGGATTCAGGAAGATTTCCGGCGCGTGATCGTCGCGGCGAAGCCGGACGCGAAGCTGCCGTTTTAATGCGCGGCCGGCGCGGCGGGCTCAGGAGCACTGAGCCGTGCCGCTGCCGGCGCGTGGGTATCAAGGCGTGGTCGTGGTCGGCGTGGTTGCGGATGCGGCGGTCGCAGGCGCTGCGACCGGCTGCAAGCTGACGGGTGCTTTTACCTGATCGGCAAGCGCCGGGATCGGCGCAGACGCCGCCACGGCTGCTGCTGCCGCCGCGGTGGCCTGCGATGCCGGCGCCACAGCGGGCGGCGTACCGGGGATGGCAGTGCTCGTGATCGCCGCGGAAGGCACCCGATTAGCCTTCTGCATCACGGTCTTCAAGTAGCGATCGACGAACTCGAAGAAACGGTCGTAGAACTTGTCGGACTGAATCGTCTCGGTCGACACCTTGACCATTTCATCGCTGTTCGAGCGGATCGGCATCGAAATCGAACCGATGATGCTCAAGCCCACCGTTGCCGACGTATCGCTCTTCTTGACCGCGAAGCCGTTCTGCACGGCATTCGCATAGACGATGCTGGTATCGCTCGTTTCCTCGCCCGGCACGCAGACGACGTGAAACTCGACTTGGGTATGCCTATCGCCGTCCTGCTGGAAGTCCTTGGTGGCGTCGAGGGAGTCGGGCCGCGGCACGTTCGTGACATAACCCTGGTTCAGCAAGGTGCGGCGCGCGGCTTCGCACGCATCGTCGGCGCTCGCGTTGAAGTTGCGGGCGAACTGGCTCACGCCGGTATCGAACATTTCCTGTTGATACTTCTGTGGCTTCGGAGTGCTGGAGCAAGCGGCCAGCGCGGCGAGCGCAACTACGGCACACGCGGCGCGGACGTTGAAAAACGGGGTAGGCATGGTCTGAGGAATAAGACTGCAGAACGGCGAACGACAAGCATTGTAGTGCGGTTGGCGCGGGAGAAACAAAACGCTTGTGCAACAAGGATTTACAAAAACGCCAGTCCTGAAGGTACGGTGTTTGGCGGACAAAGTGCTCGCTGCACGCGATTGTTCTGGCGCTTAAAGCATGGGCTTCCACGCTTTGGATCGACCCGTTGCATCATATTTGTAGGCAAGAAGAAATATTTTAGAAAGCTTGTGTCAGGCCTAAGCCGCAAGTGCGCGGACGAACCCGCGCGCACGGCGAGGTAGAATTGCAGCCCTTTAGAACTCCCTTCGAATTGGCTTATCGGCCTTTCCATTGAGCGTGCAAAAAATACTAATCGTGAGAGTGTCGTCGCTCGGCGACGTCGTCCACAACATGCCGGTCATCGCCGATATTCGCCGCAGGTACCCGGACGCGCAGATCGATTGGCTGGTCGAGGAAAGTTTCGCTGGCCTCGTCGAACTCGTCGACGGCGTGCGCCGCGCGATTCCGTTTTCGCTCAGGCGCTGGCGCAAGCGGCTCACGTCGTTCGAAAACTGGCGCGAGATCCGTACGTTCAAGCGCTCGCTCGCGGCCGAGAAATACGATCTCGTGATCGATTGCCAGGGGCTCATCAAGACCGCCTGGGTGGCGAGCTGGGCTCGCGGTCCGCTCGTCGGCCTCGGCAACCGCACCGACGGCGCGGGCTACGAATGGCCGGTGCGTTTCTTCTACGACAAGCGCGTGCCGATCGAGCCGCGCACGCACGTGGTCGAGCGCACGCGCCAGCTCGTCGCGGCGGCGCTCGGCGAGCCGAAGCCGCAGCCTACCGACGACATCGATTTCGGTCTCGACACGCGCCGCGCCGCGATCGCGGTCAATGCGCTCGGGCTGAACCTGCCGGTGCCGTACGTGGTGTTCGTCCACGCGACCTCGCGCGCCGACAAGCAATGGCCGGATGCCGCGTGGATCGAGCTCGGCCAGTCGCTCGTGCGGCGCGGCGCGTCGCTCGTGCTGCCCTGGGGCAGCGATGGCGAGCGTGCCACGAGCGAGCGGCTCGCCAAGGAATTCGGCGACGCGGCGATCGTGCCGCCGCGCCTGTCGTTGCCGGCGGTGGTCGGGCTCATCGACTCGGCGGCGGCCACCGTGGGCGTCGATACCGGCTTGGTGCATATCGCCGCAGCGCTCAAGCGGCCGACGGTCGAGTTGTACAATTTCGCCACTGCATGGCGCACTGGCGGCTATTGGTCGCCGAACGTCGTCAATCTCGGCACGGCCGGGCAGCCGCCGACCCTTCAACAAGTGAAGTCCGCGCTCGCCGGATTCGGCCTGCTGTAATCGCCGGACCCCGGGGCCACCCACCATGAACGAATCCCAGATCATCGAAGTCGCGTCCGCCGATTGGCAGGCGCAAAATCTTTCCGCGCCGCGCGAGCAATTGCGCGACGCGGTCGAGCGCGGCAGGGTGCTCTATTTCCCGAACCTGCGCTTTGCGATCGACGGCGGCGAGCAGGCGCTGCTCGATCCCGCGCTCGCCGATCCGAAGCGCAAGAACATCAGCCTCGAAGCGAACGGCGGCGCGCTCCACGGCGTGCTCGGCGACGCGGTCACGCAATCGGCGGTGCGGGCGCTGATCGCGCGCTATCAGGGCAATGCGCGCTCGCTGGTCGACGGGCTCTTTCCTGAGTATCAAGGCAAGCTGCGCGTCGCGCCGACGAGCCTGCGCCTGCATCAAGTGGAGACGCGTCAGACTTCCTGGCGCAAGGACGACAGCCGTCTGCACGTCGACGCGTTTCCGTCGCGACCCAATTACGGCGAGCGCATTTTGCGCGTGTTCACGAACGTGAATCCGAAGGGCGTGCCGCGCGTGTGGCGGGTCGGCGAGCCGTTCGAAGACATGGCGAAGCGCTTTCTTCCGCAGATTAAGCCGCAAATGCCGGGCTCGGCGTGGCTGCTCAATCTGCTGCATGTCACGAAGTCGCCGCGCAGCGAATACGACCATCTGATGCTGCATTTGCACGACGGCATGAAGGCCGATCTCGACTATCAGAAGACGAGCCCGCAGGAGACGATGCCGTTTCCGCCGGGCAGCGTCTGGGTCTGTTTCTCCGATCAGACCTCGCATGCGGTGATGTCCGGCCAGTTCATGCTTGAACAGACTTTCTTCCTGCCGGTGAAAGCGATGGTGCAGCCCGAATGCGCGCCGCTGGGCATCCTCGAGCGGCTCAAGGGCCGGGCGCTGGTTTGAGCGCCGCGCATTATCCGGCGTCTGCGATGCGGGCCTTGCGCATGCCGTTGCTCCGCCGTTTGGAGCGGGCATGCTGAGGGTTATCTATCGCGCGCTCTGGTGGATCGTCGCGCCGCTGGCGGTGCTGCGGCTATTTTTACGTTCGCGCCGCGAGCGCGGCTATCGCGAACATATCGACGAGCGCTTCGGCCGTGGGAAAGGGCGTTTGCCCGAGGACGCGGCGCCGCTGATCTGGGTGCATGCGGTATCGGTCGGCGAGACGCGCGCCGCGCAGCCGCTCATCGCCGCGTTGATGAAGGCGCGGCCCGACGCGCGCATTCTCCTCACGCATATGACGCCGAGCGGTCGCGCGACCGGCGAGCAGCTTTTCGGCGACCGCGTGCTGCGCTGCTACCTTCCCTACGATATGCCGCATGCCGTGCAACGGTTTTTGCGCGCCTGGCGTCCGTCGCTGGGTCTCGTGATGGAAACGGAAGTCTGGCCGACGCTGATCGATGAATGCCGGCGCGCCGGCGTGCCGCTCGTGCTGACGAATGCGCGGATGTCGGCGCGTTCGTACAAGCGCGCGGCACGCTTCGGCGGCGCGACGCGCGACGTCTTCGGCGGCTTTGCGCGTGTGCTGGCGCAAAGCCCGTCTGATGCCGAGCGGCTGACGGCGCTCGGCGCGCGCAACCTCGCCGTGCTCGGCAACCTGAAGTTCGACATGGCGACGCCGCCGGAACTCGTCGCGCGCGGCCATGCGTGGCGCGCGGCGATCGGCACGCGGCCGGTGTGGGTCGCGGCGAGCACTCGCGAAGGCGAAGAGCCGCTGGTGCTCGATGCGCTCGCGGCGCTCGCGACTGAAGATGCGTTGCTGATCCTCGTGCCGCGCCATCCGCAACGTTTCGACGAAATCGCGGCGCTGCTGGAAAAACGCGGATTGCGCTATGAGCGGCGCTCGCAGTGGGCGGAGACGGCTGCGGCGGCATCGCAGGCGGAAGCGCCCCGGCGTCTGCCGGAAAACGTGACCGTGCTGCTCGGCGATTCGATGGGCGAAATGGGAGCGTACTACGCGGCGTCGGACGTCGCATTCATCGGTGGCAGTCTGCTGCCGCTCGGCGGACAGAATCTGATCGAAGCGTGCGGCGTGGGCACGCCGGTGCTGATCGGGCCGCACGTGTTCAACTTCTCGCAGGCGACCGCCGATGCGGTCTCGGCAGGCGCCGCCGTGCAGGTGGCGGACCCGGCGGAGCTTGCGAAGGTGCTCGGCGAGCTGTTCGCCGACAAGCCTCGGCGAACAGCCATGGCAGCTGCGGCCTCTGCGTTCGCGGCGCGGCATAGCGGAGCGACGGCGCGCACGGTCGAGGTGTTGATGGCGCTGTTGGGCGACTAGCCTGGGTGGAAATCAGCGTCTCGGCTGTTTACCGGTAGATTTCCACCGGTTATTGCATAGTTTGGCACATAAGCGGCAGAAATTTGCTGGCTGTCTGGCTTTGCCTATTTTTGGTTAACCGGTAAAATAAAACTGGTTAAATCCAAATTTAGCGGCTAACCGGCATGAAAATACCGTTTGAGTTGGCTACCGCTGACGAGGTCGCGAGCGAACTCGGCCAGCGCCTTCGGTCGCACCGTCTTGCGCAAAACTTCCATCAAAGCGAGTTGGCCGCGCGCGCCGGAATATCCGAACGCGCTTTGCGCAATCTCGAGCTTACTGGGCGAGGTACGCTCGACACGTTCTTGCGTGTCGCCGCAAGCCTTGGCTTGTCCGGGAGCCTGTCTTCGCTGTTCGCTCTGACGCCGAAAACCATCAAGGAAATGGAGCAGGCGAGCGTCACGCGTGCACGCGCCTCGAGGAAAAGCCCGTGAAGAAGATCAACGTGGTGTACGCGGGTTGGGGCGAGCGCTTCGTGCTCGGCCAACTCGCCGATGACGGCGACGATCTGCTGTTCGAGTACTCGACCGAAGCGCTGCAACGCGGACTCGAGCTGTCGCCGCTCAAATTGCCGCTTGCTGCCAGCACATATGGCGCGTTTCCCGCCCATCAACTCCGCTTGCCCGGGCTCGTGAGCGATGCGCTTCCCGACGGCTGGGGCATGTTGCTGATGGACCGGCTGTTCCGCAAGGAGGGGCGCGAGCCCGCACGGATGTCCCCGCTCGAGCGTCTCGCCTTCATCGGCGACAAGGCGATGGGCGCGCTCGTGTTCGAACCCGCGGACGGCGACAGCCTCGTACCGGCCGACGTTCAACTGTTCGAGCTCGCCAACGAGGTGCGCCAGGTCATGAGCGACGGCAGTGAAGCGCTGTTGCGCGAGCTTGCGCTCATGGGGGGCTCGCCACACGGCGCGCGTCCGAAGGTGCTGGTCAATTTCGAGCGGCAGACGAACCGCATGTCGAATACGGAGCAGGGTGCCGGCACGCCATGGCTCGTCAAATTTCCTGCGCAACACGAGCATGAAGAAGTGTGCGCAGTGGAGGCGCTGTACGGAGCGCTTGCGATCGCCTGTGAGCTTCGCATGCCGGAGACGGCTTATTTCGATCTGGGATCGGGCCAGTCGGCCTTCGGCATCGAGCGGTTCGATCGTTCGAGCGGACTGCGTGTGCCGATGCATACAGCCGCCGGCGCCATGCACGTCGACTTCCGGGTGCCGCAGGTCGACTATGTCGCGCTGCTGCGGCTTACGCAATTCATGACGCGAGATACCCGCGAAGTGCAGCGGGCCTTCGAGCGCTGCGTGTTCAACGTGGTCTTCAACAACCGGGACGATCACGCGAAGAATTTTTCGTTCCTGCTCGGCGCGGACGGACGCTGGCAGTTTTCGCCCGCCTACGACCTGACCTTCAACGAAGGGCCGGGCGGCGAGCATCAAATGGACATTTGCGGCGAAGCACGCTCGCCTGCGCGCCAACATCTGCTGCAGTTGGCGCAAATGACAGGTATTACCGAACGCGATGCGAAGCAAGTGATCGAGCGCATTGCGAGCGTGGCAGGCCAGTTTCGTCACTTCGCGCAGGCGCTGCCCATCCTTCCAGACACGCTCGGCTTGATCGAGCGTCAGGTCGAAGCGAACCGCTCCCGAATGCTATAGCGGCAGGGGAGGAAAGTCGCCGAAGCTGCATGAAATCGACGATCCGCTTTGCTACGATGGTGATTCCTTAACCAATTGGGGAAGGCGAATGGCAAACCTGTTCAATCGCGGAGATGCCGCGACGATCGCAGCGGAAATCGTGAAAGCGGCAGTACAGAGCGGATCGATTCGTCTGATGGGAAGCGCATCCGAAGTCGGCGTCGCAGCAGCCCACGCGACCACCGATGCCAAATACCTTGGAACATTGGTCGACAAGCTGGCCGACGAGATCACCTACCTGGAATAGGAGGCGCAAAGCCCCCGCTCGGGGGCTGGTCCCATCTGCTATACTTGTACAGCTAAATGTACAAGTTGAGATGATGCCATGCGAACCATTCACTTCACGGATGCCCGCAGCAACCTGAAGACCGTGATCGATCAGGTCGTCGACGATGCCGACGTGACCTTGATCACGCGTCGTGACGCGCCAAACGCGGTCATCATGTCGCAGGAGTATTACGACAGTCTCATGGAGACGGTGCATCTGCTGCGCTCGCCTGCCAATGTCGCGCATCTCGAGCGCTCGATCGCCCAATTGCGAAAAGGCAAGGCGAAGGAACACAAGCTTGTCGAGGATGGCGAATGAGCATGCGTAAGGTGCTTTTCACGCCTGACGCATGGGACGATTACATCTACTGGCAGGGGCAAGACCGCAAGACCCTCAAGCGCATCAACCAGCTCATTCGTGAAGCGCAGCGCACGCCGTTTGAGGGCATCGGCAAGCCTGAACCATTGAAGGCAAATCTCTCCGGCTTTTGGTCCCGCCGCATCGACGACACCAATCGCCTTGTGTACGAAGCTGATGACGATCAACTGAGCATTGTCTCTTGCCGCTACCGCTACCAGGCATGACTGCGTACAACCGGTACTGACCGATTGCGACCGGCTACACCTTCAACAACCCCTTCCGCTCGATAAACGCGATCACATCCTTCAACCCGTCGAGCGCCTTCAGATTGCACATCACGAACGGCCGCTCGCCGCGCATCTTCTTCGCGTCCGATGCCATCACGTCGAGGTTGGCGCCCACCAGCGGCGCGAGATCGGTCTTGTTGATGACGAGCAGGTCCGACTTCGTGATTCCCGGTCCGCCCTTGCGCGGAATCTTCTCGCCGCCCGCCACGTCGATCACGTAGATCGTGAGATCCGACAATTCCGGGCTGAACGTCGCCGCGAGGTTGTCGCCGCCCGATTCGATGAACACGATGTCCGCATCGGGAAAGCGAGCGAGCATGCGGTCGACGGCCTCGAGGTTGATCGATGCGTCCTCGCGGATCGCCGTGTGCGGGCAGCCGCCGGTCTCGACGCCCATGATGCGTTCGGCCGGCAGCGCGCCCGCCACGGTCAGGAGACGCTGGTCTTCCTTCGTGTAGATGTCGTTGGTGATCGCGACGAGGTCGTAGGTGTCGCGCATCGCCTTGCACAGCATTTCGAGCAGCGTCGTTTTGCCGGAGCCGACCGGGCCGCCGACGCCCACGCGCAGCGGCGGCAGTTTCTTGGTGCGGCGTGAGGAAGCGAGAGGAGTAGGAGCGTTCATGATCGGTGGACTGCTTATGAGCGAAAGAGCCGCGAATACTGCGACTCGTGGCGCGCCGACAGAATGCCGAGCTGCGGCGCAAAGGTGTTGATTCTTTCAGGCGGTGTTTCTATGGCGCGCGTGACGGCTTCGTCGATGGCCGCGCGCAGCGCGACGATGATGCGCTGCCCCGCGAGCTGGCCGAGCGGCACCGCCTTCAATGCGGCGGCGGCCTGGTTCTCGACCCAGCTGAACGCGTAGGCGGCGAGCGCGGCATCGGTGGCGGCGTCGTGGGCGAGGGCGGCGAATGCGAAGGCGGTCGGTTGCGCGAGCGGCGTCAGCGCGGCGAGCGTCGCGCGCCGTGCCTCCTCGCCCCATTCGAGCGACACGCACAGTTGCTTGAGCGACCAGCCCATCTGTTCGGTCTCGCGGCGCAGCTCCGCCGATTCGCGGCTGGCGAGAAATTCGGCGTCCGCTTGCGCCAGTGCTGCGGCGTCGTGCGCGCGCCAGCGTTCGATCTGATGCGCGAGAAACGGCAGCTCGCCGCGCGCGAGCACGTTGGCGAGGCCGCTCGCGATCCAGTCGCGCGCACTGTCGGCGTCGGTGATCAGTTGTGCTTCGATCGCCGCTTCGAGCCCTTGCGAGTAGCTGAATGCGCCGATCGGCAGCGCAGGCGACGCTAGGTGCAACAGCGCGGTGAGTTCAGCGATGCGCATGACCGTGGCCGTGCCCATGATCGTGACCGCAATCGTCGTGGTCATGGTCGTGGGGATGATCGTGCGAATGGTCGTGCCCGTGATGCTCGTCGAACACCTGCTGCGCGAGCGCATAGTCTTCGGCGAACGTCTCGTCGTGACCATGACGGTGGCCGCCGCCGTACGCGCCGGTTTCGGGCTGGAACGGCAGCGACGTTTTCTCGACGCTTGCGCCCAGGCGCTTGAGCATGTCTTCGAGCACCGGGTCCGCTTCGAGCTTCAGCGTGTCGACGCCGACTTCCACCGGCGTGTGTCGATTGCCGAGGTGGTACGCGGCGCGCGTGAGCGTGAGCCGGTCGGGCGCGCGCACGAGCAGGACGTCTTCGGCCGCGGCGACGACGCGCACGAGCGCGCCATCGTCGGCGACGAGGACGTCGCCATCGGCAAGCACGGTGCCGCGCGGCAATACGACGGCGACTTCCTCGCCGCTATCGAGCGTGGCCGCGAGACGGCTTTTGCAGCGCGCGTCGAAGGCGAGTGTGAGCGTCGGCGCGCGCGCGATGAGCGCGGCTGCGAGCTTCACGTTGGGGGCGATGCGTTTGTCGATCGTGCGCATGTCAGTGCGTGCCGGGCGGCCGGGGTTAGAGCAGAAAGTCAGAACAGAAAATAACGTTGCGCCATCGGCAGCACCTTGGCCGGTTCGCACGTCAGCAACTGACCGTCGGCGATCACTTGATACGTTTCCGGATCGACGCTGATCGACGGCTGCCAGGCGTTGTGAATCATGTCGGCCTTCGTGACGTTGCGGCAGTTGCGCACCGGCACGAGGCGCTTCGACAGGCCATAGCGCTCGGCGATGCCGGCATCGGCGCCCATCTGCGAGACGAAGGTCAGCGACGTGCGCGCGAGCGCGCCGGCCCGCGTCGCGAACATCTCGCGATAGTGGACCGGCTGCGGCGTCGGAATCGAACCGTTCGGGTCGCCCATCTGCGCCATCGCGATCATGCCGCCCTTCAAAATCAGCGAAGGTTTGATGCCGAAGAATGCGGGCTCCCAGAACACGATGTCGGCCCATTTGCCGACTTCGATCGAACCGACTTCGTGCGAGATGCCGTGCGTGATCGCCGGATTGATCGTGTACTTCGCGACATAGCGTTTCGCGCGGAAGTTGTCGTGGCGCGCGTTGTCTTGCGGCAGCGCACCGCGCTGCACTTTCATCTTGTGCGCCGTTTGCCACGTGCGAATGATGACTTCGCCCACGCGTCCCATCGCCTGCGAATCCGACGACAACATCGACAGCGCGCCCAAGTCGTGCAGGATGTCTTCGGCCGCGATCGTCTCGCGGCGAATGCGCGATTCGGCGAACGCGAGGTCTTCGGCGATCGACGGGTCGAGGTGGTGGCACACCATCAGCATGTCGAGGTGTTCGTCGAGCGTGTTGACGGTGTAGGGGCGGGTCGGATTCGTCGACGACGGCAGCACGTTCGCTTCGCCGCAGACCTTGATGATGTCCGGCGCGTGGCCGCCGCCCGCACCCTCGGTGTGGTACGTGTGGATCGTGCGGCCCTTGAACGCCGCAACCGTCGCTTCGACAAAGCCCGCTTCGTTCAGCGTATCGGTGTGGATCGCGACTTGCGTGTCGGTGTCGTCGGCGACCGAGAGGCAGTTGTCGATCGCGGCGGGCGTCGAGCCCCAGTCTTCGTGCAGCTTGAGACCAATCGCACCCGCGGCGATCTGCTCGATCGCGGGCTCGGGCAGGCTCACGTTGCCCTTGCCGAGAAAGCCGATGTTGATCGGCCAGCCGTCCGCGGCTTGCAGCATGCGCTCGAGATGCCACGGGCCCGGCGTGCAGGTCGTCGCGTTGGTGCCCGTCGCCGGCCCGGTGCCGCCGCCGATCATCGTCGTCACGCCCGAAGCCAGCGCTTCGTCGATCTGTTGCGGCGCGATGAAATGGATGTGCGTATCGATGCCGCCCGCCGTCACGATCAGCCCTTCGCCCGCAATCACTTCCGTCCCGGCGCCGATCGCGATCGTCACGTCCGGCTGGATGTCGGGGTTGCCCGCCTTGCCGATCGCCCAGATGCGGCCGTTCTTGATGCCGATGTCGGCCTTCACGATGCCCCAGTGATCGAGGATCACCGCGTTCGTGACGACGGTGTCGGCGACGTCGGCGGCCAGCCGCTGCGACTGGCCCATGCCGTCGCGGATCACCTTGCCGCCGCCGAATTTCACTTCCTCGCCGTAGACGGTGTAGTCGCGCTCGATCTCGATCAGGAGCTCGGTGTCGGCGAGCCGGATACGGTCGCCGGTCGTGGGGCCGAACATCTCCGCGTACGCGCGGCGGCCGATACGTAGTGTCATGGTTGAACGTCCAGAAGAAGAGTTACAGCGGCCCCATTACCTTGCCGTTGAATCCGTAGACGACGCGGTTGCCCGCGAGCGCGACCAGTTCGACCGTGCGCTCCTGGCCCGGCTCGAAGCGCACGGCGGTGCCCGCCGCAATGTTCAGCCGAAAGCCGCGTGCTTTCTCGCGATCGAACGAGAGGGCATCGTTGACTTCGTAGAAGTGGTAGTGCGAGCCGATCTGCACGGGGCGGTCGCCCGTGTTCGCGACGGTCAGTGTAAGGGTCTCGCGGCCTGCGTTCAGTTCGTGTTCGCCGTCGTCGGTGAGGATTTCGCCGGGGATCATGGGTGCGTGCTCACGGAATCGGATGGTGAACGGTGACGAGCTTGGTGCCGTCGGGAAACGTCGCTTCGACCTGGATGTCGGGGATCATCTCCGGCACGCCTTCCATGACGTCGTCGCGCGTGAGCAGCGTCGTGCCGTAGTGCATGACTTCCGCGACCGTCTTGCCGTCGCGCGCGGCTTCCATCAGCGCCGCCGAAATGTAGGCCACGGCTTCCGGATAGTTGAGCTTCAGGCCGCGTGCGCGGCGGCGCTCGGCGAGCAACGCCGCGGTGAAGATCAGGAGCTTGTCTTTCTCTCTGGGCGTCAGCTTCATGAAAGGGTTGGGAGTGGCAAAACGTAATAATTAATTAGTACAGCGGCCTAATTTTGTCGCGAGGCTATCGTAGCACCGCGCTATCGGGATTGGGTCCGCGTGGCTTATAAGCGCTATAGGCAGCGACGGCTGTGGTGCTCGGAGCGGAACGAGGCGCCGCCCAATGGAGCAAAGGGCATGCCATAGGGTCGGATTCGTTGAATTGGTGCGATTCGGCTGGCGCTAGCGAGAGGAGCTGCACCGATATGGCGCGTCAACTCCCGAGGGAATTCCTGCTATTGGTGCGTGAGCAGCGACTTCAGGTGGTCCAGAGCCGTAGCGGCGTGGCGTCGACTCCGTGCACGACTGGCCTCAATTGCAGCCAGCATTGCATCAGCGTGTTTTGCAGCGCTTCCATCGAACGCGCGACGACACGCACGAGCATCACGCCCGGCGTCACGCACGATACGCCTGCGCGCTGCGTGCCGTCGAAAGGCAATTGCGCGCTTAATGATTCGGCCAGCGCATCCGTGCAAGCCGGGCTGACGGCCCACAGCGTGCCGTACGCCGGAAAACCGGCTAGCCCTTGGGGCGCGCCGCGCAGCAGGTCCACGGCATCGAGTTGCGCGCGCTCCAGCCACAGCAGTTGGCCGGAAGGTCCCACGATTCTCGCCACGCTCGCGAGCGTGCCCGCCGACCAGCGTTCGCCCGCCGCTTGCCGGCCGAGCTGCGTCGCGTCCCAGCCGAGCGCGGTCGCGCCCGCGGCCAGCGTCAGCGTGAAATCGAGCGACGCGTTCGCATGATCGAAGACGATGTTGTTCTGCGGCAGCCAATCGAGCTTCGCGTTGGCGCCGACGGCGACGTGAATGCGCTGCAGCGCGTCGCGTCCGTTCGACTTGTACCACTTGGTCGCGCCGGGTGTCGTCAGTACCGCGTGCGTGTCGTGGCCGAGCGCGATATCGATCGACAGCCGGTCGCCGCCCGCCACGCCGCCCGGCGGATGAACGATGACCGTATGACAGATGGCCTCGCCTTCGGGATACAAAGGCCGCTGAACGCGCAGCGGGCCGTCATGCAGACGATGCACGAGCGTCGTGCGCGTGCCGTGCTTTTCGTAGCGCAGTTCGAGCTTGGCTTGCCATTCGTCGTGCGCGGCGGTGGCGGCTGGTTGCGCGACGTTGGCGAGGGTAGTGTGCTGTTCGTGAAGAGACATGGCTGAGCATGATGCCACGCGGCGCGGCGAGCGAACATAGCGTCGCGCTTCAGACCGCGATCAGCTCCCTCACTCCGTTCGCCTCCATCTCGGCGGCCGAGCCGCCCGCGATGATCTCGCCGCGGCTCATTACCCAGTAGCGGTCCGCGATCGCTCGCGCGAAATCGTAATACTGTTCGACGAGCAGCACGGTCATTCCCATCTCGTCGACGAGCCGTCGCAGCGTGCGGCCGATCTCCTGAATGATCGAAGGCTGGATGCCTTCGGTCGGCTCGTCGAGAATCAAGAGCTGTGGCTCGCTCATCAGCGCGCGGCCGATCGCGAGTTGCTGCTGCTGGCCGCCCGAGAGGTCGCCGCCGCGCCGCGCGCGCATCTCCTTCAAGACCGGAAAAAGCGCATAGATGTGGTCGGGAATCTTCGAAGGCGCTTTGCGGCTAGCCGCGCCGACCAGCAGGTTTTCTTCGACGGTAAGACGCGGAAAGATGTCGCGTCCTTGCGGCACGTAGGCCAGACCTTCGGCGACACGCGCATACGGAGGCAGCTTGTCGAGCGGCTTGCCGCGCCACGAGATCGACCCTCGTTCGGCCTGCACGACGCCCATCAGGCAGCGCAGCAGCGTTGTCTTGCCCACGCCGTTGCGGCCGAGCAAGACCGTCAGCTTGCCTTCCGGCACGTCGAGCGCAACGTTTCTCAGGATGTGGCTGCCGCCATAGTACTGATTGAGCGCTTCTACTTTGAGCATCGTGAGTTTCCTTCCATCGCTTGCATGCGCATGCCAGTGCATGCGTCAGCGGCCGAGATACGATTCGATCACGGCCTCGTCGCGTTTCACCTCGTCGAGCGTACCGTGCGCGAGCACGTGGCCTTCTGCCATGACGGTGACGCGCCCGGTCTCGCCCGCGAGCGCCGCGACGAACTCCATGTCGTGCTCGACGACCATCATCGAGCACGTTCCCCGTAGCTTGTTCAGTAGATCGGCGAGCTCCATCGTTTCGTGGTCGGTCATGCCGGCCGCGGGTTCGTCGAGCAGCAGCAGCGCCGGTTGCTGCATGAGCAGCATGCCGATTTCGAGCCGTTGCTTTTGTCCGTGCGACAGCTCGCCTGCGAGGCGGCGCGCAACGCCCTCGAGATGAATCAGCTCGAGCGTCGCTTCGATGCGCGCTTGCGCGGCGCCATCGAGGCGCGCGCGCAGCGACGCCCACCATCCCTTGTCGGTCTTCATCGCGAGCTCGAGGTTCTCCCACACGGGATGATTCTCGAACACGGTCGGCTTCTGGAACTTGCGGCCGATGCCCGCGCGCGCGATCGCGGGTTCGCTCATGCGCGTGAGGTCGATCGACTGGCCGAGGAACACCTTTCCCGCATCGGGCGCGGTCTTGCCGGTGATGACGTCCATCATCGTCGTCTTGCCGGCGCCGTTCGGGCCGATCACGCAGCGCAGTTCGCCCGCGTCGATCGTGAGCGATAGCGCGTTCAGCGCGCGGAAGCCGTCGAAGCTCACGGTCACGTCGTCGAGATAGAGGATCGTGCCGTGCGACGTGTCGATCTCGTCAGGCTTGACCGCGTGGCCCATCGAGGCCACGCCGCTCAACGCGCGTCCGTCGTCTTCGATGGCGGCGATGTCGGGAACCATCGGGTTCTCGTTCATGGCGAGTTCCTCCGCTTCATGGCCCGCTTAATCGCCATGTCGATCAGCCCCATGATGCCGTTGGGCAGCAACAGCGGCACCAGCATGAAGATCGCGCCGAGAAAGAACAGCCAATACTCGGCGAAGTAAGCGGTGAAGAAGCTCTTCGCGCCGTTCACGGCAAACGCGCCGATGATCGGCCCGATCAGCGTCCCGCGTCCGCCGACGGCGACCCAGATCGCCATCTCGATCGAATTGCCCGGCGACATCTCGCTCGGATTGATGATGCCGACCTGCGGTACGTAGAGCGCGCCTGCAATGCCACACAGCACAGCGGACACGGTCCACACGAAGAGCTTGTACGAGAGCGGGCTATAGCCGAGGAACATCAGGCGCGCTTCGCCGTCGCGCACGGCCGTCACGACACGCCCGAGCTTCGACGTGACGATCGCGCGCGCCGCAATGAACGACAGGACGAGCACCGCGAACGTGATCAGGAACAGCGCGGTGCGCGTGCCCGGATGCGTGATCGGGAAACCGCCGATGCGCTTGAAATCGGTGAAGCCGTTGTTGCCGCCGAAGCCCGTTTCGTTGCGATAGAAGAGCAGCATCGCCGCGAACGTGAGCGCCTGCGTGATGATCGAGAGATAGACGCCCTTCACGCGCGAGCGGAACGTGAAGAAGCCGAACACCCACGCGACGACGGCGGGCACGAGCACGACGAGCAGGAGCGCATACGCGAGATGCTGCGTGCCGTGCCAATACCAAGGCAACGCGTGCCAGTCGAGAAACACCATGAAGTCGGGCAGATCGCTGCCGTACTTGCCGTCATGTCCGATCGCGCGCATCAGGTACATCCCGATCGCGTAGCCGCCCAGCGCGAAGAACAGCCCGTGCCCGAGACTCAAAATGCCGCAATAGCCCCAGACGAGGTCGAGCGCGAGCGCGGCGATCGCGTAGCACATCAGTTTGCCGGCAAGCGTCAGCGCATAGGCCGAGAGATGCAACGCGCTGGATTGCGGCAGCACGAGCGCGCTGACCGGCACGCCGATGCCGATCACCAGGATCAATGCGATGAGCGCAAGCCATGCGCCGCGCGAAAGCAGCGCGGGACGCGGCGGCAGGCCGAGCGCGAGGTCTTTGAACGCGGCGCGTTCCGAGGATGGGGTTGTTGAGCCCGGTGTGCCGTGCGTATCGACGGAGGTCGTGGCTGATGTCATGATGCCTCCCGTGTCGACCCGAGTTGGCGCTTCAGCGCCTTACTCGGGTCCCATGCCGCCCCAAGGGAGGCATCGGCCCCCTTGGGGGGCAGCGAACGAAGTGAGCGTGGGGGTAGTTTCATTAGACCTCCGCGCTGCGGCCCTTCAAGGCGAACATGCCTTGCGGGCGCTTCTGGATGAAGAGGACGATCAGCACCAGCACCGCGATCTTCGCGAGCACCGCGCCCCAGAACGGTTCGATCGTCTTGCTGACGAGCCCGAGCCCGAAGCCGCCGATGACGGTGCCAGCGAGCTGCCCGACGCCGCCCAGCACCACCGCCATGAACGAATCGATGATGTAGTTCTGGCCGAGATCGGGGCCGACATTGCCGATCTGCGAGAGCGCGCAGCCGCCCAAGCCCGCGATGCCCGCGCCGAACGCGAACGCGTAGGAATCGACGCGCGCGGTCTTCACGCCGACGCACGCGGCCATGCGGCGGTTCTGCGTGACGGCGCGCACGAAGAGGCCGAGGCGCGTTTTCGTGAGCACGGTCCACGCGATCAGCACGACGGCGAGCGAGAACGCGAGGATCACGAGGCGGTTGTACGGCAGGATCAGGTTCTGCATGACGGTGACGCCGCCGCTCATCCAGGACGGATTTTCGACCTGCACGTTTTGCGCGCCGAAGATCGTGCGCGTCGCTTGAATCAAGATCAAGCTCACGCCGAACGTCGTCAGCAGCGTTTCGAGCGGACGGCCGTACAAGTGCTTGAGCACGAGCCGTTCGAGCACGATGCCGACCACGGCGGCCGCAACGAACGAAGCGGGCACGGCGATCAACGGATACCAATCGAACGCGCCGGGCGCGAAGCGCTGTACGAGGTTCTGCACGACGTAGGTTGCGTAGGCACCGATCATCAGGAACTCGCCGTGCGCCATGTTGATGACGCCGATGAGGCCGTAGGTAATCGCGAGCCCGAGCGCCGCGAGCAGCAGCACGCTGCCTAGCGAGAGCCCCGCGAACACCGTGCCCGCGATTTCGCTGCGGCGCTGGATCGAATCGAGCGCGTCGATGCCTTGCTGCGCGGCGGCGCGCACGCGTGGGTCGCTTTCGGCGAACGTGCCGTCAGGTTTCTTCGCGACGAGCGGACGCAGCAGCTCGTACATGTCGAGATCGTGGCGCGCGGCGACGAGCTGAGCGGCTTCGAGGCGCTTCGCGGGGTCTTTGTCCGACAGCGCCGTCATCGCCCACAGCGTATCGAGGCGCTTCTTCAACTGCGGATCGGTTTCCTTCGCGCGGGCGCGATCGATCATCGGCTTCATCGCCGGGTCGGGGTTCTTCAGCAAGGCGCTGATTGCGGCGCGCCGCGTTTCGAGGTCGGGCGAATCGAGTTGCAGGCCCGAGAGCGCGCCCGATACTTTCGAGCGCAGCAGATTGTTCAGCGTGACCGGCTGCGCGCTCGACGCGACGCTGGCCGCCACGGTCTTGCCCGTCACCGCATCGCGCGCGGTGTCGTTGTCTTGGAGCAGGACTTCGCCCGCGTCGGTCGCGAGCGCGGTGTCTTCGGAAAGCGCTTTCAAGAGCGCGAGCGACGGCGCGTCGTGATTCGCGATCAGCGTGTCGATGGCGGCGGACTTCGCGTCGAAGTCGTCGCCGGCGAGCGGGGCGACATCGGCCCCCGTCAGCGCGAACGCGGCGAGCGGCAGGAAGCCCGCCGTTGCAAGCGCCGCGAGCGCGACGCCGCGCCGGATAGAGCGAAAAAAAGGAGACGCCATGATGACCTTTGCGTGGAGTCGGACCCGGCGCGGCGGCAACAACGGTTGTTCGATACCGTTACACGCGCAACCATCTTGCGCGCGTTTGGTGTACGGCCGCCGCGCCGCGCTCTTAGGCGAGGTAACGACTAGCCGCTACGCGACGCGCGAGCGCCGCAAGAACGCCGGAATCGAGCTCACGACATCGGGCTTGCTGTCGTTGCCCGCGATAAACGGGCTCCACGGCTGCGCGCGAATGGTCGTCTTGGTCCGCCACACGACGTTGAACTGGCCGTCCGCACGGACCTCGCCGATCATCACCGGCTTGTGCAGGTGATGGTTGCCGTCCATTACGAGGTCGAAACCCGAAGGCGCCGCGAACTTCTGGCCGATCATCGCGACGCGCACCTTGTCGACCTCCGTGCTCTTGGCTTTCTCGACGGCCTGCTTCCACATATGGATGCCGACATAGGTCGCTTCCATCGGATCGTTGGTCACGCGCTTCGTGCCGCCGGACAGATTCTGCGACGCCACCCAGTCGGCCCATTTTTTCTTGAACTTCTCGTTGGTCGGATTGCGCAGCGACATGAAGTAGTTCCACGCCGCGAGATTGCCGACGAGCGGTTTCGTATCGATGCCGCGCAGTTCCTCCTCGCCGACCGAGAACGCCACAACGGGCACATCGGTCGCTTTCAGCCCTTGGTTTCCGAGTTCTTTATAGAACGGCACGTTCGAATCGCCGTTGACGGTCGAGATCACGCAGGTCTTGCCGCCTTGCGAGAAGGTCTTGATGTTCGCGACGATGGTCTGATAGTCGCTGTGGCCGAACGGCGTGTAGACCTCTTGAATGTCGGTCTCCTGCACGCCCTTCGATTTCAGGAACGCGCGCAGGATCTTGTTGGTCGTGCGCGGATACACGTAGTCGGTGCCGAGCAGGAAGAAGCGCTTCGCGCCGCCGCCTTCGGCGCTCATCAGATATTCGGTGGCGGGGATCGCTTGCTGGTTCGGCGCGGCGCCCGTGTAGAACACGTTGCGCGACATCTCTTCGCCTTCGTATTGCACAGGGTAGAACAACAGGCCGTTCAGCTCCTCGAACACCGGCAGCACCGATTTGCGCGACACCGAGGTCCAGCAGCCGAACACGCACGCCACTTTGTCTTGCGTAAGCAGCTGGCGGGCCTTTTCGGCGAACAGCGGCCAGTTCGATGCGGGGTCGACGACCACGGGCTCGAGCTTGCGGCCCATCACGCCGCCGCTCGCGTTGATTTCGGCGATCGTCATCAACGCGGTGTCTTTCAGCGACGTTTCGGAAATCGCCATCGTGCCCGATAGCGAATGGAGGATGCCGACCTTGATCGGCCCCGACGACTCTGCACTTGCAAATGGACTTTGCCCGGCCAGCGCGAGTGCGCCGGACATCGAACCGAGCTTCAACAGACTGCGACGCTTCATGTCATTCCCCTTGCCGTAGGATGGTGAACGTTATGTTTGTAAGTACGCGCGATGCTGTGTTGCCGCATGAATAGCCGACGGGATACTGCAAGGGTTGTGCCAATCGTCGTGTTGGTGCCGGGGCTTGTAACGGCGCGCTTGGACGCGTCGCGACGGCGCGCTATGGAAGACGTTATTGGTGCAGGGCGTGTCAGCGCGCTTCGCGCCGGTGCGCTCTGCGCCGCAACGAAGCGCTGCGTTTTGTGTCGATAGCTTTAGCGGTGCACGCGTGCCGCGCGGTTGTGCATAGGCACATCGGTGCCTAGACTTGTAACCCGGCTGGCCAATAGGAGCGACATATGAATCAGCGTGAAGCGAACAGCGGTTCGCTCGATCTCTCAGCGTTCTGGATGCCTTTCACGGCGAACCGTCAGTTCAAGAGCGCGCCGCGGCTGCTGTCGGCGGCGAAGGGGATGTACTACACGTCCTACGACGGCCGCCGCATTCTCGACGGCACCGCCGGCCTCTGGTGCGTGAACGCGGGCCATTGCCGCGACGAGATCGTCGCGGCCGTTCGGGAGCAGGCGGAGGAAATGGACTTCGCGCCGACCTTCCAGATGGGCCACCCGAAGGCGTTCGAGGCCGCGACGAAGATCGCGAAACACACGCCGGGCGACCTCAAGCACATTTTCTTCACGAACTCGGGATCGGAGGCGGTCGATACGGCGTTGAAGATCGCGCTCGCGTATCACCGTGCGCGCGGCGAAGGGCAGCGCACGCGCTTCATCGGACGCGAGCGCGGCTATCACGGCGTTGGTTTCGGCGGCATCTCCGTCGGTGGCATCGCGCCGAATCGCAAGGCGTATTCGGGCGGCTTGCTGCCGTCGGTCGATCACCTGCCGCACACGCTGAACATCAAGGAGGCAGCGTTTTCGAAAGGGCAGCCGGCGTGGGGCGCGCATCTCGCAGACGAATTGGAACGCCTAGTCACGCTGCACGACGCATCGACGATCGCGGCTGTCATCGTCGAGCCGGTCGCGGGCTCGACGGGTGTGCTGATTCCGCCGCACGGCTATTTGCAGCGCCTGCGCGAGATCTGCGACAAGCACGGCATCCTCTTGATCTTCGATGAAGTCATCACCGGCTGGGGGCGGCTCGGCGCACCGTTTGCCGCGCAGTACTTCAACGTGACGCCGGACTTGCTGACGATGGCGAAAGGCACGAACAACGCCGCCGCGCCGCTTGGCGCCGTGGCGGCGAGCCACGCGGTTCACGACACGATCGTCAACGGCGCGCCCGCCGGCATCGAGCTCTTTCATGGTTACACGTATTCGGGCCATCCGATTGCGACCGCGGCGGCCTGCGCGACGATCGATCTCTATGAACGCGAGCAGTTGTTCGAGCGCGCCGCGCGGATGTCGCCGGTCTTCGAGACCGCGATCCACAAGCTGCGCGGCGAGCCGAACGTGATCGACGTGCGCAATCTGGGTCTCGTGGGCGGCGTCGAATTGAAGTCGCGCGATGGCGCGCCGGGCGCGCGGGCCTACGACGTGTTCGTCAAATGCTTCGAGAAAGGCGTGCTGACGCGCTATACGGGGGACATCCTGGCGTTTTCGCCACCGCTGATCGTCGACGAGCAGCAGATCGACGAAATCTTCACGACCGTCGCGCAGGTATTGAGGGAGACGGATTAGCGCCCCCGGAGCAGGGGCGCTTGGGTATCAATGCGGATCAGTATGTCGGCACGGACGGATCGACGAGCTTGGACCAGGCGTCGATCCCGCCTTGCAGATTGAAGATCTGCTTGAAGCCGCGCCCTTCGAGGAACATGCCGACGTTCGCACTGCGCGCGCCGTGATGGCATACGCAGACGATTTGCGCTTCGTCGTCGAGCTCTTCGCTGCGTGCCGGGATCTCGCGCATCGGAATGAACACGCTTCCCGCAATCTTCGCCGTTTCGATTTCCCACGGTTCACGCACGTCGAGCAGCACGGGCGCGGGGCGCGAAGTATCGGCAAGCCATTCGGCGAGGGCGGGGGCGGTCAGGTTTTGCATTTCGGGCTCGGTGAAATCGAAGGACGCGGGTTGGCGTGCGGAGGTTTGCGCGCCACGAAGCGACATCGGCCGCGAGCGCGGCCGATGAGGGGTGTGACGATCAGAACTTGAAGCGCGGCGGCTGGACCGCGTTCACGAGCGGCTCGACATAGGTTTCGAACACGTCTGCCACGCGGAATTGCTTGTCGTCGATGCGCGTGATGATCTGCGTCTTCATCACCGGCGCCGTGCCGACGAATGCGGCAAGCCGGCCGCCGACTTTCAATTGCTCGAGGAGATCCTGCGGCAGCACCGGCAGGCCGCCCGACACGCAGATCACGTCGTACGGGCCGGCGGCGGCCCAGCCGCGCGAGCCGTCGCCGAGCGCGACTTCCGCATTCGTCACTCCATTGGCCGCGAGGTTTTGCTTCGCGAGTTCGGCGAGTTCCGGATCGATTTCGACCGTCAGCACGTGCTGGCCGCGGTGCGCAAGCAGCGCCGCCATATAGCCCGAGCCGGCGCCGACTTCCAGAATGGTTTCATGCTTCTTCACCGCCAGTTCCTGCAGAACTCGCGCGTCGACGCGCGGCGCCAGCATGTGCTGGCCGCGCGGCAGCGGCACTTCGAGGTCGGCGAAGGCGATGTCGCGGTAAGCGGCGGGGACGAAATTCTCACGTTTGACGATCGAGAGCAGACTCAGCACGTCCTGGTCCAGCACGTCCCAGGGGCGAATTTGCTGCTCGATCATGTTGAAACGGGCTTGTTCGATGTTCATGGCGCGATGTACTGGCGGGTTGGGTGTTCCGAACGGAACCAGACGGTCTGGGCCATCTGGTCCGGACCGTATGACCCAGACCAGATGGCCTAGACCGTCTGGCCCAGAGTAACTGCGGGATTGTACCAAACCGGCTATGGATCGGTCCCCCTACCGCGCACGGCGAGGCGGTGCGCGGTGGCGCGGAGTGGCGTATCGGTGGCGCGAGGGCGCGCTCAACTGCGGCTTTTCTTGATCTGTTCCTCGAACGCGACGTCGAGCTTGCTGGCCTTGCGCGGCTTGGCCGGCGACTGGGAGTCGACGAACGCGACAAATTCATCGAGGGGCAGTGGGTCGCAGAGTTTCTTACTGGCGCCGCCGGTCTTGTCGACGAGATAGAAGAGCCCGCCCGGCATGCTCACAGCTGCGTAGAGTGCGTTGGCGCTGCGGGTCTTGAGCCGCTCGACCGCATAGATGGCCTTGGTGCCGCGCATGATGTTGCCTGTTCGATCCGGGAAAAGACGCTTACTTTACCAACAACGCTGTCTTTCCGGGATCGATGGGTTGGGTCCCCGAGCGAGCGGCGGCGCCCGCTCGAGGCGTGTTTGTCGCACGCAGCTTAGATGGTCCGCGAAAAGCGCTTCATCGACTGCTGACCGAGATACCTGTCGAACACCATCGCGATGTTGCGCACGAGCATCCGGCCAGGCGGCAGGACTTCGAGCTTTTGGCTGCCGAGCGCAATGAGGCCGTCCGCCTCGAAGGCGACGAGGCGCTCGAGTTCGGGCGCGAACGCCTGCGCGAAGCGGATGCCGTAAACAACTTCGATTTCGTCGTAGCGCAACTCCAGATTGCACATCAGTTGCGTGATGATGTCGCGCCGCATGCGGTCGTCGGCGGTGAGGCGCACGCCGCGCTTGATGGCGAGCTCGCCGGCGTCGATCGCTGCCGCGTAGCCGGGAAGGTCCTTCGCGTTTTGTACGTAGACGTCGCCGACCTTGCCGATCGACGACGCGCCGATGCCGATCAAGTCGCAATCGGCATGCGTGCTGTAGCCCTGAAAATTCCGATGCAGCGTGCGCTTGGCTTGCGCGAGCGCGAGCTCGTCGGTGGGGAGGGCGAAGTGATCCATGCCGATGTAGACATAGCCCGCGCTCGTCAGCCGTTCAATCACGTGGCGCAGGATCGCGAGCCGCTCGGCAGGCGAGGGCATCGCCGACGCATCCATTTGGCGCTGCATCTTGAAGAGCTGCGGCATGTGCGCGTAGCCGAAGACCGAGAGGCGGTCCGGGGCGAGCTTGAGCATCTTGTCGAGCGTGCGGCTGAAGCTGTCGACGGTTTGATGTGGCAGCCCGTAGATCAGGTCGACGCTGATCGATTTGAAGCCCGACGCGCGCGCGGCGCGCATGACGTCGGCGGTCATCTCGAACGGCTGGATGCGGTTGACCGCGGCCTGCACGACGGGATCGAAATCCTGCACGCCGAGGCTCAGGCGATTGAAGCCGAGCGTGCGCAGATGGACGATCGTCTTCGGGTTCGCTTCACGCGGATCGACTTCAATCGAATATTCGGCATCGATGTCCGGCACGAGCACGAAGTGTTCGCGCGCGGCGGCCATCAGCTCGGTCAATTGGTCATCGGACAAAAACGTGGGCGTGCCGCCGCCCAGATGCAACTGCGTGACGGGCCGGGTGACGTCGAAGCGCGACGCCTGCAACGCCAGCTCGCGCTTCATGCGCTCGAGGTAGGGCAGCGAGCGGGCGCGGTTCTTCGTGACCACCTTGTTGCAGCCGCAGTAGAAGCAGACGGTGTCGCAGAACGGGATGTGAAAGTACAGCGACAACTCGCTCGCGGACGCGCCGGCGTCGCTCGCGGCGCGGAGGTAGTCGGCGGTGTCGAAATCGTCGCGGAACTGGAGGGCGGTGGGATAAGACGTGTACCGTGGGCCGTTCGCGCTGTATTTGGCAAGCAGGTCAGGATGAAACAGGGAATCGACGGAATCCATGGGCAGCCTTCGTTAGCGGGACCTCGGTCAGTTTAAGCGTGTGCCGTCTCGGAGCCTTGTGTAATAGCGCCGCATGCGACAAAACGCGCTATGCAGGCACAATACGGGCTCCGTGCGGTTTAGCTGCGTTGCTTGCCGCACGTATTCGTCGCATGAATTCGCTGTCGTCGCTGTTGTAATACCCCAGGACCCGATTTAGCCGTGAATGCCGTTGCCGCTCCCGTCGTGACCGATCACGCGTGCCGTCCCGATTGCGGCGCGTGTTGCATCGCGCCCTCGATCACGAGCCCGATCCCCGGTATGCCCGACGGCAAACCCGCAGGCGTGCGCTGTGCGCAGCTCGGCGACGATCATCGCTGCGCGATTTTCGGGCGCCCCGAGCGTCCCGCCTGCTGCTCCGGCTTGCAGCCGCAGGCCGAGATGTGCGGCACGTCGCGCGCGCATGCCATCGCCTGGCTCACGCAGCTCGAAGCCGCGACTCGGCCCGCCGCCCGTTAATCGAAGGATCGAAGGTAAAACGAACGAAGCCCGCGAACCGCCGCGCAAGAACTTTGCGCGGGCCAGCGTGCCCAAGCGATCCAAAACAACGAAGCATCGAAGCATTCAAGAGCAGGAGGTTTTGCATGACTCAAGCGAGAGCGTCCACGCGGCGGCGGTTTCTGGTAGCGGCGATTGCGGCGGCGAGCATCGGCGTGTCACTCGGCGCTTGCGCCACCGCGACGTTTCCGTTCATCCCGGATCACTACACGTTCTCGAGGGATCAGGTGCAGGAAGCCGTGCAGCGCAAGTTTCCGTTCCAGCGCACGGTCTCCCAGGTGTTCAACGTTACGCTCGCCAATCCCGTCGTCGGCCTCTTGCCGGACACGAATCGCGTGAGCGTGCGGCTCGACGCGCACTTCGCGAGCCCGTTCCTGCAGCAGCCGGTGGACGCCACCTTCACGCTGTCGAGCCAGCTCGCCTACGACGGCGCGAGCCGCTCGGTTGTGCTCAAGGAGCCGACCGTCGACAACGTCAGCGTGGACGGCCAGTCCCGTGCCTACGCGCAGCAGATCAGCGCGGCGGCCGGGCTGCTCGCGACGCAGCTGCTCACCAACTATCCGGTCTACACCTTCAAGCCCGAGCAGCTTCAATTTGCCGGCGTGAACTACGAACCCGGTACAATCACGATCCTTACAAACGGCATACGCGTGCAGATCCTCGAAAAGTGAGGCGCGCGCGGCCGTGGGGCCGCGCGTGACCCGGGCCCTTTCCCGTTCGTTCCGCTATGCCGCCGGAGAGCGGCAACATCCGCAAAAGGGCCATCGATGGATTGGATATTGATCTGCAAGGCGGTGATCCTCGGCATCGTCGAGGGATTGACCGAGTTTCTGCCCGTGTCGAGCACCGGCCATTTGATCGTCGTCGGCAGCTTGCTCAATTTCACCGACGAAGGCTCGAAAACCTTCCACGTCGTCATCCAGTTCGGCGCGATCCTCGCGGTGTGCTGGGAGTACCGGCGGCGCATCGGCGAAGTGATCGCCGGCCTCGCGACGCAAACCGCCGCGCGGCGCTTCACGCTCAATGTCGTCATCGCGACCATTCCCGCCGTCGTGCTGGGGCTCATGTTCGAAAAGTCGATCAAGGCCGTGCTCTACGCGCCGGTTCCGGTGGCGCTCGCGCTCGTGGTGGGCGGCGTCGTCATCCTGTGGGCGGAGTCGCGCCAGCGCGAACGCGGCGATGTACCGCCCCGCGTTCAGTCGATCGATGCGTTGACGCCGCTCGATGCGCTGAAAGTCGGCTGCGCGCAATGCTGTGCGCTGATTCCCGGCATGTCGCGCTCGGGGTCGACGATCATCGGCGGGATGCTCTTCGGGCTCGACCGGCGTGTGGCCACCGAGTTTTCGTTTTTTCTCGCGATCCCGATCATCGTCGGCGCGACGCTCTACGAGATCGTGAAAACCTGGCACGCGACGCCGGTCCAGATGCTCGATCTGTTCACGATCGGCATGGCGGCCGCGTTCGTGAGCGCGTTCATCTGCGTGCGCTGGCTGCTGCGCTACATCGCGACGCACGATTTCACCGTGTTCGCGTGGTATCGGATCGGCTTCGGGTTGCTGGTCCTGATTGTCGGCTATGGCGGCGGGCTGAACTGGAGCTGATTATGCGGCGCGGCGCTTGAACACGAGATCCCAGACGCCGTGCCCGAGACGCAGGCCGCGTCGCTCGAACTTCGTCACCGGACGATAGCCGGGGCGCGGCGCGTAGGCGTCGGCGGTGTTCGCGAGCGCGGGCTCGGCGCTCAGCACTTCAAGCATTTGCTCGGCGTAGTTTTGCCAATCGGTTGCGCAGTGCAGATACGCGCCGGGCTTCAAGCGCGAGACCAGCAGCGCGACGAACTTCGGCTGAATCAGCCGGCGCTTGTGATGGCGCGCCTTGTGCCACGGATCGGGGAAGAAGATGTGCACGCCGTCGAGGCTTTCCGGCGCGATCATCTGCTCGAGCACCTCGACCGCATCGTGCTGGACGATGCGGATGTTCGATACGTTCTGTTCGCCCATCAGCTTCAATAGCGCGCCGACGCCCGGTTCGTGGACTTCCACGCCGATGAAGTCGTCGCCGGGACGCTGCGCGGCGATTTCAGCGGTCGTCGCGCCCATGCCGAAACCGATCTCCAGGATGTGCGGCGCCGTACGGCCGAAGGCGGCGTTCCAGTCGAACGCGGTGGCTGCGTAGGGGACCACGAAGCGCGGACCGAGTTCGTCCATCGCGCGGCGCTGGCCGGTCGAGACGCGGCCGGCGCGCGTGACGAAGCTGCGGATGCGGCGCAGATGTAGCGAATTCTCGGGCGTACCGGTATCGCCGTCGATGGGAGTGGACGCGTCGGCGTCGCCGGCTGCGCCGGGTTCGCGCGGAAGACCGTCTTCGTTCGGATCGTGAATCATCGGTGACTGCTTTGAGTACTGAGGAGGAGCGGCGCGGCGGTTCGCGCGGCGAAAGCGTTACGTGCCGTTAGGCTTCAGTGGCGATGCGGCGGCTCGTGCCGCCGCGGATGCTAAAAAGCCGCCTTCGACGAGGCGGCTTCTACGCATCACATGCCAAATTTGGAGCGGGCGATGGGAATCGAACCCACGGCTCTAGCTTGGGAAGCTAGGGTATTACCATTATACGACGCCCGCAGAGCCCATGATTGTACAGTGATTCTGGGAGCTTGGACAGGGGCGTCGCTTGAACGTTGGCGTGCAAAGTGGATCCACATCCTGGTGTCCTTAGTGGCATCGGCGTATTCCGTCGAAAAGATTGCGTTGAGAATGACCGTGCGGTACAGCGTGCTCTGCAGGCGAATCTTGTATTTCGTCTCATTTTCTGATCTGATTTCTCAAAAAACGAGCTTCTATGGGCGACGTTCAAACCGAGATTGATTCGCTCTTGTAACTTTCGTTAATTTTGTATTTTCCTTTGGTTGAATAAAAAATGCCTAAAAAAGACCGTGTCGAGTGGCCAACGGACGTGGCGGCAGCAATTTTGACGAAATGCCATCATAGATGCTGTATCTGTCCAGAGCATCGAAGGGTAGCTAATATTCATCACATCGACGAGGATTGCTCGAATAGTATTGAATCAAACGGAGTCGGTCTGTGCGGAGAGTGCCATCCAGATGTACATACAACGTCTTCGATGCGTCGAAGCATAACTCCAGCTCAAATTAGGCTCTACAAGAATCAATGGGAGGAGAAATGCTCAAGTTTGTCAGTTTACTTGGCGAACCGCGCGATGGATTTTTCGGAAAGCTACTATATCAATGTCCACAGGCTTGATTCGCTTTATAGCAGGGTGATGGGGGAGTCCCTTTTTTCAGAAATTCCGCATCAGCCATTGGCGAAAGACGGGGCATACAACACTCTCTGGAATAACTCTGCGAATTCGCTGACTTGGGTGCAACTCGCGGAAAATAGGTCTTATTTCGAAGCCTGTGCTCGTAACGTTTTGCCATCAATTGTGGCAATCGATCTAAATTTGATAGAGGTTGGCGCGGTCCGCGCCAAGGATAAGAACGGTGCCATAGTGGCATTTTCATGTCAGTTTCGCGGACACGACATACCAGAAGAGTCGGAACTGATTGAAGCGCTAGGGAGTATCGATGGTCCGCCACCCACTATGAGGCGGGAAATTCGTGACGACGATAATCAAGAGATTTTTGAAACTTGCATGATGTTGGATATGCAATATATGTACGCGTCGTCTGCATTCATTCACTTCTCCGAAGATGGATACTGGTGTGGCTTGGCGCGGGTAGTAAGCGTGCGAGAAGGTGTGGGGTCAAATGATGGGATATACAGTCGTACCCAACTTGTGCTCTCTCCGATTTGCATAGGTATTCCCTTGGGCTATGACTATGTAAGTCGAATTCCTAGCGAATCCATCGATCCTGATGAGCAGTATGTAGTATTGCCGTTATCGATGGCCGATTAAAAGTGTTTGAAGGCTAAGACTCACCGGAATCTAATGCCGTTATCGGACAGTGGCGAAGTGGTGACATCGCTATCAGTCACGTGGCCTTAAGAAGAACGAAGCTTGGCAATTGCTCGTCCGAATTAGCCTGATCGCTCGATACGCCAATAAGATCCAATACCTCAGGTGTCAAATTCGAATCGGTACCTGCTTCACGCAAATAGCTCGCTAGGATACTGCTAGTAAGCGATGCGAGAGGCTCGTTTCTTACGACATTCCCCGATACACTTTTCGAGATTGCCGTGGATCCTAAATGAAGCTCAAATAGCGATTGCTCGAATGTCCGTAGACAACAGCAAAGTGATTTATCCAAAAATCCGTTGAATTTTCGGAGGCGTGGCACCAAAGTACTCGACAATTTTCCATGCCGTGTCGTAGGGAAGCCCTCCGGCTGCAATGTATCTGCTGAAGCGTAGAACATATCAACTGACCCCGAGGTCGTTCGATGAAACACGCTAAATGCTCCGATGGATGGCACGAGCGCAGTTCGCAAATGATCGGGAGGCGGGGTAAAAACGCGAGTAGGGACGAGATTGAGACGCGCAGAAAGCAAATCCCATTGCTCATAATTCCCGTCAAATTGCGTTTATTGACAATGCAAGCCTTCAGATGGACAACATAAATTTCCGTGGACGCCGCTTGATAGCTTTGCCTGAAGCAACATGAGCCTGACTTGTGCGCACCCATTAGTGGAGTAAGTAACTATAAGCAAGTCGCATAATTCGGATCACGCCCGAGGGCGAAGCCAAGGCTGTGTGGTGTCGAAATAAACCTGACGCCTTGCGCCGTGATATTCCTCAACGTGGAACTTTGGCTTTAGTGCTCCAAACGCGTCCTTGAGTGCTCGGAATTGAGCAATTTCTCCAAAGGATGCCGTCGGGGATCGTTTGAGAAATTCATCTTGCAGGTCTGCAGCGAACTGCATGGCAGTGTTCATTTTCGATCTCCGCCCTCGCATTTTCCAGACAATACTCATCAAAATAACCATCCAACGCCTTGTCGTCGATCACAAGTTTCCTACCTCCTGACATGGGCATTAGAATTGTTATTTTCGGCACCCAGCGAGATGCTCAGCGCGTTCATCAGCCGCAAGTACTGTCGTCGTACTTCCGTTTTCTCTACGACATTTCCAGTAGAAAACCTCTGAGACCACACCGGATTCCACGTATATGTGCAATGGCTGGTCCGATCTCCATCATAGCCTTGGATGTGGGAGCGGATCTTGGCATCTACGCCAGCCCCCGTGAACGTTTCGAATAGCGCATGAATAAACGTTTGGTATGCGCTGTAAATGTCTTCATCAAACAGGTGACGATAGATGTTGAATGTTCTATCCAGCTCGCGCTTGATCTTAATAACATCTTCCGGTGAAATGTCCTTCCAGTGACCTACCCATGTGTAAAAGCATAGAAGCTGGTTGAGTAACGGTGCTACAGTATCGTAAATGACTAACCTTTTCTCAATTAACTTTTGATTTGACCATTGAGCGAGTTCCAGCCGCTTAAGGCGACGGCTCACAAACCAACCAAAGGCGGCGACGGATAAGGGCGTCAAAAACCCGACAATAAGTTTGGCAATTTCCAACGAATTCCACGGGCCATTCGGAGGTTGCATTGAAAACTCTTAAGGAAAAGATGCAAGTCGAGACAAGTCAATCGACAGCATAGCCATCAACGTATCATCCGGTCCGAGCAGTAAAGCGTCCGTTCTCGACGCTTTACTGCGATTCGTCCCCGCCAGGACGCCTTCAGGTTGCAAGCGCCCTCGGATACTGATCTCCGAGTATTAAGTCCCATCCGAGGATGGGCGGCGAAAATGGAACATTCGTTCTACTGTCTAGTGTGAAGCACGCGGAGAAAATCGATCTCTGCCTTTCGGTGCTGCCACCCCACTAGGGTTCCGCACGGGAACAATTCGAGACTCGGGTCAATCGGAATATAGTGTGGAAACGCATATTTAGGCCCGTGCTTGTTTTCGTCGTTGGTCATAATGACCGTTTTATCCCGTTCGAGAAAAAAATCAAAAAACTCATCCGATGACATTGGCTCAACGCGCGCGAAATACAGGGCCTCCGCGGTTTGAGATCGATCATGCATGTGTCCTCTTTGCAGTTGTCGAGGAGGACGCTTGAACCCGTGTTCGGCAAATACACTTAACGCAGCCGGTGTAATGCCAACGACACGCCAAGACCAAGGACGCGAGCCCATGAGCCCGGTGAGCATCCTCGTTGCGTCGCTTTTACCAAAAGCGTCGGGGCAGGTTTGAATCGCGTTGAACTGCGCCACATAGATGGAATGCAGTGCTTCGCGTAGCTTTTTGTCTTCGTAGATAGTACGCATCTCAGCTCTATGACTAGCGCTCTATAGCGTGATATCGGCCGAGTATGCCCGAACATGAACTCAAGTGGAAAGGCGCACCCCGAGGCCTGGGCTCATTGTGCGTAGGCCCTCCCTCAAGTTTCCCCACGCCAGGCCGTAAACAGATCGATAGCAGGTAGGCCGCACCGGCTGCCCATCGATCGACCCATGAAGACGAACAAGAACATCATCAAGCGCGCGGCCGCAGCGCTCGCCCTGTTGTCCGCCCAAGCGGTGCCGGCCGCAAACGCCCTACGTTTCGACTCGCCACAGCCATCGCTCGACGCCGCGCTCGCGCGCCTTCCCTACAGCGATCCCACCACGCCCTGCGCGCTCGGTGGCAGTTACCCGGCCTGGGGGGCGTCGCTGATCGCGAAGCCGGCCCAGCGGCGCGCCGAATGCGCTAAGGAGGCGCTCGACGGCAATCTCGACGCGCGCCTGCTCTACGGCTCGATGCGGCTATCCGGCTTCGGCGCTCGCCCCGATCTGGACGGCGGCATGGCCGTGATCGAAGGCGTGGCAGTCGACGGCTTGTCGGCGGCCCAATATCTGATGGGCTCGATCTATCGCGCCGGCCGGCCGCTGCCGAAGAACGATGCGGCCGCGCGCGCATGGCTCGCTCGCGCCTCCGACAACGGCAGCGGCTTTGCGGCCGACATGCTCGGCGTGATGATGATCTCGGGCGAAGGCGCGGGCGTCGACTACGCGTCGGCCTTCGAGCAGTTCGCGCGCGCCGCCGAGCACGGCGACCCGCACGGCGCGACCAACGCTGGCCGCATGATGTACGCGGGCCTCGGCATGCCGCGCGACATCAACGGCGCGGTCGCGTGGTGGGGGCGCGCCGCCGCGGGCGGCGACGCCGATGGTGAATACGCGCTAGGCATCGCGTACCTGCAAGGCCTTGGCGTGCCGCGCGACGCGGACAAGGCCGCCGCTTGGCTTCGCGATGCCGCGTCGAAGCATCTCCCGGCCGCGCAGGCGGCGCTGGCCGACCTCTATTCGAGCGGAACCGGCGTGCCGCGCGACGACCGCCGTGCTTACGCGCTCTTTTCCGCTGCGGCGGCACAGTCGCTGCCTTACGCGCAGCGCCGTATCGGCGACCTGTATGCGCTGGGGCGAGGCGTGAAGCGCGACGATGCCATCGCGCGCCGGTGGTACCAGAAGGCGGCGCTGGAAGGCGATGCCTATGCGCAATATTCGCTCGCGCTTGTCTATCGCGACGGCCGTGGCGGCCCGGTCGATTACGAAGCAGCGATTGGCTGGATGCGCGGCGCCGCCGATGCGGGCGTCGCTGCGGCGCAGAACGATCTTGGCGCGATGCTGCAGCACGGCCAGGGCGAACCGCAGAACGTCGTCGAAGCGAAGACGTGGTACGAAAAAGCGGCAGCGCAAGGGCAGGGGATGGCGTCCTTCAATCTCGCCTCGCTCGCCTATGCCGGCAACGGCATGGCGAAGGATCGCGCTGCGGCGCTGCGGTGGGCGCGTGAAGGCGGCGAGCGCGGCAACCCGCTGGCGGCGCGCCTCGCGGGCGTGATGCTGCTCAACGGCGACGGCGTGCCCGCCGACAAGGCTCAAGGCATGGCGTTGTTGCGCAAGGCGGCCGATCTCGGCAACGAGGAGGCGGCCTGCGACCTCGCAGGGCAGTATCTGTACGGCGTGGGTGTGACGCACGATGAAACGCTCGGGGAAACCTATCTGACGCATGCGGCCAACGCGGGCAATGCCCGCGGACAGCTGATGCTGGGGTGGTATCTGCTGAACCGCAAGCCCAAGGCTGAAAAAAGCGGCGTGGCGCGCGAATGGCTCATCAAGGCGGCCGATCAGAAATTCGGTCCGGCGTATTCGGCGCTCGGCGGCTCGTATTGGGCGGGCACCGGTGGCCAGCTCGATCGCGCCGCCGCCGTGAAATGGTTCACCGAAGGCGCGAAGTCGAACGACGTGGCGTCGCAGCGCGCGCTCTGCGTCGCGTACTGGACAGGGGTGGGTGTTGCGCGAAACGTCAGTACCGCGAAGTATTGGTGCGACGCCGCGGCGCGCCGTGGCGACGTGCTGTCGATGGAAATGCTCGCGCAAGACCCGCCGAGGGACGAAGCGGGCGACGCGGCGCGTGCGTATTGGCTTTGGAGTCTCGCGAATAGCGGCAACGCGAAGTATCAGTCGATGCTCGGCGACGCCTACGACGCGGGGTTCGGCGTCAACGTCGATCTCGACGCGGCGACGTATTGGTTTCGCCGCGCCGCCGACCAAGGCAACGTCTCGGCGCAGACATCGCTCGCGTGGCATCTGCTGACGGGAATCGGCGGCGAGCGCGACGATACCGCCGCTTATCGATGGGCCGCTCGCGCGGCTGCGCAGGGCAGTGCGGACGGCGAGCAAATGGTCGGCGACGCGTATCTGTTCGGGCGCGGCGTCGCCCGCGATCCGCGCGCGGCCAAGACGTGGTTCGAGAAAGCGGCTGACAGCGGCTCCGCGGACGGTGCGTCAAGTCTCGCGCGGCTCTACGAGGCAGGCGTCGCGGTGCCCGCCGACGACGCCAAAGCGCTGTCTTGGCATACGCTCGCCGCGGCGCTCGGGTCCAATTCGTCCGATATCGCGCTGGCGCTCCGGGCGCTCGCGAAGGGCAACACCGCGCAACTCACACGCAAGCAGTCGCATTGGCTGCCGACGGCTCAGCCAAACACGGCCGCAAAGGCAACGATGAATTGGCGCGAGGCCGCGGGCAATGCTTGGGACGCGCTCTCGTCGCTCGACATCGCGTTGATGGGCGATCCGCTGCGGCAGTATGAAATCGGCGTGCGCTTCTGGAATGGCGAGGGCGTCACGCAGGATCGAGCGCTTGGGCTTGCGTGGCTCGAAACGGCGCAACGCGGTTTCAGCCGCGAAGCCGGCGGCAAGGCGTACGCGGAGTCGACGCAAATCATCCTGCAGCGCATCGCCCCGCTCTTGAGCAAGGATCAAACGGACCGGGCGCGCAGCCTGACGGAGCACCTCGCGGATACGCTGCCGCCGCCCGAAATCAAATCCCGAACAACGTCAACGACACCGCCGCGCGCGTGACGATCATCAACAGGATTTGCACGATCACGAACAGCAGGATCGGCGAGAGATCGATGCCGCCTAGCTGCGGCACGAAGCGCCGCAGCGGATTCAGAAACGGCGCGGTCAGCTGATAGAGGATCGGCATCGCGGGCGAGCGCGGATTCAGCCACGACAAGAGCGCCATCAGGATCGTGAGCCAGATGATGAGGTTCAGCGCCCACTTGACGAGCGTCAGCAACGCAACGATCAACAGCACGGGCACGAGGCCGAACGGGTCGACGCCCGCGATCGTCACCATCAATCCCACATAGACGATCGACGCGAGCAGCGCGGCGACGACGCTCGCCCAATCGATCCCCTGTTTGCCATGGAACACATGCCGCAGCGGCAGCACGAGCCAGTTGGTCACCTGATAGATCGCGTTCGACACGGGGTTGTACGGCGGCATGCGCACCGCCTGCATCCAGGCGCGCAACAGCAGCGCGGCGCCGAACAGCGTGAAGATGGTATTGAGCAGAAAGCGGGCGATATCGCCGAACATCTCAGGTCCTTTGCTTCTTGAGTTTTAAATGACGCGGCGCGGATCGACGAGGGATGCGCCGCGTTGGCGGTCAAGCGCGCGCGTGCCGAATGACGAGCACACCGACGCGATGCCCACGCTAAGCCGAGATCTTGACCTCGCTGATCTGGATCGTGCCGTTGCCGCCGTCCGTGTAGTTCGGGATGTCGCCGAGCAGTTCGTCGGACGCGGGGATGAACACGTCATAGAACGCTTCCACCGAATCGAACAGGAAATGGCCCGCGGCGACGTAAGGCGGCGGCGACCCTGGAGGGCCGCCATTGATGCCGACGTCCACCGACCAGCCCCGCAACCCCGCGCCGAAGCGCTGCACCGCGAGCGGCATGTGCGTGCGGCAATAGTAGTCCACGTCGAATCGGCCGTTTTCCCGGTACGGATAGAGGATGCTGACCTTGATCATTTTTGCGTTCTCGTCGGTTGGTCTTCGTGTGTGGTTTCTTGAGCCGGCGGCGCGCGGCGCCATCGTTTTCCGGTCGTCACCTTATCACGGCTTTCTTGGCGCTTGTACCTGCGGGAGCGAGCGCTCGAGGGACGCCTCGACAGCCGCGTCGATCGCGTCGATCGACGCCGGCGGTTTCGTCCGCTGACGGGCAAGCGCGACGGCGCGGCGAGTCAGGAGCGCATAGAGCGCGGCGTGATCGCCGCCCATCGTCTCGAAGAGCGCGAGCTGCTTTTCGACGACGCCGGTATCGCCGCGCGACACCGGGCCCGCGAGCGCGTTGGCGAGACCTTTGTCGCGCGCGGTTTCGATCGTGCCGGCGAGCATCGGCAAGAGCGCGCGCAGCGAGTCGTCTTCGGAGAAGCCGAGCGTGCGCCAGAGTTCGACGCACTCGCTCAACGCACACAGCGCAAAGCTCGCGGCGTAGTGCGCCGCGCCGTGGTAGAGCATGCGCGTGCCGTGCGGAATCGTCAGAGGATGACAGGAAATCGCGCGGGCGAGCGCCGAGAGCGCGCCTTCGAGTTCGCTGTCTGCTTCGATCGTCACCGAGCAGCCCGCGATCCGTTCGATGTCCGCAGGGCTGCCGCTGAACAGATAAAGTGGATGGAACCCGCCCGTGAGCGCACCTTGTGCGCGTGCCGGCGCAAGCAGTTCAACAGGCGATGCACCACTGCAATGCACGAGCGCTTTCGAATGCGCGTTTGCCGCATCGAACCGCAATGTGTTGGCCATCGTACCGATGCTGTCATCGGGGACGGTTAAAAAGACGATGTCGGCTGCGGCGACCACGTGTTGCGGATCGTCGACGGCGCTGCCAAGTCCCACCTGTTGCGCGAGATCGCGCGCCGATTGCGGCGAGCGGCTTGCGACAGCCGTGACCGGGTATCCCGCACGGGCGAAGCCGGTGGCCAGACAGCGGGCCAGCCGGCCCGCGCCGATGAAGCCGATCCGTGGCGCAGAAGAAAGCGGCATGGTTCCAGCGTCCGTTGGAAGATTGGGCGAAAGCTGAAGTATCGCGCATCCGGAAAGCCCCCGCGCATGCGCCGGCTGCCATGCCGAACGCGCGCGATGGTGCAACGCCGGCGTGCGCCGGCTTTTATCGGATCAAATTGGGTGTCGTATGAAACACCAGGGGCGTCATTCGGCGGCGCAATGCCCGCCGGCCAGATTGCCCGTCACAATTCCAATTCCAACACGATGGATGGAGAGCGAGCCGGGGCAGACCGGCCGGCGCCGGGTATGCGGCTTGCGCCAGGTATCGCGCAGAGGGTCATGGATGTCGGAGATGCAGATCGTAGTTGCGGTTTCTATCCAGTGTCTTAGCCACCTACGGGAGGTCACGATGAGCATGTTCTCTTACCGGAAGCACCTGCGGTTCCTGAGCCATTCGCAGCGCCGTCTATGGTGGGACCAGAAAAAGCGTCTCACGCCGCGCGTGAAGATCAGCGGGTCTTACGTGCCCCCGAGTGTGACGCGCGAATTCACCTATGTGAAAGTAGGCTGAGGGTCGTTCGGGAAGCGGGTATCAAACCGCTTGCCGCTTGCAGGACGAAAGCCCGGCTCAGACGCCGGGCTTCTTATTTGTCGCGCGGCTTCTTGCCTGTTCTTCCGCGCGTATTCCTGGTGAGTCGCCTGCGCAACGGCGCCGCCGTCAATTTGTAATTAAACATTTCCGATTCTCGCGAGCTTTCTTCAGACCGACCGGTAAAAGCAACCGCGTGCAGGCGCTGGCAGCGCGCAACTCCTTGGATTTTCACGTGTCGGACACAGATAGGGGTTTGTCGTGAATTGACAGGCTCAATGTTCGGGATCGGCTCGATTGCAATTTGCAACAAATGCGGAAGACCCGCTCGAGGCTTTTTCTATACATTGAGTTCATGCAGTGCCAGTTATACGGCCGGCCGCACGCCAGGCCGTCAGGAGAACAGCAATGAAAAAGCTCATTTCGTTTTTTGCCGCCGCTGCGTTGGGCGTGGGGTTCGCCAGCGCCGCACAGGCTCACGTGTCGGTCGGTATCGGCATCGGCGTTCCGTTCGCGCCGGCGTATCCGGTTTATGCCGCGCCGCCCCCGGTTTACTACGCACCGCCGCCGCCCGTCTACTACGCGCCGGAACCGGCCTATTACGGACCGCCGGCAGTGGTGGTCGGAGGCTACTACGGTCAGCCATACTGGCATCACGGCTATTACCACGGCTACTACGGTCGCGGCTACTACGGTCATCATGGGTACTGGCGCCGTTGAGCGTCTCGAGGAGAATCTCGCTTAACGCTCACGTCGACTAGTTGATTTGCAAACGGCGCAACGCCGGCTTCATCGCCGGGTTGCGCCGTTTGCTTTGGGTTTTCAAAGCGCGCCGGAAGCTGGGACAATGCTTGCTCCCTCCAACAACCTCCCATCAGGCGATGCAAGCGCTTCCTTCTCCCACCTTCGATGATGTCGTCGACGCCGCCTCGCGTATCGCGGGCGTCGCGCATCGCACTCCAGTTCTCACCTCGCGCACGGCCGACGAACGCTGCGGCGCTTCGCTCTACTTCAAGTGCGAAAACTTCCAGCGCATGGGCGCGTTCAAGTTTCGCGGCGCCTATAACGCGATCTCGCACTTCGACGCCGAGCAGCGCAAGGGCGGCGTGCTGACGTTCTCGTCGGGCAATCACGCGCAGGCGATCGCGTTGTCGGCGCGTCTCGCTGGCATTCACGCGACGATCTTGATGCCGCACGACGCGCCTGCGGCGAAAGTCGAAGCGACCAAAGGCTACGGCGGCGAAGTCATCACCTTCGACCGCTATAAGGAAGATCGCGACGAACTCGGACGCCGTCTCGCGCAGGAGCGCGGCATGACGCTGATTCCGCCGTATGACCATCCGCACGTGATCGCGGGGCAGGGCACGGCGGTCAAGGAGCTGATCGAAGAGGTCGGCACGCTCGACATGCTCGTCGTGTGCCTTGGCGGCGGCGGTTTGCTCGGCGGCAGCGCGCTGTCGGCGGCGGCGTTGAGCCCGTCGTGCGAGATCATCGGCGTCGAGCCCGAGGCGGGCAACGACGGCCAGCAGTCGCTCGCGCGCGGCGAGATCGTCCATATCGACGTGCCGAAGACGATCGCCGACGGCGCGGCCACGCCGCATCTCGGCAGCTACAACTTTCCGATCATTCAACGCCTCGTCAAGCGGATCGAGACGGTGAGCGACGCGCAACTGATCGAGACCATGCGCTTCTTCGCGCAACGCATGAAGATGGTCGTCGAGCCGACCGGGTGCCTGGCCGCTGCGGCCGCGCTCAATGGGATCGTGCCGGTGAAGGGCAAGCGCGTCGGCGTGTTGATCAGCGGCGGCAATGTCGACTTGCATCGCCTTGCCGAGTTTCTGAGCTAAGGTCTGCTGATCGTTTGCAAGGCTCGATCGTGGTTGATCGAGCTTTGCGACGCGAAGCGAGTTTGTGCAGTTGCGGCCTGATTCGGCTTAGGCCGCGCTATGCGCCGCTTGCACGATCAAATCGCGGTAGCCGTTGACGATCACGCTGTACGAGAAGTACGCGAAGAGCAGCGCGGAGAGCACGTGACAACCGCGCAGCAAGCCGGCGCCCGCGCGCTTGCGCCCGTGGCTGGCGAGCCCGCATAGGAAGAACGTCCAGCACAGACCACCGAGAAAGAAGCCGGACAGGAAGATCGAAGCGGTGGGCGTGGTCGTCGCGCCGGCTTTGGCGATGAGCGCGCCGCCGACAGCCGCGAACCACAGGATCGCCGACGGCGACGAAACCGCGAGCAGCACGCCGCGCAGGAAGCCGCGCCACGCGCTCGTGTGCGGCGTGGCGGGATTGGCCTCGCCTTCGACAGCGGGCGCCGTTTGCGGAAACACCGCTTCGCGCGCCATCTTCCACGTGAGGAACAGCAGGATCGCCGCGCCGCCAATCCACACGACCCATCGCACCGCATCGAACTGGAGCAGCGCGGCCATGCCCGCCAGCGCGAGCGCCGCATAGATCAGATCGCCGAAACACGAACCGAGCCCGAGCCAGAAGCCCGGCTTGAAACCGTGCGACAACGTCAGCGACAGAATCGCGACATTGACGAGACCGATATCGAGGCACAACGAAAGCGACAGAAAAAAACCGTCCGACAACATCGATACAGCGTGCATCCAGACCCCAGGCTTGTTCTTAGTGTTGTTGTTCGAGCTTGACCGAGAGCGCGAGGCGTCCCGTTACGAGACCCACCGTGTTGCGCATCACGGGCTGATGAAAGGCATCGAGTTGCGCCCGTTGCTTCGCGGTGCCGATGTTCAGCTGATGCAGCAACTCGACGACGATCGCCATCAGCGCCGTCACGTTGCCGTCTTCGACTTTGACCGCGATGCCGAGCGGCCCGCGTTTGCCGTCGGAGCCGTAGGCCGCGTCGCGCACGCCGATCGCATAGCTCGCATCGGCGCCGATCTTGCCGATGACCTCGCCGTCGAACGCGCGCATCAGCGCCGTGCACAAGCGTCCGGTGCCGGCGACGAGATCGGGGTGCGCGGTCATCGCGCGATAGATGCGTGTGAGCGCCACGTCGCGCGGCGACGCGGGCGCGTCATGGTTCACCGTCGCGGCGGCGAGCTTCGCGAAGAGGCGCGCGAGCCGATCGAGCGCGAAACTCGGCGTCGGCAGGTTGCAGCCGTCGATGCCCCACTGAATCTCGTCGTCCCGCAGATCGCAGAGTTGCGCGAGCGTTTGCTTGACGCGCTGCTGCAGCGGATGGCCGTCGAGCTGATAGTCGGCGATGTCCGCGCCGATCGCCTGCGCGCCCGCCAGCATCCCTGCATGCTTGCCGGAGCAATTGCTGCAAACGGGTGTCGGCGTGAAATCGCGTTTGATCCACGCGCGCCAGACGTCGTCCGAAATCGGCGGATGGCCGCCGCAGCGCAGGTCCGCCTCGGTGACGCCTGCCTTCACGAGCATCGAGCGAGCGCGCGCGATGTGTACGTCTTCGCTGTTGTGCGATGCGCACATCAACGCGAGGTCGGCCTCGTCAAAGCCGAAGCGCTCGAGCGCGCCCGTCTCGAGCACCGCGAGTGCCTGCGCGGGCTTGACGGCCGAGCGCGGCAGCGTCGGGCGGTGCGGGTTGCCGAAGGCATAGAGCAGGCGGCCCGACGCGTCGACGACCGCGACGTGGGCAAGATGCGTGTTCTCGATAGCGGGGCCGCGATACACGGTTGCGGCAATGGCTGAGTGGCTGGCGGTCATCGAATCGTCACTCCATCTGCGAAGGGTTAATTAGCGGCCGAGGCCGAGTTCGTCCCAGAGCGTATCGACGCGCTTCTTCACGGCGTCGTCCATGACGATCGGGCGGCCCCATTCGCGATCGGTCTCGCCTGGCCACTTGTTGGTCGCGTCAAGACCCATCTTCGAGCCCAGGCCCGCTTTCGGCGACGCGAAGTCGAGGTAGTCGATCGGTGTGTTGTCGACGAGCACGGTGTCGCGCGCCGGGTCGATGCGCGTCGTGATCGCCCAGATCACTTCTTTCCAGTCGCGGATGTTCACGTCCTCGTCGACGACGACGATGAACTTCGTATACATGAACTGCCGCAAGAAGCTCCACACGCCGAACATCACGCGCTTCGCGTGGCCCGGGTAGCTTTTCTTCATCTGCACGATCGCCATCCGGTAGCTGCACCCTTCGGGCGGCAGATAGAAGTCGGTGATCTCGGTGAACTGCTTCTGCAGGAGCGGCACGAACACTTCGTTGAGCGCGACGCCGAGCACGGCCGGCTCGTCGGGCGGCTTGCCTGTATAGGTGGAGTGGTAGATCGCGTCGCGGCGCATCGTGATGCGCTCGACCGTGAAGACCGGGAACCACTCCTGTTCGTTGTAATAGCCGGTGTGGTCGCCGTACGGGCCTTCGAGCGCGTGCTCGTAAGCGGCCGAGGCGCCCTTGGACGGCCGTGGCGGCGCACCGGCCGGCGCCGGCGAGGGTACGCCGTCCTGCGGGTAGATAAAGCCTTCGAGCACGATCTCGGCGCGAGCGGGCACTTGCAGCGTATCGACGCCGGGCGTCAGGCACTTCGCGAGCTCGGTCCTCGCGCCGCGCAAGAGGCCGGCGAACTGGTATTCGGAGAGCGTGTCCGGCACCGGGGTGACGGCGCCGAGGGTCGTCGCCGGATCGGCGCCGAGCACGACCGCCACCGGATACGGCTTGCCGGGGTTGGCGAGCGCGAACTCGCGGAAGTCGAGCGCGCCGCCGCGATGCGCGAGCCAGCGCATGATGAGCTTGTTGCGCCCGATCAGCTGCTGCCGGTAGATGCCGAGGTTCTGGCGCGTCTTATTGGGGCCGCGTGTGACGGTCAGACCCCAGGTGACGAGCGGGCCGGCGTCGCCGGGCCAGCAGGTCTGGATCGGCAGCTTCGCGAGGTCGACGTCCTGGCCTTCCCAGACGATCTCCTGGCAAGGCGGCGAGCTGACCGTCTTCGGCGCCATGTCCCAGACCGCTTTGGCGAGCGAGAGCAGCTTGCCGGCGTCTTTGAGGCCTTTGGGCGGTTCCGGCTCCTTCAGCGCCGACAGCAGCCGGCCGACGTCGCGCAGCGATTCGAGCGCGGCGCTATCGCCGTCAGCGCCGCTCTCGCTGCCGCCGTCGATGCCCATGCCGAGCGCGACGCGCCGCGGCGTGCCGAACAGATTGGCGAGCACGGGAAACGCGTAGCCTTGCGGCGCATCGAACAGCAGTGCGGGTCCGCCGGCGCGCAGCACGCGGTCGCACAGCTCGGTCATTTCCAGCACGGGTGAGACGGGCTGCCGGATGCGGCGCAGTTCGCCCGACGTCTCTAGGCGGCCGACGAAGTCGCGCAGGTCTTTATATTTCATGCGAGTCAGAGTGGAACCGCCCGGGAAGGGCGGTGAAAGGGCGGCAAAGAGGCGGGCAGCCTGGTAGTCCGAGACTGGCCTGACCAGACTGCCCGAGCGATGCGGGACATTTTACCTTTCTTGTTACAAGGAGTTTCTTTCGCGGATTGGGTCGAAATCGCTGGAAACGCGCAGGGTGCGTGGGTTTCGAGATGCTGAACACTGTTCATAATTACGTATTGTTATAGGTTTCAATTTTCATAGTGTTGACCATCTATAAAACCCTGCTAGAATCCGTCCACATTGGTAGCAGGGACCCAGCAGTTTAGTCGTTACCAACCCCCGGTCCTTCGACGCTACGCGTCACCGTTTGCCGACTCCTGCGCGGCACCAACGGCTTAAAGTTTGTCCTCGCCAGCGCGTTTCGCCGCTGGTTTTTTTGCGTGAGAGCCACCGCGTGCATGCCAAATGAGCATGTCGCCGGGATTTTTTTGCTCCGATGTGGCGCTCCGAACGGCACGTTACCGGTTGTAAGGGTACGTTACCGTTTCCCGACGTCGTTGCCGCCCCAACCAAGGCGCGCGATGTCTTGGCTTTGCGACCCGAGCTCGATATTGCTCAGCTGTACCCGTCGCGAGGCCATGATCGATGGGAGATCTGAATGAATACTTGGTTATCGTGGCGTCCCGATGAGCGCCTGGCGCAAGTAGTACGCGCTGTGCTGCGTCGCGGGACGCGTGTCAGTCACCACCTATTCAGCATCGTCGGCGGCGTTGCTGTACTTACCGCGCTTGTGCTGTGGCTTTTGCCCGCCGTGCGCACCACGCTCGCCGCAAAGCTGATGCCGGCCATTTCGGCGGCCGTCCAGGCCGGACCGGCGCGGTTGTTGAGCGGCCATCCGCTGCCCGCTTTCGGGCCGGCGCAGAATACCGACGAAACGCTGGGCTCGAACGCGAACGGTCCTACCGTCGACAACACGAGCTACGACGGCGCCTTCGACGGCACCGGTCAAGGCGGCCAGAACAATCAGGCTCCGGCCGGCTTCGATTTGCATACCCAGCAGCCGACGGTCGGCATGCTGGCCAACTTGATCCCCTCGCAACGCGTGGCGCCCGATGCGCGCAACAACCACGCGTTCGCGTCGACGACCGAACAGAATCTGGTCACGAACTATCTGGCGCGCCGCTATCGGGTCGCGCAAGAGCCGGTCAACGATCTCGTGAAGGCAGCGTTCGACACCGGCCGCGAAGTGGGCCTCGATCCGCTTCTGCTGCTCGCGGTGATGGCGATCGAATCGGGCTTCAATCCGTATGCGGAAAGCGGCGTCGGTGCGCAAGGCCTGATGCAAGTGATGGCCAAGGTGCATTCGGACAAGTTCCAGTATTTCGGCGGCACGAGCGCGGCGCTCGAGCCGATGACGAACATCAAGGTTGGCGCGCTGGTGCTGAAAGACTGCATCGCGCGTGGCGGTTCGCTGCCGGGCGGTCTGCGTCTGTACGTCGGTTCGACGTCACAGGACGACGGCGGCTACGGCGCGAAGGTGATGGCCGAGCGCGATCGCCTGCGCGATGTGGCGCGCGGCCGCAAGGTGCCGGTCAATGCCCCGCAGGCGCCCCAGCAGCAAGCGGCGGCTGCCCCTGCGAACAAGCGCGTGCAGGTTTCGCTCGACAGCGCCCATGCGATCAGCGCGGCGAAGACGGCTGCGCCTTCGTCGCCGGCTGCGGATCAGGATGACGCGAGCACGAACACCCCCCCGACGAAGCACAACGCCGGGCCGGAGTTCGGCGCTTGAGTTGAAGGCGGATGGTTGAAAGAAAGAAGGGCACCCTCGGGTGCCCTTCTTTTTTACTGCGCGAGAAGCGGTTATTTATGCGCTCGCAAATAGCCCGCGCAACCGCTCAACCGCTTCTTCCAGCCGCGCATACGCCGTCGCATACGAAAGACGAATGTACTCATGCGGCGCACTGGTGCCGAAATCCATCCCCGGCACGAGCACCACGCCGGCGTCGTGCAACATCGCCTTGGTGAGCGCGCCGCTCTCGCCGGCCGCCGGATGCGCGACGCCCGTGCAATTCGCGTAGACGTAGAACGCGCCGTCGGGGATCACCGGCACGCTGAAGCCGAGCGACTTAAGCGCCGGCACGATGTAGTCGCGGCGGCGCTTGAATTCGAGGCGCCGCGCTTCGTAGATCTTGAGCGTATCGGGCTCGAAGCACGCCAGCGCCGCATGCTGGGCCAGTGCGGACGCGCAGATGAACAGGTTCTGCGCGAGCTTTTCGAATGCGCCGATCATCGCGGGCGGTACGACGAGCCAGCCGAGACGCCAGCCCGTCATGTTGAAGTACTTCGAGAAGCTGTTGACGGTCACCACGTCGTCGCCGAACGACAGCGCCGACACCGGCCGTGCGTCATAGCTGAGCCCTTGGTAAATCTCGTCGACGATCGTGAAGCCGCCGCGTGCGCGCACGGCTTCGACGATCTTCTTCAGTTCCTCGGGTTCGATCGACGTGCCCGTTGGGTTCGACGGCGACGCGAGCAGCACGCCGCGCGTCTTCTCGTTCCAACGGCTTTCCACATCGGCGGCCGTCAGTTGGAAACGCTCGGCGGGGCCGCTTGGGACGAGGACGGCGCGGCCTTCGGTGGCCGCCACGAAGTGACGGTTGCACGGGTAGGACGGATCGGGCATCAGCACTTCGTCGTCGCGATCGACAAGCGCCGCACAGGCGAGCAAAAGCGCAGCCGATGCGCCCGCCGTCACGACGACGCGCGCGGGATCGATGTGCAGCCCATGCGTGTGCAAGTAGTGCTCCGCGATCGCTTCGCGCAAAGGCGCGATGCCGAGCGCTCCCGTGTATTGGGTGACGCCGCGTCTGAGCGCGCTGGCGGCCGCTTCGATCACCGGCTCGGGCGCCGTGAAATCGGGCTCGCCGATCCCCATGTGAATGATGTCGCGCCCCGCGATTTCGAGCTCGCGGGCTTCCTTCGCGAGCTCCATCACGTAGAACGGGGCAATGGCGTCGACTCGGGCGGCGAGACGCACGAGCGGTTCAGACGCGTTGTTCATGCTGATTTCCAAATCCAATAGCCAGCCGGAGGAGGGCGCTGCCGGCGGCCCGCCGCGCGTGATTGCGCCGGGCGCCGCTGCGCTTAATTGCCGGCTTAGTTGCCGCGCCCCGACTGCGTTTCCCCGACGCGCAGCTTGGCGGCCAGCTTGTCGAGCACGCCGTTCACGTACTTGTAGCCGTCCGCGCCGCCGAAGGTCTTCGCCAGTTCGACCGCTTCGTTGATGACGACGCGATACGGGATGTCGAGATGATTCTTGAACTCGAACGCCGCGACGAGCAGCACCGCCCGTTCGACGGGCGAGAGCTGGTCGATCGGGCGATCGAGGCAGGGCGCGAGATCGGCCGACAAGGCGGCCGAATCACGGATCACGCCGTGCAGGATCGCATCGAGATGCTCCTTGTCGGCCTTGTCGAAACCCTGCGCGCCGCGCAACTGCGCGTCGATCTCACCCGAGCTCGCCCCCGACAAAAGCCACTGATACAGCCCCTGCGTGGCGAGTTCGCGGGAGCGTCGGCGAGCGCTCTTCATGCCTGTTCCTCTTCTTCGTCCTCGTCTTCATCTTCGTCGTCATCGCCGCCGAGCTGCTCGAGCGCGACCGCGAGGTTCGCCATCTCGACTGCCACGCGTGCGGCGTCGCGGCCCTTCTCGGTCATGCGCGCGACGGCTTGCTCGTCAGTGTCGGTCGTGAGCACCGCGTTCGCGACGGGAATGCCGAAGTCGAGGCCGATGCGCGTGATGCCCGCGCCGCTTTCGTTCGACACGAGTTCGAAGTGATACGTCTCGCCGCGGATCACGGCGCCGAGCGCGATGAGCGCGTCGAACTGGCCGGACTCGGCGAGCTTTTGCAGCGCGAGCGGAATTTCGAGCGCGCCCGGGACGGTGACGAGCAGCACGTCTTCGCCGGTCACGCCGAGGCGTTCGAGTTCTTCGATGCACGCATCGGCGAGGCCGTTGCACACCGGTTCGTTAAAGCGCGCTTGGACGATGCCGACGCGCAGGCCGTCGCCGTCGAGGTTCGGTTGATATTGTCCGATTTCCATAAAAGGTCCGTGGTTGTTGGTTGAATGCGCGAGAGTGCGGAGTTGAATCAATGCGTCGATTAATGAGGCGCTCGGTCAGCCGCGCGAGTCCGAGGACTCGGTCGCCGTCGTGTCGCAAGGCTTGGCGACGCTGCCCGGCATCGGGACGAAACCGGTGACTTCGAGCCCATAGCCCGACATGCTGCCGAGGCGGCGCGGGTTCGACAGCACCTGCATCTTGCCGACGTTGAGCTCGCGCAGGATTTGCGCGCCGATGCCGTAAGTCTTGAAGTCGACCGGACGTCGTTTGAGTTCGTCGGCCTTGTCTTTCTGATCGAATGCCTTGAAGACGTCGATCAGATGTTCCTTCGAGTCGCCGCAATTGAGCATCACGATCACGCCGAGATCGCGCGCGGCGATCTCGCGCATCGCGGCGTCGAGCGTCCACGAGTGCGTCGAGGTGCCGACTTCGAGCAAGTCGAGCATCGACAGCGGCTCGTGCACGCGCACCGGCGTATCGCGATCGGGCGAGGGCGTGCCGCGCACGAGCGCCAGATGCGGCGAGCCGCTCGGCTGGTCGAGATACATGACCGCGCGGAATGCGCCGTGCGCGGTCTGCATCGTGCGCTCGCAAACGCGCTCGACGATCGATTCGGTGCGGCTGCGGTAGTGAATCAGATCGGCGATCGTGCCGACCTTGAGCCCGTGCTGCTGCGCGAATTCGAGCAGGTCGGGCAGGCGCGCCATCGTGCCGTCGTCCTTGATGATTTCGCAGATCACCGCGGCCGGCGTCAGGCCCGCGAGCGCCGTCAGATCGCAGCCCGCTTCGGTATGGCCCGCGCGCACGAGCACGCCGCCCGGCTGCGCCATGATCGGGAACACGTGGCCCGGCTGCACGATGTGCTCGGCGCGCGCGTCGTGCGCGACGGCGGTGGCGATCGTGCGGGCGCGGTCGGCGGCGGAGATGCCGGTCGTCACGCCCTCGGCCGCTTCGATGCTGACCGTGAACGCCGTGCCGTATTGCGTGCCGTTCTTATAGGTCATGAGCGGCAGGTTCAACTGCTTGCAGCGATCCTGCGTGAGTGTCAGGCAGATCAGGCCGCGGCCGTAGCGAGCCATGAAATTGATCGCTTCCGGCGTGACGAAATCCGCTGCCAGGACGAGGTCGCCCTCGTTTTCGCGGTCTTCTTCGTCGACCAGGATCACCATCCGGCCGGCTTTCAGTTCGGCGATGATCTCGAGGGTGGAGGCGAGGGTCATATCGGGAGGGATGAGCGGGAAAGCGCGTATTTTACGCCACGCGGGGGCGGGCGTCGCTGGTTCTGACGCGGTATGGAATGCGATTCCGGCGGTATACAAAATGCCGAATCTTGCACTCCAAAAACAGAATTCTTACTAAATTATTTCGATTGCTGCCTGCAAATGGAGGGCGTTGAGCCGATATCTTTCATAAGTTGAAACAATTCGAGATATGTGAAATGATATCGATTCTCATTTAAATCGAAAGCCAGCCTACCGAACTTCTCGTCCCAAGCGGAGGAGCGGCCAGCCAGCCAATGCTCGCGTGTCGTTGATTCGCGCGTGCGCCGCGTGCGGCGCCGGCCGACACGAACCACTCCTCGGGATTCCAATGTTCAACAAAACGCCGCTCGCGGCAGCGCTTGCGCTCGCCTTCGCGATTCCTTTTGCTGCGCCCGCGAAAGCGCAGACCGCACCGCAAACGACTTCGCCAACGACCTCGAAAACGCCAACCACGACCGCCGCGTCCGATGGCTCGACGCTGCCCGCGGTCGTCGTCTCCGGTCAGGCCGCTTCCGCCACGCAGGACTTCCAGGCCGAACGCGCGACGGTTGGCGCGAAGACGCCGCAAGCGTTGCGCGACATTCCGCAACCGGTCACGGTCATCAACAAGGCGGTGCTCGAATCGCAGGGCGCGACGTCGTTTCAGGACGCGCTGCGCAACGCGCCGGGCATCACGATCGGCGGCGCCGAAGGCGGCCAGATCGGCAACAACATCAACCTGCGCGGCTTCACGGCGCAAAACGACATCTACCTCGACGGCTTTCGCGACCGCAACCAGTACTACCGCGACACGTTCGATCTCGAATCGGTCGAAGTGCTGTACGGCCCGTCGTCGATGCTGTTCGGGCGCGGCTCGACGGGCGGTGTGATCAACCAGGTCAGCAAGAAGGCCAATCTCACGCCGTCGGCGGAGGTATCGACGACGATCGGCAGCGGCGATCGCTATCGCACGACCGTCGACGTGAATCACCCGCTGAGCGCGACCTCGGCCATTCGCGTCAACGCGTTTGGGCAGGACATGGGAACGGGCCGCGACGTGATGAAGAACAAGGACTACGGCATCGCCCCCGAAGCGCGCTTCGGCATCGGCACGCCGACCGAGATCACGCTGTCCGCGCTGATCCAGCACAACGACGACATGCCCGACTACGGCATCCCCGCGTTGAACGGCCATCCGGCGCCGGTGCCGCGCAACACGTTTTACGGCCTGACGAGCGACCGCACGATTCAGGACGTGCAGACCGGGCAGGCGACGATCAAGCACAAGTTCTCCGACGCGCTCACGCTGACCAACGAAACGCAGCTCTCGCATTCGATGACCGACGCGCGCGAGACGGCCGCGCACGCGGTGCTGACCGGCCCGCTCGCGACGAGCCCGGCGTTGTCGAACGGCAACTACACGACGCTGCCGCTTTCGCAGCTCTACGTGCAATTGCAAAGCCACGATCGCGTGATCGAAAACCATTCGATCTACAACGACACGATGCTCGAGTACACATTCACGACCGGCGCGATCAAGCACGACCTGATCGCCGGTGTGGAGCTTGGGCACGATAGCTATACGAACCAGACAACCACGCGCAACAACCTGCCGATCGTGTCGCTGCTCGATCCGGCTTATCTGTCGACGCCGTCGAACGTGACGACCACCACCGGCAACCACGCGCAATCGTCGGCCAATGAAATCGCGGGGTATGTCAACGATACGGTGTCGCTCGGCGAGCACTGGAAGGTGATTGGCGGACTGCGTTGGGACCGCTTCCAGGCGCACATCGCGAACACGATCAGCTTGCCGGGCTACGCGAGCCAGACGAACGACTTCACGAGCGTGCGCACCGGCGTCATCTATCAGCCGAGCGACTGGCAGTCTTATTACGCGTCGTACGGGACGTCGTTCGATCCCTCGCTCGAATCGCTGACCGTTACCAATCTCACGCAGAATCTCGCGCCCGAAACGACGCGGTCGTATGAAGTCGGCGGCAAGTGGGATTTGCTCGGCGGCAATCTGTCGGTGACGTCCGCGTTGTTTCAGGAGGAGATGGACAACGCGCGCACGCAGGTCTCGGCGACCGAATACACGCTCGACGGCGATATCCGCGTCAACGGTTTCCAGGCGGGCGCGACGGGCCACCTCACCGACAAGTGGCAAATCTTCGGCGGCTACACGTATATGGATGCGCGCATCGTGAAGGCGCTCGACGGCACGCAAGGCAACGTGCCCGCCAACACGCCGCGCAATACGCTAACGCTGTGGTCGACCTATGAGATCACGCCGCACTGGGAGGTGGGCGGCGGGCCGACCTATATGTCGGCGCGCTATGCGGCGAACAACAATCTCGTCGAAGTCGGCGGCTATACGCGCTGGGATGCGATGGCTGCTTATCACGAGAAGAAGTGGGACGTCCGCCTCAATCTCTTGAATCTCACCAACAAGTTCTATTACGACGCGCTGATCCAATCGGACGGCGGCCGCTCCGTGCCTGGCATCGGCCGCACGGTGCTGGCCACGGCCGACTACAAGTTCTAGTCACGCGATCGCGTTTCAACCTTTCGGGCTCGGCGTGCAAGCGCAATGCGCGGCGGCGCGCCGGTCCGGCCAAAGGAATTCCCGATGCTTCTCCAAATCCCGAATGTGCTGAACGCCGAGCAGTTGCGCTTCGTGCGCGAACGGCTCGACGCGGCGGGCGACGCCTGGGTAGACGGCCGCGCGACGGCCGGGTATCAAGGCGCGCCTGTCAAGCGCAACCAGCAGATCGCGGAACAATCGCCGTTCGCGCGCGAACTCGGCGACGTGATTCTCGCGGCGATCGAACGCAATCCGCTTTTCATCAGCGCCGTGCTGCCGAACCAGGTCTATCCGCCGCTCTTCAACCGCTACGAAAGCGGGATGACGTTCGGCAGCCATGTGGACGGCGCGGTGCGCCTCTTGCCCGGCGGGGCGAAGCTGCGCACCGACGTATCCGTGACGCTGTTCCTTTCCGCACCCGACGAATACGACGGCGGCGAACTCGTTATCGAGGATACGTATGGCGTCCAGCAAGTGAAGCTGCCGGCGGGCGACATGATCGTCTATCCGGCGACGAGCCTGCATCAAGTCACGCCGGTCACGCGAGGCGCGCGCATCGCGAGCTTCTTCTGGGTGCAGAGCCTCGTGCGCAGCGATACGCAGCGCGCGCTGCTGTTCGACATGGACACGGCAATCCAGCGCTTGAACGCGACGCAGGCCGACGATGCCGCGCGCCGCAGTCTCGTGGGTTGCTATCACAACTTGTTGCGCCTCTGGAGCGAGACGTGAACGCACCTGAACCTATCGCGATCGAATCGAACGTAATGGATGTCGTGGCCGTTGAGCGCGGCATGACGTCGGCAGGCGCCGTTCTCGACGAAGTGGAACTGCGCGCCCGGAAACAACGTTCGCGTCGCGCCACCTTCATCAAATGGCTGCGCAAAGTGCACGGTTGGGTGGGGCTATGGGGCGCGGCGCTCGGGCTGTTGTTCGGCACGACCGGTTTCCTGCTCAACCATCGCGCCGGCCCGCTGCGAATCCCGATTGGGGAGCCGGAGGTCTCGACGCTGCAGGTCCCGCTTCCGCAGCCCGCGCCAGAGACGCCACGCGATTTGGCGAAGTGGCTCAAGCGACAACTGCAATTGACGGGCGTGCCGGGACGCGTGCAGAAAGAGCCTGCGCATCGGGTGGCGTGGGGCGATCGCAGTGCGATCCAGCCGGAGCATTGGCAAATCACGTTTGCGGCGCCGCGTGAAAGCACGCAGGCCGAGTATTGGGTCGGCAACGGGTACGTGACGATCAAGCGCAACGACAACTCGTTTCTCGCGACGCTGAACAATCTGCACAAAGGCGTCGGCCTGAGTATCGGCTGGGTGCTGCTGGTCGACACGCTTGCAGGCGGCATTGTCCTGCTCTCGCTGACGGGCGTGTTGCTGTGGACCGAGTTGAATCGGCGCAAGACGATCGGTGCGGTGCTCGTCATCGGCTCGATCGTGGCGGCGGTCTGCGCGGGGCTGATGTGAGCGCGGCGGGGCGTCATCGTGACCCAAAAATTAGGGTTGACAGCTCGATAGATTATGATGATCATCATCGCAATCATGATGTTGATCATTTAAAAATGAGTGATCGGCATCGCGTTCCAATTCACTATCGGGATCAGCTATGACGAAGCAGGCAAACGGCACAACCGGCACCGCGCTCATCACGGGCGCTTCTTCTGGAATCGGCAAGACCTACGCGGACCGCCTCGCGCGCCGCGGCTACGATCTCGTGCTCGTCGCGCGCGATCGCGAGCGCATGGAAGCGCTCGCTGCGCGCCTGCGCGAAGAGACGGGCGTCTCGATCGACATCATTCAAGCGGACCTCACGGACGCAGCGGATCTGCGCCGCGTTGAAGCACGTCTTGTGGAAGACGAGCGAATCGACCTGCTCGTCAACAACGCGGGCGCTTCGGCAGGACGCGGACTCGAGGGCACGGACGTCGAGGTGCTCGATCGCCTGATTCGCCTCAACGTGACCGCTGTGACGCGCCTCGCCGCAGCGGTGATTCCGCGTTTTGTGGCGAAGGGCAAGGGCTCGATCATCAACATCGCGTCTGTGATGGCGTTCATGCCCGAGGCGCCGTCCGGCATTTACTCGGCGACCAAGTCCTATGTGCTGACCTATTCGCAATCGATGCAAGCGGAACTCGGGCCGAAAGGACTGTACGTGCAGGCCGTGTTGCCGGCCGCGACGCGCACCGAAATCTGGGAGCGCGCCGGCCGCGACATCAACACGATCCCGGGCCTCATGGAAGTGGACGAACTCGTCGACGCGGCGCTGGTCGGCTTCGACCGGCGTGAGCTCGTGACGATTCCGCCGCTGCATGACGCGGCCCAGTGGGAAGCGCTCGAGACCGCCCGCCGCGCGATGCTGCCGGGCTTCCAGCAGGAGCGCGCGGCTCCGCGCTATCGCGGCTGATCGCAGCGAAGCGAGTCCATACGTAGACCAAAGTACTCGCAAACGACGCTCCAGCGCCGTTTGCGAGGTGCTGATATTCTTCGCGTTACCTCCTCTTCTTAGTGCACTCAGTGCAAATTCAGTCCGGCGATACGGATCGGTCCGAGGACCACGCCGTATCGCCGGACCTTTCCTACGGAAGCGTATGGACGCGAAACTCTCACACGATCTCGCCAACCTCGACGTCCTGCTTGGACGCACGCTCGAGCATGCCGTCGACGCGTTGAACGACGTGGCGCTGCGGCCCGTCGCGCTCGCGCCACATACGGCGGCTGCGGTGCCACTCTCCGAGCACGGCATCGGCCTTGAAGGCGCGCTCGAAGCGTTCGCCACGCGCTGGGCGCCGGGTTTCTCGGGCAGCGCGGGGCCGCGGTATCTCGGCTTCGTGACGGGCGGCGCGACGCCTGCGTCGATTGCGGGCGATTGGCTGACGAGCGTCTACGATCAGAATCCGACGGCGGGTATCGACAGCGCCGCGCCCGATCTCGAACGCGAGACGGTCACGCAATTGCGGCAGTTGTTCGGCTTCTCCGATGCGCATCGCGGCGTGCTGGTGAGCGGCGCGACGATGTCGAACTTCGCCGGCTTGGCGATCGCGCGCGAGTGGCTTGGCGAAGAGCGCGGCGTGAGCATCGCGGAGGAGGGCGTCGGTGCGCTGCCGAAGATTCACGTGCTGTCTGGCGCGCCGCATTCGAGCGTCTACAAGGCGCTGTCGATGCTCGGGATCGGACGCAAGGCGGTGCAAAAGATCGCGACGCTGCCCGATCGCGAGGCCGTCGATCTGGCCGCGCTCGAAGCGGCGCTGGATCGCTTGCAGGGCGAGCCGGTCATCGTGGTGGCGAATGCGGGCACGGTGAATACGGTCGACTTCGACGATCTCGCTGCCATCGCTGCGTTGAAATCGCGCTATTCGTTCTGGCTCCATGTCGATGGGGCATTTGGCGCGTTCGCGGCGCTCTCGCCCGAGCACGCGGCGCTGGTCAAAGGCATCGACGAAGCGGACTCGATTTGCGTCGATCTGCACAAGTGGCTCAACGTGCCGTACGACGCCGCCGTGCAGTTCAGCCGGCGGCGCGATCTGCAAGTGCGCGTGTTTCAGAACAGCGCGGCCTATCTCGGCGCGCCGGGCGACAACCCCGATTTCGTGCATCTGACGCCGGAGAACTCGCGCCGGCTGCGCGCGCTGGCGACGTGGTTTTCGTTGACGGCCTACGGGCGAGCGGGGCACGCCGAAATCGTCGAGCGCAATATTCGTCTGGCGCGGCAATTGGGTGAGCGGATCGCCGCGTTGCCGGGCTTGAAGCTGCTTGCGCCGACGCGGCTCAACGTCGTCTGCTTCACGCTCGCCGAGAACCCGACGGAGGAACGCGTCAATGCGTTCATGCGGGCAGTGCGCGATCGCGGCGACGTGTTCGTCACGAGCACGGTCTATGGGGGGACGTGGGCGTTGCGCGCCGCGTTCTCCAATTGGCGCACGAATGAGAGCGACGTCGAGCGCATCGCCGCGTCGCTGGCGGCTACGTTGTCAGCGTGACGGTTGCGGGGCCGTCTTCGTGTGGCGCGTCGATGCGTATCGTCGCGCCGGTATGGCAGACCGTATCGAAGTCCCGGTCTTTCACGACGACTAGCGGCACCGACAATCCATAGAGCTCGCCCGCGACGATCACGCCGATCGCAATGATGAGATCGCGCTCGCTCAAGATGATGCCCGCGGGGCCGGTGCCGTTTCGAATCGCTTCAGCGAGCACGCTGCTGCTCGAACTCGAACCTTTTGCGCGCGGCATTACCATGATCGTCCCGGCGAGGCTGCGGCCAAAGGCTGGGTGTGTCTTGTCGACGATCAATCCGCCAGCAGCGTCATAGCCTCCCCAAAAGCTCAGCGGTTCCGAAAGCACGATTTTCGGACCGCATGCGCTGCCGCTAGCCAACGCCTCGGCGTGCACGATCACGGATCGATCGCCGTCGCGCTGTGCGCCTGCGCTCTTATCAACGGACGGGTTCATCGAAGCACACCTTTCCTTCGAATGCGGAGCGCACGCATTCTTCCATGCTGCCGTAAGCCACAGAGACGCCGATATTGGCCGGCGCATAGTGGGCCCACTTCGCCGAGTTCGTCATCACGAGGCCCGTCATGTTCTTCATCACAGGCGTGATGTAAGTGCACGTATCGACGACGATCTGCACGCCGCGCGTGGCAAGTCGCTGTGCGATCCCCGATGCTTCGAGCTGCCACAAAATAAAGCGGCTCGTGTTGACGTAGAAATCGCAGCGCGGCTCGCCCGCATGCTGCGCAAACAATGCGGCGAGCCGCTCGAATTCGGCGATGGAAAAATGCGGCGTGCCGAGACTCACCGCGACGAGCGGGTCGCCGGCTTGCGCTTGGTTTAACCGGCGGCGCACTGACGCGAGATCGTCCAGTGAGACGTGCACGGTTTTCAGCGGCGGGTGTCCTTGCGTAGCGTCGCCGAGCGTCGGCGCTTCGGGGGTGATGCCGATGGCATGGAACAGCGCGACCGCGCCGCTCGATGCCGCGGCGGCGCCGAGCGCTTTAAGTTCGTCTTCGGTGGTGTCGGCGGGCAGGCCGACGAGGGCGGCGACCGTGGCCCCTGCTTCCTTGCCGAGCAGCAGGCCCAACGCGGCGAAGAACACGTCCCGCCCGGGCAGCGTGGCGAAGTCCGCGACGTCGAACACGATCCGCGCCGCGCGATTCTCCTTCACATGCAAATCGGCGTACGGCGCGCGGCCGGTGACGGCCGCGCTGAGATCGAGGAAATCGCCATAGCGGCTCGTGCGCGCGCCCAGCACCGAATTGGCAAAGACGATCGCATTGGATTCCGCCCAAGCAATTTGGTCGCCGAGCTTCGGGCGGTGCTTCAGCTGATAGGGCGCGCAGGTGAAGCTCGCTTCACAGCCCAGTTCGAGGTGGGCCTTCATCAAGCGCTCCGCCGCCTGACGGACGTTCGTGTCGCCGTGGAAAAGCTCCGGGTGGATCAGATCGAGCGAGCCGACGTTCAAGGTGGTCGGTATTGCGACTTTCGTTCCGCTTTCGACAAAGCGCTCGACGAAGTCCAGGCTCACGGGCCCGTGATACAGGCACCCGTCGATATGAGCCGAGGAAACGTCGATCAGATGCGTCGCTCGCATCACATTCGCGGTGCGCGCGACGATGCGCATCGCGAGCGCTGCCCCGGCTCCGAACTCGCCGTTCAGCATCGCGCGGTCGCGTGCATCGAGCTTCAGCATGGCGCTTTCGTTTCCTGGAGGCCCCTGACGCGGCCACGATATCAGGTCGTCTCAAAAAAGTCTTTGCGCATATCTGCAAAGTCAGATATAGTGAAAATCAGAAACGGAGGTATCAGCTATGGACTACTACAGCGAAGACAGTTTTCTGCCGTTCCAGAACATCGGTTTCGCGCTCGGCAAGGCGCGCAATCTGCTCAACGCGGAAATGGACGTAGCGCTCGCGAACACCGGCATCAGCAGCTCGCATGCCGGCGCGCTGCTGATCCTTGCCCGGGGCGGGGCGCGCACGCCGGTCGGGCTGGCCAAGCTGCTTGCCGTCGATGCGGGATTCGTCACACGTGTGGTCGATCGATTGGAAAAGGAGGGGCTCGTGCGCCGAGCTCGCAACAGCCTGGACCGGCGGGTGGTCAACCTCGCGTTGACCGAAGCGGGGCGCAAAGCCGCCGCGCGGGTCGCGGAAATCGCCCCGGCCGTGTTGAACCGGCGCTTGTCGAGCTTCAGTCCGCTGGAGTTCGACACTTTGTGCCGTCTCCTCAGTAAGTTGATGGCCGGATGAGCCATTTTTTTTGCCCAAATATCTGACGTATCAGATAAATGACGACGGCCCCAGGACAGCCGGGCGTCGAAACCCTTAAAGGACGCAATATGAACCCGCCGAAAAACGCGAGCGCTCCGGCGCCATTGGTTGGCTGGCAATTCGCACTGGGCGCGTTCGCGGTCGCCCTGGCCACCTTCATGAACGTGCTGGATTCGTCGATCGCCAACGTTGCGATCCCGACGCTCTCCGGCGACCTGGGCGTATCGGTCGACGAGGGCACGTGGGTCATCACGCTGTTCTCGGCGGCCAACGCGGTGTCGATTCCTCTGACCGGCTGGCTCACGCAACGGGTCGGGACGGTCAAGCTCTTCGTCGCCGCGATTCTGCTGTTCGTCGTGTCGTCCGCCGCGTGCGGTTTCGCGCCCAGCCTGCCGATCCTGCTCGCGGCTCGTATCGTGCAAGGCGCGGTGGCGGGGCCGCTCGTGCCGCTGTCGCAGGCGCTCTTGCTCTCCACGTTTCCGCGCGAAAAAAGCTCGAGCGCGCTGTCGCTGTGGGCGATGACCGCGACCGTCGGGCCGATCGCGGGGCCGGCCCTGGGCGGCTGGATCACCGACAACTACAGCTGGTCGTGGATCTTCTACATCAACGTGCCGGTCGGCCTGTTCGCCGCGGCGGTGGTCTGGGCGCTTTACCACAAGCGTGAAACGCCCTCGCGCAAGCTGGCGGTCGACAAGGTGGGGCTCATCTCGCTCATCGTCTGGGTGGGCGCGCTGCAAATCATGCTCGATAAGGGCAAGGATCTCGCCTGGTTCGAATCGCCCGTGATCTGGGTGCTCACGATCGTCGCGGTGATCGCGTTCGCGTTCTTCCTGATCTGGGAGCTGACCGAGGCCAAGCCGATCGTCGATCTGCGCCTCTTCAAGCAGCGCAACTTCATGGGTGGCACGGTCGCGATTTCGGTCTCGTATGCGGTGTTCTTCGCCAACCTCGTGATCTTTCCGACCTGGATTCAGGAGTATCTCGGCTATCGGGCCGTCGACGCGGGCTTCGTGACGGCGCCGCTCGGCATCTTCGCGGTGATCCTGGCGCCGGTGATGGGCAAGATCATGCCGAAGACCGACATGCGAATGCTGGCGACGGTCGCCTTCCTCGGCTTTGCGGGCGTGTTCATGATGCGTTCGCTGTACACGACCGACGTCGATGTCCACACGCTCGTGCTGCCGACCCTGCTGATGGGCATCCCGATGGCGATGTTCTTCACGCCGCTTACGGCGATCATCCTGTCGGGCTTGCCGCCGGAGAAGATCCCTGCGGCCGCGGGCTTGTCAAACTTCGTGCGGGTCTTTGCGGGCGCGGTGGGCACCTCGCTCATGCAGAACACCTGGAACAACCGGACGATCCTGCACCATTCGCAGCTCGCCGAGCAGACCAGCGCGACCAACCCGGCGTACGTACAAGCCATCGCTAACATTCAGACGACGCTCCACGCGAGTGCCTTCAAGGCCCAAGCCTTTTTCGAGTCGCAAATGAGCGCGCAGGCGGCGATGCTCGGCCTGAACGATATCGCCTGGCTGTCGGCGGTGATCTTCATCGTGATCATTCCGCTCATCTGGATCACGAAGCCGAGCAAGGATGGGGCAGCAAACGCCGCGGGTGCGGGCGGTCACTGAGCGAGGGAATAGGGCGCGTCGGCGGGGCAGGAAGAAATCTCAAAAATTCGCTTGCCAGAATCTGACTTTGCAGTTATTGTGATGGTCATCAACACCGAGGACGCGCCATGAAGCACTACACCCCCGAAAACTTCGCACTGACAGAAAGCGTCGGGTTCAAGCTGACCAAGGCGCGTAACCAGATCATTGCGGAAATGGACGCGGCGCTCAAGGACCTCGACATCACCAGCCCGCAGATGGGCATTGTTCTGGCGCTGCAGCGCGGCTTGGCTTCCACGCCGTTCGAGCTCTCGAAGCTGCTGTCGGTCGACACGGGCCTCATGACGCGCATGCTGGACAAGCTGGAGTCGAAGGGATTGCTGGAGCGCTCGCGCAGCGTGGAAGATCGCCGCGTGGTCAACCTGGCGCTGACGAAGAAAGGTCTGGAAGTGGCGGCCGAACTTCCGAGGATCGCGCCGGAAGTACTGAATGTGCGGTTGAGGACGTTCACGAAGGCGGAGTTCCAGGAACTGGGCCGCCTGCTCGACAAGTTCATCGGCGAGTGAGCGCCGCGGCGCTCCCCTTTTTTTAATCATTAATCTGACGAGTCAGACAATGCAAACGCAGATTGTTAAACAAGGCCGCGGCGTCCGTGCGATGAAGGCGGGGCTGTCGGTGCTCCTGGTGGCCATGCTGTCGGCCTGTGTCAACTACGCGGGCATTCACAGCGACAAGCAGATGGCCCAGCCGCAACAGTTCCAGACGACGCAGAGCCTGCCGTCGGAAAGCGGCCACTGGCCGGCGGCCGATTGGGCCGACCAGTTCGGCGACGCGCAACTGAAGGCGCTGATCGACGAAGCGCTCAAGGGCAGCCCGACGATCGCGCAGGCGCGCGCCCGCATCGCAGCGGCGCAAGCCTATACGGAGACCGCGAAGGCCAGCACGATGCCGAGCGTGAACGCCGACTACTCGCTCAAGCGCGAGCAGTACAGCGCGAACGCGCTGGTGCCGCCGCCCTTCGGTGGCAGCTGGCAAACCGAGAACAGCGGCCTGTTGAGCGCCTCGTACGATCTGGACCTGTGGGGCAAGAATCGCGAAGCGCTCAAGGCGTCGGTCTCCGATCTGCAGGCGACCGAGGCTGACGCGGAAGTCGTCAAGCTCACGCTCACGACCACGATTGCCCGCACCTACAACCAGCTCGCCCGGCTCTACGTGCTGCGCGACATCGCGCAGCAGGAAGTGGAGCGCCGCCAGGACATCGACCGCATCACGGCCGGCCGCATCGCGACCGGGCTCGATACCGAAGTCGAGCGCAAGACGGCGCAGGCGAATCTCGCGACCGCCCGCTCCACGGTGTCCGCCCTCGACGGCAGCATCCTGACCACGCGCTACCAGCTGGCCGCGCTGATGGGCGAAGGCCCGGACCGCGGTCTCACGATCGCGCGGCCCGCGCTTGGCGTCGGCGACGAAGTGCGTCTGCCGGACAACCTGCCCGCCGACCTCGTGAGCCGCCGCCCGGACATCGTCGCGGCCCGCTGGCGCGTCGATTCGATCACGCACGAAGTGAAGGAAGCGAAGGCCGAGTTCTATCCGGACATCAACCTGAGCGCCGCGATCGGCCTCGACGCGTTCGGCTTCGGCCGCTTCCTCACGGCTGCGAGCCGTGAGGCAAGCGCAGGTCCGGCGATCCATCTGCCGATCTTCGATGCGGGCGCGCTGCGTGCGCAATTGAAGGGCCGCTACGCCGACTTCGACTCAGCGGTGGCGACCTACAACCAGACGCTGATCACCGCCTTGAGCGACGTGGCGACGCAACTCGCGCAGATCCACTCGAGCGACGCGCAGCTCGCCGATGCGCAGGCGGCGCAACAAGACGCGCGTCAGGCCGACGATCTCGCGATCACGCAATACAAGGGCGGCCTGACCAACCAGTTGACCGTGCTCAATGCCGACATGAACGCGCTGCAGGCCGATCAGTCCGTCGCCAACTTGCTGATGAACCGGCGCGACCAGCAGATCGCGCTCGCCTCGGCGCTCGGCGGCGGCTATGTCGACACGTCGTCCGATGCCACCCCCGATGCAACCCATAAAGCAGCTTCCGCTGCAACGTCCAATCCCGTCGTCGCCGCGCGTTGAACCGGCACGTTCGCAAAAACTCTCTGGAGAATTGAAATGAGCGATTCCATCACGTCCGACCGCACGAGCGCGGAATCGGCCCAATCGAACAGCAAAGATGCCCGCAATGCTCCCGCCGCCACCAAGCCGGATGGAACGCCGCCGCAAGCATCGGGCAAGCGCAAGCTGTGGCTCGCGCTGCTGGGTATCGGCGTCGTGGTGGCAGGCGCGGCGTACGGCGCGTACTACTTCACGTACGGGCAATATCACGAGTCGACCGACGACGCCTACGTCAACGGCAACCTCGTGCAGCTCACGCCGCAGGTGACGGGCACGGTGAACGCCGTCAACGCGGACGACACGCAGATCGTGAAAGCGGGCGACCCGGTCGTCACGTTGGACCCGGCCGATTCGAGAATCGCGCTGCTGAACGCCGAGGCGGCGCTCGGGCAGGCCGTGCGCCAAGTGAGCACACTCTACGTCAACAACGACTACTACGCGGCGAACATCGCGCAGCGAGAGTCGGATCTCTCCAAAGCGCAGGACGATTTGAAGCGCCGTGTCGCGGTGCAGAACACCGGCGCGGTGTCGGCCGAAGACGTCTCGCACGCCCGCGATGCCGTGGCCGCCGCGCAGGCTTCGCTTGACGCCGCCCGCCAGCAGTCGCAATCGAACCACGCCCTGACCGACCGCACCTCGATCGAGCAGCACCCGGACGTGCAAGCCGCCGCCGCGAAGGTTCGCGACGCCTACCTCGACTACGCGCGCAACACGCTGCCCGCGCCGGTGACGGGCTACGTCGCGCAGCGCTCCGTGCAAGTCGGCGAGCGCGTGGGCCCGGGCACGCCGCTGATGTCGATCGTGCCGCTCGACGGCGTGTGGGTCGATGCGAACTTCAAGGAAGTGCAACTGCGCCGGATGCGGATCGGCCAGCCGGTCACGATGACGGCCGATGTCTACGGTTCGAGCGTGAAGTACCATGGCCGCGTGATCGGCTTCTCGGCGGGCACGGGTAGTGCGTTCGCGACGCTGCCGGCGCAGAACGCGACCGGTAACTGGATCAAGATCGTGCAGCGGCTGCCGGTGCGTGTGCAACTCGACCCGAAGGAATTGGAAGCGCATCCGCTGCGCATTGGGCTGTCGATGACGGTCGACGCCGACACGCGCGACGACACGGGCACCCAGCTCGCGGCGGCCGTGAACACGACGTATCGCACCGATGTGTTTGCGCAGTACGGCGCGCAAGCGGACGCAGAGATCGCGAAGATCATCGAGCAGAACGAGACGGCCGCGCAGCAGGCGAAGGTTGCGGCGTCATCCGCGAAGAAGGCGACGAAGCAGGGTTGAAGTGGTGTGCAGTGGCCGCTTGCGAGCGGCCACTGATCCAGCACTGGTTGCGTCAGCCGTATGTTCGGGTACGCGCCCGATCAACGGTACGTCGTGGTAGACGACTGCAGCTTCGTCAGCACGCCGCCTTGGAAGCGGAACCAGCCTTGCGAGCTTTGCATCACGACTTCATCGCCTTGCCAGAACACGCGCCTCACCGTCATGCGCTTACCGGAGCGTTGCACAAGTGGCGGACGGCGGCGAAAGTCGTACAGCACTGGGCCGGAGTCAGTCTGCACGAGCGTGCGCGTGACGTTGTCATTTGCGCTGTCGACGTCATCGAAATGCGTGAGCGCGTTAGCGCTGAAGCGATCGAAAACGTCCTTGTCGAGCATCCCGACGAAATCGCGGTCAACGCGCGCGAATTGCAATTGACCCGCAGGTGTGGCGAGCGGGCCAGACGCGTTGCTTTGCGCATGAACGCAAGTCGCGAAAGAGGTGGCAGCGAGCGCGGCGAGGAACAGTCGTCTCATGTTTCCTTTTGGATTCAGCGGCGTTTCCAACAACGGAGCACGCCCGCAATGGTTCAATTAGGAACATTGTCGTCAACTTCGGTCGATACGTCGAACAACTTCACGTCGCCGGTCAATTTGCGGGGCGGCCAATTGGGGGCATCACGGCTGCACCGGAACAGCGACAGCGTCGGCTCTCCGTACTCCAAGAATCAGGACCGACGCGAGCATCGGCAAGCACGCCATGACCAAGAACCCGAGATGCAGGTTGCCGGTTGCGGCCTTCGTCCAGCCGATGATCGCCGGTCCCCAGAACCCGCCCGACAAGCCGATCGTATTGATGAGGGCGATGCCTCCCGCTGCCGCCGGCCCTTTGATGTATTCGGACGGCATCGCCCAAAACACCGTGTAGGCCATCCAAAGCCCCGCTGTGGCCAGCGTCAGCAGAACGAGCGAGACGGCGAGGTTGCCGTCCGACAGCACCGATGCAGCCAGCAGCAGCGCAGCGGCGATCGCCGGCAGTGCGCAGTGATAGCGTCGTTCGCCGAGCCGGTCTGATCTGCGGCCGATCGCGACCATGCCGATGGCGGCGGCGAGATACGGAAGGGCCGAATACCAGCCGAGCGTGATCGTGTCGGCGACCCCCTGCGCTTTGAGTATGGTCGGCAGCCAGAAGCTGATCGCGTAGATCGACGCGATGATGCAGAAGTAAGCGAGCGCGAGGACATAAATTCTGCCGTCGCGAAGCACGGCTTTGAACGAGTGGGAACGAGCCGCGCCCTCGGTAAGCTCCGCTGCGAGCAGGCGCTTCTCCCGTTCGTCCAGCCAGCGCGCGTCTTGGGGCTGGTCGGGCAGCACAAAGAGCGTGAGCACGCCGAGCGCGATGCACGGCAGCCCCTCGGCTAGAAACATCCATTGCCACCCGGCGAGGCCGGCGGTGCCGTCGAACACGGTGATGAGCCACGCGGAAAGCGGCCCGCCCGCGATCCCGCCGAGCGGGCCCGCGACAAAGACGATCGCGATCGCCCGCGCCATTCCCGCCGGACCGTACCAGCACGACAGGTAATAGATCATCCCCGGCGCGAAGCCGGCTTCGAAGACCCCGAGCAGGAAGCGCATGCCATAGAACGCCGGCACGTTGCGCACGAAGAGCATGCATGCCGACGTGATGCCCCACAGCACCAGAATGCGTGCGAACGTTTTTTTTGCGCCGACTCGCGGCAACAGCAGATTGCTCGGCAGTTCGAACAGCACATACCCGAGGAAGAAGATGCCAGCCCCGACACCATATGCGGCATCGGAGAGTCCGAGGTGGCTTTGCATCTGCAGCTTGGCAAAGCCGACATTGACGCGATCCAGATACGCGAAGACGTAGCAGATCAGCAGGAACGGCAGCAGCCGCCAATTGATTCGGTTGTAGAGCGCCGCCGTGGCGTCTCCTCCCGTGACGTTGGGTATTGCTGACATGCGTGTCTCCAATCGTTGGTGTGTCGTTCCGCTTTTCGCGTGAACTCATGGTGGCGGCGTTCGATCTGTCGAGCAACAGCAACTAAGTTCACGTATCGTTGCTGCAAAGGCAACGACATGGATCGGGAGAATTCGTCATGCGGGAGATCAATCAGCAACGTCTGCGGTACTTTCACGAGGTGCTGACGCACGGCACGATCCGCGGCGCGGCCGATAGCCTCAATACGTCGCCGTCGGTCATCACGCGGCAGATCAAGCTGCTGGAGGACGAGCTTGGCACGACGCTCTTCGAGCGCCAGGCACGCGGCGTCAAGCCGACCGAGGCCGCGGCGCATCTGTTGGAGTTCTGGAGAGGCTACCGGTCGCAACAGGAAAAACTCGAAGACCGGCTGCTTGCGTTGAAGGGGCTTCAACTGGGACATGTCCAGCTGGCCGTCAGCGAAGGCTATGTCGACGCCTTGGTCGACGAAGTGCTGATCCCGTTCTGGAAGCGCTATCCGAAGGTGGAGATCGGTGTGGAGGCGCTGCCTGTCGACGACTTGCTGACCGAGGTCGCCGAAAGCCGCGCGCATATCGGGCTCGCCTACAACCCGCCGCCGCATCCTTCGATCGAATATCGGGCAAGCTCGCCGCAGCCGATCGTGCTGCTGGTCCGGCGCGACCATCCGCTCGCGCTGCGAGGCGGCTCCGCCAGCATCGACGACATGCTCGCCTATCCGCTTGCCTTGATGCCCGCGACCTACGGCATCGGCCACGCGGCCAAACTGCTCGAGTTCGCGGAGAACGTCGCGATCCGCCCGACGGTGACCACCAATTCGCTGATGGCGTTGAAGCGCCTCGTCGCATCGGAAAACTTCGTGACGCTCATCGGGGAATTCGCGGCCTATACGGAAATCGCGGCGGGCGAGCTCGCGATCGTGCCGATCGATCATCCGCTGTTTCGCGGCATCAAGGCGAGGGTGCTCGTCAAATCGGGCAGGCCGCTCGTCGCGGCCGCGCATGAATTGCTCGAGTGGATCCTGCGCCGTATGACGATGTTCGCCGATGCCGCCGATGCGGAACATGGCCGCTAGACTGCTGCTGAACGCAGCTGCCCACTACGGCTGCACAACGGTGTTGCTCACTAGGCAACGGAACGTGAGCTTAGTTGCTATTGCTCGGCAGGCTGGCCGCTGACACTATCGGCAAACCGAAACCGGCTATCGCTTCGCGTTTCCGCAGGAGCCGGCCAAACAAAGGAGTTCACCATGCTTTTGCATCTATCGACGTGGTCCGAGGTAGCGCAGTTTCTGACGAAGAGCCGCACCATCGTGGTTCCGATCGGCTCGAACGAGCAGCACGGTCCGACCGGCTTGCTCGGCACTGACTGGCTGTGTCCCGAGATCATCGCGCGCGAGGCGGAGAAGACCGCCGATATTCTGGTCGCGCCGACGTTCAACATCGGCATGGCGCAACATCATCTGGCCTTTCCGGGGACGATTTCGCTGCGCCCGTCGACCTTCATCGCGGCAATCGGCGACTGGATCCGTTCGCTGGCGGGCCACGGCTTCGAGAAGATCCTGTTTCTCAACGGCCACGGCGGCAACATCGCGTCGATCGAGGCGGCCTTCTCCGAGGTGTACGCCGAAGCCAGCTTCGCCGGGCGCCGGGCCGGATTCGCGATGAAGCTGTGCAACTGGTGGGACCTGGAGGGCGTGGGCGAATTGGCGCGCGAGCAGTTTCCGACCGGCCATGGCTCTCACGCGACTCCTTCGGAGATCGCCATCACCCAGTGGGCGCTGCCCGGCTCGATCAAATCGGCCGACTACGCGCCGCAAATCGCGCCGACGGGCCCGATCCGCGAGGCGCTCGACTTCCGCGCCCGCTACCCGGATGGACGCATCGGTTCGGACCCGGCGCAGGCGAGCCCGGACAAGGGTGGTGCACTGGTGAAGCTGGCGGCGCAGAGCTTGGTGCGGGAATTGGCTGCGTTTAGTGATGAGCCGGCGGTGACGTGAGCTGCTTTACTGTGACGCCGTCGACAACATCCGCTCCACATACCGCGCGATCAAATCGATCTCGAGATTGACCTTCACGCCCGGCGCGAGATGCTTGAGCGTCGTCACTTCGACGGTGTGCGGGATCAGGTTGATCGAGAACTCGCAGCCGTCGTCGCGATCGTTCACCGAGTTCACCGTGAGGCTCACGCCGTTCACGGTAATCGAACCCTTGTATGCGAGAAAGCGGCCGATCTCGCGCGGCGCGAGCACACGCAACTCCTGCGATTCGCCGACCGGCGCGAAATGCGTGACCGTGCCAAGTCCGTCGACGTGCCCCGACACGATGTGTCCGCCGAGACGATCGTGTGCGCGCATTGCCTTCTCGAGATTCACGTCGCCGGTTTGCGCAAGACCCACCGTGCAATCCAGGCTTTCGCGCGACACGTCGACGTCGAACGTCTGCGCTGTTTTCGCGATCACCGTCATGCACGCGCCCTGGATCGCGATGCTGTCGCCGAGCGCGACGTCTTCGAGGCCGAGCGAGCCGGCGTTCACCGTCAGGCGCACGCCCGCGTCCGGTGCGCCGCCGAGCGGCTGGATCGATTCGATGCGGCCGACCGCCGCGACGATTCCTGTAAACATCGTGTGGTTTCCTGAGAGTTAGCGAGTGGCGTCGGTTGAGGAGTCGGCCGGCACGAAGCGCGCGAGCACGCGCAAGTCGTCGCCGATTCGCTCGACCGAGTGGAAAGCGAGGCGCTTGCGCGCGTCGAGCGTTGCGGGTGCGGCCAGGTCGAACATTCCCGCCGATTCGGCGCCGAGCAGGCTCGGCGCGACATAGACGAGCAATTCGTCGACGCAGCCCTCGCGCAACAGCGACCCGTTCAGCTTGTGCCCCGCTTCGACATGCAGTTCGTTGATGCCGCGCGAGCCGAGGATCTTGAGCATCGACGGCAGATCGACCTTGCCGTGCGCGTTCGCGATCGGCACGATCTCCGCGCCGCGCGCGGCGAGCGAGACGGCGTGATCGGCGTTGTGTTGGTCGATCGATGCGCAGAAGATCAGCGGCGGCGCGCCTTCAAGGATGCGCGCCGTCAGCGGCACTTCGAGGCGGCTGTCGATCAATACGCGCTGCGGCTGGCGTGTCGTCGCGACCGAGCGCACGGTCAGTTGCGGATCGTCTTCGCGCACGGTGCCGATGCCGGTCAGGATCGCGCAGGCGCGTGCGCGCCAGGCGTGGCCGTCGGCGCGCGCGGCGTTGCCCGTGATCCACTGGCTTTCGCCGGAGGGCAGGGCGGTGCGGCCGTCGAGCGAGCTCGCGACCTTCATGCGTACCCACGGCTGGCCGCGCGTCATGCGCGATACGAAGCCGATGTTCATCTCATGCGCCTCGTTCGCGAGCAGGCCGCAGCGCACGTCGATGCCGGCTTCGCGCAGCATCGCGAGGCCGCGTCCCGACACCTGCGGATTCGGATCTTCCATCGCGGCGATCACGCGCTCGACTTGCGCGTCGATCAGCGCATTCACGCACGGCGGCGTGCGGCCGAAGTGGCTGCACGGCTCGAGCGTCACATAGGCGGTCGCGCCGCGCGGATCGTTGCCGCGCGCGCGGGCATCCTTAAGCGCGCGCACTTCGGCGTGGTCCTGGCCGGCGGGCTGCGTGAAGCCTTCGCCGATCACGACGCCGCTTTTCACGAGCACGCAGCCGACGCGCGGATTCGGCGTCGTCGTGTACATGCCGCGCGCCGCGAGGGCGAGCGCGCGCTGCATATGGATGAAGTCGGTTTCGGAAAACATCGCGGCGTATGCCTTGATTGACGGTGGTTGGCTTTAGGCCGACAGTGCGGCGAACGCACCGCGCGCGGCATCGATGGTGGCGTCGATCACGGCGTCGTCGTGCGCGATCGACACGAAGCCCGCCTCGTACGCCGACGGCGCGAAGTACACGCCCGCGTCGAGCATCTTGTGGAAGAAGGCGTTGAAGCGCGCGATGTCGCAGCGCGTGACATCGGCGAAGCTCGTGGGGATCTGCTCGGTGAAATAGAGGCCGAACATGCCGCCGATCGCGTCGGCGACGAACGGCACTTTGGCGTCGCGCGCCGCGGCGGTGAGGCCGCTCACGAGGCGCGCGGTTTGCGCGGAGAGGTTGTCGTAGAAGCCAGGCGCCTGGATCAATTGCAGCGTCTTCAAGCCTGCGGCGACGGCGATCGGGTTGCCCGACAGCGTGCCCGCCTGATACACGCCGCCGAGCGGGGCGAGATGGGCCATGATGTCGCGCCGTCCGCCGAACGCGGCTGCCGGCATGCCGCCGCCGATCACCTTGCCGAGACACGTCAGGTCGGGCGTGATGCCATAGAGCGCCTGCGCGCCGCCGAGCGCGACGCGGAAGCCGCACATCACTTCGTCGAAGATCAGCACGGCGCCGTGCTGCGTGCACAGGCGCCGCAGCGCCTGCAGGAACTCGGGCGTCGCGCGCACGAGATTCATGTTGCCCGCGACCGGCTCGACGATCACCGACGCGATCTCGCCGCCGAACGCCGCGAACGCTTCTTCGAGAGCCGCGACGTTGTTGTATTCGAGCACGGTGGTGTGCTTCGCGATGTCGGTGGGCACGCCCGCCGAGGTCGGGTTGCCGAACGTGAGGAGGCCCGAGCCGGCCTTCACGAGCAGGCTGTCGGCGTGGCCGTGATAGCAGCCTTCGAACTTCACGATGCGGCTGCGGTTTGTGAAGCCGCGCGCGAGACGCAGCGCGCTCATGGTCGCCTCGGTGCCGCTCGACACGAGCCGCACTTGTTCGATCGACGGCACGAGCTTGCAGATTTCCTCGGCGATTTCGATTTCAGCTTCGGTCGGTGCGCCGAACGAGAAGCCGTTTGCGAGTACGCGCTGCACCGCTTCGAGCACTTCAGGGTGTACGTGGCCGAGAATCATCGGACCCCAGGAGCCGATGTAGTCGATATAGCGCGCGCCGTCGGCGTCCCAGAAGTACGGGCCTTGTGCGCGCTCGATGAAGCGCGGCGTGCCGCCGACCGAACGGAATGCGCGAACCGGCGAGTTCACGCCGCCGGGGATGGTGAGCTGGGCGCGTTCGAACAGAGCTTGATTCTTGGACATGGGATGAAATCTGCTGGATGAGAGGCGGAGCGCTCGCAAGCGGCGCCAAAGAGGCGCTTCTCGCGCGCGAAAAGATGGCTCAAATTGTACCGGAGTCGTGCCGGATTGCCGGGCTCGGCCGATTGGCCATCGGCTCCGTCCAGGGCTTCTTCCGCGTCGTCGTCGCACGCCGCCGGCTGGTAATTAGTACCGTCAAGTACAATGCCGGCTTGTTGTCAGCGTTTCGCAAGGCCTGCCTGCCGGGCCGCTTCTTTCGGATTTCCCCATGTCTCACGTCGTCAAACGCCGGCCCGATGGCCGGCTGATCCTGTTGCTTGGCGCGCTCGCCGCCTGCGGGCCGATTGCCACTGATATGTATCTGCCGAGCCTGCCGTCGATCGCTCAGTCGTTCGCGGTCAGTGCCGCGGCAGCGCAGGCCACGCTCACGAGCTTCATGTTCGGCTTTTCGGTCGGCATGCTGCTCTACGGGCCGCTCTCGGACACCTTGGGGCGACGGCCCGTGCTGCTCGGCGGCATTGCGCTTTTCACGTTGGCGAGCATTGGCTGCGTCGTGTCGTGGTCGATCGATGTGCTCGTCGCCGTGCGCTTTCTGCAGGCGCTTGGGGCGGGCGCGGCGTCGGTGCTGGCGCGGGCCATCGCGCGCGACGCGCACGAGCCGACCGACGCGGCGCGCGTGCTGTCGATGGTCGCGATCGTCACGGCGATCGGGCCGCTGCTCGCGCCGCTCGTCGGCGGTCAGGTGCTACTGTTGGGCGGCTGGCGCGCGGTGTTCGTATTCTTAACGCTGTTCGGCGCGCTTTGTGCCGCGCTCGCGTACTTCCGCGTGCCCGAGACCTGGCCGAAAGAGAAGCGCAAGAGCGCCGCGGTGCTGAAGTCGTTCGCGGTGTACGGGCACCTGATCACCGATCCCGTTGCGCTCGGCCACGTCCTCTGCGGCGGCATGGCGTTCGCTTCGATGTTCGCGTACATCACGGCGACGCCCTTCGTCTATATCGACTACTTCCACGTGAAGCCGCAGCACTACGGCTTTCTGTTCGGCCTGAACGTCGTCGGCATCATGCTCGCGAACTTCCTGAATACGCGTCTGATCGGCCGCTTCGGGTCGCTCGCGATCATCAAGGCGGCGGCGCTAGTCAGTTGCGTCGCGTCGTTTGCGGTCGCGATCGCGTGCCTGACGGGGTGGGGCGGGCTGTGGTCGATCGTGGTGTGCCTGTTCTTCGTGGTGGGTGTGGTAGGGCTGTTGTCGGCCAATTGCACGACTGATCTGATGCATCGCTATCCGCACAACGCGGGCGCTGCCGCAGCCGTGTTCGGTGCGATGCAACTCGCGCTCGGCGCTCTCGCGAGCATTGCGGTCGGCGCGTTTCACGACGGCTCGCCGAAGGGCATGGGGACCACGATCGCGGTGACGGGCGCGCTTTGCTTCGTCGGACGGGTGCTCGTCGTGCGTTGGCATGGGTGGCCGGTGCGGTCGATGGGTGCGGCGAAACCGGCCGCGGATGCGTAGTCGCGCGTTGAGCGAGAGCGGCGTTTTCGCTTCTCGTCGCGCGCCATAAAAAAAGCCCCGCGCGATGCGGGGCTTTTGCAATCGGAACAGGATCCGGCAAACGCGTGCGCCGCCGGATCTTGCCGAACTGATACCGCTTTTAGAACTTGTGGCGGATGCCGACGCGCGCGGCGACCTGGTTCGAGTTCGAGCTCGCGCCACCGCCGAACTGCGCCGCGTAGATGTCGGCCGTGACGCCGCCGCTCATCGCGTGCTGGTAGATACCCATCAGGTAGACGTCGGTGCGCTTCGACAGCGCGTAGTCGGCGATCGCATTGAACTGACCATACTTCGGCTTCTGGCCCGTAGCGTTGACCTTGCCGTTCGTGTACGTGTAGCCGGCACCCAGCGTCGCTGCCGGCGTCAGATGGTATTGACCCCAGAGTTCGTAGCTGTCGAACCACACGGTGTTGCCCGTTACGCCGTTGGCGTTTTCGAAGCGAACGTTCGAGAAGTTGCCGCCGAACTGCACCGGACCCAGAATGTACGAAGCACCCGCACTGATGGATTGCATGTTGGACGGAACACCCACGAGGCCCCAAATACCAGAGCTCGACGTGACAGCGGTCGGCTTTTGGTCATTGACAAAGTTGCCGTCGTTGAATTGGCCGTTCGGATTGCCCGACGTGTTTGCCGGGTTCTTCGCGAAGAAGTAGCCAGCGCCGATGTACAGCGGGCCGGCCGAGTAGTTCAGGCCGCCGCCAACCGTGCTGTTCTGGCTGAATTGGCCAGGTTGGCCGCCGAATGCATAGAAGCCTTCAGCCTGCACGCCGTAGAAGCGCGGCGACACATACTTGACCGCGTTGTTGATACGGAAACCGTTGTCGGTGTTGTCGATATCGGCCGGGTGCGAGAACAGGGCGCCCCATTGACCGTTGAACGTCGTCGGCTGTGCGTTGTCGACGACCGGGTCGTACTGGCGGCCCAAGGTCAACGTACCGTAGGTGTCGTTCGTCAGGCCGACGTAGGCTTGACGGCCGAACTCGCGGCTACCCTGGCTGAGCGTGCCCTTGGCGGCGTTGAAGCCGTTTTCCAATTGGAAGATGGCCTTCGTGCCGCCGCCGAGATCCTCAACGCCCTTCAAGCCCCAGCGGCTGCCTTGCACGATGCCGCTTTGCTCTTGCCACTGCGAGTGCCCGCCGGTGTTGTTCACGTACGTGATGCCGAGGTCGATGATGCCGTAAAGCGTGACGCTGTTCTGCGCGAATGCCGGTACTGACACGGCACTCGTCACTGCGAGAGCGATGAGCGATTTCTTCATTAAGTGGTCTCCGAGACGGATTGCAAGTTGTGAGCACCCGGATGGGGTGAAGGTTTGCAGCGGATACGCATGCCTAATGAACGACCCGGTCCCCGCCGCGGTTTTCAGGGAACGCTCGGATACTAGGGGTCTTAAATTCACCGACTCATTAGTAGAAACACTAGTTGTTCTAGGTTGTTGCGGATTTCGCAATAACGTGTTGCAAAACTTGATTTGATGAGACCTAGACTACATGCGGCTTTCAATGAAAGCGTTTGCTTAAATACGATCAAGGTGTGACTTTTTGACAACGCCGCCCGCGAAGTCAGCAACCGTTGTAAATGCGCTGAAAAATTGGGATATGAAGAGAGCGCTTAATAGGCCACCCGACGATGCGTTGCGGGTCGTTCGAAGAGGCGGTCAATTTTTCGAGATCCCGCGCAAGGAATCGACCGAGCTTTGCATGGGGTCGGACCGCCAAGTCCGGGTCGACAAAAAAAGACCCGCGCCGTTGTCACGGGGCGGGTCGAGCTCTTTAGATGAATGCTGGCGCGTCGCTAACTCGCCAGCAGACTGAATGAAACCACGCGCGCATTTTTTTCAGAATGAGGGAAAGCGCGGTAAGGGTTTTCGCGAAGGCGGACGACGCTCAGTGCACCTATCAATCCGCCGCCGACGACGCCGCGCCATGACTCAGCCAATCGAGCACCGCGACTGCATCGTCATTGCTTTCCGAGCGCGCTTTCGCCACCGCTTCGGTCATCTCCGTGCTCGGCACGGCGCGCCGGATCGCGACGCCCACCGCGAGGATGTCGATCATCAAGAGGTGAAGGATCCGCGAAATCATCGACAGCTGCGATTCGCGGATCTCGATGTGATCGGTTTCGAGCGCGACCGTCGCGCGTTTCGCGAGCGGCGTGTTGCTCGAGGTGATCGCGATCACTTGTGCGCCCGCTTGCATTGCGACGTCGAGCACGCGCAGCAGTTCGGGCGCGCGGCCCGACTTCGACACCGCGACGATCACGTCGCCCTTGCCCAACAGCGCGGCCGACGCCGCCTGCATGTACAGATCGCCGTAGGCGATCGTCGGGATGCCGAAGCGGAAGAATTTGTAGTGCGCGTCCTGCGCGACGATGTTCGAGTTGCCGAGGCCGTAGAACTCGATGCGCCGCGCGCCGTTCAGGAGGTCGATCGCGCGCTCGACGTTTTCGAAGTTCAAGTGCTCGCGCAGTTGCAGGATCGCCGACACGGTGTTGTCGAGCACCTTCGCGCCGAAGTCGGTCGCGGCGTCGCCCAGATGCACCTGGCTGTGGCTCACCGGGATCGTGCCCGTGAGGCCCGTCGCGAGCTTGAGCTTGAAGTCGGAGAGCCCTTGGCAGCCGAGCGAGCGGCAGAAGCGGATCACGGTCGGCTGGCTGACGTCGGCCTTGCGCGCGATGTCGACGATCGGGTCGTTGATGATCGAGCGCGGGTGATTGAGCGCGAGGTCCGCGACGCGGCGCTCGGCCGGCGTGAGCGCGTCGCGCATCTGGCGGATGCGCTCGAACACGGCCGACGAGCCCGCGCCCGAGCGGTTCGACAACTGCTCGGCGAGGATCGCCGAGACCCCGAGGAACGCCGGATATTCGGCGGTGATCACGTAGGTCGGCACGTTGGCGAGATAGGGCTGGAAGCGGCCCTTCGCCTCGAAGCGTTCGCGGAACGGCGAACGCGCGAAGACTTCGCCGAGCCGCGGCACGACGCCGCCGCCAATATAGATGCCGCCGAGCGCGCCGAGCGTCACCGCGATATTGCCGGCGAACGTGCCGAGAATCCCGCAGAAGCAATCGACGACTTCGATCGCGAGCGCTTCGCCGTCGAGCGCGCGGTTCACGACGTCGGCCGGATCGAGTGTGGCGGGCACGCGTTTCTTGTCGCGCGCGGCGAGCGCGCGGTAGATCAGTTCGAGCCCCGGACCTGCGGACACGCGCTCGAACGATACATGCGACCACTTCTTGCGCGCGTACTGGAGCACGATGTCTTCTCGCTCGTCGGCCGGCGCGAAGGTCGCGTGGCCGCCTTCGCTGCCGAGCGCGATCCAGCGGTCGTCGGCGGGAATCAGGCCCGATACGCCAAGCCCCGTGCCCGGCCCGAGCAGGCCGATCACGCTGTTTTGCCGGCGCGTGCCGCCGCCGACCTGCACGCGTTGAGCGTCGGTGAGACCGGGCAGCGCCATCGCGAGCGCGGTGAAGTCGTTGACGACGAGCAGCGTATCGAAGCCGAGCGCGCGGCGCGTCGCCTCGATCGAGAACGTCCAGTTGTGATTGGTCATGCTGACCTGGTCGCCGTCGACCGGGTTCGCGATCGCGATCGCAGCGTGATTCACGCGGCCAATCTTCGTATCTTTCACGTACTTCTTGAGCACGTCGGCGACGCCGGGATATTCCGCGCACGGATAGACGCGGATCTGCGTGATCTCGCCGGGACCCGTTTCGAGCGCGAAGCGCGCGTTGGTGCCGCCGATGTCGGCCAATAGGCGCGGCCCGTCGGCGTGCTGGCCCACCCCGGGGACAGCCTTAGTTTGCACACCAGTAGACATCGAGTCTGACTCCCTTGTCGTTTGCCAGCTTCGAGATGGCGTTTTTTTGGTCGGCGGCCGCGGCGGCGTTGAGCACGTCGAGCTTGCGCGGGCCGGCAATGAGCAGGAACAGCCGGTCGATCTGCTTGAGTGCGGAGAGCGACCAGCTCACGCGCGCATGCGGCGCGGCGCTTGGATGGACGGCGACGAAGCGCTCCGGCGTCGTGATCGCGAAGTCCCACTCGGGCGCGTCGGCGAAGATCGAGGCGGTGTGGCCGTCCTCGCCCATGCCGAGCACGGCGACCCGCGGCAACGCGCGCGCCGCGTCGCTGTTCAGCGCGGCGATGTGCGCGTCGAGCGGCTGCGAGATGTCGACGAGCGGATGAAAGCGCGCTTGGCTGGCGGCGTGCGTCAGCAAGGTTTCGCGCACGAGGCGCGAATTGCTGGCGGTATCGGTGTCCGGCACCCAGCGGTCGTCGACGAGCGTGACGTCGATGCGGTCCCAGTCGAGCGGCTCGTGCGAGAGCGTCTCGAGAAACGGGCGCGGGCTGGTGCCGCCGGATACGGCGAGCGTCGCACGGGGTGCGCCCGATGCGCTTGCGCTGCCATGGGCGGCGAGCGACGCTTGTAGCGCGTCGCGCACCGCTTTCGCCAGCGCGTCGGATTGGGCGCGCGGGTCGTCGAAAGCGTGAAGCTCGATCACTTCTCCTCCAGGCTGCTTTTTGTAGGTTTCGTCGATGTCGTGCGATCGGCGTGTTGCGCGCTGCGGTTGGGCGCGCGCAAACCGCCAATCATAAATAAACCTGCAATTCTCTTCAGAACACTTTCAATTTTCTTCCTCGAGCCAGCAGGTGCCGTGCTGCGCGAGCATCGCACTCGCGGCGGCCGGCCCCCACGTGCCCGACGCATACGGTTTCGGCGGTTTGTTCGCCGCCTTCCATTCGTTCAGGATCGGCTCGACCCAGGTCCACGCGGCTTCCTGCTCGTCGCGGCGCACGAACAAAGCGAGGCGGCCGTGGATGACGTCGAGCAACAGACGCTGATACGCCTCCATCTGGCCTTCCTTGAAGAACTGGTCGAACGCGAGATCCAAGTGCACGCTCGACAGGTTCATCCCTTCGCCCGGCTGCTTCGCGAGGCAATAGAGGCGGATCGTTTCGTTCGGCTGCAGGCGGATCACGAGACGGTTTGAGCCGGGGCGCAGCGCCGTGGGGCCAAGCGCCGAATGCGGCACGGCGCGGAAATTCACGACGATCTCCGCGACCCGGTCGGCCAGGCGCTTGCCCGTGCGCAGGAAGAACGGCACGCCGGACCAGCGCCAGTTTTCGATCTCCACCTTCAGCGCGACGAAGGTCTCGGTGGTGCTGTCGGGCTTCACGCCATGCTCGGTCGCGTAGGCCGGCACCGACGTCCCCTTGATCACGCCCGCATGATACTGGCCGCGCACCGCGATCTTGCTGATGTCGCGCGGATCGATCGGCTTGAGCGCGCGCAGCACGCGCAGCTTCTCGTCGCGCACGGAGTCGGAATCCATCGAGTGCGGCGGCTCCATCGCGACGATCGAGAGCAGCTGCAGCAAGTGGTTCTGCACCATGTCGCGCAACGCGCCGGTGTTGTCGTAGAAGTCGCCGCGGCCTTCGACGCCCAGCTCTTCGGCGATCGTGATCTGGATGCTTTCGACCCACTCGCGGCGCCACAGCGGCTCGAAGAGCGCATTGCCGAAGCGCAGCGCGAGCAGGTTCTGCACCGGCTCTTTGCCGAGGTAGTGGTCGATCCGGTAGATCTGCTCTTCGGCGAAGATTTCGCCGACCGCATCGTTGATCGCATTCGACGAACGCAGGTCATAGCCGAGCGGCTTTTCGAGCACGATCCGCGCATTCTGATTCAAGCCGACCGACGCGAGCGCGCGGCAGATCGGCACGAACAGCGACGGGCCGGTGGCGAGGTAAAACACGCGATTGCCGGGCAAAGCGGCGACGGCGTCGCGCAGCTTCGCGTAGTCCTCGGGCTTGCCGAGATCCATGTAGACGTAGGCAATGCGCTCAAGGAAGCTCTTCCAGCACGTTTCGTCGAGCCCGTTCTTCGAGACGTGTTCCCTGACGTTTTCTTCGACCCACTGCAAATAGCCGTTCAAGTCGTTATCGTCGCGCGCGACCGCCACGATCTTGCCTTGCTCGGAAAGCATTCCTGCACGGTGCGCTTCATACAGTGCGGGCAGGATCTTTCGCATCGACAGATCGCCGGTTCCGCCAAAGAGAACGAAGGTGAAGCTCGAGTCGGTTTGCATGTGTCTCCGCGGGTAAGTCAGAGGGTTGTAGCCCGATAAAATTTTTTTTGACACTGAATTGTAGTTTAACTACAATCCAAATCAAGAGGTAGCGTTAAATTACCTCTCCGAGCCTGCACCGCGCGACGCGGCGCAAGCCAAAATCAAAAGAGGAGACTCGTAGTTTGCTTCCCCAGTCTATTCACTCTTGAGAGCCAGCGGCCGAACACGGGCGCGCTGGCGCATATGCGCACGCGCAAGTCCGACGCTCGACCGCCCAGTGTTTTGCCTGTTTTACAAACCACCGCTTCCCGGCCATATCGGGGGCCAATCGTTTCTTGTTCAGGTGTCTGGAGGAGATAAAGAATGAAATTTCGCGCGATCATGGGTGCGCTTTGCGCCGCAGGTCTCTTGTGCGGTGTGTCGGCTGTGCAGGCGGCAGAATCCCTCGAAGTGCTGCACTGGTGGACTTCGGGCGGTGAATCGAAGGCCGTCGGCGTCCTCAAGGACGACATGCAGAAACAAGGTTACACGTGGAAGGACTTCGCGGTGGCAGGCGGCGCAGGCGCCGCGGCCATGACCGCACTGAAGACGCAGGTGATCTCGGGCAACGCGCCGTCCGCCGCGCAAATCAAGGGACCGCTGATTCAGGAGTGGGCGTCGCAAGGCGTGCTCGTGAACGTCGATTCCGCTGCCGGCGACTGGAAGAAGAACCTGCCGCCCGAAATCGACAAGATCATGCACGCCGACGGCCACTACGTCGCCGCGCCGTTCTCGGTGCACCGCGTGAACTGGGTCTGGTACAACAAGGCTGCGCTCGACAAGGTTGGCGCGAAGGTGCCGACCAGCTGGCCTGAGTTCTTCGCCGTCGCCGACAAGCTGAAGGCCGCGGGCATCCAGCCGGTCGCAGCAGGCGGCCAACCGTGGCAAGACCTGACGCTGTGGGAAGACGTCGTGCTGTCGCAAGGCTCGGACTTCTATAAGAAGGCGCTCGTCGACCTCGACCAGAAGACGCTGACCTCCGACAAGATGGTCCAAGTGTTCGACACGGTCCGCAAGATCGAGTCGTACATGGATAACAGCCGCACGGGCCGCGACTGGAACCTCGCCACGGCGATGGTCATCAACGGCAAGGCCGGCATGCAGTTCATGGGCGACTGGGCGAAGGGCGAGTTCGCGAACGCGAACAAGAAGCCGGGCTCGGACTACATCTGCGCGGCAGTGCCGGGCACGGCGAAGGACTACACGTTCAACGTCGACTCGTTCGTGTTCTTCCAGCAGAAGGGCCAATCGGCTGCATCGGCTGGCCAGCTTGCGCTCGCCAAGACGATCATGAGCCCGGGCTTCCAAGAGCAGTTCAGCTTGTACAAGGGCTCGATCCCGGTGCGCCTCGGCGTGTCGATGGACAAGTTCGACGATTGCGCGAAGAAGTCGTACGCGGATGAGCAAACGGCGATCAAGGGCGGCGGTTACGTGCCGTCGCTGGCGCACGGCATGGCTCAGCCGGACGCGACCGCTGGCGCGATCACCGACGTCGTGACCAAGTTCATGAACTCGGATCAGGACTCGAAGAGCGCGGTTGCCGCACTCGCGAAGGCCGCTCAAACGAAGTAAGCGAAGCAGCAAGGCGCCCGTTCTCCGCTTCGCTGCGGAGGCGGGCGCGGAAGGCCACGAGCACTTAGTTTCAGGAGTCGAGTAGTGACTGCTTCTTCTCTCAGCGGCAATGGGAAAACGGCAACCGCCGCCCGCCGCACGTCGCCGCTGTCGGCGCTCGCCGACCGCTGGATTCCGAAGCTGGTGCTATCGCCCAGCATCGTGATCAGCCTGATTTTCGTCTACGGTTTCATCCTGATTACCGGCTATCTGTCGCTGTCCAACTCGACATTGATGCCGCGCTACACGTTCGTCGGCCTCGATCGCTATCGACAGCTGTTCGAGAACGACGTGTGGTGGACCTCCGCCAAGAACCTCGGCTGGTTCGGCATTCCGTTCATCGCGATCTGCGTGGGTCTCGGGCTTTTCCTCGCGATCCTGCTCGACCAGAAGATCCGCAACGAAGGCGCTTTGCGCGCGCTGTTCCTGTATCCGATGGCGCTCTCGTTCATCGTGACCGGCACGGCATGGCAGTGGATTCTGAATCCCGATCTCGGCGTGCAGAAGGTCATCAACGACTGGGGCTGGACGAGCTTCTCGTTCAACTGGCTGAACGACCCCGACAAGGCGATCTTCTGCATCGTGATCGCGGCAGTCTGGCAATCGACGGGCTTCGTGATGGCGCTGTTCCTCGCCGGTTTGCGCGGCGTCGATGCGGAAATCTTCAAGGCGGCGCAGGTGGACGGCGCGACCTTGCCCACCATCTACCGCAAGATCGTGATCCCGAGCATGCGCCCGGTGTTCTTCTCGGTGCTCTTGATCCTGTGCCACATCACGATCAAGACCTTCGACCTCGTCGTCGCGCTGACGGCGGGCGGGCCGGGCACGTCGTCGTCGCTGCCGGCCATCTTCATGTACACGTTTTCGTTCAACCGCGGGCAGCTTGGCGTCGGCGCAGCGTCGTCGATGATGATGCTCGCGACCGTCGTGGCCGTGCTCGTGCCGCTCATGTATCTGGAATCGAGGAGCACCCGCAATGCAGCCTAAGATGACTATTAGCCGTGCCGTCATCTACGCGGCCTTGATTCTGTTTGCGCTGTACTTCCTGTTCCCGATCTATGTGATGGTGTCGACGTCCTTCAAGGACCTCGACCAGATGCGCACGGGCGACTTGCTCTCGCTGCCCACGCATTGGACCTTCGCGCCTTGGGTCAAGGCCTGGAGCGAGGCGTGCACCGGCGTGCGCTGCGATGGGATGCAGCCGTTCTTCATGAACTCGATCAAGATGGTGATTCCCGCCGTGCTGATCTCGTCGATCGTCGGCGCGTTCAACGGCTACGTGCTCACGCACTGGCGCTTCCGCGGCGCCGACGCGCTCTTCACGATGCTGCTCGTCGGCTGCTTCATCCCGTTCCAGGCGATCTTGCTGCCGATGGCGCGCCTTCAAGGCTTCTTCGGCATCTCCAATACGATCACGGGCCTCGTGTTCGTGCACGTGGTGTACGGGATCGCGTTCACGACGATGTTCTTCCGCAACTTCTACGTGAGCATTCCCGCTGAGCTCGTGAAGGCGGCGCGCATCGACGGCGCGGGCTTCTTCATGATCTTCACGCGCATCCTGCTGCCGGTGTCGCTGCCGATCTTCATGGTGTGCCTGATCTGGCAATTCACGCAGATCTGGAACGACTTCCTGTTCGGGATCGTGTTCTCGGGCGTCGACTCGATGCCGATCACGGTGGCGCTGAACAACCTCGTCAATACCTCGACGGGCGTGAAGGAATACAACGTCGACATGGCCGGCGCGATCATCGCCGCGCTGCCGACGCTGCTCGTCTACGTGGTTGCCGGCCGCTACTTCGTGCGCGGTTTGACGGCGGGCGCGGTGAAGGGCTGACGCATTGGCGCGTGTTCGCATCGCGCGCTTTTTTCGATCGATACCAGCATCCGGCCTGCCGCGTGAGTGCATGACGGTGGCCGGATTCAAAAGCAGTACCAGAGACTAGAGGATTCACAGCATGGCAAGCCTTTCCATCCGTGACGTGTACAAGACCTACCCGAACGGAGTGCCGGTTCTGAAGGGTGTCAACATCGACATCGAGGACGGCCAGTTCCTGATTCTCGTCGGCGGCTCGGGCTGCGGGAAATCGACGCTGCTCAACATGATCGCCGGTCTCGAGACCGTGACGAAGGGCGAGATCCAGATCGACGGCAAAACGGTGAACGACCTGTCGCCGAAGGATCGCGACATCGCGATGGTGTTCCAGTCGTACGCGCTGTATCCGTCGATGACGGTGCGCGAGAACATCTCGTTCGGCCTCAATATCCGCAAGGTGCCGAAGGGCGAGCAGACGCAGATCGTCGATCGCGTTTCGAACATGCTGCAGATTTCGCACCTGCTCGACCGCAAGCCGGGCCAGCTGTCGGGCGGCCAGCGCCAGCGGGTCGCGATGGGCCGAGCGCTGGCGCGCGATCCGGTGATGTTCCTGTTCGATGAGCCGCTCTCGAACCTCGATGCGAAACTGCGCATCGAAATGCGCTCGGAAATCAAGCTGCTGCACCAGCGCCTCGGCACGACGATCGTCTACGTGACGCACGACCAGATCGAAGCCATGACGCTCGGCGATCGCATCGCCGTGATGAAGGACGGCATCGTCCAGCAGTTCGGCGCTCCGCAGCAGATTTACGATTCGCCGTCGAATCTGTTCGTCGCGGGCTTCATCGGCGCGCCGCCGATGAACTTCATTCAAGGCAAGCTCGTGGAGCAGGGCGCGGGCGTTGCGGTCGAGATCGACACAGGTGTCAAGCAAGGTGCGCTGAACCTGCCGTTCGACGCAGCGAAGCTCAAGAGCCGTGTCGGCCAGGACGTGATTCTCGGTCTGCGCCCCGAGCGCATCACCGATGCGCGCAGCGCGCACGACGTGAATAGCGCGCACTTACAGCCGATCGAAGTGAAGGTCGACGTGATCGAGCCGACCGGGCCGGATACGCTCGTCTTCGCGCAAGTGAACGGCAAGCGGATCGTGAGCCGCGTGCACCCGGCGTCGAACCCGCAGCCGTTGCAGAACATGACTTTGCTGTTCGACGTGTCGAAGGCGGTGCTGTTCGATCCGAGCAATGAGGAGCGCATTGCCTGAGGTGCGTGCTGGATTGTGCCGAAGCGTGAGATGCGGTTGTCGATGTGAAGGATGATGTCCCAGCGGTCAGGTAGCGGTCGAGGTTCCGCGCCTGGCCGCTTTTTTTTGTCCGCTGCCCCGGTCTCTCTAATATTTGCTTGCGTTTCAATTCGCTGGCAATCCGCGGCAATTGGCGGTTTTTATTTACACCGCTGAAACTCTATTTTTCTGTCGCAATCCATATTCAATTGTTTTGTTTCCCGATTGATGTGCAATCGGGTTGGCTGATGCAATTAAAGTGTACAAATTAAAACTAAAAATCCGCGTAATCGCTGACTCGATAGACCGCTCAGTATTAATTGTTTGCGCGAAATATGAAGACTGGAAAACGTGTCTACGCTTGTTAAATACTCGTTTTGCGCTAACATGGCCCTTCATGTAGTAAGCCAGGCCTAGCGGCGACACGTATCGAGCCGCGAATACGCACCCAAATGCGCAATCCTGGAAGTTCTCGCAGGCAATTAACTCACGGCTTTTCAACCTTATTTGAATCACCTTCAGCTCGAATTTATTCGGTCGCCTGTTTGCAGTCTGTCGCCGGCAATCTGATTGCCGGCGTTTGTCTTTGAAAGTCGTTTGTTGCTTTGCTGTATTGATCTGTTAGTCGACTCCCCGTCTATCACCAGCTAAGGGATTACAAATCATGCAAAACACGATAGCTGTCAAACCGACAATGGCGCGCCGCTGGTCGGCGAGTTTCCTGGCCGTCGCGGCCGTCGCGGCGATGGTGACGCTGTGCGGGCCGCGCGCGCATGCGGCTGACGCCGCCGCTCCGGCCGCCGAGGCGAGCACGAACCTGCCGCGCGTGATCGTTCTCGCCACCGGGGGCACGATTGCGGGTTCGGCCGATCCGCGTGCGGCGAACGCTTACAACGCGGGCGCGGTCAGCGGGCAGCAGTTGATCGCGGCGGTACCCGGCATTGAGAAGCTCGCGAACATCAAGGCCGAGCAGATCGCGTCGATCGGCTCGCAGGACATGAACGACAAGGTCTGGTTCGATCTCGCGCGCCGCATCCAGCAGATCTTCGACAACAACGAGGCGGACGGCGTCGTGATCACGCACGGCACGGATACGCTCGAAGAGACGGCGTTCTTCCTCGACAACGTGTTGCGCACCGATAAGCCGGTCGTGATCGCGGGCGCGATGCGTCCGTCGACGGCCATCAGCGCCGACGGCCCGGCCAATCTCTACGAGGCCGTGGAAGTGGCGGCGAGCCCGCGCGCGCAGGGGCGCGGCGTGATGGTCGTGCTGAACGACAAGATCGAGTCGGCGCGCTGGACGACCAAGACGAACAGCACGAGCGTCGAAACGTTCGCGTCGCCGGACCTGGGGCCGATCGGCTACGTCGACCCGGCGAGCGTCCGGTTCACGGTTCCGCCCTATGACAAGCCCTCGAAGAAATACGCGTTGCCCGCCGACGGCAAGCTGCCGCGCGTCGAAATCATCTACGCGCACAGCAACATGGACGCCGTGCAGATCGACAACGCGGTCAAGAGCGGCGCGAAGGGCCTCGTGCTGGCGGGCGTCGGCGACGGCAACACGTCGAAGGAAGCGATCGCCGCGCTGCAGAGGGCCGCGCAGAAGGGCGTCGTGGTCGTGCGCTCGACGCGCGTCGGGTCGGGCTTCGTCAACCGCAACGTCGAAGTCAACGACGACCAGAACGGCTTCGTCGTCTCGCTCGATTTGAACCCGCAGAAAGCGCGCATCCTCACGCAGCTGCTGATCGCCAACGGCATTACCGCCGCGGGACCGGTCCAGCAGGCGTTCGGCGCGACCTGGTGATGGAGGCTGCGCCCGGCCCTTGAAACTTGAAAGGGCCGGGCGCGGCGGCGAAGACGTTCGTCAGTGCGGCAAGCGCACGTCGAACTTGTAGGTGACGAGCCGGGCCACGAGAATGAAGCCGGTCGCGATCAGCACGCTATAAATCGAATCGACATTGAGCTGATTGAGCAGCAGATACAGCCAGCAGCCGACGAACGCGCAGGTCGCGTACGGGCGCGAGTCGCGCAGGATGAGCGGTACGTCGTTGCACAGCACGTCGCGGATGATCCCGCCGAAGACGCCCGTCGTCACGCCCATCAGCACCGCGATGAACGCGGGCATTTCCGCGTCGAGCGCGATCGACGTGCCGGCGACGCTGAACAGCCCGAGCCCGATGGCGTCCGCGATCAGGAGCGCGCGCTCGGAGATCACGTGCGAGATCAGGCGCAGCACGTACGGCGCGAAGAACGACGCCACGAAAATGACGATCACGTATTCCTGATGCTCGACCCAATAGAACGGACGGCGTTCGAGCATGATGTCGCGCACGGTGCCGCCGCCGAACGCGGTGGCCAGCGCGACGAGAAACGTGCCGATTGCGTCGAGACGGCGCTTGCGTGCTTCGATGAAGCCAGAGGTGGCATAGGCGAGGATGGCGATGGTCTCCATGATGGAGACCACAAGTGTCAGCCTAGGATGTACCACGCGCCCCCCGGTCGGAGCGGGTGCCGATCGGCGCGCCGGTTGCGCTCGCGGGCTGCAGCAGCACGAGCACGGCGCCCGCGCCGCCGTCGTGCGGCCGCGCCTGGCAGAACGCGATCACTTCCGCCTTCTGCACGAGCCACGCTCGCACTTTGCCTTTGAGCACCGGCTCCTTGCCGATCGAGCCCAGGCCCTTGCCGTGAATCACGCGCAGGCATCGCAGGCCGCGTTTGCCCGATTCGCGGATGAATTCCGCCAGCGCCTCGCGCGCCTCGTCGCGGCGCATGCCGTGCAAATCGAGCTGCGCCTGCACGATCCAGTCGCCGCGCCGCAGCTTCTTCACGACATCCTGGCTCACGCCCGGGCGGCAGTAGGAAAGGGATTCGTCGGTCTCGAGCAGGACCTCCGGGTCGAACTCGTCGGAGATCGCTTCGTGCAGCACGGCTTCTTCGTCGCGCTGCGTTTGGACCGGGAGCGGGGGAGGCGGCGTGCGCACGCTCGGGGCGCGGGGCGGCGCTTTCAGCGGGGCGACTTCGCCGATCTCGCGGCGAAACAGATTGGCATCCGCGGCGGCCTCGCGCGCGGTCTGAGCCGCGGCGACTCGTTCGCGTTCGCGCTTGGCGGCGTCGCCTTTGAGCGCTTCGCGCAACGCGCCGAGTCCGGCGAGGCCGGCGCCGCGCGCGGGTGCCGGTTGAGGCGCCGTTGGGGCGGGCGCCGTTTTTTCGACGGCCGCTCGTTGCTTCTTCGGCTCGCTCGGGTGAGGTAGGTTCTTGGCCATGACGATGACATGCACTACTGGTGGACACGCGGCAAGCGCTTGCGCCGAACCGCGCTTCGACTTCTTTTAGCGGCTCGCGCAGGCGGACTATCCTGTCGCGCTTTGCGCCTCCAACGTAAAAGGGGCCGCCGGCGTCTGGCCGCGGCCCCTTTGATGCGATGGATCGTCGTCGAAGGCTACAAAGCGCGCTTGCCTGCCATTTTACCGGTCGGCTTCGTGGCTCATCACGTGTTCCTGCGTCACCTCGTGGATGCTCTCGAGGTAGCGCTGCGCGTCGAGCGCGGCCATGCAGCCCGTGCCGGCGCTCGTGATCGCCTGGCGGTACACGTGGTCTTGCACGTCGCCGGCGGCGAACACGCCCGGCACGCTCGTCGCCGTCGCGTTGCCGCTGAAGCCGCCGTTCGTGATGATGTAGCCGTTCTTCATTTCGAGCTGGCCGGCGAAGATATCGGTGTTCGGCTTGTGGCCGATCGCGATGAACACGCCCTGCAGATCGAGATCGGCCGTCTCGCCCGACTTCACGTTCTTGACGCGCAGGCCGTTGACGCCGGAATCGTCGCCCTTCACTTCGTCGAGCACGTGGTTCCACTTGATCTCGACGACGCCTTCCTTCTCCTTCTCGAGCAGGCGGTCGATCAGGATCGGCTCGGCGCGGAACTTGTCGCGACGGTGGATCACCGTGACCTTCTTGGCGATGCCCGCCAGATACAGCGCTTCTTCAACGGCCGTATTGCCGCCGCCGACCACGGCCACGTGCTGGTTCTTATAGAAGAAGCCGTCGCAGGTCGCGCAGGCCGACACGCCGCGGCCGCTGAACTTCTCTTCGGAGGGAAGGCCGAGATACTGCGCCGAGGCGCCGGTCGCGATGATCAGCGAATCGCAGGTGTACTCGCCGGAGTCGCCGATCAGGCGGATCGGCTTTTCGTCGAGCTTCGCGGTATGGATGTGATCGAAGAGGATTTCGGTGTTGAATCGCTCGGCGTGGTCGAGGAAACGCTGCATCAGCTCGGGGCCTTGCACGCCGTTCGCGTCCGCGGGCCAGTTTTCGACGTCGGTCGTCGTCATCAGCTGGCCGCCTTGCGCGAGGCCCGTGACGAGCACCGGCGACAGGTTGGCGCGCGCTGCATAGACGGCGGCGGTGTAGCCGGCGGGGCCGGAACCGAGAATCAGGACTTTGGCGTGTTTGCGGGTGGACATGATGGGGCTTCAATCCGTAAAAAAGCGGCTGGCGGATGCGCGGTTCGATCTGTTCGAGCCAATGCAACCGGGGCTGCAACAGCAGATGGGTACGAGCCTCGCATTATAAAGGCCCGCTTACGGCGCTGCTGAGAGAACCTTTCAATCGTCGCGATAGCCTGGGCGGGCCCGCTCGCGACCCCGCGTGTTTCCCGTTTGGGCCGAAAAAGCACGTTCCACGCCCGGAAGTTGCGCGACTGTCGCGAGTTACCGTCATTTACAGCCTGCCGTGCAACTGAGCGTTTACAATAGCCCGCATCGAACGACTGGCGGCTTTCGCACCTGATCGCCGCACGATGCACTACGGATTCAATGGCCAAAGCTCCCTATTCCGCGAACGCGCAGGCATTGCCGCATCGCATGTCGCGCCTCTTCACCGAAATTCGCTGGATATTGCAGGTCGCGCTCGGCGTGTTCCTGCTGATGGCGCTCGTCAGCTACAGCCGCCACGACCCGAGCTGGACGCATGCGGCGCAGGTCGACCGCATCAACAACTGGGCGGGGCGCGTCGGCGCCTGGACTTCCGACATCCTGCTGCTCCTGTTCGGGTTGTCCGCCTACTGGTGGGTCGTGCTGCTCGCCCGCCACATTTCCGCGAATTACCGCCGTATCACACGCACCGAGGCGCCCGACGAGGATGCGCCGCGCGATACGTCGACGTGGATCACCGAAGGCTTCGCGTTCGTGCTCGTGCTGCTCGCCTGCGACGGCATCGAGGCGTTGCGCATGTGGTCGCTGAAAGTGCAGTTGCCGCGTGCGCCAGGCGGCGTGGTCGGCGAGGCGGTGGCGCGCGGCGTGTCGCATGCGCTCGGCTTCACGGGCGGCACGCTTGCGCTGCTGGTGGCGCTTGGCATCGGCTTGTCGCTGTATTTCCGGTTTTCGTGGCTGTCGGTGGCCGAAAAGGTCGGCGACGCGATCATCTCGGCGGTCACGCTTGCGAAGCTGCGCCGCGAGACGGTGCGCGACCGCAAGCTCGGCGAGGCCGCCGCGGTCAAGCGCGAGGGCAAGGTCGAGCAGGGCCGCGTGCGGATCGAAGAGCACGAGCCCGTCACGATCGTGCCGCCGGTCGTCACGCCGGCGAAGTCGGAGCGCGTCGAGAAGGAGAAGCAGGTACCGCTCTTCGCCGACCTGCCTGGCGATTCGACGCTGCCGCCGATCGCGCTGCTCGACCCCGCGCCGCCCGCCCAGGAAACGATTTCCGCCGATACGCTCGAATTCACGTCGCGTCTCATCGAGAAGAAGCTCAAGGATTTCGGCGTCGAGGTGAGCGTCGTCGCGGCGTATCCGGGGCCGGTCGTCACGCGCTACGAGATCGAGCCGGCCACGGGCGTGAAGGGCAGCCAGATCGTCAATCTCGCGAAGGATCTCGCGCGTTCGCTGTCGCTCGTGTCGATCCGCGTCGTCGAGACGATTCCCGGCAAGAACTACATGGCGCTCGAGCTGCCGAACCAGCGGCGGCAGACGGTGCGTCTCTCCGAAATTCTCGGCTCCGAGGTGTACGCGGCGGCGCCGTCCGCGCTCACGATGGGTCTCGGCAAGGACATCGGCGGCAAGCCCGTCTGCGCCGATCTCGCGAAGATGCCGCACTTGCTCGTCGCGGGCACGACCGGCTCTGGCAAGTCGGTCGGCATCAACGCGATGATTCTCTCGCTGCTCTACAAGGCGAGCGCCGACCAGGTCCGGATGATCCTGATCGATCCGAAGATGCTCGAAATGAGCGTCTATGAAGGCATTCCGCACTTGCTGTGCCCCGTCGTCACCGACATGCGCCAGGCCGGCCATGCGCTCAACTGGGCGGTCGCCGAAATGGAGCGCCGCTACAAGCTGATGAGCAAGCTCGGCGTGCGCAATCTCGCGGGCTACAACAACAAGATCGACGATGCGGCGAAGCGCGAGGAAAAGATTCCGAATCCGTTCAGCCTGACGCCGGAAGATCCGGAGCCGCTCGCGCGCCTGCCGAACATCGTCGTCGTGATCGACGAGCTCGCGGACCTGATGATGGTGGTCGGCAAGAAGGTCGAAGAGCTGATCGCGCGGATCGCGCAGAAGGCGCGCGCGGCCGGCATCCACTTGATTCTCGCGACGCAGCGTCCGTCGGTCGACGTCATCACCGGCCTCATCAAGGCCAACGTGCCGACGCGCATGGCGTTCCAGGTGTCGTCGAAGATCGATTCGCGCACGATCCTCGACCAGCAAGGCGCCGAGTCCCTGCTCGGCATGGGCGACATGCTCTATCTGCCGCCGGGCTCGGGCTTGCCAGTGCGCGTGCACGGCGCGTTCGTGTCGGACGAGGAAGTGCATCGCGTCGTCGACAAGCTCAAGGAGCAGGGCGAGCCGAATTACATCGAAGGCATTCTTGAAGGCGGCGTCGCCGGTGAAGGCGACGAAGGCTCCGCGGGCGCCAGCGGGGCCGGCGGCGAAGAGTCGGATCCGCTTTACGATCAAGCGGTCGAGGTCGTCGTCAAGAATCGCCGTGCGTCGATCTCGCTCGTGCAGCGGCACTTGCGCATCGGCTACAACCGCGCGGCGCGGCTGCTCGAGCAGATGGAGCAGTCGGGGCTCGTTTCGGCGATGTCGTCGAACGGCAACCGCGAAATTCTCGTGCCGGCGCGCGAAACCGATTAAGCGGCAGGGCAAGCCGCGCCGCCATGCGTCGCGCGCGGTTTGCCGCCGCCGCGGTTCAAGCTGGCCCGAGCCACATCTACGGAGAACCACCTCATGCTGCAATTCTTCGGGCGCGATGCCCGTACTTCCCATTCCGCTGCGAATCGCGCGCGCCGTCCGCTGTTGCGCTCGGCGGCGCGCCTCGCGAGCATCGCCTTGATCGGTGCGGCGATGTTCGCCGCGCCGCAGGCGTTCGCGAGCGGCACCGAGCAGTTGAAGGCGTTCGTGTCGCAAGTCAAATCGGCGCGCGGCGACTTCGTGCAGAAGCAGGTGAAGGCGCCGAGCAAGGCGCAGGCTGCAAGCAGCGATATGGCGATGCCGAACATCACGAGCACGTCGAGCGGCACGTTCCTGTTCGCGCGTCCCGGCAAGTTCATCTGGTCGTACGAGAAGCCGTATGAGCAAGTGCTGCAAGCCGACGGCGACAACCTCTACGTCTATGACAAGGACCTGAACCAAGTCACGGTGCGCAAGCTCGGGGGCGCGCTCGGCGCGAGCCCGGCGGCGATCCTGTTCGGCAGCAACGATCTCGACAAGAACTTCACGCTCAAGGACGCCGGCGTGAAGGACGGCATCGATTGGCTCGAGCTGACGCCGAAGGCGAAGGACACGCAATTCCAGCGCGTGGGCATCGGCTTTCGCGACGGCAACCTCGAAGCGATGGAATTGCACGACGTGTTCGGCAACGTGACGCTGCTCACGTTCTCGAACATCCAGAAGAACCCGCCGCTCAAGCCCGATACGTTCAAGTTCGTCGTGCCGAAGGGCGCGGACGTGTTGAACGGTTGAGCGTCGTGCGCGGCGCGCTCATGGAGCCGCGCGAATAGGGAGGGCAGGGTTCATGTCGGATCTCTTCCAAGTCGAACCGCGCCGGCCGCTTGCAGAAGCACTGCGGCCGAAGACGCTCGACGAGGTCATCGGTCAAACCCACTTGCTCGGCGAGGGCAAGCCGTTGCGGCTCGCGTTCGCGTCGGGCAAGCCGCATTCGATGATCCTATGGGGGCCGCCGGGCGTCGGCAAGACGACGTTGGCGCGGCTCACCGCGATTGCGTTCGATTGCGAATTCATTGCGCTGTCGGCCGTGCTCGGCGGGGTCAAGGACATCCGCGAATCGATGGACCGCGCGCAGCAGAATCTGAACACGCGCGGCAAGCACACGATTCTGTTCGTCGACGAAATCCATCGGTTCAACAAAGGGCAGCAGGACGCGCTCTTGCCGTTTGTCGAATCGGGCCTCGTGACCTTTATCGGCGCAACCACCGAGAACCCGAGCTTCGAGGTGAACTCGGCGCTGCTGTCGCGTGCTCAGGTTTATGTGCTCAAGTCGCTCAGCGATGACGAGATGCGGCAGCTATTGCGGCGCGCGCAGGAAGTCGCCCTCGAAGGTCTGGTCTTCGAGGAACTGGCGGTCGATACGCTGATCGGCTACGCCGACGGCGACGCGCGGCGCTTCCTGAACCTGCTCGAACAGGCGCAGACGGCGGCGTTTTCGTCGAAGAAGATGCATATCGACGCCGACTTTGTCACGAATGCGATGACGTTGAACGCGCGGCGCTTCGACAAGGGCGGCGAGAATTTCTACGACCAGATTTCGGCGCTGCATAAGTCGGTGCGCGGCTCGCATCCGGATGCGGCGCTTTACTGGTTCTGCCGGATGATCGACGGCGGCGCCGATCCCAAGTACCTCTCGCGCCGCATCGTCAGGATGGCGTGGGAAGACATTGGCCTCGCCGACCCGCGCGCGATGCAGATCGCCAACGACGCCGCCGCGACCTTCGAGCGCCTCGGCTCGCCCGAAGGCGAGCTGGCGCTCGGCCAGGCAGTGATTTACCTCGCGTGCGCGGCGAAGAGCAACGCCGGGTATAACGCGTTCAATCAGGCGATGGCGTTCGTGAAGCAGGACAAGTCGCGCGAAGTGCCGGTTCATTTGCGCAACGCGCCGACCCGCTTGATGAAGGAACTCGGTTACGGCCGCGAATATCGCTACGCGCACGACGAGCCGAATGCGTATGCGGCCGGGGAGACCTATCTGCCCGAGGGCATGCGCGAGCCGGGATGGTACGCGCCGGTGCCGCGCGGGCTCGAAACGAAGATCGCGGAGAAGCTCGCCTGGTTGCGCGAGCTCGACAAGAAGGCCAGGGAGTCCGAGTAGAAGACCTGTCCGTCGTCAAGAAGTATTGCTGCAAGCGCCTCTAGCGCACCGGCCGATGCTCCTGAGCACTACGCCGGTGCGCTAAAATCCCCCCTTCATACAACGAAGACTGTTTCCTCCCATGCTCGACATCCAGTTGCTGCGCAAAGACCTCGACGGCGTCGCCAAGCGCCTCGCCGACCGCGGTTACACCCTCGACGTCGCCGCGTTCTCCGCGCTCGAAGCGGAACGCCGCGCCATCCAGACTCGCACCGAAGAATTGCAGTCGCGCCGCAACACCCTGTCGAAGCAGATCGGCGCGATGAAGGGGCGCGGCGAGGACACGTCGGCTGTGATGGCCGAAGTGGGCGGCATCGGCGACGAGATGAAGGCGTCGGCCGTCCAGCTCGAAGATGTGCAAAAGCGCGTGTCGGACTTGATGCTCGGCATGCCGAACCTTCCGCACGAAAGCGTGCCGCTTGGCAAAGACGAAACCGCCAACGTGGAAGTGCGCCGCTGGGGCACGCCGCGCGCGTTCGATTTCGAAGTGAAGGACCACGTCGACGTGGGTACGCCGCTTGGCCTCGACTTCGAGACCGGCACCAAGCTCGCGGGCGCGCGCTTCACGATGCTGCGCGGCCAGATTGCGCGTCTGCATCGCGCGCTCGCGCAGTTCATGATCGACACGCATACGCTGCAGCACGGCTATACGGAAATCTATACGCCGTACATCGTCAATCCTGAGATTCTGTTCGGGACAGGCCAGCTGCCGAAGTTCGCCGACGATATGTTCCGCGTCGAGAAGGGCGGCGGCGAAAACGTCGTGACGCAGTATCTGATCTCGACGTCGGAGATTTCGCTGACGAACACGGTGCGCGACAGCATCGTCGAAGGCAGTGCGCTGCCGATCAAGCTGACTGCGCATTCGCCGTGCTTCCGCTCCGAGGCGGGTTCGTACGGCCGCGATACGCGCGGGATGATTCGCCAGCATCAGTTCGACAAGGTCGAGATGGTGCAGATCGTCGCGCCCGAGACTTCGTACGATGCGCTCGAGCAGATGGTCCTGCATGCGGAGACGATTCTGCAGAAGCTCGAGTTGCCGTATCGCGTGATTACGCTGTGCACGGGCGACATGGGCTTTTCGGCATCGAAGACCTACGACCTCGAAGTGTGGCTGCCCGCGCAGAACACCTATCGCGAGATCTCGAGCTGCTCCAATACCGAGTCGTTCCAGGCTCGCCGGATGCAGGCGCGCTATCGGAACGCGCAGGGCAAGCCGGAGCTTGTCCATACGTTGAACGGTTCGGGCCTTGCCGTGGGCCGTACGCTCGTCGCGGTGCTCGAGAATTTCCAGAACGCGGATGGGTCGGTGACGGTGCCGGCGGCGCTGCGTCCGTATCTCGGCGGCGTGGCGAAGCTGGACGTGTTGGCGGCGGCTTGATGTCGCACCACCTGCTATTCGGGCCTTTTCTACACTTTCGTGTAAAAAGGCCTTGGAATTCGATTGGAGATGTACTATAATCTTCGCTTCGCCGGGCAGCGACCAACCTGGTGAAGCAGTAAAACCCGGAGAGGTGGCAGAGTGGTCGAATGTACCTGACTCGAAATCAGGCGTACGGTTTCCCCGTACCGTGGGTTCGAATCCCACCCTCTCCGCCAGATTGCAAAAAATGCCCGCGTAAGCGGGCATTTTTTTCGTCTTGGCCAAACGCAAGTCACGGTCAGATGCTGCGCAAGCAACGTGACTTAGGCGTTAGCCGCAGCAGGCAACACATGCACGCCAGTGCTGTCATCCCGCTCGATCCCAAGATGCTGCTTAAGCGCTGCCCAGCCGAGCGGCGTCACAACGACAGTCCGCTTCTCCGGCACCCGCCGCATCCAATCCCAAGCGAAAAAAGCGTTCATCAGCCGCGCCGCGAACGGCCCGGCGATGTGATATTGGCGCTCGGTCCAATCGAGGCATTGACGCACGGTGCCGGCTTCATCGAGTTCGATTCCATTGACGTCGAGCCCGAGCGACCGCAGCCATTCGACACCCGACGGCGTCAAGCCATAGCCCCGCTCGCCGGCTTCGAACAGGAACCCGCGCTCGAGCATGCCTCGCGTAACCGCGACGCCGAGCGTCCCTGCAAGATGGTCGTAGCAGCAGCGAGCAAAGCGCAATTCCTTTGCGGCACGAGTCGGCGGACTTCGCCAAGCCGGCGTCACGGGACCGATGGACGCAAGGCTTTCGAGCGCGAGCGCCACGTGCGAGCCCGCAAGCCGGTAATAGCGATGTCGGCCCTTGGTTTCCACGGTCACGAGGCCGCCCGTCAATAGCTTCGCAAGGTGGGAGCTGGCGGTCTGCGGCGTGATCCCCGCAGCATTGGCGAGCGCGCCTGCGGGCAGGGCGCGGCCGTCCGCGAGCGTGATCAACATCGCGGCGCGCACCGGCTCCGCGATCAAATAAGCGACGGACGAGATGACGAGCTGGTTCATTTCCAGGCTCCGTTACTGATCGACGATCGAACTCAGATTCGCCCGCACGCGGCGCAGCATCGAAATCATTTGTTCGATTTCCTCCGCGGTAAATCCCGCGAGCGCTTCGGCGGCCACTTCGTCGCCGACGCGGCGCGCGGTTCCCATCACATTCTCCGCTTTCTCGGTCAGCCGCACCTGACGTTCGCGCCGGTCGTTAGGATTGGCCGGACGCTCGACCCATCCGCCTTCCTCCATTCGGTCGAGGAGCCGCCCGGCCGAGATCGGTGCGACTTCGAGCAGATCGGCGAGCCGCGCCTGATTCACATTGCCGAAGTGCGAGAGATAGGCGAGCGCGCGGCATTGCGCGCGCGTGAGTTCCACGGACGATTTCGCGAGATCGTCGAACCGCTTGCCGCACAGGCGGCCGACGTCGGAGATCAAGAAGCCGAAGCGTTTGTCGAGTTCGGTGGTCATCGGGCGATTATACGGAACGCAAGGGGGTGCGATCGCGCGCCGCCAAAAGCGCGGCGCTGGGCGAAAACGCTGGGAAAGCCCCGATTGCCGGGCGGGCGTGGATTCTTATAATAAGCATGCTTACTATTTTTCCACATCGCTCCCGACAATGTCCGCAGAATTGGCGCCCGCCGGCGCCGCAGCACCGCTCAATCGCGGCATGATCACGCTCTCGATCATGCTCGCGACCATGCTCCAGACGCTCGACAGCACCATCGCCAACGTCGCGTTGCCGCACATGCAGGGCACGCTGTCGGCGTCGCAGGACGAGATCACATGGGTGCTGACGTCCTACATCGTCGCCGCGGCGATTGCGACGCCGCTCACCGGATGGCTCTCCGACCGCTTCGGCGTGAAGCGCCTGCTCGCGGTGTCGATTGCCGGGTTCACGATCGCGTCGGCGCTGTGCGGAATGTCGGAGACGCTCCCGCAGATCATCGCGTCGCGCTTGCTGCAAGGCGTATTCGGCGCGTCGCTCGTGCCGATGTCGCAATCGATTCTGCTCGACATCAACCCGCGCGAGCGGCAAGGGCAGGCGATGGCCGTGTGGGGCATGGGCGTGATGGTCGGGCCGATCCTCGGGCCGACTTTGGGCGGCTGGCTCACCGACAGCTACAACTGGCGCTGGGTGTTCTTCATCAACGTGCCGATCGGCGCGTTTGCGCTGTTCGGCGTGCTCACGTTCCTGCCGCAGCGCGCTGCGCGACCCGACGCCAAGTTCGACCTGTTCGGCTTCGCCACACTGGGCCTCGCGATCGGCGCGCTGCAGGCGCTGCTCGATCGCGGCGAGCAGCTCGACTGGTTCGGTTCGCTCGAAATCGTCACCGAGGCATTGATCGCCGCGATCAGCTTCGCGTTCTTCATCGTGCACACAACGACCTCGGGTCCGAACACGTTCTTTCGCTATCAGCTGCTTAAGGACCGCAACTTCGCGACGGGCACGTTCTTCATCTTCGTGATCGGCGCGGTGATGTACGCGACGCGCGCGCTCCTGCCGCCGATGCTGCAGACCCTGATGGGCTATCCGGTCGCGACGACGGGGCTCGTCACCGCGCCGAGCGGCGCCGGCACGATGGTGTCGATGATGCTGGCGGGCAGGCTGTTGCGGCGGGTCGATGCGCGTCTGCTGCTGCTCGCGGGCTTTCTGGTTTCCGCGCTCGCGCTGTGGCAGATGATGCAGTACACGATCGTGCTGTCGCCGTCCGATATCGTCTGGCCGGGCACGATCCAGGGCTTCGGCCTCGGGCTCGTGTTCGTGCCGCTGTCCGCGCTGACGTTCTCGACGCTCACGCCCGAGTTGCGCGCCGACGGCACCGCGACGTACAGCCTGATGCGCAACATCGGCAGCAGCATTGGCATTTCGATCGTGCAGACGCTGATGACGCGCGGCACGCAGGTTGCTCATGCGGATCTCGCGGCCAACATCAACGTGTTCAATCCCACCGTGCAGCCGATGATCGCCGGCGGATCGCGCGCCAGCACGCTCGCGCTCATGAACCTCACGATCACGCAGCAGGCGCAGATGATCGCCTATCTGAACGACTTCAAGCTGATGTTCGTCGCGACGCTTTTCGTGATTCCGCTCGTGCTGTTGATCCGGCCTGCGGCCAAGCCATCGGACGACAACCTCGCGCACGCCGCCGCCGACTGAAACCGGTCCCGCCAGCCGCGTCTGTACAATGCCGGATGCTCATGCCGGTCCTCCGACCGGGCATGCCGCCTGCATGACGGAATACGACACCGATGACCATCACCTACAAGACCCCCGCCGACATCGAGAAGCTGCGCATTTCCGGCCGCCTCGCTGCCGACGTGCTCGCGATGATCGGCGAGCACGTGCGCGCCGGCGTCACCACCGAGCAGCTCGACGCGATCTGCAACGACTACATCGTCAACACTCAGAAGGCGATTGCCGCCAACGTCGGCTATCTGGGCTTTCCGAAGACGGTGTGCACGTCGGTCAACCACGTCGTGTGCCACGGCATTCCGAATCGCAGCGAAGTCCTGCGCGACGGCGACATCGTCAACATCGACGTGGCCGTGATCAAGGACGGCTATTTCGGCGATACGAGCCGCATGTATTGCGTCGGCGAGCCGAGCTCCGTGGCGCGGCATCTGATCGATACCACCTACGAAGCGATGGTCGCGGGCATTCGGCAAGTGCGGCCGGGCGCGACGCTCGGCGACGTCGGGCATGCGATTCAGCGCGTCGCGCAGCGCGAGGGCTATTCGATCGTGCGCGACTACTGCGGGCACGGTATCGGCAAGGTCTATCACGAGGACCCGCAAGTGCTGCACTACGGGCAGCCCGGACAGGGCTTGAAGCTCAAGCCCGGCATGGTCTTCACGATCGAGCCGATGGTCAACGCGGGGCGGGCCGGCACGGCCGTGCTGCGCGACGGCTGGACCGTCGTCACCAAGGACCGTTCGCTCTCCGCGCAATGGGAGCATATGGTCGCCGTCACCGACGACGGTTTCGAACTCCTTACGCCCTGGCCCGACGGCACGGGCACGTATGATGCCCCGTGATTGACAGGCGCTTTGGCATATATGCGCCGCTGCATTGACGTGCCGTTTTTGGTGTGCCATTTCGTTGCTCTGCCGCGCGCCGTAAGGCGCTCCGCGCAATAACGATTTGACTCGCACGCCGGTTCGGTTGAAGCTACCCGTTAGCCTGTCCCCACAGAATCCAAGCCGCATGAGTTCATCGCTGACTGTCCGCCGTATCACCGCTGATCAGGGCGAAACCTACCGCGAATTGCGCACCGCCTCGTTGCGCGAAGCGCCGTACGCGTTTGGCGAGACGCTTGAAGAAGCGCTGTCCGCCGACGCCGCAACGTTCGATGCCACCGCCGCCAGCTATGCCGTTTCCGATGTCTCCACCAGCTTCATCCTTTACACCGAAGGGCACCCTGCCGGCCTGATCTGCGCGTTTTTCGAGGAAGTGCCCCCGCATCACGCATTCGTCTGCGAATTATGGGTGGCGCCCGCGGTACGGCATTTGCGCGGCGGCGAGCTGCTCGTGAACACCGCAAGCGAGTGGCTTGCCGAACAAGGCGCGCCCGAGGTCTACGCGTGGGTCGCCGATGCGAACCGCAACGCGATGCGTTTTTATCAGCGGCTCGGTTTCGGGCCGGCCGGCGAGCATGCGCCCAGCAGTCGCGCGCCCGATGAATGGCAAACGCTGCTCGTGCGTCGCGTGAGGCGCGAAAACGCCGCACTGCAAGGCTGATTTCGCTTGGTACCGCTGGTGCGGCTCGTGCTTGCCGCACTGTCTCGATGTCGTTTCGCTGCCTTTGCCGCCTATACGTCGCGACGTTCTTCGCGAAAATGGCGCTACGTATCCAAAAATTCTTTCTGCCCGCATCGACGCCTGTAAAATACGCAAAATTTTTTGCGGAACGCCATGTCGCTGAAAAAATCGCCATTCTTCGAACTTCGTAGCGGTTCGGTCGACACGCTCCTCTTCGTCGTCAAGACAACCGACCTCGACGCGCTCGCGGGCGAACTCACGCGGCGCTTCGAAGCGACTCCTGAATTCTTCGCGGGCGATGTGGTCGCAATCGATTTGCGCCGCCTCGCGGAAAACGAGCGCGTGCCGCTCGCCGATATCGCCAAGCTGCTCGACAGCGTGCGCATGCGTCCGGTCGGCATCGTCGCCGATGCCGCGCAGCACGAGTGGGCCGCCGCTGCCGGCCTGCCGTTTCTCGAAGCGCGCGACCGCCGCGCGAATCCTTCGAAGGGCGCGGGCGATGACACCGCATCCGCCGCACCGGCGACCGAACCGCAAGCGCAGTTGCCGCTTGAAGCCGTTTCTTCCGCCGCCGCTCCTCAGCCTGAATCAGCCGCACGTTCCACCACGCCGAGCCAGACGCTCGTGATCGACAAGCCATTGCGCTCGGGCCAGCAGGTCTACGCAAAGGGCGATCTCGTGGTGCTCGGCCTCGTGAGCTACGGCGCCGAAGTGATCGCGGAGGGCAATATCCATATTTACGCGCCGTTGCGCGGGCGGGCGCTCGCTGGCGTGCACGGCAATCACGACGCGCGCATTTTCTGCACGTGTCTCGAGCCGGAACTGATTTCGATTGCGGGCATCTATCGAACGACCGAGAACCCGCTGCCGGCCGACGTGCTCGGCAAGTCGGTCCAGATCCGGCTCGAACAAGAGAAATTGATGATCGAACCGTTGCGGCTCACGTAAGCCACGCGCATACGTTGCGCGCTCGAGCGAGACCGTATCGAACTTAATTGACGAACGCAGGGTAAGGGTAAATGGCAAAAATCATTGTGGTGACTTCGGGCAAGGGTGGCGTGGGCAAGACGACCACGAGCGCGAGCTTTGCATCGGGCCTCGCGTTGCGCGGCAGCAAGACGGCCGTGATCGACTTCGACGTCGGCCTGCGCAACCTCGATCTCATCATGGGCTGCGAGCGCCGCGTCGTGTACGACCTGATCAACGTGATCCAGGGCGAAGCGAATCTGAATCAGGCGCTCATCAAGGACAAGAAGTGCGAGAACCTCTTCATCATGCCCGCCTCGCAGACGCGCGATAAAGACGCGCTCACGATGGAAGGCGTCGAGAAAGTCATCAACGACTTGATCAAGATGGATTTCGAATACATCGTTTGCGATTCGCCGGCCGGCATCGAGTCGGGCGCGCTCCTGGCCATGCATTTCGCCGACGAAGCGCTGATCGTGACGAATCCGGAAGTGTCGTCGGTGCGCGATTCGGATCGCATCCTCGGCATTCTGTCGTCGAAGACGAAGCGCGCGATCGAAGGGAAGGACCCGATCAAGGAGCATCTGCTCATCACCCGCTACAACCCGAAGCGTGTGAGCGAGGGCGAGATGCTGTCGCTGCAGGACATTCAGGAAATTCTGCGCATCGAGCTGATCGGTGTCGTGCCGGAATCGGAAGCCGTGCTGCACGCGTCGAACCAGGGTTTGCCCGCCGTGCACCTCGACGGCACCGACGTGGCCGAAGCGTACAAGGATGTCGTTTCGCGCTTTCTCGGCGAGAAGATTGATCTGCGTTTCACGGACTATCAAAAGCCGGGCCTGCTGCAGCGCCTCTTCGGCACCAAGTAAGGGAGGCGTACGTCATGTCGATTCTTTCGTTTTTGCTGGGCGAGAAGAAGAAATCCGCTTCGATTGCGAAGGAACGCTTGCAGTTGATCATCGCGCACGAGCGCGCGGGCGGCCATCCGCCCGCCGATTATCTGCCGGCGTTGCAGCGCGAGCTGGTGGCCGTTATTTCCAAGTACGTGAAGATCTCGGATGACGACATCCGCGTGAGCCTCGAGCGTCAGGACGACCTCGAAGTGCTCGAAGTGAAGATCGAAATTCCACAGGCGTAAGCGCCGGTCTCAATCGGACGGCAGCCGGTTTCCGGCTGCCGTTTTTTTCCTCCGTATCCTCCTTCCTCTGCTTCCTATCAGCGCGGCGCTACGCCGGTGCGCGCCGGGGAAAATATTCCGTTGCACTTTCGACTCCGTCGTAATACGGCGCGTGTCGGCGAAACCATGACCTCGATCATTAATGGGATAGCGCCTGGACGGCGTAACCCTAATCAAGACAAGAGGTCGATATGAAAACTCCGGTTCGTTTGCTGATCGCTCAGATGGCCATCGTGGCCGCCGGCGCGATGGCCGTCGCCAGCGCATCCGCCGAGGAAATCGTCGTGGTCGCGCCGAACGCGCCGCCGCCGGTTCGCTTCGAAGCCGTTCCCGCGCCGCGTGACGGCTACGTTTGGGAAAAGGGCCACTGGCGCTGGGAGCACGGCCGCTACGTCTGGGAAAAGGGCCACTGGGAAGTGGTGCGCGTGGGTGGGCACTGGGTGCCGGGCCACTGGGCGCCGCGCGGTCCGAACTGGGTCTGGGTGCAGGGCCACTGGGCGTAAATCGGGCAGGAGCTTCGCGTGAAAAGAACGCTTTTTGCCGCTGTGCTGGTTGCCGTGACGCTGGCTGGCTGCATCGTCGTGCCGGCGCGGCCGGTGGTCGTCCGCCCGGCGCCGGTCGTGATTTACTGACGCGGCGTGTCTTCCGGCGGCGCCGTTTCGGCCGCCACTTCGTCCTCGCCCGGCGTTGCCGGTTCTGCCGGTTCGGGGACGCCTCCCGGTCCTGCTGTCGCAGTCGGCGCTGCCGGCGCGAGCAGCGTCATGTAGCGGTGCGCGAGCGTCTCGTAGAGCGGCGGCGCGAAGAACCGCGAGACGCGGCTCGAAATCAGCGCAGTCGCCATCAGCGAGATCACGAGCGCATGCCCGTTGATCATCTCCATCACGATCACGAACGACGTAATCGGCGATTGCGTGACGGCGGCCAGATAGCCGACCATCGCCAGCGCGATCAGCATCTGCAGCTGCATGCTGTCGAACACGAGATGCAGCAGATTGCCGAAGCCCGCGCCGATCGATAGCGACGGCGCGAAGATCCCGCCAGGGATGCCCGGCAAATACGAGCCGACCATCGAGATCATCTTCAGGAACGGATAGAACACGGACAGTTGCTCATGCCCGTCGAGCAGGCCACGCGCTTCCGCGTAGCCGCTGCCGAACGTGTTGCCGCCCGACACCAGGCCCACGACCGCGATGATCAGCCCGCACAGCGCGGCGAATTGAACCGGCTTGTCGCGCTGCAGTTGCGCGAGCTGCGGCGGAATCCAGCGCGACGTATTGAGCAGCAGCCAGCAGAAGAAGCCGCCCGCGATGCCGGTCACGATCGCGGTGAGCAGCACGGCCACGGCGAGCAGCTTCGGAAAGTGCGCGCCGATCTGGATCGTGCCGAAATAGGTGTAGTTGCCGTTCAAGCCGAGTGCGATTACACCGGCGATGATGATCGCGGTGATCAGCACGCCGCTCGCGCGCGCTTCGAAGCTGCGCGTCAATTCCTCGATGGCGAAGACGATCCCCGCGAGCGGCGTGTTGAACGCCGCCGACAAGCCCGCCGCCGCGCCCGCCATCACGAGCTGGCGCTCGATCATGGCGTTCGAGCGCGGATAGAACCGCCGCAGATTGAACATCATCGCCGCCCCGACCTGTACGGTCGGGCCTTCACGGCCGATCGTGAAGCCGCCCAGGATGCCGAGGAACGAGATGGCGATCTTGCCGAGAAGAATCTTGAGCGAGAGCAGGCGCGGGCCGAGCGTGGTGGTGCCGGCGTGGAGCGTCGCGATGACCTGCGGAATCCCGCTGCCTTCGGCGCCGCGAAAGAACTTGCGCGTGAGCCAGACCGCGAGGGCGGCGACGGCCGGCGTCACGATGAGCGGCAGCCACGCATGCTGATGCTGCATCGAACGGAACGCGTCGTATCCCCAATCGATGAGCCTCGCGTACAGAACGGCCGTTAGACCGACGGCGATCGCGCCGAGCCAGAAGATGCCGTAGCGGCGCCAGATTTGCCGGGCGCGGCGGACGGCGAAGGAGTTGGGGAGGGTAACTCGGGCCATTGGGTGCCTGAGATTCAAAGCGTCGATTATACCTGCGCATATGCACGCTCAGCCGTGAGGCTCGTCATGCGCGGGCCGCGTCGGCGATGCGCGTTTGATGGACCGCGCTCGCCGATCCGTCGCATTACATAGTTGTTAAAACTGTCGCCAATCGTTGGCGTTGCGTAGCGGCGGCGCTTGCCGCGTCGCGGCTTGCGCGGCGGCAGGGCCATTTCGTGTAATAGACGGCTGGCTTGCACTTACAACTTGCAACGGATGCGGCCCTCCATCTCATATTTAATCGGAAGCGTTCGAGGGGCACTCGGACCCATACCGATACGACAGGAGAAGGAAGTGAAACGCTATATGACACTGATTGCAGGCGTGCTGCTCGCAGCGGCACTCGGGGGCTGCGTCGTGGCTCCGGCCCCGGGCTACTACTACGGAGGCTACTACGGCCACGGCGGCTACTACTATCGCTGAACGGGGGTTCGGCGCATGCAGGCAGCCCGGGCCTGACGATGACGTGCGAGGCCCCGGCCGAGCGTAACAAACGTCGTCAGGACACGAGCGCCTCGAACGCGACGACGGCGGCAATCGCCGCCGCGTTCGCGAGCACGGCCTCGACGACAATGCCGCGCCACGTCTGAGGACGAAAGCGGATCGCAAGAAGCAAGGCGCCCAAGAGCGCAAGCGCAATGATGGCCACGATGTCCGCGTTGTGAAGATGAATGTTCATCGTTGGCTCCCGTTGATTCGCTGGATTTCGGCGCGTGGCGCGTTTCTTATTCGTGGACAGGCGAATTCAGCTCGCGAATTCAGTATAGGCAGGCAAAAAACCGCAGCAACACGGGAAAACCACTTAGGAAAGGTGGTTTCGCCCGCCGTGCAAGCGGGGCAGGGAGGGGGACCGAAGCCGCAAGGCTTGGTCCCGATTTACCGGCGAAGCACCGCTTACATCAGCTTCGCGTCGCGCGTTTCGCGCATGCAGAGCACGCCGATGAGGCTTAGCCCAGCGGCGGCAGACACATACGCGCCCACCCAGGAGAGCCCGCCGTGCGCGGCGAGCAACTGCGCGATATACGGCGCGACGGACGCGCCGAGAATCCCGCCGAGGTTATACGAGACCCCCGCGCCGGTGTAACGCACGTGGGTCGGGAACAGCTCCGGCAAGAGCGCGCCCATCGGCGCGAACGTGATGCCCATCAGGAACAGCTCGATCGTCAGGAACAGCGCGACGAGCGGCATCGACCCGCTGCCGAGCAGCGGCGCCATCGTGAATCCCGACAGAATCGCCGCGACGATGCCCACGATCAGCACGGGCTTGCGGCCGTAGCGGTCGCTGGCCCAGGCGGAGAGCGGCGTCGCGAGCGCCATGAAGACCACCGCGAAGCACAGCATGCCGAGAAAGCTCTGGCGCGAGAAGTGCAGCGTCGACACGCCATACGACAGCGAGAACACCGTCGAGATATAGAAGAGCGTGTAGCAGACGATCATCGCGAACGCGCCGAGCAAGGTCGGCCACCAATGATGCGCGACGAGCGCCGCGACCGGCACGCGCACGCGCTCCTGCCGTTCGATGGCCGCCTGGAACGCGGGCGTCTCGGCGATCTTGAGCCGCACGTAAAGCCCGAGCGCGACGAGCACGGCGGAGACGAGGAACGGCACGCGCCAGCCCCAGCTCTTGAACTGCGCGTCCGAGAGCGTGAGCGCCAAGCCGAAGAAAAGCCCGTTCGACGCCAGAAAACCGACCGACGGCCCCAGTTGCGGAAACATCCCGAACCAGCCGCGCTTGCCGGCCGGCGCGTTTTCGGTCGCGAGCAGCGCCGCGCCGCCCCATTCGCCGCCGAGGCCGATGCCCTGGCCGAAACGCAGGACGCACAGCAGGATCGGCGCGAGGCTGCCGATCGCGTCGTAGCCCGGCACGATGCCGATCAGCGTCGTCGAGACGCCCATCACGAGCAGCGAGGCGACGAGCGTCGATTTGCGGCCGATGCGGTCGCCGAAGTGGCCGAACAGGAACGAGCCGATCGGCCGCGCGACGAACGCGATGCCGAACGTGACGAATGCCGAGAGCGCCTGCGCCGTGGCCGAGCCGTGCGGGAAGAACACGGGGCCGATGACGAGCGCGGCAGCCGTCGCGTAGACGTAGAAGTCGTAGAACTCGATCGCGGTGCCGATGAAGCTCGCGAAGATGACGCGCGAGCGGCTGGTTTGAGCGGCGTCGGGCGCGGATGCCACGGCGCGCGATGACGGTGAAGAGGACATGAGGTCTCCGGATGTCGTGACGCAAGCGCAAGCATTGGGCTGGTTCGCGTCGCCGGTTTGCGGCGAGAAGGCAAACGTGTCCAATCGCGTTGGCTGCTGAGCGTCTGTTGTTCGAGTTGGGCGGAATCGATACTACCGCGATGCGGTAAGGGCGGCGATGATGCCCGCCGGCGCGCGAACCGGATAGGCGGGCGCCGGGAGCGGTGCCGGAGAACCCCGGCGGGCGGATCGAAAAATTATATCGAGCGCGCGCGAGGCGCGCCAACGCGCACCGCGGCGCGTGCTGAACGTGCCGTGGCGCGCGTTCTCGTCGGCGCGTCTCAATCGATCGTTTGCGACTGCGGCGACGCGAGCTCGCGCAATTGGAACTTACCGTTGTCGTTGAAGAGCCAGTCCTCGAACAGCTCCAACTGCCCGCGGCCGTTGAGCAGTTTGACCGGCGGCTGCGGCAGCGGCGACGCGCGGCGCAGCGTGGCGAGCGCCGTGCTCTCGGCTTCGTCGTCGCCGTTGGTCCGGAACACCGCGGACTGGAGCACGCGCCCGTCGCGGTCGACGGTGAACGACACGACGACGAGCGAGCGCAGCATCGCCTGTGGCGTGCCTTGCAGGACATACGACGGGTTGCGCTCGGCGATGCGCTGCGCGACCGCGGCGCGGTACTGGTCGAGCGTGGCGCTGTTGACCGCGGCCGGCGGCGGCAGCGCAGCCGCCGGCGGCTGTCCGGGTGGCGTGAAAGTGAACGCGCATCCGGACAAGGCAAGCGCGGCGCCGAGCGCAGCGAAGCGCCAAGCTCCGCCGGCGCGCGCGGAGCGAGTGCGAGAGAGATCGGAGATCATGGTCCTCTGCCGTTCTTGTTGAGGGCGTGATTAAAGCGTAGTCAATCGTGCGGCAGGCCGCATCCGCATTCGCTCTCATTGCGTACGCGCGCGTACCCGAGCGGTACCGCTATTCGTCGAGCGGTTACATCGCTGTGCATTGCGCGCGCGTTTTGTGTCGATCTCGTGTCTGTCTCGTGTCGATCGGGCGGTTTTAATCTTTCCGCGATGCCGCCCGAACGTACGTCACTCGACGGACGCGCGCGTCTCGGCGAGATGAGCGAGGAGGCCGTCCCAGAGCGCGAGGCGTTCGTCGATCGCGTCGAGCCCGGCAACGAGCGCGTGCGCCTGTCGCGAGAGATCGTCGCCGGCCGCTTCGCGAATCATCGCGCGCGCCGCGGGACCGTGCTCGCCGGAATCGACTTCGATGTGGCGATCGAGGTAGTAAGCGAGAAGCGGAATCGAAGCACGGTCGATCTGCCATTGATCGAGCAGCGTGCGGAACATGTCGGGAATGACGTTTTCGCGGCCGTAGAAGAAGTTGCCGAGCACCTGATGCGTCTCGCCGTTCACGCAGACGGCCAGGGTGGCGTCGACAAAGCGGCGCACGGGCGCCGGCGCGTCGACGGCCGCCAGCGCCGCCGACACGGTGAAGCCCGAGCGCAGCAGCGAGACCATGTGCTCGACGCGTTCGGTCGACGCGCCGACGTCGCGCATCGCGTGCAGATACAGGTCGAAGTGGCTCATGTGGCCGAGCGGCGTCTCGTCGGATTCCTCGCCGAGCACGATTTCGTTGATGAGACGCGCGGCGGCGGCGCTGCGCGGCGCGGTCCACGGCACGGTGACCGTCGTCAGGTCGGCTTGCAGGCGTTTGACGAGCGACATGAAATCCCACACCGCGAACACGTGCCATTCCATGAACGTGCGCAATTCCTCCATGTCCCGAATGGCGCCGAATACCGGATGATGCGCAAGCTTTTCGTGCTGTTCTTCGATTCTCGATTCGAGCAAATCAAGTTGATTCATGGTTCTCCCCGATGGCAAAAGCGGCGAAACGAAACGGCGATGCACTCGAAATGAGGGATGCCGCGATGCGCCATGCGCTTTTTAGCCGCTATTCGGCATAGAGGAAACCTGGGCGCTTTGACAGGTTGCAGACTGGTCTCTTGGACGTGCACTGCGCGCGCCGGCAAATAAAAATCCCCGTGGACCAATTGATCGACGGGGATTTCGTGTGTTGTGGCGGAGGGCGTGGGATTCGAACCCACGAAGGCCGTAAAGCCTTGCCGGTTTTCAAGACCGGTGCATTCAACCGCTCTGCCAGCCCTCCAAGGGGCGCTATTGTAGCGCAAACCGCGCGGCGGCCTTCGCAGAACGCCGTTTATTCGCTCTTGTCTTTCAGGAAGAGTTCCTGCAGGTCGTTGAGGAAGCGCTGCCCAAGCGGCGTCGGCGCAATCTTTTCGTAGTCGCGCGTGATGAGCCCGCGCCGCTCCGCTTCCTGCAATGCCGGCTCGATCGACGTCATCGGCAGCCCGGTGCGCTCGATGAAGCGATGCACCGGAAACCCTTCGACCAGCCGCAGCGCGTTCAGCATGAATTCGAACGGCAAATCGTGCGCGCCGACTTCATGCTCTTCCTGAACCGGCTTCCCCGCGCGTGCTTCTTCGATGAAGGTGGCCGGATGCTTGTAGCGCGCCTGGCGCACGATCCGGTTCGGAAACGACAGCTTCGTGTGCGCGCCGGCGCCGATGCCGAGGTAGTCGCCGAAACGCCAGTAATTGAGGTTGTGCTTGCATTGCCGGTGCGGCTTCGCATAGGCCGACACCTCGTAGCGCTCGTAACCGGCTTCGGTGGTGCGCTCGTGAATCCAGTCCTGCATGTCGGCGGACGCATCGTCGTCGGGCAGCGCGGGCGGGAACTTCGCGAACAGCGTGTTCGGCTCGAGCGTCAGGTGATACAGCGACAAGTGCGGCGGCGCGAACGACAGCGCCGTTTCGATATCGGCGCGGCATTCATCGAGCGTCTGCTGCGGCAGCGCGAACATCAGGTCGAGATTGAAGTTGTCGAAATGCTTGGCGGCGATCTCGACGGCGTGATGCGCTTGCGAAGTATCGTGGATCCGGCCGAGCGCTTTCAAATGCGCCTCGTTGAAGCTCTGGATGCCGACCGACAGCCGATTGACGCCGCTCGCGCGAAACTGCGCGAACTTCTCGGCTTCGAAGGTGCCGGGATTGGCCTCGAGCGTGATCTCGGCATCGGCGTCGAGCGGCAGCAGCGCGCGCACGTCGGAGAGCAGCCGGTCGAGCCCGCGCGCCGACAGCAAGCTCGGCGTGCCGCCGCCGATGAACACGGTATGCACCTGCCGTCCCCAGACGAGCGGCAGAGCGTGCTCGAGATCGGCGCGCAGCGCGTCGAGATACTCGTCTTCCGGAAAGCGTTCGCCTTTCCACTCATGCGAGTTGAAATCGCAATACGGACACTTGCGCACGCACCACGGGAAATGCACGTAGAGCGCGAGCGGCGGCAGCGAGGTGAGGCGAATGCTGCCCGGTGCGACGAACGCCTTGATCACGCCGGCGCCGATCGATGGCGTACTCACGTGGCCTCCCGCAGGGCCGTCCCAAGGGAGGCCGCCGCCCCCTCGGGGGGAGCTTTGCATGGGACCGGAGTAAGCGCTAAAGCGCCAACTCCGGTCGACAGCGATCGAATGTGAGCGTGGGGGCTGTTCATACTTCCTCCGACAACCGCGCCAGCAACGCGCGCAAGGCAAGCGCGCGGTGGCTGCACGAATTCTTCACGGCGGGGTCGAGTTCCGCGGCGCTCGCGTTCAGCCGCGGGATGAAAAAGTACGGGTCGTAGCCGAAGCCGTTTGCGCCGCGCGGCGCATCGAGGATTTCGCCGTACCAGCGACCTTCGGCGATCAGCGGTTCGGGGTCGTCCGCGTGGCGCACGAGCGCGAGCACGCAGTAGTAGTAGCCACGGCGATCGGCTTCGTCCTTTAGTTGCTCGATGAGGCGCGCGTTGTTGGCCGCATCGCTCTTTTCGCCGCCGGCCAACTGAGCGTAGCGCGCCGAATAGACGCCGGGAGCGCCGCGCAGCGCGCGCACGCACAGGCCGGAATCGTCGGCGAGCGCGGGCAGGCCGGTCGACTTCGCGGCGTGGCGGGCCTTGGCGAGCGCGTTTTCGACAAACGTCGGATGCGGCTCTTTCGCTTCGGTGACGCCCAGCTCGCCTTGCGCGACCAGCTCGATGCCGGCAGCGCTTGCGAGCGCCGCGAATTCGCGCAGCTTGCCGGCGTTGTTCGACGCGAGCACGACGCGCTTGAGCGGCGCGTTGGCGCCCGATTGCGGTTGCTGCGATTGCAATTGATCACTCACCTTGGCTCTCCAGCGCTTCCTTCTGTTTCTGGATCAACTGCGTAATACCGCTTTGCGCGAGATCGAGCAGCGTGTTCATTTCGTCGCGCGAAAACGGCACGCCTTCGGCCGTGCCCTGAACTTCGACGAAGCCGCCGTCGCCCGTCATGACGACGTTCATGTCCGTGTCGCACTGCGAATCTTCGTCGTAGTCCAGGTCGAGCACGGGCGTGCCCTCGTAGACGCCGACCGAAATCGCGGCCACGTAATCGGTGATCGGCGACTTGTCGATGCGGCCGGCCGCGAGCAGTTTCGCGACCGCGTCATGCGCGGCGACGAACGCGCCCGTGATGCTCGCGGTGCGCGTGCCGCCGTCGGCCTGGATCACGTCGCAGTCGATGTGCAGCGTGCGCGGGCCGAGCTTCTGGAGATCGAACACCGAGCGCAATGCGCGGCCGATCAGGCGCTGGATTTCCTGCGTGCGTCCGGTCTGCTTGCCGCGCGCGGCTTCACGATCGCTGCGCGTGTGCGTCGCGCGCGGCAGCATGCCGTATTCGGCGGTGAGCCATCCTTGGCCGCGATCGCGCAGGAATTCGGGCACGCGCTCGGCGATGCTCGCCGTGCAGATCACTTTCGTGTCGCCGAATTCGACGAGCACCGAGCCTTCCGCATGCTTCGTGTAGTGGCGCGTGATGCGCACGTTGCGCAAGGCGTCGGCGCGCCGCCCGCTGGGGCGCTGGAGGGTGTCGGACATAGTCGGGAGAGAGTCGCGAAAAGGGGAAGGGGAAAGCCAGGATTTTACCGCTGATCGCATCGGGCCGATGCCGCTGGCTTCGACCAAGCGCAATCGGTAAAAATGGGATAATGCGCGTTCAACGCCTTGCGCCTCGTACGCGCCGGGCGTCTCCAAACAAACGGCCGGCAGCGGCCTCTATCGATCGAGAGACGAACGATGATCTACAGCATGACAGGCTACGCGAGCGCAACGCGCGAACTCGCGGCCGCGGCGGGCAATGGCGGCGTGAGCGTATCGGTTGAGCTGCGCACGGTGAATTCGCGCTTCCTCGACCTCAACTTCCGCATGCCCGAAGACGTGCGGGCATGCGAGCCGACGCTGCGCGAAATGCTGATGAACAAGCTCTCGCGCGGCAAAGTCGATATCCGGATCAACCTGCAGCGCAGCGAGCAGACGGCGACGACCGGCTCGCTCAATCGCGACGCCCTGGAACAGCTCGCCGCGCTCGAGCGCGCGGTGCTCGAATCGTTCCCTGACGCCGAGCGCATGCGTACCGGCGAAATCCTGCGTTGGCCGGGCGTGCTCGCCGAGAGCGGCGTGTCGCCGGAGACGCTGCGCGAGGCGGTGCTCGCGTGCGGCAAGCAGGCGATCCACGAGCTGATCGACGTGCGCGCGCGCGAAGGCGCGCAGCTCGCCACGATGCTGCTCAACAACGTCACCGAGATGGAAGCGATCGTGCAGCGCATTACGCCGCTCGTGCCGGAGTTGATCACCAAGCATCAGCAGAAGATCGTCGAGCGACTGCAGGAAGCGCTGGGTATCGCAGCGCCGGATACGGCCGCGACGATCGTCTCGCGTGAGGAAATTGCCGAGCGCATCCGTCAGGAAGTGACGATGTACGGCATTCGCATCGATATTGCCGAGGAGCTCTCGCGCCTCACCGCACATTTGAATGAAACGCGCCACGTGATCGAGAAGGGCGGCAAGGTCGGCAAGCGGCTCGACTTCATGATGCAGGAACTCAATCGCGAAGCGAACACGCTCGGCTCGAAGGCGGCCGCGAAGGAACTGGCCGACTCGTCGATGACGTTGAAGCTCTTGATCGAACAGATGCGCGAACAAGTACAGAACCTGGAGTAACCACGCTCATGACCGACCACACCCACCAACCGCAACAACCGCACGAAGCGAGCACAGGCAGCGGCGCGCGCAAGGCGCCGCGCAATCCGTACGCGGGCGTTTATCCCGGCAACCTGTTCATGGTCGTTGCGCCCTCGGGCGCCGGCAAGTCGACGCTCGTGAACGCGCTGCTCGCGAAAGATTCGGCGATCTGTCTGTCGATTTCGTACACGACGCGCCAGCCGCGCCCGGGCGAGCAGGACGGCCAGCACTACCATTTCACGACCGTCGACGATTTCCTCGCGCGCCACGCGCAGGGCGAGTTCCTCGAAAGCGCGGAAGTGCACGGCAACTACTACGCGACGTCGCGCGTCTGGATCGAAGAGCAGATGAAAAGCGGCCACGACGTGCTGCTCGAAATCGACTGGCAGGGCGCGCAGCAAGTGAAAAAGCAGTTCCGCAACGCGGTCGAGATTTTCATTCTGCCGCCGTCGCTCGAAGCGCTCGAAGTGCGCCTGAAAAAGCGCGGCCAGGACGAGCCGAACGTGATCACGCGGCGCCTGCTCGCCGCGGGTAGCGAGATCGCTCATGCGTCGGAAGCCGAGTACGTATTGATCAACGAAAACTTTGATCAGGCGCTCGCGGAGCTGCAATGCCTCGTTGCCGCGACACGTCTGCGCTTCGCGTCGCAATACGCACGGCATGCGCAGCTTTTCGTCGAGCTGGGCATTCACTTGCCACACGCCGAGTGAAGGTGGGTGCTTGCGCACATAAGGTAGAATAAGCAACATACTGAGAAGGAATTTCCCAACATGGCCCGCATCACCGTCGAAGACTGTCTGAAACAAATCCCGAACCGTTTCGAGCTGGCGCTTGCCGCTACGTATCGTGCGCGTCAACTCGCGCAAGGCCACACGCCGAAGATCGAAAGCCGCGACAAGCCCACCGTCGTGGCGCTGCGCGAAATCGCGGCCGGCCAGGTCGGCGTCGAGATGCTGAAGAAGGTCCCGGTTTAACGCACGGCATGCCTTGGCAGCCATGTGGAACCTAAGCGCAGCCCGGCAACGTAACCGATACGGAGGCGAATATGAGCACTACCCCATCGTCCGCCTCCGCAGACGCGGACCACGAAGCTGACGCACCCTCGGCTGCGCGCAAATACATCGACGCGGTCCTCGAACAGTCGTTTCGCCATCTGTTCGGGCCGACCGCGACGCCGGAGCAGCCTCGCAAGCACGATGTCGTATCGATTGCGAAGCTCACGGCGTCACTCTCCGGCTACCTGAGCCCGGATGAGATCAAAGAGGTCAAGGCGGCGTTCCATTTCAGCGACGAAGCCCACCTCGGTCAATATCGCCAAAGCGGCGAACCCTACATCACCCATCCTGTCGCCGTCGCGGAAATCTGCGCCGGCTGGAAGCTCGACGACCAGTCGATCATGGCGGCGCTGTTGCACGACGTCATGGAGGATCAGGGCGTCACCAAGGCCGAGCTCGCGGAGCGGTTCGGCGCGAAGGTGGCGGAGCTGGTCGACGGTTTGTCGAAACTCGACAAGATGGAGTTTCGCAATCGCGAAGAAGCGCAGGCGGAAAACTTCCGCAAGATGCTGCTCGCGATGGCGCGCGACGTGCGCGTGATCCTCGTGAAGCTGGCGGACCGGCTGCACAACATGCGCACGCTCGGCGCGGTGCCGCCCGAAAAGCGCCGGCGCGTGGCGCGCGAGACGCTCGATATCTATGCGCCGATCGCGCATCGGCTCGGTCTGAACAACACCTATCGCGAGCTGCAGGACCTGAGCTTCGCGAACTTCAATCCGCATCGCTACGCCACGCTCGAAAAGGCAGTGAAGGCGGCGCGCGGCAACCGGCGAGAGGTCGTCAGTAAGATTCTCGAATCGGTCCAGCGCGCGATTGCGGATGCGCAGATCGATGCCGAAGTCACCGGCCGCGAGAAGACGATCTTCAGCATCTACAAGAAGATGCGCGACAAACAGTTGTCGTTCTCGCAGGTGCTCGACGTGTACGGGTTCCGTGTGGTCGTCGATAGCGCGCTCGAGTGCTATACGTGTATCGGCGCGCTGCATGCGCTCTACAAGCCGGTGCCGGGCAAGTTCAAGGATTACATCGCGATTCCGAAGGTCAACGGGTATCAGTCGCTGCATACGACGCTGGTCGGGCCGTTCGGTGCGCCGATTGAATTCCAGATACGCACGCGCAAGATGCACGAGATCGCGGAGGCAGGCGTTGCCGCGCACTGGCTCTACAAGAACGGCGGCGCGGATCTGAACGACGTTCAGAAGCGCGCGCATCAGTGGCTCAAGTCGCTGCTCGACATTCAAAGCGAAGCAGGCGATTCGAGCGAATTCCTCGAGCACGTCAAGATCGATCTGTTCCCGGACGCGGTCTACGTGTTTACGCCGAAGTCGAAGATCATGGCGCTGCCGCGTGGCGCGACTGCACTCGATTTCGCGTACTCGATTCACAGCGACCTCGGCAATCAATGCGTCGCGGTGAAGATCAACAACGAACTGCTGCCGCTGCGCACCGAGTTGAAGAGCGGCGATATCGTCGAAGTCATCACGGCGCCGTATTCGAAGCCGAATCCCGCGTGGCTCGGCTTCGTGCGTACTGGCAAGGCGCGTTCGGCGATCCGGCATTACTTGAAGACGATGCGCCTGAACGAATCGGTGCAACTGGGTGAGCGGCTCGTCGACCAGAGCCTCAAGGGCTATGGTTTTTCGCTCGCCGACGTCGAACCGGAAGTCTGGGAAAAGCTCGTTCAATGGACGGGCAACAAGAACCGCCAGGAAATCTTCGCGGACATCGGGCTTGGCCGGCGTGTCGCCGCTGTGATGGCGAAGCGCATCGAGGTGCTGATGAGCGGCCGCGACGGAGAGGACGAGCATTCGCGTGCGGAACATGCCGCGGCCCATCATGCGCCTCCGGTCGTGATCACGGGGACCGAGGGCATGTCGGTGCAGTTGTCCGCGTGCTGCCGCCCGATTCCGGGCGACGACATCATGGGCTACATCGGCATCGGCCTGGGTATGGCGATTCATACGACCGATTGCCGCGTGGCGCAGCGCATCCATCGTCGCGATCCGGGCCGCTGGATCGACGTGGCGTGGGCGCCGCAGCCGGGGCGCCTGTTCGATGTGGCTGTGAAGGTGCTCGTGAAGAACACCAAGGGCGTGTTCGCGCGCGTGGCGGCCGATATCACGTCGGCCGATGCCAACATCGTCCACATCGCCATGGATGAGGATCTATCGCAAGAATCGACGGTTCTTCGCTTCGTCATTCAGGTCAGCGATCGCGTCCACTTGGCGAACGTGATGCGGCGCGTCCGCACGAATCCGGACGTCATGCGAATTGCGCGCGAGCGTCCGAGCGAAGAGGGGCACCATCGTCACGATGGCGGGATGCGGATCGATCGCGAGCGGGCCGACTACTAGCGTGTTGTTCGGGGCGCTCTCGGGTGCTCTGAGCGCTTTGGCTTTTGGCGGTGGAGCTGGCGAATGGCTGCGGCGTCAAAAGACGCGGCAGAAAAGACAAAGGGCCTTCCGAATGGAAGGCCCTTCTTCATAGGTGGCGCGGCTGGCAGGATTCGAACCCACGACCCCTTGGTTCGTAGCCAAGTACTCTATCCAACTGAGCTACAGCCGCACGCAAAAACGGTACAACGCGGTACTTCGGAGAAACAAAAGAGCCTTCTAACGAAGGCTCTTGAAAAGAGTGGCGCGGCTGGCAGGATTCGAACCCACGACCCCTTGGTTCGTAGCCAAGTACTCTATCCAACTGAGCTACAGCCGCACGCAGAAATGAGATTATAGCAAAGTCGCGGGAAAAGGGAAGCCATCAGCGCTTTTTTCTCGCGCGGTGCCTTTCGCGTGTAACCTTGGTGGTTGTACGTTTGTTGTGGTCCGCACCATGAATAAAGCCTTTGTCAAAGAGTCGAGCGATGACGCCGACGACGATCTCGACGTCGCACAGCCGGAGATGCCGGCCGGCGCAAAAAACTACATCACGCCCGTAGGGCACAAGCGCCTGCGCGATGAGTTGCTGCAACTGATCGATGTCGAGCGGCCGGAAGTGGTGCGCCTGGTGTCGTGGGCGGCATCGAACGGGGACCGTTCAGAGAACGGGGATTACATCTACGGGAAGCGCCGGCTGCGCGAAATCGATCGACGCATACGGTTTCTCACGAAGCGCCTTGATCTCGCCGAAGTCGTCGACAGCAGCAAGCAGGAGAGCGTCGATCAAGTGTTTTTCGGTGCAACCGTCGAGTACGCGACGGCGGATGGGGAATCGCACACGGTCACGATCGTGGGCGTCGACGAGGTCGACCTCGATCAAGGGCACGTCAGCTGGATTTCGCCTATTGCGCGTGCGCTGCTGAAATCCCGGGTTGGCGATGCGGTGACGTTGCATACGCCGGCTGGGCCTGAGCCGATCGATGTGCTGGATGTACGATATCCGTCTGCATAGTTCGATTTTCTTTTGTCGGCAAACGAAAAAAGGCGCCGCAAGCGGCGCCTTTTGTACTGCGGTAATGCTGATGCAGCTTAGAAGCGGTGACGCAGGCCAGCCGTCACAGCAACTTGGTTGCTGGTGGTCGAAGCACCGCCGCCGCTCGTGGTGTTGTTGATCATCGCGCCGATCGTCTCACCGTGCAGGCCTTGGTCGTTCATCACGTGCTGGTATTCACCCTGCAGGTACACGTCCGTACGCTTCGACAGCGCGTAGTCGGCTTGCAGGTTGAATTGGCCCCACTTCGGCAGCGAGCCTGCGCCGAAGTTCGCTTGCGTGTACGTGTACGCGCTTGCGAGGCTCAGTGCCGGCGTCAGAGCATAACGGCCGTTCAGTTCGAAGTTCTGGAAGTGAACGCTGTTGCCGAAGAAGTTGATGGTTTGGCTGCCCGCCGTGCTCGAGTTGATGCCCGAACCTTGGCTCAGGTTCGTTTGCGTGTACACGACGCCGACCGTTGCCGGGCCGAACGCGTAGTTCGCGCCAGCACCCCAGGTCTGCTGCTTGCCAGCCAGCAGCGTGTTGTCACCCGAGATTGCGCCCGAGGCGTTCACTGCCGCGAGGCCCAGGGCCGACGTACCGCCACCGAACGTGTTGTTCAGTTGCAGGTAGCCAGCGCCGACGTTCAAGCCGCCGTAGGTGTACGACGCACCAGCGCTGATCACGCGGTTGTTCGAGAACTGGCCAGCGGCGTTCGAGAAGCCATACAACGCGCCGAACTTGAAGCCTGCGTAGTTCGTGCTCGTGAACTTGATCGAGTTGTTCACGCGGAACGAATTGTTCAGGTTGTCGTTATCGAACGGGTGCGCGAAGTACGTGCCGCCGTATTGCGTGCCGGTCAGAGCCAGCGGGCCGACGAAGTCGACCAGGCTGTCGTATTGACGGCCGAGGGTCACGGAACCGAATTGGTCGCTTGCGAGACCGACGAATGCTTGACGACCGAACTCACGGCTACCTTGGCCCAGCGTGCCGCTGTTGATGTTGAAGCCGTTTTCCAACGTGAAGATGGCCTTCAGACCGCCACCGAGGTCTTCAGAACCGCGCAGGCCCCAGCGGCTGCCGTTGATCGCGCCGCTCGTTTCTTGCCAGTTGGAGTGACCCTTAGCGTTGTTCGTGTACGTGATGCCTGCGTCGATCAGGCCGTACAGCGTGACGCTGCTTTGGGCGTGAGCGGCGGTTGCAAAAACGCCCGACAGGGCAGCGACCAGAAGAGTCTTTTTCATCTTTGTGAGCTCCGGAATAGGAGAGCGGGCTTTCTTGCCCAGTCTTGAAGGAAACCTTATGTCACGCAGCCGTGCTGCGAGAGAAGAACCGCATGACCGCGTGCCGGTGTGCAAATGACAGCCGTCACCAGACAGGGCAGAGTGTAAATAGACCGTTGTCCGAGATGCGATTTCGATTTGCGCAATAATCTATTTGGGATAGCGCAATGATGGGGTTATCCCGGAGGAGCCTTGCTGCTCAAGGGTTTTCGGGATGGCGGCGGGGGCTTGACGGGGGAGTCAACCGCGTGGTGTTGTGTTTTTGTGACAGGCAGTGCGGCGCGAAAGCAACAGTTTTCGGCGAGCTCTGACCAATTGTTGATGCTCTTGAAATAGATGTTTGTCCCGATTGCCGATAATCGGGTGTTATCGCGTCGTTATAATTGGGTCTCTGCTTTCCGAAGCAGACTTTTTCGTTGACGGAAAAAGATCTCCAAACCTTTGTCGGCGCGACCTTCCAGTCGCGCTTTTTTTTGCCCCTACTAATTAGTGGGTACGGCGATGTGCGCGGCGCACTCCAGTTGACGCAGCGCCTTCAAAAGCGGGTGTTGCTGTCGTGGTCCAATCTTCCATTACATAATGCCGCGCATCCATTGGCGAAGAGAGCAGATTTTGCCAGTGGTCGCCGTGCCATACGGGGTCGAATTCCAGTACGGACGCCTGACGCTTGGATGCCGCTGCCTCGGTGCGCACTTCTGTTGCATGGTGTGAGCGGGTAAACCACGAGACCAAGCGCTTCAAGTCAGTCATCAGCATGGCAATCTCCAGATGCAAACCAGCTACTTGCATCATGATGTGACGGCTTTACTGCAACAACCCGTAGAAACACTTACCAAAGACATACTTCGTTACGTTTGCGGTATGTTTTCCCGCTTGATCCGGCACCGGTTGACCCGCCCAAGTAATATCGCCATGCAATTGATTGGATGAAAGCTTATTTGTGCGGCTATGCGAAACAGATAATCGTCATCGGTTCACGCGCTATGCATTCAGCATCGCCCAAAAAATAACTTGACTGCCGTTGATCGTTGCCTTTATAAAAGCAAGGCTCGATTTGCCAGTCGCTTTGCTGCGGCAATGTGGTCGCAGCAAAGTCGGATTTTGGTATTTTCAGCGGTGGGCGTGAGCCGTTTATTAAAATCTCGAGGGAAACAGTATTATGGAAACCGGTGTCGTCAAATGGTTTAACGATGCTAAGGGCTTTGGCTTCATCACATCCGATACGGGTGGCGACGATCTGTTTGCGCATTTTTCGGAAATTCGCTCGGAAGGCTTCAAATCTCTGAAAGAGAACCAGCGCGTCTCTTTTGAAGTGAAGACCGGCCCCAAGGGCAAGCAGGCAGCGAATATTCGCCCGCTCTGATCTCCGCAGTGCTCGGTTTCGAGTGTGCTAAGCCCCCGTTCGACGGGGGCTTTTTATTTGCGTTTGTCGGTGTGGTTCGCGAGCCGGCCGCATCGGGCGCACAGCGCCAACGCAGCTATCGGCTGAAATCGTTTTCGCAGACGCGTTGCCGCGGATCTTCCGCGGCACGTGCGCCGATAAATAATCAATATAAATAAGCAGCCATGCTGTTTTCGTGTGATGTATTTCTAATACTTTCGTTATGGGCATCGAGTTTCTCGAAGCGGAAGAGGGGGCTGATTTTAGAAATAAAGTCGATGCTGGTTTATCCTTCGCCCGGCTGAAATATCGGTCCAACGTCGGATGATTTTAATCGCCGCGATTTCAGGGTGCGGCGGTCGCGCTTCGGCAAAAATCCCCTAGCAGCCACGTCTGGCGAGCATCGCCTGGTGCATACTTCGTCACACCGACGCATCCATCGCTCTTCCCATGTCCGATCCGTACCTGCCGAACCCCGCTATAGACATACCCATTGCCTTTGTAGACTTGGAAACCACAGGCGGTTCGACTGCGGAGCACCGGATCACCGAGATCGGCGTCGTCGAGGCGGGCCCCCTTGGCGTGTCTCGCTGGAGCACGTTGGTCGACCCGCAACAGCCGATTCCGCCGTTCATCCAGCAGCTCACCGGCATTACTGATGTCATGGTGCGCGGCGCACCCACATTCGATGAAATAGCACCTGAGCTGTTTGCTCGCCTGGAAGGCAAACTGTTCGTCGCCCATAACGCGAGCTTCGATCGTGGCTTCTTGCGCAGCGAGTTCCGTCGCGCCGGACTGGGTTTCAACCCCGACGTTCTTTGCACCGTGCGCTTGTCGCGGGCGTTGTATCCCGCCGAGAAGCGTCATGGCCTTGACGCGCTGGTCGACCGTCACGCGCTCGTGCCGTCCGCCCGGCACCGCGCGCTCGCCGATGCCGATTTGCTTTGGCAGTTCTGGCAGCGCCTGCACGGGCTCGTTCCCGTCGAGGTGTTGCGCGAGCACATCGAGCGCACGACTCGCCGCTTCCGGCTCGCGGGCGATATCACGGAGGACGTGCTCGACTCGGCCCCTGCGGGCTGTGGCGTCTATGTGTTCTATGGCGAAGCGGATGTGCCGTTGTATGTCGGCCGCAGCGTGCGTCTGCGTCAGCGAGTGCGCTCGCATCTGTCCGGCGAGCGCCGTTCGGCCAAGGAGACGCGGCTCGCGCAGCAAATCCGCCGCGTCGAATGGCGTGAGACGGGAGGGGAAGTCGGCGCGCTACTCGCCGAGGCGCAGTGGATCGCCACGCTGCGTCCACTTCATAACCGGCAGCCGCGCGTGAGTCGTAGCGACCCCGTTGATGCGCCCTGGCCGTTCGACGGCCCGATCGTTTTCGAAGAGCGCGAGGACGGAGCGTCACGCACCTCGATTCATGTGGTCGATCGGTGGCGTTATCTCGGCTGCGCGGCGTCGCTGGCGGAAGCGGCAACGCTCGCCGCCGGCAGCGCGGCTAGCGATTTCGAATTGTCGACTTATCGAATTCTCCAGACGCATCTGGCGCGTGGATTGCGCGTCACCGCACTCGGCGACAGCGTTGTCGCTACCCTCTAGCACGCCAACAACGGTTCAACCCACGGCGCCCACGCCGCCCGCCGCGCACACGTGGCCGAGCGCGGTCGCGAGCGCGCTCGAGCCGGTTGCGCCGTAGCGCGTCAGCGCTTTCCAGTTCGCGATGCTGCGCGCCACCCGCGATGGGCAATCCGGCGCATCGCGCATGCTCTGCACGCGCGCGAGTCCCGCGAGCATCGACTTCGTGAGTTCGTCGAGCTGCGGGCGCGTGCTCGTCGCGAGATCGGGAGGGGTGCCTTCTGGCGGTCGCGTTGCGCGCCATCCATCGAAGAGGGCGTTCTGCACTTGTTTGCTGGCGTCGATCTGATCTTGGAAGAACGCCCGTGCGAAGGCGGGATCGACGCCTGTCGCCGACGCGCGCTTTTCGACATCGGCGAGCAAGGCAGCTTCGCGCGGCGCGTCGGTGATCGGTTTGTGGTTGGCCCACTTCCAGCGAGCGACGGGCTCCGCGAGTGCAAGACGTTGCGAGGCAAGGGCGATGAGATTGGTGAGCGCCGTGTCGTCACCGTCGGCGGCGGCAGGGCGGGGCGCGAAAGCAACGGAGATGGCGCATGCGAGCGTGGCGATAGCGCCGACGCGAAGCGAAAGTTTCATGGGCTCGGAGGCAATGGGCAGGCCGCGATGACGGGTCAGTCGATGGGCCGGGAACGAAACAGCAAAGAATAGACGATGCGCGTCAACCGCGCCCGGGAGTGGAATTCAACGAACGTACGTGCGTAGACGCGCCGCGCCGGTCAAACGCGGATTGGCAAATCCGCAATACAGGGCGAGCGCACCGGTGCGCTTGGCGGCGTTAAAGCGTGCAAACGCCGCGCCGCCATAGACGGCGCTCGACGTAGCGTTGCTCGCGGCAAATGTCACAGCGCGGCGCAGCGGACTGCGCGGTTGTGCATTTACTTCGGATCGCACGATTTGCGTTGTTCGTCGAGGAACGCGCGAACATGCTCAGGCAGTTCGGCCCCCAGAAATTCAACGCCTACCGGTTCCGGATCCGGGCTCATCACCTTATCGGGTGTCGGAACTTTCATCGGTTTGGCATCCATGATGTTTCTCCTAGTAGAACCAATTATCTGTCGTGGTTCTTTACCCACACCAGCTTGTAATCGTTTCTGTGCGGCTTTGTTGCTTTAACGGCACACGACGGGACATTTTCAAGATGGGTCAATAAAATGAATAGTTCCCATCGATTGCCTTGCATTTTGCTAACCGTTTTGAGTGGCGCTTGCTATACTGCGACCGCTTAAATCTCATAAAAGCAATGAAAAGGTCGACTCGATGGATCGGACTCGTATGGCTGGCGCTGGTACTGAACGTACTGTCGCCGGTCATTGGCTATGCGTGCCATATGGCGGCGCAGAGCCCGATCACGCTCGAGTTGTGCGGTGCGCCGGGCTCGCATCACGCCGCAGCTGACCTCGGCCACAGCGATGACGGGCCACATCAGCACGCCTTCATCCCGCATTGCGTCTACTGTCCCGGTTTCGCAGCAAATTTCGCGCTCGGCGGCAGCTTGCCGGTCTTGCCCGAAGCCACGCTCCCTGTCTCGTTCGCGCGCGCCGTCGAGCCGCCAGTCGTCTTCGTGCGGCGCATTACGCGCGTCGCCCAGCCTCGCGCCCCTCCTGAAACCACGCTGATCTAGTTGTGCCGCCGCCCATGTGCCGCTCGTCGCGAGCTGGCATGGGGACTCGTGCCGCCGTGCGTCCACTTGCTCGCGCGCCGATCGTGCATCGACCGGCGCCGGCTGCGTTCGCACCCTGGCTAACCCGATCACGTGTTTCAGAGTGTCATGCGCATCGTTGCTGCTGCGCTGTCGCCACGCCGATGTCTTTCCATCGCGTGTGCGATCGCGTTCACTACCCAACCCGTTTGGGCGGATCAGACCGCCCTCGATTCACAAGCCGATTCCAAGTTAACGACGCAATCCCCCGAATCGTTGACCCCGACACACACGTTGCAAACGATCAGCGTGACCGCTTCGCGTCCCGCGTTCGCTCCGAACACGCCGGGCGTCGTCGAGCGGATTCAGCGCGAGCAGATCGACTCGCACAACGTCGTCAGCACCGAAGACGCGCTTAAGTACGCGCCGAACCTGCTGGTGCGCAAGCGTTTCTCCGGCGACCGCAACGCGCCGTTCGCCGGGCGCGATTTCAACGAACTGCAAAGCGCGCGCGGGCTCGTCTATGCCGACGGTCTGCTGCTCTCGAACTTGCTCGGCTCGAACTATTCGTATCCGCCGCGCTGGTCGCTGATCGCACCCGACGACATCGCTCAGATCGAAGTCCTGTACGGCCCCTTCTCGGCGCTCTACCCGGGCAACTCGATCGGCTCGACCGTGCAGATCACGACGAGAAAGCCCACCAAGCTCGAAGCCTCGCTCGACACACAGCTTTTCACGCAGCGCTATCACGATCCGTACGGTTTCGCGCAGAGCTTCGGTGGCAACCACGAGTCGGCGCACATTGCGGATCGGGTTGGACGATTCTGGTACTCGCTTTCGCTCGACCGGCTCGAGAACAACAGTCAGCCGATGCAATACGCGGCCGCGACGCCCGGTTCCAACGCGAAGCTCGGGCCCGCTGTGCCGGTGACGGGCGCGGCCACCGATATCGGGCCGAATGGCCTGCCGCGCGTGATCGCCGGCGCGCAATCGATGGAGCACACCGAGCAGCGCAACGAGAGCGTGCGCATGGGCTACGCGTTCACGGACCACGTCGACGCGACGTTCACGCTCGGGCACTGGGAGAACCGCTACGGGACGCACGGCCAGACGTTCCTGTACGACGCGAACGGCAACCCGGTGTACGGCGGCAACGTCGTTATCAACGGACAGACCTACAACCTTTCGCCGACCGCGTTCGCGCCGCAGAACGGCAAGCAGGAGAACTGGCTCTACGGGCTCGGTCTCAACGCGAAGCTCGATTCGGGCTGGCGTCTGTCGAGCACGCTGTCGGCTTACAACGTATCGCAGGACGTGCTGCGCGCCGCGACGAGCGCGCCGCCCGCCGCGAATGCTGGCGGTCCCGGCACGATCTTCTTCGGCGACGGCACCGGCTGGCAGACCGCGGACGTGAGGGCCGAGTCGCCGTCGTTCGCCGGGCACGCGCTCACATTTGGCTACCACTTCGATACCTATTTCCTGCGCAACCGGACCTACAACACGCCGGACTGGCTGAACGGCGGGCCTGCCGCGATCGCCAGCAGCTACAACGGCAACACGCGCACGCAGGCACTCTACGGCCAGGACGCCTGGCGTTTCGCGCCCGGCTGGCTCGCGACGCTCGGACTGCGCTACGAGCAATGGAACGCCTACGGCGGTTCGCTCGGTAATGCGGCTTCGACCCTCGGCTACGCCGATCGCAGCGCGAATGCGCTGTCGCCGAAGGCGGCGGTCCAATGGCAGGCGACCGACGACTGGCTGTTCCGTCTGTCGTTCGCGACCGGCACGCGTTTCCCGACCGTCAGCGAATTGTTCCAGGCCACGATCTCGAACAACGCGATCGTCAACAACAACCCGAACTTGCAGCCGGAAAAGGCCATCGACTGGGACTTCACCGCGCAGCGCGACGTCGGCGTCGGCGTGGTGCGCGCGAGCGTGTTTCAGAGCGATCTGCGCAATTCGATCTACAGCCAGACGACGGTGGACGGCGCGTCGACGTTCACGAACATCTCCAACGTGGACCGGGTGCGCGTGCGCGGCGTCGAGCTCGCGTTTTCGGGGCAGAACGTGCTGCTGTCCGGGCTCGACCTCGATGCGAACGTTTCGGCGGCGAACGCGCGCACGCTCGATGACGCGGCGAACCCCGCATACGTCGGCCAGCGTTTTCCGCGGATTCCCGTCGTGCGGCTGAACCTGCTCGCGGCATACCACTTCAACGAGCGCCTGCTCGGCAGCGTCGGGCTGCGCTATTCGGGACGTCAGTACAACACGCTCGACAACAGCGACATCAATCCGGACGTCTACGGCGGCACGAGCTCATTCACGTTCGTCGACCTGAAGGCGCGCTACCAGCTCGATCGCCACACGGTCGCATCGGTCGGCGTCGACAACGTCACCGACTGTCGCGCTTACGTCTTCCACCCGTATCCGGGCCGCACCTTCTACGGAGAACTCAAATGGTCGCTCTAAGACAATTCGTCGTGGCAGCGCTCGCGTGCGTCTCGATCGCGGCGTTCGCGCAGCAGGGCGGGAAAGCAACGGCGGACGCCGGAGCATCGGACGCGCATGCGTCGCACGCCGTGCATATGGGCGGCTTGGAAATGTCCGGCGCGCATGCCGCTTCGCATGCCGCAAATGCGGCGAAGGCGCCGCTCGCTACCGGCGCCGCGTTCGACGCCCATCATCGCTTGTGGGCCGCGTGGGTCGAAGGGCAACACGTCGTCGTCGCGCATTCGGATGACAAAGGGCGCACGCTGTCGGCGCCGGTCGTCGTCAATGCGATGCCCGAGCCGATCTACACGAACTCCGAGAACCGCCCGAAGGTGGCCGCGAGTCCGGATGCGCGCACGATTTACGTCACGTGGTCGATGCCGCTCGACGCGCCCTACACCGGCATGGTCCGCTTCTCGCGCTCGACGGACGGCGGCGCGACCTGGTCGGCGCCGGTCACGGTGCACGGCGACCGGCAGCCGATCACGCACCGCTTCGATGCGCTGATCGTCGATCCGAAAGGGCGAGTGTTCGTCGCGTGGATCGACAAGCGCGACCTCGTCGCCGCGAAGAAGGCCGGCCGCGGCTATGACGGCGCCGCGGTGTACTACGCCGTGTCGAGCGACGGCGGCCAGACCTTCGCGCCGGAGCGCAAAGTCGCCGATCAAACCTGCGAGTGCTGTCAGATCGCGCTCGCGATCGACGCAGAAGGGCGCGTGGAGGCGCTGTGGCGCAACGTGTTCACGGGACAGATTCGCGACCACGCGCTTGCCGTCCTGCCTGCCGACGCGAACGAGCCGGTCACGCCGGTTCGCGCGACGTTCTCGAACTGGCATGTCGAAGCCTGCCCGCATCAGGGGCCGGTGCTCGCGATCACGCCGGATGGCGTGCGGCACATGGTGTGGTTCGGCGTCGTCGACGACAAGCCCGACGTGTACTACTCGCGGCTCGATCGCGACGGCAAGCCGCTCGACAAGCCCTGGCCGATCGGCTCGGGCGCTGAGACAGCCGAGGCGCCGAATGCGATGGCGTCGCACGCGACGCTGATCGCCGAAGGCGGCAAGCTGTGGCTCGCGTGGAAGTCGTTCGAAGACGACACGATGCGTCTCTTGGTGCGCAGCTCCGATGACGGCGGCGCGCACTGGTCCGCGCCGAAAGTGCTCGCACAAACGGCGGAGGACAGCAACAACCCGCAGCTTCTCGCCGATGACGGGCACGTCTACGTCTCGTGGCGCACCCAGGACGACGGCTACAGGCTGCTGCCGGTCGAGGAGGCGAAATGAAGCGTCTACATGGATGGATAGCCGGGCTGGCGCTGTGTGCGATGTTCGGGCCGCCTGGTGCGCTCGGAGCGTCGGTAGGCCCCGCCGCGCACGTCGCACGGTTGCAGCCGCTCAAGGCGGCCGATGTTCCGCACCTCATGAGCGAAGCGAAGGGCCAGCCGCTCATCGTCGAAATCTGGTCGCTCGACTGCGGGTACTGCCGCGAAAACACGGCGCACGTCGTCGAGTGGCTGCGCTCGCATCGCGGCGTGCGCGTCGCGATGGTCGCGATGGATGGTTTCGACGACAACGCGGAAAGCGTATCGCAAGCGCTCGCATCGATGCCGGTCACGCCACACATCGCGCAATACGCGAATGCCGAGGCGATTCCCGAGCGGCTGCGCGCGGCGCTCGACCCCGGCTGGCGAGGGGAGATGCCGCGCACGCTCTTGATCGACGCGCAAGGGCGGCGGCGTGCATCGAGCGGGCTCATCCAGCCCGGCGCGCTCGATGCGTGGTTGCATGCGCCGTGAGGCGATCGAGGTCTAGCCCTGGGGACCTTGCGCCGGCACGCGCACGGGCCGGTCGTACTGCTGCGGCTTGCTCGCGACCTCGACTTGCCCGTGGATGCGCGGCTGGTGCGCGTCCGAGAACATGTAGTACGGGAACGGCCGCGCGGGTTCCGATACGGCGTCGAGCCGGGCGACGAGTTCCGGCGCGAGCGTGAAGTCGAGCGCGCCGAGCGACTGCTGCAACTGTTCGGGCTTGGTCGCGCCGACGATGATGCTCGTCACACCGCGCTTCTGATGCAGCCAGTTCAGCGCCACTTGCGCCATCGGCCGTCCCGCCTCGTTCGCGACGGCTTCGAGCTCGGCGACGATGCGGAAATTGCGCTCGGTGAGCTTGTCGAAGCCGGGACGCGGGTTGGCGCCGACGGTGTCGAGGCGGCCGCCGCCGCTACTGATTCCACCGCCTTGCGACGGCTTGTACTTGCCCGACAGCACCCCCATCCCGAGCGGGCTCCACGGGATCAGCCCCATCCCGAGATTCGCGGCGAGATCCGCAAACTCGTTTTCGGCGTTGCGCTCGATCAGCGAGTACTCGAGCTGCATCGCCGCGACCGGCTCGAAACCGCGCCAGTCGGCGAGCGTCTGCGCGCGGCCCGCGAACCACGCGGGCGTGTCCGACAGTCCGACATAGCGGATCTTGCCGGCGCGCACGGCATCGTCCATCGCGCGCATCACTTCGTCGACGGGCGTCATGCGGTCCCACGTGTGCAGGTAGTACAAATCGATGTAGTCGGTGTTCAAGCGCTTGAGCGAGGCTTCCAGCGCGCGCAGCAGGTTCTTGCGATGATTGCCGCCCGCGTTCGGATTGCCTGGCTGGGCGTTGTAGCTGTATTTCGTCGCGATCACGAGCTGGTCGCGCAAGCCGCGCGCCGCGACGAACTTGCCGACCCACGTTTCGCTCGTGCCTTCGGTGTAGAGGTCGGCGGTATCGATGAAGTTGCCGCCCGCGTTCACGTACTGATCGAACAGGCGCTCGGCGGTGTCCTCGTCGGCGCCCCAGCCCCATTCGGTGCCGAAGGTCATCGTGCCGAGCGAGATCGGCGAGACGCGCAGGCCGGAACGGCCGAGTAAGGTGTAGCGGTTCATCGTCATGGCGGGCTCCGTGGTCGTGGAAGAGGAAGTCGATGGCTGTATCGTGCGCGCTTTCTTTCTGTGGAAAAATGGCATCTATCTGAAAAGATTGTGAAGTCATGCTTCAAAATCCTTTGCCCAAGGGGATGCCATGGACCCAACGCAATTGCCCGCTTTGGTCGCGTTCGCCAACGTCGCGAGACACGGCAGCTTCACGAAGGCGGCCGGAGAGAGCGGCGTGTCGGCGTCGGCGCTTTCGCAGTCGATCCGCGCGCTCGAAGCGCAGTTGAATGTGCGGCTCTTCAATCGCACCACACGCAGCGTCTCGCTCACCGAGGCTGGCGCGCAGTTTCTCGAGCGTGTGCGGCCCGCGCTCGCGATGCTCTCGAGCGCGTTCGACGCGCTCGATGAAACCCGCGGGCATCCCGCCGGCACGCTGCGCATCAACTTGCCGCGCATCGCGAGCGAACTGCTCGTGATGCCGCATCTCGCCGAATTCGCGCGCCTCTATCCGCACATCACGCTCGAGCTGGCGCTCGAAGACGGCTTCATCGATCTCGTCGGCGAAGGCTTCGACGCAGGCATTCGGCTTGGCGAGCGTCTGGCTCAAGACATGATCGCCGTGCCGCTAACCGGCGATTTGCGAATCGCGGTCGCAGGGTCGCCGGCCTATTTCGAGCGCAATCCGAAACCGAAGACGCCGGACGATCTCGCGCGGCACGATTGCCTGCGTTATCGCTTCGCGACGAGCGGTGGCATCTATCGCTGGGAGTTTGCGCAGCCGGGCGACGCGGCGCGCGTGTTCGACGTGGAGACGAACGGCACGTTCGTCACGAACGATCTGCGCACGATGGTGCGGGCAGCGGAAGAGGGCGTCGGGCTACTGCACGTGATCGAAGACTACGTGAGCGCGCAGCTCGCCGACGGCCGGCTCGTGCGTGTGCTCGACGCGTGGTGTCCCGTGTTCAGCGGTTTTCACTTGTACACGGCAAGCCGTGCGCAGATGCCGTTGAAGCTGCGGGTGTTCATCGATTTCCTGCAAAGCAAGCGCATCGGGCGCAGGCAACGGGGCAAGCCCCGTCGTTCTAGTACTTGAGCCAGAACACGCGCAAATAACTCGCCGACGATTTCGACGCCGCGCGATCGATCGCGTAGAGCTTGTGATGCGCCGTGTCGATCGCGACGCCGCGTGCATCTTCAAAGTCGTCGGCGAGCACGTCGACGGTGCCGTCCGGTGTGATCTTGCACAGTCCGCTCTTGTTGCATTTCGTATAGAGCGTGCCGTTCGCATCGACGGCCAGCAGGTCGGGGCTTTCGATTTTTGCGAACGTCGTCGCCGACGTGAGCGGCTGCGGCGCATTCAGCAATTGCTCGATGTTCGCTTCCACGATGCGATTGTTGGCCTGATCCGTGACGAACACGGTGCCGCTATATAGCGCGACGCCCACCGGCTTGCCGAGCCCCGTCAGCAGATCGCGCTCGAGGGCGGTGTGCGTCGCCGCGTCGTAGGTCAACAGGCTCAAGCCGCCTTGCGGCGGGCTCGCGCCATCCTTGACGAACCAGGTCGAGAGCAGCTCGCCATCGCCGACTGAGACGAGCCCGAGCCGGCGTCGCGCGGGATCGGGGCCGCTCAGCGCCGCGATCGCGCCGCGGTCGGTGATCGCATAGACGGCGCTTGCCGTGCCGAACCCGAAGCGCTCGGCGAACAGCACATTCGAGGGCGAAAACGTCAACTGGCTCAGCGAATTCGCCTGGCCCGACACGACCGGAATCGCGGCGTAAGACGTGAAGGTCACGCCGTCGGCGGAGGTCAACACGGAGTTGGTGCGATCGTCCGTGATGAACACGGCGCCATCCGAGGGGCGCACGGCGACGCCGTTCGAATGGGCGTCAAGCGGGATGCGTTTCGGCGCGGCGAGGCCGAACGCGATGCCTTGCGGCGAGACGCCGAACGAGTGTCCGCCGCAGGCGCCGAGTGCGACGACGGCGCCCGTCATGATCAATGCGCGGGCTATCAGTGCCGCACGTGCCGCTGCTCCGCAACCCCTCTGACGCCAACTCATGTCTTCTCCTGTCCCATGCAAAGCTTGGTATTCGCAGGCTATGCCGATTCATACATAGAGTAGATGCTCGCCGAGGGATGGGTGCCGGAAGCCCCTATCGATATCGTTGTGTCCACGCGGTCGTGCAGAAAGAGACCGCGACCTTTCCTATCAGGTTCGGAGACACTCATGACATCGTCCAACATCGCCCCGCTGGCGTTCCAACGTCATCCCGCCTTCCCCCCCAACTGCACCTTCGATCCCCGCGACTGGGAAATCCTGAGCCGCTATTGGCACCCGGTCGCGTTCGCCACGGACGTCGCCGACAAACCGTTTGCCGCGACGCTGCTCGACGAGCGGCTCGTGCTGTTCCGCGCTGACGGCCAGCTCGTCGCCGCGCGCGACGTTTGTCCGCATCGCGGCGCACCGCTGAGCCAGGGATGGGTCGACAACGGCCATCTCGTCTGTCCGTATCACGGCCTCTCGTACGGCGGCGACGGCAAGTGCAAGTTTATTCCGTCGCAAGACGATGGCCCGATCCCCGAGCGTCTGCGTTTGACGACGTACGCGGTGCAGGAAGCGTATGGACTCGTGTGGGTGTCGCTTGGCGGCGGCGAGGAGCCGTTGCCGTCGTTCCCGGCCTGGGACGCCGAGGGGTATCAGCAGATCCTGTGCCCGTCGATCGACATCAAGGCGTCGGCGGGCCGGCAGACCGAGGGCTTCATCGACGTCGCGCACTTCGCGTGGATTCACCACGACAGCTTCGCGGATCGCGACAATCCGGTCGTGCCGCAGTATTCCGTCGAGCGGCGTGAGAACGGCATGCGCGCGGAGTATGTGAGCACCGTGAGCAACTTCCCCAAGTCGATGCAGCATCGCGCGCCGGAGGGCTTTTTGTGGCGGCGCGTGTTCGAAGTCGACGTGCCGTTCTTCGCGCGCCTGACCGTGCATTTCCCCGACAACGGGCGCCTTTCGATCCTGAACGCGGCGAGCCCGGTGTCCGCGCGCTTGACCCGGCTCTTCGTGCCGATCGCCCGCAACTTCGACCAGGACCTGCCGCTCGACGACGTCTACGCGTTCAACCAGCAAGTGTTCGAGGAGGACCGCGCGATCGTCGAGCTGCAATGCCCCGAAGATCTGCCGATCGATCGTTCGGCCGAAGCGCCGATCCTGGCCGACCGCTCGTCCGGCGCCTATCGCCGGGCGCTCGGCGAGATCGGTCTTGGCCAGGCGTACGTGCGCTAGTTCTGCGCGAATTCGCTACTGGAGAGTCGACATGAAAATTTGGGAATGCGTGATTTGCGGATTTCGCTATGACGAGGCGCTCGGGCTGCCCGAGGCAGGCATTGCGCCGGGCACGCGCTGGGAGGATGTCCCCGATGACTGGATGTGTCCCGATTGCGCGACGGGCAAGCACGACTTCGATATGCACGTGGTGAGCGCATGACAGCCGAGACACAGCAACTTGATAATGATCGAGAACCCGTCGTCATCGTCGGTACCGGCATCGCCGGCTATACGGTGGCGCGTGAGTTGCGCAAGCTCGATGGCGAGGTGCCGATCGTTCTCGTCACGCAGGACGACGGCAGCTTCTATTCGAAGCCGACGCTCTCGAACGCGCTCGCGATGAAGAAGCTCCCGTCGGCGCTCGCGACTTTCGACGCGGCGCAGATGCGCACGCAATTGAACGCGGACATTCGCGTTCATCGGCGCGTCGAGCGCCTCTTGCCGATCGAGCACGAGATCGTGGTGAACGGCGAGGCGCAGCGCTATAGCAAGCTCGTACTCGCGACCGGCGCCGACCCGCGGCGGCTGCGCATCGAGGGGACGGGTTCAGCCGATATCCTGTCGATCAACGACCTCGCCGACTACAAGACCTTCCGGCACACGCTCGAGCGTTGCCAATCGGTCGCGATTCTCGGTGCCGGATTGATCGGCTGCGAGTTTGCGAACGATCTATCGGCAGCGGGCTATGAGGTCTCGTTGATCGACCCCGCGAGCACACCGCTTGCCCGCTTGCTGCCCGAAGCGCTCGGCTCGGTGTTCGCACAAGCGCTCGATGCGAGCGGCGTGCACTTTCATTTGACGCGCAGTGTGATATCGGTCGATCGCTTGCGCGAACCCCAAGCCGGGTATCGCCTGACGTTCGCCGATGGCGGACATCTCGATGCTGACTTGGTGATCTCGGCGGTCGGTCTCGTGCCGCGCACGGCGTTGGCGGCTCAGGCGGGGCTCGCGATCGAGCAAGGCATCTGCACGGACGCATGGTGCCGCACGAGCGCCGCCGATATCTACGCGCTGGGCGATTGCGCCGAGATCGACGGCCGCGTGCAGCCTTACGTCTTGCCGATCATGCATGCGGCGCGTGCGCTTGCGCGCACCTTGCATGGCGAGCCGACGCGCGTCGACTTTCCGGTCATGCCCGTTACGGTGAAGACGCCGGCCACGCCGGCCGTCGTGGTCTCGCCGGAGCGCGGCGGCGCGTGGCTTGTCGACGAGATGATCGACGCACCGCCTAATGCCGCGCGTGCGATTTGCCGCGATACCGAGAACGAGCGCACGATCGGCTTCGCCTTGTTGGGCGCCGCGATCGAAGGCAAGGCGGCGCTGATCAAGTCGATGACGCCCGCGACGAACCGCTAGAAACGCCGGGGTGGAAACAACGAACAACAAAGAACGCGCTTCATTCTGACCGACCACGTTTGCGGTTGATCGGCGGCGCAGAGGTCCTGTCTTCTCGACGCGCATCCGGTTACCGCTCTAACGCCGCAAGCCTTGGCTCGCGGCGTTTTTTTGTCGGGTCCCATGCGAGGCTTCGCCCGCGCCGCAGGCTTCGCGGATCAGGGCACGAGCGTCTTCGCCACGCGCGCGACGAGCCGGCGCAGCCACACCGAGTCGATGCCGCGATGGGTACGGTCGTGCCAAAGTTGGTAGTAGGTGAGCGCAGGCGTGTCGCCTGGAATCGGTTCGATGCGCAGCGGCAGCAGCTTCGCGTAGTGCGTGGCGAGCGCGCGCGTGGTCGTGAAGAGCAGGTTCGAGCGGATCAGCACATACGGCGCCATGCCGAAGTAGGGCAGCGTCGTGTTCACGGTTCGCGCGAGGCCGCTCTCCGCGAGCTCGACATCGATCGTGCCCCACGCCGTCGTGTTGTGCGTCGTGACGGCGAGATGCTCCGCCTCCTGATAGACCGATTGCGTGAGCTCCCCAGGTTGGATCGGATGATCGCCGCGCATCAGGCAGACCAGCTCGTCACGGCACAGAGGCTGAAGATGCAAATGCTCCGGCGGCGTTCTCCAGTTGCCGATGACGAGATCGAGAAAGCCTGATTCGAGCCCCTGCTCGTAGCCGCCGTCGATCATCATCAGATGACGGAATTCGATCTTCGCACCGGGCGCTTCGGTGTGAAACGCATCGACGACGGCCGGCACGAAGAACACGTCGAGATAGTCGGGCGAGCCGATGCGGAAGGTGCGGGTGGTCGTCGCGGGGTCGAAGGAGGTCGTCGGATGCAGGATTGCGTCGATGCTCGCGAGCGCCTGCGCGGCCGGATCGATCAGCGTCAACGCATGCGCGGTAGGGACCATGCGGCTGCCGCTGCGCACGAGCAACGGATCGCCCGTCATGTCGCGCAGCTTGCGCAATGCGACGCTGACCGTGGGCTGCGATTGCCCGAGCAGCTCGGCCGTGCGCGAGACGCTCGATTCGGTCAACAGCGTGTGCAGGACTTTGAGCAGGTGCGAGTCGATGATGTCTTTGGGCATCGAGAAGAGGGCCCGTTGGAAGCGTCGCCTTGGAAGCAAAGAGACATCGCAATATATCCGTGGATATAACGGCAGTCAATTCGGGCTGCAAAGTAATAGCGCGCCGAAACGCCCGTGGTGGCGGGCTTATGGTCGGGCGATTATCCCAGCCATATGCGCGGATTTATGCGAGGCCGCCGAAGCGGCCGGGTTCAATGATGGGTTACCAGCGGCACCACCGTTCCCAATGGTGGTGATGCCAGACTTCATGGCAGTGGTGCCAGTGATGGTAGTAGTACTCTGCAGACGCGGGCGCAGCGGCGAACAGCGTCGTTCCGGCGACCGCCAGTGCGATGATGATTTTTTTCATCGATTGGCTCCCTTGAAGGTAATACCAATCTACGAGCAGTTCGTGTGCCTGGCGTATCGCGCGCGCCCGCGTCGGCCTGCGGTCAGGAAAGCAGAGCGAGGCAGCGCGGGTAAATGGAACTACCTATGTGCCGACACCAGCAGCATCATCGGCCGCTCGCGCTCTTCGGCTAGTTCGGGGTGCTCGACGATTTGCTCGTCGGTGGGGCCCCATTCTTCGACTCGCGCAATCGTGAAGCCGCTGTCGATCAGCAGATTGAGAAGCGTGCCCATCGTGCGATGCTGCTTGACAACGCCATCGGCGAGCCAGTTCGTGACACGCGGGCCTTCGAGTTGATAACTGTCGACTGGCCAGGTCTTGCGTCCGTCTTCGCCAATCTGCCAGCCAGGATGCCGCGAGGCCATATAAATCGGATGCTCGATCGAGAACACGAGACGCCCACCGGGCACGAGTGACGCATGAATCGAGCGCAGCATCCCGGCCAGATTTTCGATGTAGTGAAACACGAGCGAGCTGTATGCGAGATCGAAGGCCGCTTCGGGCAGGGCGAGATTTTCGAGGTCGGCTCTCTCGTAGGCGATGGCTGCGTCGTGGGTCAGCTCGCTGGCGCGCTCGAGCATCTTTTCGGATACGTCTACGCCGAGCACGGTTTGCGCGCCATGCTCGCGCGCCCATCGACAGAACCAGCCGTAGCCGCAGCCGAGGTCGACGACTTTGAGTCCGCCCAGAGCCGGAAGCATCTGACGAAGGGCTGGCCATTCGGGTGCCCCGCCGAGGCCGTGAATCGATCGGGCCAGTTGACCGTATCCGGCGAAGAAGGACGGGTCGTCGTAGATGTTTTGCGTCACCTTGGTCGCCTCCGTTGCGAGATGGAAGTTATAGCGGCCGAAAAGCAAAAAGCCCAGTCGCAAGGACTGGGCTTTTTGCTTGATTCAGTTGGTGCCGGAAAGAGGAATCGAACCCCCGACCTTCGCATTACGAATGCGCTGCTCTACCGTCTGAGCTATTCCGGCATCAGAGAAACGCGATTATAGACGCGCTTTTGGCCGGTTGGCAATACCTTTGCTCAATTTTTTTCTTCCGAGTGGTAGCGGGTGACGCGATCCACCTCGTTTTTTGAGCCGAGGAACACCGCGACGCGCTCGTGCAGACTCTTCGGCTGAATCTCGAGGATGCGCTGTTTGCCGTTCGTGGCGGCACCGCCGGCCTGTTCGACGATGAACGCCATCGGGTTCGCCTCGTACATCAGACGCAGCTTGCCGGGCTTGTCCGGCGTGCGCTTGTCGGCCGGATACATGAAGACGCCGCCGCGGTTCAGGATGCGATGCACGTCGGCGACCATCGACGCGATCCAGCGCATGTTGAAGTCAGCCTGGCGCGGGCCTTCCTTGCCGGCGTTCAGCTCGCCGATGTACTTCTGCACGGGCGGGTACCAATGACGTGCGTTCGACGCGTTGATCGCGTATTCGCGCGTGTCGACCGGAATGCGCAAGTCGGAGTGCGTGAGCACCCACGAGCCGAGTTCGCGATCGAGCGTGAAGCAGTTCACGCCGTTGCCGGTCGTGAGCACGAGCACCGATTGCGGGCCGTACACCGCGTAGCCGGCCGCGACTTGCTGCGTGCCGGGTTGCAGGAACGATTGTTCCGTTGCCTGCTGGCCGTCCGGGCAGCGCAGGACCGAGAAGATCGTGCCGATCGACACGTTGACGTCGATGTTCGACGAGCCGTCGAGCGGGTCGAACACCAGCAGATATTCGCCGCGCGGATAGTTGGCGGGGATCGGGAAGACGTGCTCCATTTCTTCCGACGCCATCGCTGCGAGGTTGCCGCCCCATTCGTTCGCGTCGAGCAGAATTTCGTTCGAGAGGATGTCGAGCTTCTTTTGCACCTCGCCCTGGATGTTCTCGCTGCCGGCCGAGCCGAGCGCATCGCCCAGCGCACCCTTGCTGACGTGAAAGCTGATGCTCTTGCACGCGCGCGCGACGACTTCGATCAAAAGGCGCAGATCGGCGGGCAGGTTGTTCGTCTCGCGCTGTTGCTCGATCAGGTACTTCGTGAGGGTGGTACGTCGTTGCAATGACATTGCTGTACTCCGGTATGGCAAGGGAATGCCCTCGATTTTACCCGCCGGCTTGTGGCCGTCTGGTGTCTTTTTGCGCTGGAGCGAACGTTGGCGGCGCGAAGCGGGCTTTGCGGCGAGGATGGCGCGGCGGCTTAAGCTGTTGCCTAAGCCGCCTTGGCGCGCTTTGTGCCGCCGGCGGCCACGCGGGCGGCCGGGCGCGGCGTCTTGGGACGCTTCGGGCGCAGCTTGGCCGGCAGCGGCTCGACTTCGCGTTCGATCTGCGCACCGGCGGTATCAGTCGCGACACGCAGGTCGTGCGTGTTCTGGAGATTGAGCCAGAACGTTGCGCTGGTGCCGAAATAGCGTGCGAGGCGCAGTGCCGTTTCCGGCGAGACGGCGCGCTTGCCGCGCACGACATCGTTGATGCGCGGCGCGGGCACATGCAGCGCGAGGGCGAGCGCATTGACGGACATGCCGAGCGGCTCGAGAAATTCCGAGCGCAGGATATCGCCCGGATGCACGGCGGCGATCCGCTCGCCCGTGCCGATGTCGGTAAAGTCGGCGCGCTTGAGCGCCGCGCGTTCGATAGCCATGTCGGCCTCCCGATCAGTGATAGTCGACGATTTCGACATTCAGCGCCTCGCCGTCGATGAAGTGAAAGCAGATTCGCCATTGCGCGTTGATGCGGATGCTCCATTGGCCGCTGCGGCTGCCCTGCAACGCCTCCAGCCGGTTGCCGGGAGGCGCGTACAGATCTTCGAGCGAGACGGCCGCATCGATCAACAGCAGCTTGCGGTGCGCGCCTGCCTGGATGTGGCGCGGCAGCGAATGGACGACATACCCTTCGAATACCGCGGCGGTGGCTTTGTCGCCGAATGTCTTGATCATGGGAATGATATAACGCGACACGTTAAACGTAAACCATCAAATGGGATGCGTTTAACTGTGGCGCGTCCGGCGCGCTGCGGCTAGTCGTCCGGATGGCCAACCGCTCGCGGCAGGCGAAAAAAAACCGGCACCGAAGTGCCGGTCTTGACCGGGTGGGAGGCGTCAGCGCCGCAACGAACCGGCCCGTGCCGCTGCGCTTATCGCCAGACGCTCACGCCAGCGCCTTCTCGACGATCTCGCGCACATCGCGCGACTTCACCTGCGTGCTCACCTGCTCGAGCGCCGCGCGCATCTTCTCTCGCAGCGTAGGCGTATAACGCCGCCACAACTCGAGCGCACGCGCCAGACGCGCGGCGACCTGCGGATTGAGCGCGTCGAGCGCGATCACCTGCTCGGCCCAGAACGCGTAGCCGGAGCCGTCTTCCGCGTGGAATTGCGCCGGGTTCGCCGAGCAGAAGCTGAAGATCAGCGAGCGCGCGCGATTCGGGTTTTTGATGTTGAACGCGGGATGCGTCATCAGCTTGCGCACGACGTCGATGATCGGCCGTGACGCGCTGCCGCGCTGCGTCGCTTGCAACGCGAACCACTTGTCGATCACGAGCGGCTCTTTCTCGAAGCGGCGATAGAAATCGGCCAGCGCGTTTTCCGCCGCCGGGGTCTCCTTCGACGTCGACGCCGCGAGCAGAGCGGACAGCGCGGCCGCGCGGTCGGTCATGTTGTCCGCTTCGGCGTATTGCGCGGCGGCGAGCTTGATGGCGTCGGCCGGATCATCGAGCTCGGCGAGGTAGGCGAGCGCGAGGTTCTTGAGGCCGCGATGTCCCGCGGCTTCCGGCGTCGGCGCGTAGGCGCCGGGCGTACGATGGCGGTCGTAGATCGCGAGCCACTCTTCGCGCAAGACCGCGGCGAGGCGCTTGCGCACGAACTGACGCGCGCGATGCACGGCGGCCGGGTTCGACTCGGCCATCTGCTCGGCCAGATACGCTTCGGACGGCAACATCAGCGCGAGCTCGCGGAACGCCGGGGAGAGCGTCTCGTCGGTCAACACGCGGGCGAACGCGGCCACGATCGAATCGTCGAGCTGCAGCGGCGAGTTTTCAGCGGCGCGCGCGGCGAGCGCGAGCAGCTCGCGCGTCGCGAGCCGCTGGCCCGCTTCCCACCGGTTGAACGGGTCGCTGTCGTGAGCGAGCAGGAAGGCGAGTTCGTCAGCCGTGTAGTCGTAATCGACGACCACCGGCGCCGAGAAATTGCGGAGCAGCGACGGCAGCGGCGTCTCGCGCACGTCGACGAACGTGAAGGTCTGCTCGGTCTCCGTGAATTCGAGCACGCGCGTCGTGCCCGACGCGGCGCTTTCGCCTTCGAGACGCAGCGGCAGATCGGCGCCGTCGCGTCCGATCAAGCCGATCGCGAACGGGATCAAGAGCGGACCCTCTTGCGTCGCGCGCGCAGCCGGGGCGGCGTCGCCGTAGCCTTGCTTCAGCGTGACGGTGTAGCGCTCGGCATCGGCGTCATAGGCCGTCTCGACCGTGACGCGCGGCGTGCCCGCCTGGCTGTACCAGCGCTCGAATTGAGCCAGGTCGCGGCTGTTCGCATCGGCAAGCGCGAGGCGGAAGTCGTCGCACGTGACGGCCTGCCCATCGTGCCGCTTGAAGTACAGGTCCATGCCGCGCCGGAAGCCGTCGCGGCCGAACAGCGTCTGATACATCCGCACGACTTCCGCGCCTTTCTCGTAGACGGTCATCGTGTAGAAGTTGTTGATCTCGACGTAGCTCTCGGGGCGCACCGGATGCGCCATCGGACCGGAATCCTCGGCGAACTGCATCTGGCGCAGCACGCGCACGTCCTCGATACGCTTGACCGCGCGCGCGGTTTCGTCGGTCGCGCCGCCCGCCATGTCGGCCGAGAATTCCTGATCGCGGAACACGGTCAACCCTTCCTTCAAGCTCAACTGGAACCAGTCGCGGCACGTGACGCGGTTGCCCGTCCAGTTATGGAAGTACTCGTGGCCGACCACCGCTTCGATGTTGGCGAAGTCGGTGTCGGTCGCCGTTTCCGGATTCGCGAGCACGTACTTCGTATTGAAGATGTTGAGCCCTTTGTTCTCCATCGCGCCCATGTTGAAGTCGCTCACGGCGACGATCATGAAGCGATCGAGGTCGAGCTCGAGACCGAAGCGCTCCTCGTCCCAGCGGATCGAATGGATGAGCGACTCCATCGCGTGGCGGGTCTTGTCGAGATCGTGCGGCTCGACCCACACCTGCAGCAGCTTTTCCTTGCCCGAGACGCTCTTGATGCGCTCTTCGAGTGCGACGAGGCGTCCGGCGACGAGCGCGAACAAATAGCTCGGCTTCTTGAATGGGTCTTCCCACTTCGCGAAGTGGCGGCCGTCGGCGAGCTCGCCCTCTTCGATCAGGTTGCCGTTGGAGAGCAGGACCGGGTAGGCAGCCTTGTCGGCGCGCAGCGTGACCGTGTAGGTGGTCATCACATCGGGCCGGTCGAGGAAGTACGTGATGCGGCGAAAGCCTTCGGCTTCGCACTGCGTGAAGAAATTGTCGCTCGACACATAGAGGCCCGAGAGCGTCGTGTTCTCGGCGGGCGCACAGGCGCTGACGATGGTCAGCTCGAACGTGTCGGGCACGTCGTCGAGCGTGAGTCCATGTTCGTGCGCGCGCACGGCCGTGGCCGCGTGCGGCGCGCCGTTCACGGCGACCGAGACGAGTTCGAGCTGCTCGCCCATCAATTCGAGGCGCGCGGCGCGCGCCGCGTCGGGGTTGCGCCGCATGCGCATCGTGTTCTTGACGATCGTGCGCGCGGGCACGAGGTCGAATTCAAGCGCGACGGAATCGATCAGGAAAGCGGGCGGGGCGTAGTCGGAACGTTGGATGACGGCGGGGGTAGCGGTATCGGTCATGGCTTTCGGATGAAAAAACCTTGAGAATCGGCTCGCGCAACGGTGGCTGGCGAGGCTGCCGGGCCCATTGTACAAAGCCTGCGCCCGGTTGTGAGAGTCGAACTTTTTGTGTCCGGCTCTAGTCAGCGTATTATCGGGCCGCCCGCGCGCGGTGCCCGGGCGACGAAAGCAACACGAGACGAGGATGACCATGAAGTTCGACCAGTTCAGGCGCGGCGCCATGCTGCTCCTGGCGGCGTTCGCCGCGCTGCTATCCGGCTGTACGACCTACGTGACGACCCAGGTCACGGCCTTCTCCGACTGGGGCAACGGCAGCGACGCCACGCGCACCTACGCGTTCGCACGCTCGCCTGCCCAGGAAAACAGCCTTGAACAAACCACCTACGAAAACTACGTCGCCAACGAACTGGCGATGTATTCGTTCAAGCAGGCGCGGGCCACCGAGGCGCGCTATTGGGTCGGCTTGACGTATGCAATCAAGAGCGACATGGCGACGGTGTCGCAGCCGGTCTACTACGCGCCTCCGCCTGCCTTCGGGCCGTACTGGGGCCCCAACCCGTGGGGGCCGTGGGGTCCCTGGGGCCCGTATCCGTCGGGCTACGTGACACAGAGCTTCCCAATCTATACGCACACGCTCGGCATCCGCATCACCGAGCGCGCGACGGGCAAGGAGGTCTATAACGTGACGGCGCGCAACGCCAACGAGGATCCGTCGCTTGTCACTTCGATGCCGTTCCTCGTGCGCAGCGCGCTGGACGGTTTCCCGGCCGGCAACGGTGCGGTGCGCACGGTGAAGATTGCCGTGGACAAGAACGGCGGCGTATCGAACGAAGCCGCGGCGCCGGCTCCCGCGGCCGCACCGGGCGCAGCTTCTGCTCCCGCGCCTTCCGCCTCGCCAAAGCCGGCGCAATAACGAACCAAGCGAAGTACATGGGCTGCGGCGCCTCGCGCCGCAGCCCTTCTTTTATCAGACGCCGACGCCAGATCACATATGGCACCCGCGTATGCGCCACGGGTATCTGTGGTGCGTTGTAGTTTAATTGAAAGATAATCCAGAACTGTCAGGCGGACAAAATCGCGTTGATCTACAAAAGAAAATGCACTTCAGCAGGTTTTAGAAGATACGGCCAGAATTAACGCGTCGCACAAAAGATACGAACGCGGTTAACGCACTGTTTTTGCGACATAAATTTAAGTAATATGCCGACGGGCTTCGGGGGATGCCCAAAGCAATTGAAGTAAAAGAGCAGTCAACCCTCAATAAACAACGGCATTCTGCCGTTAACAACGATACCTAAAACAAGACTGGACCAATCCGGGTTGACTTGCGCGTCGCGCGTTCGGGATAAATGACCGTTCGCTTTGTCTCGCATGGCGACTGGCCGTCCAATGGGCCACCATCATTCGAACGCGAACACCGTTATGCCCGATTTGCACTGGACGATTCCGGTTGCTCGCTGGTCATCATGGCCCGCCGCCGCCGCGACACCCGATATCAGTTTTATCGACCCGCTCGTACGCCGTCGCCTGAGTTCGCTTTCGAAAATGGCGCTCAAGGTCGCGCACGACTGCGTCGGCGAATATCGCGAAGTGCGCGTTGTGTTCGCGTCGCGGCACGGTGAATTGCGCCGCACGGGCGACATCTTGGGCGATATCACCGCAAGCCGGTCCGTGTCGCCGACGGCTTTCAGCCTTTCCGTGCTCAATGCGGTGACCGGTGTCTTTGGCATCGGGCGCGGCGATCGAACCGCGGCGACTGCGATCTCGTCGGGAGCGGAAACGCTCGGCTATGCGCTGCTCGAAGCGCATGCGCAATACGAAAGCGATCCGTCGACGCCCGTGCTTGTGGTCTATGCAGACGAGCCCGCGGCTGCCGTCTACGGTCCGGTGCCCGATGAAATCGACGGCGGAGCGCTCGCGATCCTGATCGATGCCGTCGCGTCGGCGCGCTTCGCATGCACGATCGAGGAGGGCGCGCAGGCATCGCCGACGTCGCGTTTTGCCACGCAATGCGCAGCAGTTCTCCATTGCATGACGCAACACGCGCACGGCGCGTGGCAAAGCGAAAGCGCGGGCCGCACGTGGCACTGGGCGTGGCAGGGAGCCGGGGCATGAATCACGATATCCCGAACACCCTGCGCGGCGATTCGGTCGATGGGGCGGCCCGCGGAATCGGCGCGCGGCTCGATTACCACTGGCGGCTCATCGCAACCGCGCTCGCCTTCGTCGTGTTCGGCGTGTGCGGCGTCTTCTTTTCGATCCTCATCTTTCCGATCGCTTGCTTGTGGCCGCATCGGGCGTCGCGCCAGCTTGCAGTCACGCTGTTGATCCACAAGTTCTTCCGCGCGCTGGTCGCCGTGCTGCAAGTGATCGGCGTGATGGAACTCGACGTGAAGGGGGCCGAAGCGCTGCGCGCGAGCGGTCCTGCGATCGTCGTCGCCAATCACCCCACCTATCTCGACGTGGTGGTGCTCCTCGCGTTGACGCCGCGCGCGTGTTGCGTCGTCAAGAACGCGCACTGGGGCAACCCCTGCTTCTGGGGCATCGTGCGTGCGGCTCAATACGTGAGCAACGCCGATCCCGCCGAGCTCGTCGAAGCTGGGTCGCGCCAGCTTGCGGCTGGCTACACGATGATCGTGTTCCCCGAGGGCACGCGCAGCCCTGCGCGCGATCGCCTGCATCCGTTTTCACGCGGCTTCGCTCATATGGCGTTGAAGGCTGGGATCCCGATTCTGCCGGTCCTGATGGATTGCGATCCACCCGCATTCACGAAAGCGATGCGCTGGTACGACGTGCCGCCGCGACGTTTTCGCATGCGCGTCGCCGTGCTCGAGCCGCTCGCGCTCGAGCGTCTTGCGGCGGCGAACGCGCCGCCCGCGCTGGCGGCCCGCACCGTTACCCACGCAGTAGAAGCCCACATCACCGAGCACTTGTTCGAACATGGATTCGTTAAAACTAGAAATTAAACAGCTGCTGATAGAGGCGCTCGATTTGGAAGACCTGAGCCCGGCCGACATCGACGACGACGCCCCGCTTTTCAGCACCGACGGCGTCGGCCTCGATTCGATCGACGCGCTCGAAATCGGCATCATGCTGCGCAACCGCTATCAGTTGGCCATTGCCGCCAACGACGAGCGCACGCGCGAGCATTTCCGCTCGATCGCCACGCTCGCCGCGTTCGTGCAAAGCCAGCGCGAACTCGCCGATGCAGACAGCAATATCGAAACGCAAGGGGAATAGAACGTGACGGACGCAGAGATTCTTGAGCGCATTCGCGCCATCTTCAAGGAAAACTTCGCGATCGAGCCGGAGCGCGTGACGCCTGAGGCACATCTGTTCGAAGACCTCGATCTCGACAGCATCGACGCAGTCGATCTGGCGATCAAGCTGCAAGAGATGACCGGACGCCGCATCAAGCCGGAAGAATTCAAGCAGGTGCGTACCGTCGGCGATGTGATCGGCGCGGTCGAGTCGCTGCTCGCGGCTTGACGCGCATGTCGGCATCGACACCAGCCGCGCCGGGCGGGCCAAGCGCGCTGCGCCGTGGCGCTCGTGTGACCGCGCAAGTCGCATTGAAACTCGCGTATCCGCTCATGTTTTTCGCCGCGTGGCGCTACGACATGACGCGGTACCTCGGGGTCGCGCTCCTCGCCTTGCTCTGGCTGCAGCGCTGGGTCGGCGCGGGCAGCGTCGCGGCGATGCTGCGCCGGCTGACGGCACTCGATTGGAGCGTCGCGGCGGCGCTCTCCTGCGCATGCGCGGCGATCGCGCTGACTGGCAGCGAGTTGCTGCTGCGTCTCTATCCGACGCTGGTGAACGCGGGCCTTCTCGCGGCTTTTGCCGCGACGCTCAGCGGCGGCCCGACCATGATCGAGAAATTCGCGCGGCTGCGTCATCCCGAGCTCAGCGCGCGGCAGGTGCAGCATACGCGGCGCATGACTAAGATCTGGTGCGCGTTCTTCGTGGCGAACGGCGCCGTTTCGGCTTATCTGGCATGGTGCGGGGCGCGTGCGGCGTGGGCGCTTTATAACGGTGTCGTGGCCTATCTGATTATCGGCGCGCTTATTGGCGGCGAAATCGTCTGGCGGCATGTGTTCGTCTTGCCGAAAAAGCCAGCGATGGCAGCGGGCTCGGAGGCGCTATGAACGGCCGCCACGCTCGTCATCGATCGCTGCTCGCCGGGGAAGCCGCATGATCGCGTTGCACGATTTGCTGGCCGTGCCTCGCGACGGCCGCACGCCCGTGTGCGCCGACGGCAGCGCAGTCCTCGATTTCGCCGCTTTCGACACGCGCGTACGCGCTTGCGTCGCGATGCTGCGCGAGCGGTCCGCACAGCGCGTGGCCTTGTGCATCGACGATCCGTTCGATTTCGCGTGCGCGCTCTTCGCGCTCTTCGCTTGCGGCAAGGAACCCGTGATTCCGGCGAGTTCGAATCCAGGCTATCTCGCCGCGCTGGCCGATGCGTACGACGCCATCGTCACCGATGCGGACTTGAGCGCTCTTCCTGCGACGGGCGGTAACGCAGCCGATTCCGCGCGCGATGCGCTGCCGATCGATCCGTTCGCCCCGCTCACGTTGTACACGTCCGGCAGCAGCGGAGCACCCAAGCCCATCAGGAAGACGCTCGCGCAATTCGATGCCGAGGTTCACACGCTCGATAAGCAGTGGGGCGCATTGATCGGCGCAGCGACGATGCTCGCGAGCGTGCCGCATCACCATATCTATGGGCTCCTGTTTCGCGTGATGTGGCCGCTCGCGGCAGGGCGCGCGTTCGATCGGGCGACCTGTGCCGAGCCGCATCAACTGGCGGGGCGTCTCGCGCTTTGCGGCGCGGGGGCGGTTGTCTCCAGTCCCGCCCAGCTTGCGCGCTGGCCGCAGCTGGCGGGGTTCGACACGCTCGCGCCGGCGCCGTGCGTGTTCTTTTCGTCGGGCGGCCCGCTTGCCGCAGAGGCGGCGCTGGTCTATTCCCGCCAATACGGCGGTGCACCCATCGAGATCTTCGGCAGCACGGAGACAGGCGGCATTGCGTGGCGCCGGCAGGACGATTCGGACGCTTGGCAGCCCTTGCGCGGCATCGACATTCGGCGCGAAGACGACGGCGCGCTGGCGGTGCGCTCGCCGCATCTCGGACACGACGGTTGGCATCGCACGGACGACGCGATTCTCGTCGGCGAAGACGGCCGCTTTCGCCTGCTAGGGCGGCTCGATCGCGTCGTCAAGCTCGACGGCAAGCGCGTGTCGTTGCCCGAGATCGAAGCGCAGCTCGTGCGTCATCCGTTCGTGGCGCAAGCGGTGCTGACGCCGTTGCGAGGCGCGTCGCGCGATCGGCTCGGCGCGCTCGTCGTGCTGAACGAAGCCGGCAGCGAGGCGTTCTGCGCGCAAGGGCGCGTGGCGCTCGCGAAGGTCTTGCGCCGGCACCTGGCCGCTTATGCCGATGCGGTCGTGCTGCCGCGCCGCTGGCGGTTTCACGCCGCGCTGCCGTTCGATGCGCGCGGCAAGCTGCCCGCGGCGGCCGTCGCCGCCGTGTTCGACGCGCGTGAAGAGGGCGTCGAAGTGCTCGCTCAGGTGAGACACGGCGGCGCGCTTCACTACGACCTGCGTGTGCCGCCGACGCTGGTTCATTTCGCGGGTCACTTCCCGGGCCTCGCGATTCTGCCCGGTGTCGTGCAGATCGACTGGGCGATGAGGCTGGCGGCCGAGCACGTCGAGGGTGTGCGCGACATCGCCTCGATCGATCGCCTCAAGTTCATGGCCCCGGCGCCGCCCGGCGCAATGCTGCAACTGACGCTCGCACCCGACGCCGCGCGAGGCCGCGTGCGCTTCGCGTACCGGCTTGGCGAGCGCGAATGCGCGTCGGGCGTGTTCGTGTGCGGAGGACGCCCATGAGCATCAACGCGTGTGTCGTCATCCCGATCTACAACCACAAGGACGCGATCGGCGCGACCGTTGCCGGCCTCGCGGTGCACGGGCTGCCGATCTTCGTCGTCGACGACGGCAGCGACGTGGCGACGCAAGCCGTGCTGGCCGGTCTCGCGCAGCAGTACCGGCCGCAACTGACGCTGTTGCGCCTGCCCGTCAACGGCGGCAAAGGCGCGGCGGTGATGGCGGGGCTGCGCGCCGCGCATGCGGCAGGCTTCTCGCACGCGTTGCAGATCGATGCCGACGGCCAGCACGACGCGGCCGACGTACCGCGTTTCATCGCGGCCGCGAGCGCCGATCCGGAGGCGGTTGTCCTCGGCCGTCCCGTCTACGACGCGAGCGTGCCGAAGGCGCGTCTATACGGGCGTTACTTGACGCATGTGTGGGTCTGGATCGAAACGCTGTCGTTCGAGATTCGCGATTCGATGTGCGGCTTTCGGATCTATCCGCTCGCGACGGCCTGCGCGTTGATCGATTCGGTCCGGCTGCCGACGCGCATGGATTTCGACATCGAAATTCTGGTGCGCTTGTCGTGGCGGCGCGTGCGGTTTCTATCGATACCGACGCGCGTGACCTATGCAGCCGGCGGCGTATCGCACTTCGACGTCGTGCGCGACAACGTGCGGATCAGCAAGAGCCATACGCGGCTTGTCGCGGGGATGCTGTTGCGTTTGCCGGTGCTGCTCGCGCACAAGCTGCGGCCGTTGCGGGCCGCGCCGGCGCTGCCGCATCCGCATCCGGCAGAAGCGAGCGCGAGTATGAGCGCGAATGCGAGCGCACCGATCAAACCCTGGTGGCGCATTGCCGAGCGCGGCAGCCGCCTCGGCATGACGCTGCTCGCGCTCTCCTGCAAAGTCTTCGGTATGCGCGTGACCGCGCTGTGGCTGCATCCCATCGTGGCCTACTTCCTGTTGACGGGCCGCGCCGCCCGCGCCGAGTCGCATCGTTATTTCGTGCGTCTCGCGCAGGCCTCGCCGCGGGGCGGCACGCCGCGCCCGGGCTGGCTCTCGGCCTACCGGCAAATGTTCGCGTTCGCGCGCTCGGGGCTCGACAAGCTTGCCGCATGGTCCGGGCGCGTGACGCAAAGCGACATCGCCTTCGACGATCCTGAGCCGTTCGACGCGCTCGCTGCGAGCGGGCGCGGCGCGCTCGTGATCGGGGCGCATCTCGGCAACCTCGAGATGATGCGCGCGCTCGCCGTGCGCGGCGCGCATTCGAAGGTGACGGCGATCGTCTATACCGAGCATGCCAAGCGCTTCAACAGCGTGCTCGCCGCCGCGAACAAGGATTTTTCGGTGCGGCTGCTCGAAGTCAGCGACTTCGGTCCGGAGACGGCGGTGCTGATGAAGCAACGCATCGACGCGGGCGAATTGCTCGTGATCGTCGGCGACCGGGTGCCTGCGCATGAATCGGGCCGCACGACCCTCGCGCACTTTCTGGGCGAGCCTGCTGCGTTCGCGCAAGGGCCGTATGTGCTTGCGCACGCGTTGGGTTGTCCGGTCTATCTTTTCTTCTGCTTGAAAGAGCAGGGCCGCTACACCGTCTATTTCGAGCACTTCGCCGAGCGCATCGACTTGCCACGCCGCGACCGCGCGCAGCACCTCGCGGCGCACGCGCAGCGCTACGCGGACCGGCTCGAATATTTCTGCCGCAAGGCGCCATTCCAATGGTTCAACTTTTTCGATTTCTGGGCGCGGCCCGGCGGGGGCGTGCATGGCCGAACATGATCTGAATGTCCGCGAGGGGGTACAGGCCGTGCTCGCCGAGCAGCCCGTCGTGATCGGCAATCGCCGCTTGACGATTGAAGACGTCGTCGAGATCGCCGGGCAGCGCGCATCGGTCGCGCTTTCAGACGACGCTGCCTGGCGCGCGCGCATCGAACGCGGCGCCGAATTCCTGCGCAAGCGGCTCGCCGACGGCGCGACCGTGTATGGCGTCAACACCGGCTATGGCGACGCGTGCGTGGTCGGCGTGCCGCCCGAGCTCGTCGAGGCGTTGCCGCTGCAACTCACGCGCTATCACGGCTGCGGAATGGGCCGCTATCTCGAGCCTGCGGAGACGCTCGCCGTCATCGCGGCGCGGTTGAACTCGCTCGCGCACGGCTACTCGGGCGTGCGCGGCGTGCTGCTCGAGCGTCTCGCCGATCTGCTCAACCGGCGCATCCTGCCGCGCATTCCGGCCGAAGGCTCGGTCGGCGCGAGCGGGGACCTGACGCCGCTTTCGTATGTGGCGGCGGCGCTCGTCGGCGAGCGCGAAGTCCTGTTCGAAGGACGCTTGCGCGACGCGCAGGACGTGTGGGCCGAGCTCGGCCACGCGCCGCTCACGCTCGCCCCGAAAGAAGGGCTCGCGCTGATGAACGGCACGGCGGTGATGACGGGTCTCGCCTGTCTTGCCTTCGCCCGCGCCGATCATCTGACGCGCCTCGCCGCGCGTCTTACGGCACTGTGCACCGTCGCGCTCGACGGCCGCGCCGCGCATTTCGATGCGCTGATCTTCGATGCGAAGCCGCACGCGGGGCAGGCCGAAGCCGCCGCGTGGATTCGCGCGGACCTGGCCGGCCGCGACGACACGCCCGGCCAGCGCTTGCAAGACCGCTACTCGATCCGCTGCGCGCCGCATGTGATTGGCGTCGCGCGCGATGCGCTGACGTGGGTGCGCCGCGATATCGAGAATGAGCTGAACAGTGCGAACGACAATCCGCTCATCGACCCGGACGGCGAGCGCGTGCTGCACGGCGGCAACTTCTACGGCGGCCATATCGCTTTCGCGATGGACGCGCTGAAGACCGCGATCGCGAATCTCGCGGACCTGATGGACCGGCAGCTCGCGCTCATCGTCGACGACAAGTTCAATAACGGTCTGCCGCGCAACCTGTCGGGCGCAACGGCCGAGCGTGCGCCGATCAACCACGGCTTCAAGGCCGTGCAGATCTCGTCGTCGGCATGGACGGCCGAGGCGCTGAAGCTGACGATGCCGGCGAGCGTATTCTCGCGCTCGACCGAAGCCCACAACCAGGACAAGGTGAGCATGGGCACGATTGCCGCGCGCGACTGCCTGCGCGTGCTCGAACTGACCGAGCAGGTCGCCGCGGCGCATACGCTCGCGGCGGTGCAGGGCATGCGTTTGCGCCTTGCGACGACCAAGACCGCGGCGGTGCCCGCGCCGCTCACCGGTTTCGCCGAGCGGGTGACGGCGGTGTCGGCGTTCGTCGACGAGGACCGGCCGCTCGAAGCGGATCTGCGAGCGTTGACGGCGCTGATCGCCGATTGCGACTTGGCCGCTGACGTCGGCGGTGGGGGCTGAGATGACATCGTCAACCCGAACCCTGCGGGCGAGCGCGCGCGTCGAAGTGCCGTTTCATGACGTCGATGCGATGAACGTCTGCTGGCATGGGCACTACCTCAAGTACTTCGAGATCGGCCGCGCCGCTTTGCTGCGCGCCTTCGACTACGACTATCCCGAGATGCAGGCGTCCGGCTATCTATGGCCGATCGTCGAAGCGCACCTGAAGTACGTGCGCCCGGCGACCTATGGACAGGCCATCGAAGTCCGCACGGAACTGCTCGAATACGAGAACCGCTTGAAGATCGGCTATCAGATCGTCGACTGCGCATCTGGCGAGCGCCTGACGAAGGGCTACACGATCCAGGTCGCCGTTTGCATCAAGACGCAGGAGCTGCAGTTCGTGTCGCCGCCCGTGGTCTTCGACAAGCTGGAGCGCGCATGGTCCTGACGAAGCTGAAACGGTTCGCGGCGGTGGGCATCGTGCTGAGCGCGGCGCTTTGCGTGGCCAATGTCTCACTGCTGCGATCCGCTCAAGCCGCATCGCCCTCCGACGATGCGCGCCTCGTGTCGCAGATCGCCGCGCATCTTGCGCAAGCGCCCGGCATTCGCGCGCAGTTCAAGCAGACGCAGACGCTTGCCGCGCTGAGAGCGCCGCTCGTCAGCACGGGCACGCTGCTCTTCATGCGCGAGCGCGGCGTGATCTGGCAAATCGACTCGCCGATCCGCACGACGTATGTGATCAGCGACAGCGGCGTGACCGAAATCGATGCCAACGGTAAGCGCATCGCGCGCGCGGCGCGCAGTGCGGGTGGCGCCGCGCAGGTGTCGCGGATGATTCGCGCGATGCTGGGCGGCGACTTGTCCGCCCTCTATTCGCAGTTCGACGTGACGGCAAGCGGCACGCCGAAGCAATGGCAGATGCAGCTGACGCCGAACCAGCCGCAGCTCGCGCAGATGCTGAAAGGCTTGCGGATGGCCGGCGGCGATTTCCTGCAGACGCTGACGATCACCTCGGCGAACGGCGACGCCACGCGAATCGACTTCACCAATAACGCGGCCGTCGCGGAACCCTCGAGCGCCGAGCGCGCGCTGTTCGGAGCGAACTGATGGACGTCGTGAAGCGCCACTCGGCAAGCGGCAGGTGGGGCATCCGCCTCGCGTGGCTTGCCCTCGCGCTCGCCGCCGCGCTCTATTGCGCGTGGCGCTTTGCAGGACCGTCGCCGCTGCAGACGAATTTGCTCGCGCTGTTGCCGCCGACCGAAGCGGACCCTGTCGCCGAGCAGGCCGTCGATGCGCTCGCGTCCGCCTTAGGGGAGCGCACGGTGTTTCTCGTCACGAGCCGCGACGCCGAACACGCGAAAGCGGGCGCGCGGCGCCTCGGCGCGTCGCTGGCGGCAAGCGGAGCGTTCGGCAGCGTGCTGGCCGAGCTGCCACCGTTCGACATGGCGCAGATCACGCGTTTCTATCTGCCATACCGGTTCAGCCTGCTCGCCGCCAGCGACCGCGCCGCGCTCGCCGACGGCTCCGCTTCTCAGTCGGCACTGCTTGCGCAGCGCCTGTTCAATCCCGTGCAAACGGGGCTCGCCGTGCCGCTCGCCGACGATCCGTTCGGCTGGCTCCAACATTGGCTGGCCGGGCTGCCGCTCGCGACGACGAATCTGGAGATCGAAGACAACCTGCTCGTCGTCCATCGCGGCGAGTCGACGAGCGTGCTCGTCACGGCGACGCTGCCGGGTTCCGCGTACGAAACGAAGACGCAAACGGCCGTGCGCGCCGCTGTGGCGCAGGGTGTTGGCGAACTCGAGCGCGCGCTGCCCGACGTGCATGTCGCGAAAGCGGGCGCGGTCTTTTATGCGGACGCGGCGCGCAGCGCATCGGAACGCGAGGTGCATTGGATCGGCATCGTGTCTGTGTGCGGCATTGCACTCCTGATGCTGTGGATCTTCCGTTCGCCGCGCCTGATCGTCCTCGGCTTCGTTTCGACCGCGATCGGCGTCGTGTGCGCGCTCGCCGTCACGATGCTGGTGTTCGGCAAGCTGCATCTGCTCACGCTCGTGTTCGGCGCGAGCCTGATCGGCGAGGCGGTCGACTATTCGATTCAGTACTTCGTGCTCTATCTGAGCTCGGGGCGCGACTGGGATGCGCGGCGCGGCGCACGCGAAGTGCGGCCCGCGCTCACGGTCGCGCTCGCAACGAGTCTGCTCGGCTACGCGATTCTCGCGTGGGTGCCGTTTCCGGCGCTCAAGCAGATCGCGTGCTTCGCGATCGCGGGAATCGGCACGGCGTTCGCGTCGGTGATGTGGCTGTTGCCCTCGATGCTCATCGATGGCCCGAAGCGTGCGCCGCGGCATTTGTTTGCCGGGGCCGAGCGCCTCGTGCGCGGCTGGCATGCGGCGCTCGGCGGCCGGCGCGCGTGGGGCGTGGCGGCGCTTGTCGTTGCCGTGGCCGCGCCGGGCTGGCTGCGTCTGACGAGCGATGACGACATTCATTTGCTGGTCCAGCGCGATCCCGGCCTCGCCGCGCAGGAAAACGAGGTGCGCGCGGCGATCGGCGTCGACAGCGGCGCGCAGTTCTTCGTCGTGCAGGGCGCCACGCCCGAGCAAGTGCTGGAGCGCGCGGAAGCGCTGGGCGCCGCGCTCGATCGGCCGGTCGGCGGCGTGCGCCTCTCCGGCTGGCAATCGGTGACGCAGTTCGTGCCGTCGGCGAAGCAACAGGCCGCCGACCGCGCGTTGCTGGCGAGCCGCGTGTTCGCCGATCGCCCGGCCTTGCAGGCGACGCTCGCGCAGGCCGGCTTTCGCGACGATGTCGCTGCACGCTATCTCGATGCGTTCGGTACCTACGCGCAGGCGGACGCCGCGCCGCTGACCGTCGAGCGCTGGCTCGCGACACCATGGTCGCAGCCGTATCGGCATTTGTGGCTCGGCGCGACGCACGCGGACAAGCCCGGCTATGCGGTGATCGTGATGCCGCTCGGCGCGACCGATGCGCAATTGCCCGCGCTCACCGCGTTGGCGCATACGTTGCCCGGCGTCACGTTCGTCGACAAGGCGGCGAGCGTGTCGCGTCTCTTCGGTGAGTACCGCGTCGATAGCGGTTGGTGGCTCGCCGGTGCGCTTGCGCTCGTGACCTTGCTGCTGATGGGCCGCTACGGCGTGCGCGGTGGCATCGCGGTGACGCTGCCGGTTCTGCTTGCCGTGGGCGTCACGTTCGCCGCGTTCGGCTATGCGGGCGTGCCGCTCAATCTCTTCAATTGGCTCGCGCTGATGCTCGTGCTTGGCGTGGGCGCGAACTATGCCGTGTTCCTCCGCGAAGGCTGCGCTCGCGAGCGCGCCGATCTCGGCGCGGTGTGGACGGGCGTGGTGCTGTCCGCGTGCACCACGCTCCTGTCGTTCGGACTGCTCGGCATGAGCTCGATGCCGGTGCTGAAGAGCTTCGGCGCGACGCTCGCGCTCGGCATCGCCGTATCGGTTTTGCTCGCGCCGATCGGCATGCCGCGGCAGCCCCAGGCCGAAGCGCAAGTTGAGTCGCGAGTGAGGGAGGGCGCATGAATTCGTCTCACGTCTATCTGCACGCGTTGGGCATCGTGAACGCGCTCGGCGCCGATGTCGACGCCGTGGTGCGTGGTCTCGCGTCAGGCGAAGCTGCGGGGATGGGCTTGACCGCGGAAGGCGGTCCTTACGTCGGCCGTGCAATGGCGTTGCTCGATATCGCACCGCCCGCGCATCTCGCCCGCTATGACTGCCGCAACAATCGCTTGCTGCTGGCCGCACTCGCGCAGATCCACGGCGCGGTCGGCCAAGCGTGCGAGCGCTATGGCGCGCAGCGCATCGGCGTCGTGCTGGGTACGAGCACGTCGGGCGTCGGGTCCGCGGAAGCCGCGCTTGCGCGGCAAGCGAGCGCTAACGCTAACGCGTCGGCAAGCGTGCCGCTGCGTGCGCCGTTCGACTACGTGCAGATGGAGATCGGCACCGCCGCGCCGTTTGCCGCCGCCGTGCTCGGTGTCAAAGGGCCGGCGTTCACGATTTCCACCGCCTGTACGTCGAGCGCGAAGGCGTTCGTCTCCGCGCGGCGTCTCCTGCAACTGAAGCTGTGCGATGCCGTGATCGTCGGCGGTGTCGATTCGCTTTGCGAGCTGACCGTGCAGGGCTTTGCTTCGCTCGAATCGACGAGCGCGGCGCGCATCAACCCGATGAGCCGCAATCGCGCCGGCATCAACGTCGGGGAGGGGGCCGCGCTCTTTTTGATGAGCCGTGAAGAGGGACCCGTGCGGCTCGCGGGCGCGGGCGAATCGAGCGACGCGCATCACATCTCGGCGCCCGATCCGGCAGGCGCTGGCGGCGAAATCGCGTTGCGCGCGGCGTTGGCCGACAGCGGCATCGACGCGTCGGCGATCGGCTACGTGAATCTGCACGCCACTGCCACGCGCAAGAACGACGAGATGGAAGCGCATCTGATGGCCCGCGTATTTCCGCGGGGCGTTCCCGCAAGCGGCACGAAGCCGCTCACGGGACACACGCTCGGCGCGGCTGGGGCCACCGAGCTTGCATTCGCCTGGCTCACGCTTGCGCGCGACGATGTCGCGCTGCCGCGTCACCTATGGGACGGCGACGCCGACCCGGCTTTGCCGGCGCTCGATCTGATCGAAGACGAACGGCGCCTGGCGCCGGACCAATACGTGATGAGCAACTCGTTCGCATTCGGCGGCAGCAATGTCAGCCTCGTTCTGGGGCGTTGAAGGTGTCATGAGCACGACGATGGAACACGCGCAACACTGGGCGGACATGGTCTTTCCGCCGATCGAAGAGGTGCTGCCGCATCGCGGCACGATGCTGCTGACAGACGCGGTGCTCGCTTGCGGCGACACGAGCGTCACGGTGCGTGCGCGCGTCGACGCTGGCGCTTGGTACGCGGATGCGAACGGTGCGATGCCGGCTTGGATCGGCATCGAGCTGATGGCGCAGGCGATCGCCGCGCACGTCGGTCTCGTGGCGATGCGCGCGGGCGGCAGGGCGCGACCGGGCGTGCTGCTCGGCTCGAGCAAGTACGAAGCGCTGACGCCGGCGTTTGCGCGCGACACGCAACTCGACGTCCACGCGATGGAACTGTTGCGCAGCGCCGAAGGCCACGGCGCCTACCAATGCACGATCGACACCGCGGACGGCCAGCGCCTCGCGCAAGCCGTCATCAAGGTATTCCAGCCGACCGATTTTCAAGCATTCATCGAAGGGAAGAGTCTATGACCCCCACGTTCACTTACGTTCACTGCCCCCCGAGGGGGCGAAGCCTCCCTTGGGGCGGCCCGGCGGGAGGCTTCGCTTAATGAGCCGCCGCGTTCTCGTTACCGGCGCAAGCCGCGGCATCGGCCGCGCGATTGCGTATCAACTCGCCGCCGACGGCTTTGCCGTGTCGGTGCATTGCAGGAGCGGCCGCACCGAGGCCGACGCCGTCGCGGACGGAATCGCCGCGCAAGGCGGCAGCGCGCGCGTGCTGCAATTCGACGTGCGCGACCGCGCTGCGTGCCGCGAGCAATTGCAGGCCGATGTCGCCGCGCACGGCGCGTACTACGGCATCGTGCTGTGCGCGGGCCTGACGCGCGACGCAGCATTTCCGGCCCTGACCGACGACGATTGGGACGCCGTGCTCGAAACGGGCCTCGACGGTTTCTACAACGTCGTGCATCCGCTCACGATGCCGATGGTGCGTGCGAAAGCGGGCGGGCGGATCGTGACGATCGCGTCCGTTTCGGGGGTGATGGGCAATCGCGGGCAGGTCAACTACAGCGCCGCGAAGGCCGGCTTGATCGGCGCGACCAAGGCGCTCGCCGTCGAACTGGCCTCGCGCCGCATCACGGTCAACTGCGTTGCCCCCGGTTTGATCGAAACCGAGATGCTCGCGCAAATGGAGCATCTCGATCACGCCTTGCAGACCGTGCCGATGGCGCGCGTCGGCAAGCCGGTCGAAGTCGCCGCGGCAGTGAGCTTCCTGATGTCGGACGCCGCGTCCTACATCACGCGGCAAGTGCTCGGCGTGAATGGCGGGATCATCTGATGAAGCGCGTCGTCATTACGGGAATGGGCGGCGTGACGCCGATCGGCAATCAGTGGGACGAGATCGAGACGGCGCTCAAAGGCGGCCGCAACGCCGTGCGCCGCATGCCGGAGTGGGATTACTTCTCGTCGCTGCACACGCGGCTCGCATGTCCGCTGCCCGGGTTCACCCTGCCGCCCGAGTATCCGCGCAAGAAGACGCGATCGATGGGGCTCGTCTCGATGTACTCGGTGCGCGCGAGCGAGATGGCGTTGGCCGATGCGGGACTGCTCGGCGACGCGTCGATTGCCGACGGGCGCATGGGCGTCGCGTACGGTTCTTCGTCGGGCTCGGTGCAGCCGATCCGCGCGTTCGGCACGATGCTCGAGACCGGTTCGATGCAGGACGTCACGTCCAACAGCTACGTGCAGATGATGCCGCACACGACGGCCGTCAACGTGAGCCTCTTCTGGGACCTGAAAGGGCGCATCGTGCCGACCTCGTGCGCGTGCGCTTCGGGTAGCCAGGCGATCGGGTATGCGTACGAGGCGATCGCGACCGGCAAGCAGACGCTGATGCTCGCGGGCGGCGCCGAAGAGCTGTCGGGCCCCGCGGTCGCCGTATTCGACACCCTCTACGCGACGAGCACGCGCAACGACGAACCGGAGCTGACGCCGAGGCCGTTCGACGCGGCGCGCGACGGCCTCGTCGTCGGCGAGGGCGCAGCGACGCTGGTGCTCGAAGAGTACGAACACGCACGCGCACGCGGTGCGGCGATTCACGCGGAGGTCGTCGGTTTCGGCTGCAACTCGGACGGCGCCCACATGACGCAGCCCACTTCCGAAACGATGGCGCGCGCGATGCAGTTCGCGCTCGACGATGCCCGGCTTCCGCCAGCGGCGATCGCCTACGTGAACGCGCACGGCACGTCGACCGATCGCGGCGACATCGCCGAAAGCGCGGCGACGGCGCAGGTGTTCGGCTCGTCGATGCCGATCAGTTCCCTCAAGAGCTATATCGGCCACACGCTCGGCGCGTGCGGTGCGATCGAGGCGTGGTGGACCATCGAGATGATGAAGCGCAACTGGTACGCGCCGACGCTGAACCTGACGAACGTCGACCCGGCTTGTGCGCCGCTCGATTACATCGTGGGCGAAGGCCGCGCGATCGACGCAGACTACGTGATGAGCAACAACTTCGCGTTCGGCGGGATCAATACGTCGCTGATCTTCAAGCGGGTGCAATGAGACGCAGCGCATCACGCGAACTCGAACGCGTCGTCGTCACGGGCATGGGGATCGTGTCGTGCCTTGGCAATACGCTCGATACGGTGTCAAGCGCGTTGCGCGAGGGCCGATCCGGCATCACACGCATTGACGCATGGCGCGAGCTTGGCTTCGGGAGCCAGGTTGCGGGCGTAGCCTCGGTCGCCGATGAGCCGCCGTTCGCGCGCAAGTTCGAGCGCTTCATGGGCGATACCGCGCGCTTTGCGGCTCATGCGGCGCGCAAGGCGGTCGAGGACGCGGGCCTCGCGGCCGATGCATTGCGTTCGCCCGATGCGGGCGCCGTGATCGGATCGGGAAGCGGTGCGCTGTCCGCCTACGACGCGGCGCTTGCCGTCGTGCGCGAGCGCGGCGTCGAAAAAGCGCCGCCCTACACCGTGCCCAAGGTGATGAGCAGCACGGTATCGGCGAACGTCGCGCAACTGTTCGGTCTCGAAGGCGTCGCGTATTCGCCGTCGTCGGCATGCACGACGTCCGCGCTTGCGATCGGGCAAGCCATGCAGCTGATCCAGACGGGCCGTCAGAAGATCGTGCTCACCGGCGGCAGCGAAGAGCTCTACGACAACTACACGCTGAACTTCGACGCGATGGGCGCGCTTTCGCGCGGCTTCAACGACACGCCGCAGCGCGCGTCGCGCCCCTACGACACGGCGCGCGACGGCTTCGTGATCGCCTCGGGCGCGGGCGTGCTGGTGCTCGAATCGCTCACGCGCGCGCGTACTCGCGGCGCACGCATTTACGCCGAGCTGACGGGCTTCGGCCAATGCACCGATGGCGCTGCGATGGTGGCGCCGGGGGCGGCGGGCATCGCGCGATCGATTCGCGGCGCGCTCGACGAAGCAGGCAAGACGCCGGACTACGTGAACACGCACGCCCCGTCGACTCCGCTCGGCGACATCGAAGAACTGCGCGCGCTGCAGGCGGTGTTCGGCGCGGAACTGCCGCCCCTGTCGTCGATCAAGGCGCTGACGGGCCACCCGCTCGCGACCTCGGGCGTGCACGAGGCGATCTACACGCTCTTGATGATGCGCGACGGTTTCATCGCGGGCAGTGCGGGCATCGAATCGCTCGACCCGCTCGCGGCCGGGGTGCCGCTCGTGCGGACTTCGCGCGAGGCCGCAATCAAGAACGCGATGTCGATTTCATTCGGGTTCGGCGGCAGTTGCGCGAGCCTGATGTTTGGCGCTTGTGAAGGCGCATGAAGCAGTCGTTTCTTTGTCCGTGACAACAACAAACAGGAATGCCTCGATGAAACTCAAATCCACGTTCACCGCATGCGTGCTCGCGTTGGCCGCTCAGGCCGCCATGGCGGGTTCCGTGCTGCACAGCTTTCCGCTCAAGCCCGTGCTCGACACGCAGCCGGGCGGCAATGACGTCGCGCTCTATTTCGGCTCGCAGACGTACCCGGCTGTGGCGAGCCAGCTCGGCAGCGACACCGAGGGCGCCCACGTGCCGCGCAAATACGGCACCGATGACCAGACCGCGTGCGAGAACGCGCTTACGCAGGCGTTGAGGGACCTGCGCAGCTACGCGCGCGTTCACCACGCAAACGGCGTCATCAACATTCGCACGCGGTTCCATTCGACGGAGACCGCGTCCGATACCGACTACACGTGCGCCACGAGCAGCGGCGCGGCTGCATTGAAGGTGACGGGCGATCTCGTCACCTTCACCCCGCAGTAACGCGCGGACAAAGAAGCGCCGCGGGGCCGCGGTGCTTCGACTTTTCATGCAGTCCAATCAAAACCAAAAAAGGAAGACCAATGAAGCGTTACGTTGCCTTTGCATTGTTGTCCCTCTCGCTCGCCGCCTCGCACGCTTTTGCGCGCAATACGGTTAGCGACTTCCCGATCAACGACGCGCTCAATAGCGATCCGGGCAAGGTAGGCAGCGACGTTGCGCTGTACTTCGCGGGCCAGCCGCATGCGCCGGTTGCCAAGTCGTTCGGCCAGGCCGCGACCAACAAGAAGACGAACGCGTTCGGCAAGAGCGACCTGGACGCGTGCCAGCACGTGTTCCTGTCGGCGGTGCTCGAGCTGCAAGACCGCGCGCGCAAGGAAGGCGGCAACGCGGTCATCGACATCAAGAGCAATTACAAGGATCAGGAAACGGCGAGCGCGACGACCTTCACGTGCGGCGCGGGTGCGGTGATTGCCGGTGTGGCGCTCAAGGGCGAAGTGGTTACGCTGAAGGGCGGCTCGATCAAGAAGTAATCGAGCGGACCGGCGCACGCGATACCTTGCGTATCGCGTGCGCGGGATACTGGAGCCGATCAGCCCTTGACGGCCGCGACGTTCACAAGCGTCTCGCGACGTTTGCCGGGCTGAGGACGATGAAGGCCCAGGCGCTCGAAGAGGCCGAAGTCTTTTGCGCGGCTCCACCAGAGGTAGGGAAGCGATACGTTGTTCGCGCCGAATGTGAAACCGCCTTGCCGGATCATGTCGAGGTACCCGTCGGCGCTCTTTTGCACATGCATCGGATGACGGAACAACAGTCGGATCACCCAGGATTTGATGTACGCCTCGGTCGATTCCGCGAAGAGCAGCACGCCGCCCGGCTTCAGCACGCGGCGAAACTCCGCGAGCGCGCGTTCCTGCTCGACGAGATGGTGGAAGGTCTGATGGCAGAAGACGATGTCGGCGCTCGCGTCCGGTAGCGGAAGCGCTGCGCAGTCGCCGTGCAGCAGCTCGGTCTCGGTGGCGATGCGGCTCGCGGCTTGCGCCGCCAGTGCGAGCGACGGTTGGTGATAGTCGATGCCGACGATACGGCGCGGCTGGAACGCGTCGGCGAGCAGACGAAACGAGATGCCCTGTCCGCAACCGACGTCGACGATGACGGGTGCCTTGGGCAGCGGCGTACCGATCAGGCGCTTGAGATCGTTGATCGCGACCCGCAGCACATGGTGCTCCCAGGTATGGGTGCGCAGGAACCAGATGCCGAACGCCGTTTCGGGTACGAAGGGCACGCGCGCGGAAGCGCCTGCTTTGACTGATGAAAGTGGATTGGTCGACACCGGCTAACCCCGCGGAGAATGTTCTTGTGATGCCGGAATTGTAATGGCAGCTTGCGCTGAATGTAGCGAGTCGATGCCAGCAAATACGGCGGATGAAACATCGCATTCGGGACCGCGGGAACGTAACATGCACGAATACCTTTGAAACCAGAGAACGCAATGATCAACGCTAATTCGCAACACGCGGCCGTCGACGTCGCGATCATCGGAGCAGGGCCGTCCGGCGCGGTGGCCGCGGCGCTCTTGAGAAAGGCCGGCCACTCGGTGCTGGTGCTCGAGCGGCAGCACTTCCCGCGCTTTTCGATCGGCGAGAGCCTGCTGCCGCAGAGCATGGCCTATCTGGAAGAAGCGGACATGCTGCAAGCCGTCGTCGAGGCCGGTTTCCAGTACAAGAACGGCGCGCACTTCGTGCATGGCGGCAAGACGTCGTCGTTCGACTTTCGCGACAAGCACACGGAAGGCTGGGGGACGACGTACCAGGTCGAGCGCGCCAAGTTCGACGACATCCTGATCCGTCGCGCCGCCGAACAGGGCGCGGAAGTGCGCTTCGGCCACGCGGTGCGGGCGATCAAAACGGGCGACGCGCCGGTGCTCGAAGTCGGTGACGAGGCGGGCAACACGTACGACGTGCAGGCGCGCTTCGTGCTCGACGCGAGCGGATTCGGCCGCGTGCTGCCACGCCTGCTCGATCTCGAATCGCCGACGCGGATGCCGACGCGCGCCGCGATCTTCTCGCATGTGCATGACGGCCTGCCGGCCGGCAGCACCGATCGCAACAAGATCTGCATTGCGGTGCACCCTGAGCGGCGCGATGTCTGGTACTGGATGATTCCGTTGGCGGACGGGCGCTCGTCGGTCGGTTGCGTGGCCGAAGCGTCGTTTCTCGAGGTTCCGGAGGCCGAGCGCGAGGCGAAGCTGCGCGAGCTGATCCGGGCCGAGCCGACGCTCTGCGCGCTCATTGGCGATGCGCCGTTCCTCATGCCGGTGCGGCACATCGGAGGCTACTCGGCGAACGTGGAGCGCCTTTACGGCCCAGGCTACGCGCTGCTCGGCAACGCAGGCGAGTTTCTCGACCCGGTGTTCTCGTCGGGCGTGACGATCGCGCTGCGTTCCGCGCATCTGGCGGTGGAGACGCTCAAGCGTCAGTTGCGCGGTGAGACCGTGGATTGGCTCGCCGACTACGACCGGCCGCTGCGCCGCGGGATCGACACGTTCCGCGCTTTCGTCGACCGCTGGTACACGGGCGAGCTGCAGGACATCATTTTCTATCCCGATCAATCGCCGTCGATTCGCCGGATGATCAGCGCCATCCTCGCAGGTTACGCGTGGGATGAAACGAACCCCTACGTCGCCGAGCCGGTGCGGCGGCTCAACGTGCTGCATGGGATTTGCACGACGATGTGAGCGCAGTGCTTGAACGGCTGCACCAAAGCAAACGGCGCTTCGAATTTCGAAGCGCCGTTTGTCATTTCGGAGCGCCCGCGCTCAAGCGGCCATCATGCTGCGACCGCCGCTTGCGCCGCGAACCGCTCGCGCTTTTCATCGCGCTGATGCACGCAGTTCCCCGCCGCATAGGTTTCGAAAACCGCACGGTCGTCGCCAAGCAACGCGAACGCGAACAGCAGCTCTTCGAGCGACTGCACGCGCGACGTGCGGCGCTTGAGCAGCGGCGTGGCCGAAGGATCGAGCACGATGAAGTCCGCTTCCGATTGCGGCGCGAGCGTGCCGATCTTGTCGCCGAGATTCAGCGCCTGCGCGGCGCCTGCCGTCGCGAGCCAGAACATGCGCGTCGCGGTCAGGTGGAAGCCCGAGAGGCGCGCCACCTTGTGCGCTTCGTTCATCGTCTGCAGCATCGAGAACGAGGTGCCGCCGCCGACATCCGTCGCGAGCGCGATCGGCACGCCGGCTTCGTCGGCCTTCTCGAAGTCGAACAAGCCGCTGCCGAGGAAGAAGTTCGACGTCGGGCAGTGGGACGCCACCGTGTTCGTCTGCGCCATGCGCTTGCGGTCTTCGGCATCGAGGTGGATGCAGTGACCGTACACCGCGCGCGAACGCAGGAGGCCGTAGTGGTCGTAGATGTCGAGGTAGCTGCGGTGCCCCGGGAACAGCTCGGCCACCCACTTCACTTCGTCGACGTTCTCGGCGACATGGCTCTGGATGAAGATGTCTTGGTGCTCGCGGGCGAGCACGCCGCACGCTTCGAGCTGCGCTTCGGTCGAGGTCGGCGCGAAGCGCGGCGTGAGCGCGTAGAGCTGGCGTCCGCGGTTGTGCCAGCGCTGGATCAGCTCGGCGCTGTCGTCGTAGCCCGATTGCGCGGTGTCGCGCAGGAACTCGGGGCAGTTACGGTCCATCAGCACCTTGCCGGCGATCATCCGCATGTTGCGCGCTTCGCTCGCGGTGAAGAGCGCGTCCGCCGAGCCCTTGTGCACCGTGCAGTAGACGAGCGCCGTGGTCGTGCCCGATGCGAGCAGCTCGTCGCAGAAGAAGTTCGCGGTGTCGGCCGCGTACTCCGGGTCCGAGAAGCGGCGCTCGGTCGGGAACGTGTACGTTTCGAGCCACGGCAGGAGACCGGGCGCAGGAGACGCGATCATGTCCGTCTGCGGATAGTGAATGTGCGTGTCGATGAAGCCCGGCACGATCACCTTGTCGCGCAGATCCTGCACTTGGATGTCCGGTGTGATCTGGCCGGAGAGCGCCGAATAGGCGCCTGCGGCCACCACGCGGCCGTCTTCGACGATCAGCACGCCGTCTTCGTCGAACACGGCGCCGTCGGCCGAGCGCGACGGATCGCCCTTGAAGGTCAGCAGTTGTGCACGGTAAGCAGTGCGTCCGGTGCGATTGGCGTTGGTATCACGTTTTGCAGTTTGGCTCATGACTAGTACGTCTCTTGCGAAAGTAGGAGTTAAACGTCAGGGGACGGCAGGCGGTTGGCCGCTATGCCAGTAAGCATCGAGCTTCGCGACGAGCGCGTTGCGCTCGGCATCGGTGATGAACGATGCGTCGAAGCTGTTCTTCACGATCGTGTAGACCTCGGCGTCGGAGAGCTTCAGCGCGTCGATCGTCTCAACGAAGTTCTGGTTGATGTAGCCGCCGAAGTAGGCGGGGTCGTCGGAATTGACGGTCACGGCGACGCCGCGATCGAGCAGGCTCTTCAACGTGTGCTTGGTCAGGTCGTCGAACACGCACAGCTTGAGGTTCGAGAGCGGACAGACGGTGAGCGCGACGCGCGTGTCGGCCAGGCGCGTGACGAGCGCCGGGTCCTCGATGCTGCGCACGCCGTGGTCGACGCGGTCGACTTTCAGCAGATCGAGCGCTTCGTAGATGTACGAGGGCGGGCCTTCCTCGCCGGCATGCGCGACGAGCTTCAAGCCCTTGGCGCGCGCCTTCGCGAACACGCGCTCGAATTTCGATGGCGGATGGCCGCGCTCGGACGAGTCGAGGCCGACGCCGATCAAGCGGTGCTTGTATCGATCGAAGAGCGGCAGGGCGGCGTCGAAGGTTGCGAGCGCATCGTCTTCGGACAGATGCCGCAGGAAGCACAGGATCAGCTTGCTCGTCATGCCGCGCTTCTCCGCGTCGGCGAGCGCGCGCTCGATGCCGGCCACCACCGTTTCGATCGCGACGCCGCGTTCGGTGTGCGTCTGCGGATCGAAGAAGATCTCGGCGTGCACGATGTTGTCCGCGAGCGCGCGCTCGACGTACGCCGCGGTCATGTCGTAGAAATCCTGCTCGGTGAGCAGCACGCTCGCGCCCGCGTAGTAGATGTCGAGGAACGATTGCAGATCGGTGAACGCATAGGCGGTCCGCAGCGCGTCGATCGAGTCGTACGCGAGCTTCACGTTGTTGCGTTGGGCGAGCTTGAAGATCAGCTCGGGCTCCAATGAGCCTTCGATATGGATATGCAATTCGGCCTTCGGTGCGCCAGCGGCTTTGTCAGCTAGGGTTGCGGTCATGGTCGGTCGGTCTTCTAAGGGGCTTTTTGCAAAGCGTGGTGGACGGGTCGCGCGCGCAATGCTTGGGGCTAACGCGCGGTCTGCGTCCATTCGTTGGTTTTGGATGGGCTGGTGTTGCTGGGCTGAGTCTTTCTGCTATGCGTTTGTGTATCGGTTCGTGTAACGAGCGGTCCTGTTTGTTGGTAGCGTCGCGCCGCCGCTAAACGGCGCTCGCGGCATGGTGCGCGTTCGCTTCGACGGCCTGCAGCAGTTGCGCCGCCGCCGACACCGCGATGATCTCCGGCGACTTGTCGACGATGCCTCCGACGCCGATCGGGCAGTGCATGCGCGCAATCTGCGCCGAATCGATGCCGCGTGCGGCGAGCCGATGCTCGAACTGCTTGCGCTTCGTGTGCGAGCCGATCATCCCGAAGAACGCGAAGTCGCCGCGCCGCAGGATGCGGTCCGCCAGTTCGAGATCGCGCGCGTGGTTGTGCGTCATGACGATGAAATACGTGTGCGGGGCGGCACGGTCGATGGCCTCGTCGGGCGCGTCGTTGGCGTCGATCGTCACGTTCAGGATGCCGTCGAGCGTCTCCGGCGGCGGGAACTGCGCGTCGCGTTCGTCGACCCACTGCACGTGGCACGGCAGCGTCGCGAGCACGCGCACGAGCGCGGCGCCCACGTGCCCCGCGCCGAACAGCACGACGGCGAAGTCGCGCGGCGCGATCGTTTCGGTCAAGAGCGCATTGCTTTCGTCGAAGCCGGTGCCGTCCCACAGTAGGCAATCAGGGCCGTCGACGCCGGGCTCCGGGTCCGACAGCATCACGTCGTCCGGCGCGGGGGCGAATGATACGCTGCGCACGGTCGATTGGCCGGCGAGCACGCGCTTGGCGAGCGTCGACACCCAGCCGAGGTCGCCCACGTCGAGGCGTTCGAACGCGATGACGACTGCGCCGCCGCAGCATTGGCCGAGGCTCGGGCCGAGCGCGAAACGCTCGAGCCGGCGCATGCGCGGCGTGCGCATGCCGTCCTTGAGCACTTGGCGCGCGACTTCGATGGCGCGCCATTCGAGGTGTCCGCCGCCGATCGTATGACGCGCCGAATCGCGCGTGACGATCATCTTCGTGCCGGCTTCGCGCGGCGCCGAACCTTCGACGCGCGCAACCGTCACGAGCACGACGGCGTCGCCGTGCGCGAGCAGGTGTTGCAGATCGGGCAGCCAAGGTTGCATCCGGTCGCTCCAGGCAGTGCCCCGCAAATTCAAGCGTGCGGGGGCGGTTGATGGGGTGTCTCGCTTAGCGCTCTGGTAGCGCGGCGCGAGGTTTCGTGATTTCAGGCCGTAGCCGGTGCCGCGGCCGATGACGGCGCGGCGGACTCGCGCTGCGCTTGCATCGCATCGATAGCGTCGAGAATCGCCTCAGGCGTGGCCGGCGCGCGCAAGGGCGGTGCGCTCGTCACGTCGGGCGCGGCGGCCGCGACCGCATCGCGGATCGCGAGAAACACCGAGAACGGCAGCAACAGCGGCGGCTCGCCGACGGCCTTCGAGCGGAACACGGTAGGCTCCGCGTTCTCGTTGCGAAAGAGCCGCGCGTTGAATGCGGCGGGCGTGTCGCTGACGGCGGGAATCTTGTACGTCGACGGCGCGTGCGTCATCAACCGACCGTCGCGGTTCCACCAGAGTTCCTCGGTCGTGAGCCAGCCCATGCCTTGAATGAAGCCGCCTTCGACCTGGCCGATATCGATGGCCGGGTTGATCGACTGGCCCGCGTCGTGCAGCAGGTCGGCTCGCACGAGCTTCCATTCGCCCGTGAGCGTATCGACGATCACCTCCGACACGGCCGCGCCGTACGCGAAGTAGTAGAACGGATGCCCCGTCAGGGTCTTGGCGTCCCAATGGACTTTCGGCGTCGCGTAGAAGCCGTCGGACCACAACTGGATGCGCGCGAGATAGGCCGCGTTGACGAGCTGCTCGAACGGCATCGCGCCGCCGTTGCTGATCACGCTGCCGCGCTCGAAGCGCACGTCTTCCGCGTTGCCGCCGAGCTGTTGCGCGGCGAGCGCCGCAAGCCGTTCGCGGATCGTGCGCGCGGCCGCTTCGGCCGCCATGCCGTTCAGATCGCTGCCGGTCGACGCCGCGGTGGCCGACGTATTGGCGACTTTCGACGTATCCGTCGCCGACACGCGCACGCGCGAAAGCGCGAGCCCGAATTCGTTCGCGACGACCTGCGCGACCTTCGTGTTGAGCCCTTGGCCCATTTCCGTGCCGCCGTGATTGACGAGCACCGAGCCGTCCTTGTAGACGTGCACGAGCGCACCCGCCTGATTCAAGAACGGCACGTTGAACGAGATGCCGAACTTGACCGGCGTGATCGCGATGCCGCGCTTGAGCACCGGGCTCTTGGCGTTGAACGCGGCGAGCGCCGCGCGGCGCGCGCGGTAGTCGCTCGACGCGAGCAGATCTTCGGTGAGCGGCACGAGGATGTTGTCCTCGACGCGCTGGCCGTATGGCGTCACGTCGCGCTCGCCGATGCCGTAGTAATTCGTGAGCCGCACGTCGAGCGGATCGAGCTTGAGCTCGCGCGCGATGTCGTCCATCAGCACTTCCATCACGAGCGCGCCTTGCGGGCCGCCGAAACCGCGGAACGCGGTGTTCGATTGCGTGTTGGTCTTGCACGCCAGCGCGAGGATATCGACGTCGGACAGGTAGTACGCGTTGTCGAAGTGGCACACGGCGCGCGTCGCGACTGCGCCCGACAAGTCCGCCGAATAACCCGCGCGCAGTGCGATCTCGACGCGCGCGCCGAGAATGCGTCCGCGCTCGTCGAAGCCCGCTTCGTACTGATAGAGCGCGTCGTGGCGCTTGCCGGTGATCATGAAGTCGTCGTCGCGGTCGGCGCGCAGCTTGACCGGGCGATGCAAGCGTTGCGCCGCGAGCGCAGCGACGCACGCGAAAAGTGCCGATTGCGATTCCTTGCCGCCGAAGCCGCCGCCCATGCGCCGGCATTCGCAGATGACGTTGTGCGTCGGCCAGCCGAGCATGTGCGCGACCACCTGCTGCATTTCGCTCGGGTGCTGCGTCGAGCTGTAGACGAGCATGCCGTCCATCTCCTTGGGCACCGCGTACGCGACTTGCCCTTCGAGGTAGAACTGCTCTTGTCCTCCGACTTCGAACGTGCGCGCCACGCGGTGCGGCGCGGAGGCGATCTTCGCGGCCGGCGTGCCGCGCGTGAGATGCAACGGCGGCAGCACGTATTGCTTCTTCGCCTTCGCATCGGCCACCGACAACACCGGTTCGAGCGGTTCGTAGCGCACGACTTCGTCGCTCTTCGCGAGCGACGCCGCGCGCCGCGCGAGTTCGTGCGTTTCCGCCACCACCGCGAAGACCGGCTGGCCGAGATAGAGCACGGTGCTGTCGGCGAGGATCGGGTCGTCGTGCAGCACGGGGCCGCAGTTGTTCTCTCCGGGGATGTCGGCGGCGGTCAGCACGGCAACCACGCCGGGCGCGTTGAGCACGGCGCTCAGATCGAGCGACGCGATGCGTGCATGCGCGTGGCGCGACAAACCGAGCGCTACATGCAGCGTGCCGACGAGTTCCGGAATGTCGTCGGTATAGACCGCCTCGCCGCTCACATGCAGCGCGGCCGATTCATGCGGCAAGGGTGTGCCGATCGCCGCCATCTCCGGCGTGCTGCCGCGCAGATTGCCAATGAAAGCATCGGTTTGCTTGTTCATTGCGGCTCCTTGGCGTCCCCTGCGATTGCTTCGGCATCTTCGAACGCGAACGCGTTCACGTCGGCGAGCGCGAGCGGCGCGTCATCGCGCGTTTCCAGATAGAAGCGCCACAGCACATTGCGAGCGGCCCTCATCCGGTACGCGCTCGACGCGCGCATATCGGTGAGCGGCTGGTAGTCGGACGCAAGCGCATCCATCGCGCGGCGCGCGGCGGCTTCGTCCCAGGGTGAGCCGGCGAGCGCGGCTTCGGCGTGCTCGGCGCGCTTGGGTGTCGCGGCCATGCCGCCGAACGCGATGCGCGCCTCGGTGATTTGGCCGTCCGTCACGTGAAGCGCAAACGCGGCGCACACGGCCGAGATGTCCTGGTCGTAGCGCTTCGAGACCTTGTACGTCCGAAAGCGCAGATCGGGGGAAGGGCGCGGCACGCTGATCGCGGCGACGAATTCACCGGGTTCGAGCGCGGTCTTCTGATAGCCGACGTAGAACGCATCGAGCGGCAGCGTGCGCGTGTGCGCGCCGTGGCGAAGCACGACTTGTGCGTTCAGCACGATCAGCGCGGGCATCGAATCGCCGATCGGCGAGCCGTTCGCGACGTTGCCGCCGAGCGTGCCCGCATTGCGGATCGGCAGCGAGGCGAAGCGCGTCCACAGCTCGGCGAGTTCGGGATAGTCGGCGGCGAGCGCGGCATACGCATCTTCGAGCGAGGCGGCCGCGCCGATCGTGAGCGTCGCGCCGTCGCGCTCGATCGCCTTCAAATCGGCGACGTTGCCGATGTAGAGGATGTCGCCGAGATCGCGGAATTGCTTCGTCACCCACAAGCCGACGTCCGTGCTGCCCGCGAGGACGCGCGCACGCGGATGCTGCGCGCGCAGCGTCGCGAACGCGTCGAGCGTGGCCGGCGCCCAGAACGACGGCGTGCCGCATTCGGCGCCGCGTGTGTCGGGTGCCGTGTAAGTGAACGTGTCGCTGCGCTGGATCGATTGCAGCGCCCGCGTGACCGTCTCGCGATCGAACGCCGCGCGCGGATACTGCTGATAGTCGAACATTTTCTGCGCCGCCTCGACGATCGGCCGATAGCCGGTGCAGCGGCACAGGTTGCCGGAGAGGGCGGTGTTGATTTCGTCGCGCGTCGGCAGGCCGCTCGACGCGGGCTGGTTCTCGTAAAGCGCCCACATCGACATCACGAAGCCCGGCGTGCAGAAGCCGCACTGCGAGCCGTGGCAATCGACGAGCGCCTGCTGCACGGGATGCAGCGCGCCGTCGGAGGCGCGCAGGTCTTCGACGGTGAAGAGCGCGCGGCCGTCGAGCGTCGGCAGGAACTGGATGCAGGCATTGACCGCTTTCAGCGCCATCGCGCCGTTCGCGTCGAGTTCGCCGACGACGACCGTGCATGCGCCGCAATCGCCTTCGGCGCAGCCTTCCTTGGTGCCGGTGCAACGGAGGTCTTCGCGCAGATGCTGGAGGACGGTGCGCGTCGCGGGCACGCCGAAGACCTCGCGGACGGCGCCGCGGTGATAGAAGCGGATGGGATGCGTTGTCATAGCCAATCCTGAGACATTGCGGATCAGGCGCGCGTTACGCATGGCCGAGAGCCAGCCGGCCTCGCGCACGTAGATCGCCATCCATGATTGCAAGATAGCACCGTCCTTATCAGGAAAATATTCCGCGACGGTGATGGGGGCTATTAGCAGTCGCCCATGACAGCAATGCGATTCGGCTTGTGCGCCGTAGCGGCGAAACGACGTGGATGGCGGAGGGCCGCGCGGGGCAAGGCTCGCGCTCGAGCGCGCAGGGGAGGCCGGCCCGCGGCGACGCGCGGGCGGAGGTGTCTAGGTGTTTACACGCAGATGGGGCCGGAGCAAGGCGGCAGGCGCTATCCGGCGAGCGTGCCGGGCGCGGCCCCAGCGGGCATTAGAACGCGCTCAGCGCGCGGCGAGTCCGGTTGCGCCACAGGCTCGCGACGACCGGCAGGAAGATCGCCAGGAACGCAATCAGGGCCCAGCCCGGCAGCAGGATGCCGAAGATCGGCGGATACACGGTCTCGCACAGGCCGCCGACCTTGAACACCGAGGGCAGCCAATGCGCGGGCGGCAGGCTGTCGACGACCGGCTGCAACTGGTCGAAGCCGCAGCTGAAGCCGGGATTCAGCTGGATATAGACGTGGCGCACCGCCGCTGCGATACCGGCCGCGGCGGTGATGGCAATGAGCGTCTCGAGCACGGCGACGCCGCGCCAGCCTTTCAACGTTGCGCCGAAGAACGCGAAGAACGCGATCAGCGCGAAGAAATAGCGCTGGATGATGCACAGCGTGCAGGGATCTTCGTTCTTGACGAACTGCATGTAGAGCGCGCCGGCCAGGAGGCCGAGGCAGGCGAAGCCCAGCAGGACGAGGAGACGGCGCTCGCGGCGCAGCATCGCGGTGTTGTCGTTCATGAGAGAAGAATTGGTCTCGAAATGGGTTTAACCGGGTGATTTTAGTGTGCTTTTCGAACACGCGTTTCTTTCATCAAAACCATCTCAACGAATCGCATGTGCGGCGCGCTTGACCGACGCCGGATCCGCTTAGCGCAACGGGTTCAGCACGCGCTCGACCGCGAGGCCGATGCCGAGCAGGGCGTCGTCCGCATGCGGCGCGGCCGCGAGCATGAGCCCGACCGGTGCCTCGCCGCGCGCATGGCACGGCACCGACAGCGCGCACGCGTCGAGCACGTTGAAGACGCTCGGATTGCGCAGGACGAGCGCGTTGACGCGCGCGAATGTCTCGTCGTCGTGTTCGAGGTCGGCGAGGCGCGGCGGGGCGATCGGAATCGTCGGCGCGACGATCGCGTCGAAGCGCTGCCACAGCGTGTGCCTGGCGGCCTCGAAAAGCGCGTCGCGTTCGGCCAGCAAGTCGAGATAGTCGGCGGCCGTGGCGGCAACGCCCTTCAGAATCCGGGCGAGCACGCGCGGATCGTAGACGTCGCGGTGCTTCTCGATCAGCGGCCGATGCCACGCATACGCTTCCATCGACGAAAAGCCGAAGCGGTTGATGTCCTGCCAACGGTCGAGCGGCGCGAAGCGCACGTCGGCGACGATCGCGCCGGCGGCCTCGAGATGCTTGAGCGCGGTATCGACGGCCGCGGCCACCGCAGGCTCGACATCGTCCGTCACGTAGTGGGTCAGCACGCCGAGGCGCACGCCTTCGAGCGGCCGGCGCGCGGGCACGCGCGGTTCGAGCCCGGCGAGCAGGCGGTCGACGAGCGCGCAGCACGCGACCGATACGCCGATCGGGCCGAACGAATCGAGCGTGCTGGAGAGCGGCACACCGCCTTGCTTCGGGATGCGGCTCGCGGTCGGCTTGAAGCCCGTCAGACCGCACATCGCGGCGGGGATACGGAGCGAGCCGCCGGTGTCGGTGCCGAGCGCGACCGCAGCCATGCCGTCGGCAACCGATGCGGCCGCGCCCGACGAGGACCCGCCCGCCACGCGCGCATCGCCCGGCACCTCGCGGTGGTACGGCGAAAGCGGCGTGCCGTAGTGCGGATTGAGGCCGAGCCCGGAGAACGCAAACTCACTCATGTTCGTGCGCCCGACGATCACCGCGCCCGCTCGCTTGAGCCGGGCGACCGCGAGCGCGTCGGCGCTCGCCGGGGCGGCGCCGTCGAGCGCGCGCGAACCGGCGCGCGTGACCTGCCCTTCGATGTCGAACAGATCCTTGATCGACACGGGGATGCCCGCGAGCGGCGAGAGCACGGTGCCGGCGGCGCGCAGGCGGTCGTGCGCGTCGGCGGCGGCGCGGGCGCTGTCGGCATCGACCTTGATGAAGGCGGTCGAGCCTTGGCCCGACGGGTCGGCGATTCGGTCCAGCGCCGCGTCGACGAGTGCGCGGCTCGACGTTTTGCCTGCGGCGAGATCGGCGGCGAGTTGGGCGAGCGGGGCAAACGGGGTGAAGTCGGCGGCAGGCATGGCGGTGTGATCGGGGTGGTTGAGCGACGTACGCGGCGCGGCGTGCTTGCGTGCGCGGGCGCGCGCTGGGTTGTCTCGGAAGTCGGGGCGGCGGGTGTCGCAGGCATTGTAGAACAAGGCTTCGCGGTGGGGCTGTCCGGCTCGCTTGGACGTGCGTTTGCGGCCGCATCGATCACTAGCGGATAATGGGATGGTCTCCACCGTCCGCGTGCCAGGCGCGCCTGCCCTAAAGTCATGAGCGAAAACACGCCGCCCAACGCCGGTAATCCCGGCCCCGCATCCGCTTCATCCGGTCAATCCCAGACATCGAATCCTGCCCCGCAGCCACCTGCGCACGAGGCCGCGTCACAGGAGGCGCCGGCTCGGGCCGCAGACGCCGTGGCCGAGGAGCCCGCGCCTGCCGAACCGGCTGAGGCAACACTGGGGGGCGGCGCCACGCCTACCGGTACGTCGGGCTCGCCGCCGCCCGGCTTTGGCGCCCCACCCGATTTCGATACCCCGCGCCCGCCGCCTCCCGGCTCGGTGCCCGCCGCGCCGCCTGCCTATCTGCGGCAAAGCGATTCGGCGTGGTCGGTGCTGGGACGCACGGTCGCCGCGCGCGCCCGGCGGATTTTCGACCGCGCCGGCCAGCGCATTACCCAACGCACGCTGCGCATCGGCGTGTCGGCTCGCATCTTCCATCCCGAGCCTGGCGCGAAGGGGCTGCGCGGCAAAACGCTGCAGTATCTGGAGGAATCGATTGCGCACTGGGTCATGTCGCGCGACGTGCTCGTCTTCATGATTCCGACGGTTGGCCATCAAGGCATGCTCCATCCGAGCAACATTCGCTTGCGCGACTACGCGAAGCATCTGGACGGCCTGCTGCTGCAGGGCGGCGCCGACGTCTCGCCGCAGTCGTACGCGGAGACCGCAACCCGCCCTGAATGGCCCGGCGACCGTGTGCGCGATATGTACGAACTGGAGCTGCTGCACGAATTCATCGAGAGGGGCAAGCCGGTGCTGGGCGTTTGCCGCGGCTGCCAGCTCATCAACGTCGCGTTTGGCGGCACGCTCTATCAAGACATCGCGTCCGATGTTCCGACGGCCGCCGTTCACGTCAACGAGCACTACGACCAGCATCGTCACTCGGTTCGCTTTCCGGACGGCTCGACGCTCGCCAGCATGTTTCCCGGCCGCCAGGAGGCGGTGGTCAATTCGATTCACCACCAGGCGGTGAAGACGCTGGGCCGCGATTTGAATATCGAGGCGGTGTCGTCGTCGGACGGGATCATCGAGGCCGTGCGCTACCGGCGCGCGCCGTTCGTGGTGGGCGTCCAATGGCACCCCGAGTTCCATCGCGCAGGCGGGCCGGAATTGCTCGACTGCACGCCGCTGCTCGACACGTTCCTGCGCGTTGCGCGCGAGACGCGCTTCTAGTTGTCGCGCGGTTCAGGCTGCGACCGTCGGAGGCTGCCGATCGATAAGACTGGTGTCGCAAAAGAAAAAGGCTCGCCTTGAAGGCGAGCCTTTTCGCGTTTGACGCGCTGCGTTACATGCCGAACTGGTCCGGCGAATCGGTGATGCGTCGTTGGGTAACGTGGTTGACCCAGGTCGTGTCCTTCGCGTAGCCGGGAATTTGCGCGGCGTAGTTGCGAGGCTGGGCCGCGGGCTTCGTGGCGGCTACCGCCGCACTTGCTGCGTCCGGCTTGGCGGGCGCGGCGGCTTGCGAGGTTGCCTGCTGCATGTTCGCAGCGGCTGCGATTGATTGACCCGCTGCGTGCTCCGCTGCCTGATCGACGTAGACATGCTTGGTTGGCGGAAGCGTTGCGGGAAGCGGCGGACGGCTGACGACCGTTTCGGGACGGGAGGCGCGTTTCGCAGGATGCCGGGGCATCGGGACGTGTTCTTCCGAGGGGGTGCTCGGCGCCGGCGGAAGCGCGGAAGCCAGCTCCGTCGCGGGCTTGTCCTTCGCCGCCACGGCGGCTTGCGCGCTGGCGATTGCCGGACGCTGTGCAACACGGGCTTCGGCCTGCGCTACGTTCTTCGTTTCGGACCTGCCGCTTGCGACCTCGATAGTCGGCGCACTGGCGGCTGCCACGCGCGGGTTCGGCTGCGTTTCGACAGGCGGGACATCCTTCGCTGCTTGGCTCGTCGCGGCGACGGCGACCGGCTTGCTGGCCACGGCGGTCGACGCTGCCTTCTCCCGCACTTGGGCGACCGCTGTGGGCTTCGTGTCTGGCGTCGCCGGCGTGCTGGTGGCCGTTGCGATCTGGATAGGGGGGCCGACGGGTTTCATGAGATCCGCCGCCGTTTCGCTCGGCTCAGGACGGGTGCGGGCCGCATGTTGCTCCGTGAAGCTGGGCGGCAGGTGACTGAGCACGATCCAGGAGAGCATGGCGGCGCCGGCCAGCGCGCAGGCCGCGCCAATTTTGCGCTCGCGCGGGGTCGAACGGATGACGGCCGCGATTGGCCGAACCGGCGACGGTGGGGCGATGGGGGCGCGAGGAGCGCTAGGGGCGGCTTCGGACGCCGCGGAGATCGGGGCGGCAGACGGCGCCGGGGTGGATGCCTGCGTCTTCGCTGGCCGCCACCGGTTCACACAGAAAGTCTCCAGAACCGCGGCGTAAAGCGCCGGAAATCCGGTGCGAAAGTCGATTTGCGGCAGCGAGAATCGCCATTCGTCGCCAAACGACAAAGTGGGATCGCCCAGAGGGCGCATTCTCGGCACAGCGAGCGCGCCTCGAACGGCCGCGCGAGATAAGGTCGTCATCGGATGTGTTTACAGCGGTGGCATACAGCGATATCGGGATGCGGCACTTCCGAGATAGGCGCTTGCCGACGCCTCACAGAGTGTTCCGCGATGTATGTCCGATGATGCTCGCTGAGTGTCCGTCTGACGATCAGACTCGTCCTAAAAAACCTGAATTACTTTTAACGTCGGACTGGGAGTAGGGGGGCAACCCAAGCGCAACATGATCCAGCGCATACCGCCCCTTATTTTGGGAAGCTAAAAGACGGCCGCCTTTCGCCTGCTGATTCAGCCTAGACCAACCGGTACGCGTAGCGCAGCGCGGTGACGTCGATGCCGCCCATGTGGTCCGGTTCCCTGCCCGCGAATTGCCAGCCCTGGCGCTCATAGAACGCAATCGCGGCCGTATTGCCTTCCAGCACGTACAGATGGATCTGCGTTTCGCCGCACGCGCGCGCCCAATCCTGCGCCGCGCCGATCAGCAGCTTTCCGACGCCGATCCGCTGGTGCCGAGGCAGGGCGTGCAGGTTGTCGAGCAGCGCGCCCCAAGCGGACCCGATCGGCCGCTCGACGCAGACGAACCCCACCGCCTCTCCCTCCAGCTCGGCGATCTGCACGAGCCGCCGGCCGTCGTCCGGCGCGTGCATGCGCGCGTGCCAGAACGCGGCGCGTTCATTGGCGACCTCGTCATCGAGGAATTCGTCGGGCAGGATGCCCCGGTAAGTCGCCTGCCAGCTTGCCGCGTGGATGGCCGCCAGGAGGCCCGCATCGGCGGGACGCGCGTGGCGCAACGTGAGAGGCGCGGGAAGAGTCATCGACAGCGAGGGATAAGAGTCCGTGGTGAGGTCAGTTTACTGCGTGGCCGCCGTGCCCTGGCATCGGCCGGGCTTCAAGCGTCGCGCACTTCGCGCACGACGGCTTCGATCACGTCTTCCCACGCTCCTGGCGTGCTCTGGCGCACGAGACGCGCGGTCGGATACCAGGGGCTCCTGTCGCTATCGACGAACCAGCGCCAGTCGGCGGCGAGCGGCAGCATCAGCCACAGCGGCTTGCCGAGCGCGCCGGCGAGGTGGGCGACCGACGTGTCGATCGACACCACCGCGTCGAGCCGGTCGACGATGGCGGCCGTGTCCGCGAAGTCGCGGATACGCCGGGCGCCGCTGCGCTCGTCGAAGCGATGGATCGAAACGGCGCGCGGATAGGTATCGAGGGCGCGGCGCTCATCGGCGCTCAAGTCGGGCTGCAGCACGATCCAGTCGATGCCTTCGAGCGCGAAGAGCGGGGCGAGCGCGCCGAGCGGGATCGAGCGATTCTCGCGCGCCTGAATGCGGCCCGACCAGGCGAGCCCGATCTTGCGCTTTGCGTGGCCGCCGAGCGAGCCGCGCCAGTGGCGCTGATAGTCCCTCGGCACGTCGAGGTAGCGGGTGCGGGCGGGCAGCGTTTCGGCGGTCATGCCGAGCGCGAACGGCACGCTGAGCAGCGGGCAGTGCAGGTCCGCGGGCGGGCGCGGCATGCCACGCGCGATCACCGTCACGCGCCATGCGTCCGCGAGCGGTGCGATAAGCGGCAGCAATTCAGGCTGGACTTCGAGCACGACGCGCGGCGCGCGCTCGCGCACGAGCGGCAAGAAGCGGATGAACTGCAGCGTGTCGCCGAAGCCTTGTTCCGCTTCGACCAGCAGCGTCTCGTCGTCGAGCGGCTCACCGTGCCAGCGCGGTAGAACGGTGGCGGCGCTCGACGGATAGGCGAGCGTTTGCAGTCGCCATTCGTATTCGGGCAGGCCGCGCCTGAAATCGCCGAGCGTGAGCAGGGTGAGCGCGCGGTTCATGTGCGCGGACGCGAGGTCCGGGCTCAGCCGCAGCGCCTGGTCGAATGCGCGCAGGGCTGCCGTATGCGCGCCGAGCGCATGTTGCGCGGTGCCGAGATTGAGCCACGCGAGACTGGACTTCGGATCGAGACCGACCGCCAGCTCGAAGCGCTGCGCCGCCTCGGCGTGCCGCCCGAGCGCGGCGAGCGCGTTGCCGAGCCCGAACAGGGCCGGTGGAAACGGCGCGTGCAGCGCGAGCGCGGCCTCGAACGCCGCGACCGCCTCTTCATGCCGGCCGATCGCATCGAGCGTGTTGCCGAGATTGAAGTGCGCGGCGACAAAACGCGGCTCGGCGGCCGTGGCCGCGCGAAATTGCACGAGCGCCTCGTCGGCCCGATCAAGCGCGGCGAGCGACATCCCGAGATTGTTGCGCGCGCCCGCATGCTGCGGACGCAGTTCGAGCGTGCGCGAAAACGCGTCGATCGCCTCGTCGTGGCGGCCGAGCGCATGCAACGCGTTGCCGAGGTTGTTGTAGGTCGACGCGTCGCCGGGCCTGAAGCGCAGCGAGTTTTCGAACGCGAACAGTGCGTCTTCGTGACGGCCGATGGAGGAGTAGGCGTTGCCGAGGTTGTAGTGAGCGAGCGCAAACTCCGGCGCAAGCGTGAGCGCATTGCGAAAGCGTTCGATCGCGCCGTCGAGCTGACCAAGCGCCTTCAGCGCGTTGCCGAGATTCAGTTGCAGGGCGGCATCGTTCGGACGCAAGTCGACCGCGCGGCGCACCAGCTCGGCTGCCTCGGCGTGCTGGCCCTGCTGATGGCGCAGCACGCCCAGCAGATGCAGCGCGTCGACGTGGGCCGGATCGGCATCGAGCGTCGCGCGGTAGTCGCGCTCGGCATCGGCGAGCCGGCCCGCGCTGTGGGCCGCGTAGGCGCGGTCAAAAAGGGGTTGCATTAAGGACGGAGGCGGACAGGCAAACGGCGCATTTTCCCACACTCGACGGGGAGCCTCCGCTTTTGGGCGATTGGCCCGGTGGTCTATAACAGGGGAACGGTCGTCTTTTTCATGTCGTAACGACGTCTTGATCCTGCAGTACCGTGGCTGACGCTATCGAACCTTCGACGATTCGACCATGACGACACCTTCTTCCCACGGACATGCGAACGAGCCCGCGCATGACCACGACCACGGCGGCGACACCCACGATCATCCGTCGCATTCGCACGCCGGCCACGACCACGGCGCAGACGGCGGACATCACCACCATCACCACCACGCGCCCGCGCCGGGCCACGGACGCGCATTCGCAATCGCGGTTGCGCTGAACATCACGATCGTCGTCGTGCAGGTCATCTTCGGCGTGCTCGCACATTCGACGGCGCTGCTCGCCGATGCCGGCCACAACCTCTCGGACGTGCTCGGTCTCCTGCTCGCGTGGGGCGCGACGTGGCTCGCCAAGCGCCGCCCGTCGGCACGTTTCACGTTCGGCTACGGCAGCTCGTCGATTCTCGCCTCGCTCGCCAATGCGGCGCTGCTGCTGTTCGCGAGCGGCGCGATCGTCGCCGAGGCGATTTCCCGGCTGTTGAATCCGGCGCCGGTCGCGGGCTTCGATGTGTTCGTCGTGGCGGCCATCGGCATTGTCGTCAACGGCTTCTCGGCGTGGCTCTTCATGCGCGGCAACAAGGACGATCTGAACATCCGCGGCGCGTTTCTGCACATGGCTGCCGATGCGGCGATCTCGGCGGCGGTGGCCGTCAGCGGTCTCGTGATTCTCGCGACCGGCCTCTCGTGGATCGACCCGGTGATGAGCCTCCTGGTCGTCGCGGTGGTGGTCTACGGCACTTGGGGGCTGCTGCGCGACTCCGTGCACATGGCGCTCGCGGCGGTGCCGCCCGGCGTCGACACGCAGCGCATCCATCGCTACCTCGCCGGGCAGCCGGGCGTCGCCGACGTGCACGATCTGCACGTCTGGGCACTGTCGACCACGGAGAGCGCGCTGTCCGCGCACCTCGTGATGCCGGCGGGCCACCCGGGCGATTCGGTGCTCGACGGCATGGTGCGGACGCTGCGCGAGCAGTACGCGATGCATCACGCGACGCTGCAGGTCGACCTCGGCACGAGCGAGCATCATTGCTCGCTCGAACATCGGGGGCATTGAGGGCGCGGGGCGGTGAAATCGGGCCAGATGTGCCTCAAGCGGGGAGGCCGGCGTACACTGGCTGGATGTAGCCCGCTGGAGGACACGATGAATTGCCCCCACGCTCACCTATGTTCGCTGCCCCTCGGGGGGGCGGTTGCCTCCCTCGGGGCGGCCCAGCGGGAGGCAACATGAGCGCCGACGTTGGGGGGAATGCACATCCCGTGCTGATCGTCGGCGCGGGTCCGACCGGGCTTGCCGCCGCCACGTCCCTCGCGCGGGCGCGCATTCCCGTGCGGCTGATCGACAAGGCGCCGCAGCCGGCGCCGTATTCGCGCGCAATCGGCATCCAGGCGCGCACGCTGGAATTGCTCGAGCAGCACCGGATCGTCGAGCCGTTCCTCGAACTCGGCCATCGCGCGCGGGCCGCCAATCTCTATTCGAATGGGCATCGACTCGCGCGGCTCGATTTCGATCCGCTGCAAACGCGCTACCCCTACCTGCTGTTTCTCGATCAGAGCGTGACTGAGCGGCTCTTGATCGAGCATCTCGCGACGCTCGGCGTGACGGTCGAGCGCGGCGTCGAGCTGACGGGGCTGACGCCGGGGGCATCGCGCGTGGAAGCCGTGCTGTCGCATGCCGATGGCCGCAGCGAGATCGCGCATGCGGCGTATCTGATCGGCGCCGACGGTGCTCACAGCACGGTGCGGCACCTGCTCAGCGTCGGGTTTGCGGGCAAGACCTTCGAGCAGACGTTCATGCTCGCCGATTTGCAGGCCGTATCCGATTGGTCCGACGACGAGTTTCATATCTTCGCGTCGGGCGAGGGGCTGGTCGGGCTGTTTCCCTTGGGCGGGGGGCGTCATCGTCTGATCGCGGACAACCCGCCGGCGCTGGCCGCCGCGGCGTCGAACGCAGTGTCGAACGCGGCGGCGAACGCAAGCTCGACAGCAGCGCATCAGGAGATCAAGCCGCCGCCCGCTGCGCCGTCGCTCGACGAATGCCGTCAGGTCGCCGCGCGGCGCGTACATGGCCGGCTCGATCTCGATGCGCTCGCGTGGTCGTCGTATTTCAACGTGAACAGCCGCATGGCCGAACGGTTGCGCGCGCAACGGGTTTTCCTCGCGGGCGATGCGGCGCATGTCCATAGTCCCGCCGGCGCGCAAGGGATGAACACAGGGATTCAGGAGGCGTTCAATCTCGGCTGGAAGCTCGCGCGGCTGATGTCGGGCGGCGGGTCCGATCAGCTGCTCGAGACCTATCAGGCCGAGCGCCATCCGATCGAGCGCGACGTGCTGCGTCAGACGAGCTTCATGACGCAAATGGCCGAGGCCGAGCATGGGCCGCTCAAGTTGCTGCGCGATCGCGTGATGCCGGTGCTCGCCACGCTCGGGCCGCTGCGCGATGCGGCGCGGCTCACGGTCAGCGAGTTGTCGGTGCAATACCGGCGCAGCGCGCTCTCGCTCGAACGCGTGCTCGACGGCGGGCCGCGCGCGGGCGAACGGGCGCCTGATGCGCTGGTGCATGTGGTCGACGGGCCGCTCGGACGTGCGCCAGGCATTGGCCGCATCTTCGATTTGCACGACCCGGCGTTCTTTTCGCTGTTCCTGCTGGTTGAACCGGAGAAGGACGGTGACGCATCGGCCGGCGCAGCGCCTGCGCCCGACGCCGAGCTATTTCGGCTGGGTCAGGATATCGAACGCGTGATGCCGGGCGCGGTGCGGATCTGGCACGTGTGCGAAACACCTCGCGACGGCGCCCCGTCGCTTAGCGAGTCATACGGGCGTACGCGGCCGGCTTTCTATCTCGTGCGGCCGGACGGCTACATCTGCGCGCGCGGCCGGCCGACATCGGACGGCAACGCGCTCTTGCGCCACTGCGAGACGTGGTTCGGGCGCACGCGGGAGCACAGCTAGGGCCATTTGCCCGGTGCGCTGCTTGTTCGCGTCCGTATTGGCGTTGCTTCAATCCATCAAACAGCGTGTCAAACCGCAGCCGCCGGCGTCAGCGCGTCGCGCGATTTGATGAGCGCTTCCCTGACGATCGGCTCCATCGACGCCGCCGCGTCCGGTTCGTCGAGCGCGGCCAGGATCACGCGCCGCATCCGGGGTTCCCAGTAGCGGCGAATGTGATTGGCGACGCCGGCCAGCGCTTCGTCGTGATCGGGCATCGACGCGAAGAATTCGCCGATCTGGTTGGCCATGACGATCAAATGTTCTTGGTTCATCGTTGCTCGCTGATACGTTCATTGCCGGGGCTGCGCACGCAAGCGCCAATCCCCGGCTTCGACTTCGTCATTTCCCGTTCGTCGCGTTCGCAGGCTCGCGCTGGCGCAGCAGGTCGAGCTGCTCGGCGTTGAAGCGCGAATACTGTTTCTGCCATTGCGACGGCTGCTCGACCTGCGTGACCTGCACGGCCGTCACCTTGTACTCGGGGCAGTTGGTCGCCCAATCGGAGGCGTCGGTCGTAATGACGTTCGCGCCCGATTCGGGGAAGTGGAACGTCGTGTAGACGACGCCCGGCTGCATCCGCTCGGTGACGAGCGCGCGCAGCACCGTCTGCCCCGCACGCGATTCGATGCCGGCCCAGTCACCCGTCTTGATGCCGCGTTCGGCGGCGTCATCGGGATGGATCTCGAGGCGATCTTCGTCGTGCCAGCGGACGTTCTCGGTGCGGCGCGTCTGCGCGCCGACGTTGTACTGCGACAAGATGCGGCCCGTCGTGAGCAGCAGCGGATACTTGCGGGTCACTTTCTCCGGCGACGCGATGAACTGCGTGATCACGAACTTGCCCTTGCCGCGCACGAACTCGTCGACGTGCATGATCGGCGTGCCTTCGGGCGCATGCTCGTTGCACGGCCACTGAATGCTGCCAAGCTTGTCGATCAAGTCGAACGACACGCCGTGGAAGGTCGGCGTGAGGCGCGCGATCTCGTCCATGATTTCGGACGGGTGCGCGTAGTCCATTTCGTAGCCGAGCTTCTTCGAGAGCAGTTGCGTGACTTCCCAATCGGCGTAGCCGCACAGCGGCGGCATCACGCGGCGCACGCGCGAGATACGGCGCTCGGCGTTCGTGAACGTGCCGTCTTTTTCGAGGAACGACGAACCGGGCAAGAAGACGTGCGCGTATTTCGCGGTTTCGTTCAGGAAGATGTCCTGCACGACGATGCATTCCATCGACGACAGCGCCGCCGACACATGCTGCGTATTCGGATCGGACTGGACGATGTCTTCGCCCTGGCAATACAGACCCTTGAAGCTGCCGTCGAGCGCGGCGTCGAACATGTTCGGAATGCGCAAGCCCGGCTCGGGTTGCAGCGTCACGTGCCACGCGTCTTCGAATTCCGCGCGCACCGTCACATCGCCGATATGGCGATAGCCGGGCAGCTCGTGCGGGAACGAGCCCATGTCGCACGAGCCTTGCACGTTGTTCTGGCCGCGCAGCGGATTGACGCCGACGCCTTCGCGGCCGATGTTGCCGGTCGCCATCGCGAGATTGGCGATGCCGATCACCGTCGTCGAGCCTTGCACGTGCTCGGTGACGCCCAGGCCGTAGTAGATCGCGGCATTGCCGCCCGTCGCATAGAGACGCGCAGCGGCGCGCACCAGCTCGGCCGGCACGCCCGTGATATCGGCCGTCGCTTCCGGCGCGTTCTCAGGCAGCGCAACGAACGCGCGCCATTGCTCGAACGCGCGCGTCTCGCAGCGTTCGGCGATGAACGCCTCGTTGAGGAGCCCCTCGGTCACGATCACGTGCGCGAGAGCATTGACGATCGCGACGTTTGTGCCAGGACGCAGAGGCAGGTGATACATCGCCTTCACGTGCGGCGTATCGACGAGATCGATGCGGCGCGGATCGACGACGATCAGCTTGGCGCCTTGCCGCAGACGCCGTTTCAGGCGCGATGCGAACACCGGGTGGCCGTCGGTCGGATTCGCGCCGATCACCATGATGACGTCGGCGTGCTCGACCGATGCGAACGTCTGCGTGCCCGCCGATTCGCCGAGCGTCGTCTTCAGGCCATAGCCGGTCGGCGAGTGGCAGACGCGCGCGCAGGTGTCGACATTGTTGTTGCCGAACGCGGCGCGCACGAGCTTTTGCACGAGGTAGGTTTCCTCGTTAGTGCAGCGCGACGACGTGATGCCGCCGATCGAATCGCGCCCGTGCTTCGCCTGAATGCGGCGGAATTCCGATGCCGCGTAGGTGAGCGCTTCGTCCCAGCTGACTTCGCGCCACGGGTCGGTGATCTTGGCGCGGATCATCGGCTTCGTGATGCGGTCCTTGTGGGTCGCGTAGCCCCACGCGAAGCGACCCTTCACGCACGCATGGCCTTCGTTCGCTTCGCCGTTCTTGTTCGGCATCATCCGCACGACCTGGCTGCCCTTCATCTCCGCTTTCAGCGAGCAGCCGACGCCGCAATACGCGCATGTCGTCACCACCGAGTGCTCGGGCTGACCGAGCACGGCGATGGTCTTTTCGTGCAGCGTCGCGGTCGGACAGGCGGCCACGCAGGCGCCGCACGAAACGCATTCGGATTCCATGAACGGCTGGCTCTCGCTTGCCGCCACGCGCGATTCGAAGCCGCGCGCGGCGATCGTCAGCGCGAACGTGCCTTGCGTTTCTTCGCACGCGCGCACGCAGCGGTTGCAGACGATGCACTTCGACGGATCGTAGGTGAAGTAGGGGTTCGACTCGTCCTTCTCGTCGTGCAGGTGGTTCGCGCCTTCGTAGCCGTAGCGCACTTCGCGCAGGCCGACGACACCCGCCATGTCCTGCAGCTCGCAGTTGCCGTTGGTGGGACACGTGAGGCAATCGAGCGGGTGATCGGAGATGTAGAGCTCCATCACGTTGCGGCGCAGCGCCTGCAGGCGATCGCTTTGCGTGCGCACCTTCATGCCGGCTTCGACCGGCGTCGTGCACGAAGCCGGATAGCCCTTGCGTCCTTCGATTTCCACGAGACACAGCCGGCACGAACCAAACGCTTCGAGCGAATCGGTCGCGCAGAGCTTCGGCACGTTGACGCCGGCTTCGATCGCCGCGCGCATCACCGACGTGCCCGCGGGTACGGTGACGAGGCATCCGTCGATGTCGAGCGTGATGTCGGTATCGGCGTGGACGAAGGGCGTGCCGTAGTCGGTATCGTCATTCGGCGAGCGGGCGCGGGTGGTCCGCACCAAGGCTTCGGACTTGCAAGCACAGTTGCCTGAGCCGCAGCCGCCGCTGGCGGTGGCTTGCGAGGGGGAGGCGAGCGTGTCGGACATAACGGGCTCCATCAAGCCGCAGCCTTGTTAGGCTGGGCCGGGCGAAGACCGAAGTCTTCGGGAAAATGTTCAAGGGCGGAAAGCACGGGGAAGGGCGTCATGCCGCCCATCGCGCAGAGCGAGCCGGATACCATCGTGTCACACAGGTCGCGCAGCAACTGCACTTGCTTCTCCGACGTGTCGCCTTCGCGGATGCGTTCGATCACTTCGACGCCGCGCGTCGAGCCGATCCGGCACGGCGTGCATTTGCCGCACGATTCGAGCGCGCAGAAATGCATCGCGTATTGCGCGAGTTCGGCGAGATTCGACGTGTCGTCGTGCACGACGAGCCCGCCGTGCCCGACCACCGCGCCCACCGATGCGTAGGCTTCGTAGTCGAGCGGGATATCCCACTGGCTTTCGGGAAGATAGGTGCCGAGCGGTCCGCCGACTTGCACGGCGCGCGCCGGGCGGCCGCTCGCGGTGCCGCCGCCGTAGTCGAACAGCAGCTCACGCAGCGTGACGCCGAACGCCAGCTCGACGAGCCCGCCTTGCTTCACATTGCCGGCCAGTTGGAACGGCAGCGTGCCGCGCGAGCGGCCCATGCCGAAGTCGCGATAGAACTTCGAGCCGCGCGCGAAGATGATCGGCACGGTCGCGAGCGTGATCACGTTGTTGATGACGGTCGGCTGGCCGAAGAGGCCGGAGAGCGCGGGCACCGGCGGCTTCGCGCGCACGATGCCGCGCTTGCCTTCGATCGATTCGAGCATCGCGGTTTCTTCGCCGCAGACGTAAGAGCCCGCGCCCTTCGCCACCGCCAGCTCGAACTGGTGCGCTGAGCCGAGCACGCTCGCACCGAGCCAGCCCGCCGCTCGCGCTTTGCCGATCGCGGCTTCGAGTGTCGCGATCGAATGCGGATATTCGCTGCGCACGTAGATGTAGCCTTGCGTCGCGCCCGTCGAGATCCCCGCGATGATCATCCCTTCGATCAGGCAGTACGGGTCGCTTTCCATGATGAGGCGGTCGGAAAACGTGCCGGAGTCGCCTTCGTCGGCATTGCAGACGACGTATTTCTGCGCCGCTTGCGCGTTGCGCACCGTGCGCCACTTGACGCCAGCGGGGAACGCCGCGCCGCCGCGCCCGCGCAGGCCCGAGTCGACGAGCGCTTCGCAGGCGGTGGCGCCGTCCATCGCGAGCGCGGCTTTCAGGCCGGCGAGACCTTCGTGGGCGAGGTAGTCGTCGATGGAGAGCGGGTCGGTGATGCCGATGCGCGCGAACGTGAGGCGCTGTTGACGCTTGAGATAAGGAATCTCGTCGACGATGCCCACGCGCCGCGAATGCTCGCCGCCGGCGAGCCATCCGGAGTCGAAAAGCGACACGACGTCGGCTTCATCGACATTCGCGTAGCCGACGCGGCCAGCCGGCGTCTCGACTTCGACGAGCGGCTCGAGCCACAGCAGGCCGCGCGTGCCGTTGCGCACCAACTCGATGGCGACGCCACGGCTCGCGGCTTCGCGGACGATCGCGTCGGCGAGCGCATCCGCGCCGAGCGCGAGCGCTGAAGAATCGCGGGGGACGTAGATACGTGTCATGCCGGCTCCTTCTGCTTCGCGCACGCGGCGTCGATCAGCGCATCGAACTTTTGCGGCGTGACTTTCGCGTAGAGCGTGTCGTTGATCATCATCGCCGGGGACAGTGCGCATTGTCCGAGGCAATACACCGATTCGAGCCCGAGGTCCGGTCCGTGCTCGGCATCGAAACGGCAGCCCGTGCGCGCCTCGATGTGCTGCGCGAGCGCTTCCGTCCCCATGCTGCGGCACGATTCGGCGCGGCAGAGCTGCACGGTCACGCGTGCGGCCGGGCGGGTGCGGAAATGATGGTAGTAAGTAATGACGCCATGCACTTCGGCACGCGACAGGTTCATCGCGCGCGCAAGCGGCGCGACGGCTTCCGGCGGGATAAAGCCGGCTTCGTCCTGAATCGCGTGCAGCACTGCGATCAGCGACGCGCCGGGCTTCGCGTGGCGACGGACGAGTTCTTCCGGCGCGGATGCGACCGGGGCGGCGGGGTTGTCCAAGGTGGGGCTCCTCCAAGATCAAATATGCACTTGTTGATCATATGAAGCGCATATATGCTTTGGTTTATGGTTTATCCCAGAACGATAGGCGGATGGTCAGCCTTCCGCAATAGGAAGAAGCATTGCATAAATGATCCAGATCGATTGCAAGGCGCAGCTGGTCGTCGTCGATAGCGCGGGTCGCGAAGCGAGCCTGACCGACGTTGTGCCGCTGCTTGCGCTCGTCGGCGAGACGGGCAGCATCGCCCAGGCGGCTGCGCAAAAGGGCCTCTCGTATCGCCACGCGTGGGGCATGCTGCGCGCGATCGAGGAGCACCTGGGAGGCGCGCTGATCGCGAAAGAGCGTGGCAAGGGATCGGCGCTTTCGGAATTGGGGCAGGCGGTGGTGCGAGCACAGCGCCTGTGTGCTGAGCGGCTCGACGGCAATATGCAGGCGCTCGCGAGCGAGGTCGCGAGCGAGTTGAACCGCCGGCTTGGGCAGCACGGCGGTGCGGTACGGATTCAGGCGTCGCATGGCTACGCGGTTGCGGCGCTCGTGACGGCGCTGGTGGCGCGCGACGCCGCTTCGGTCGACATCAAGTACCGCGACAGCGCTGAGGCCGTGACCGCGCTGGCACGCGGCGAATGCGACCTGGCTGGGTTTCACCTGCCGCGCGGCGCGTTCCGTGAGAAATGCGCGACCGTCTACCGTCGCTGGCTCGATCCGCAGCGGCACGTGCTGATTCATCTGACGCAACGCAAGCAGGGGCTCTTCCTGCCGAAGGGGAATCCGAAGGGGATTCGCGGCTTGAACGACCTGGCCCGCGACGACGTGCGCTTCGTCAACCGCCAGCCGGGCTCCGGCACGCGGATGCTGCTCGATCTGGCGCTGCGCAGCATCGGCATCGATCCCGAGCGCATCAATGGTTATGCGTCGGCGGAGCTGACTCATTCGGCGATCGCGGCATTCGTCGCGAGCGGCATGGCCGATCTCGGCTTCGGCGTCGAGCCGGCCGCGCATCATTTCGGGCTCGATTTCATCCCCATCGTCGACGAAGACTATTACTTCGCGTGCGAGCGCGCGCCGCTCGCGTCGGCGCCGCTTGCACCCGTCGTGCAGATGCTGCAAAGCGACGCGTTCCGAGCGACGGTGGCGCATCTGGCCGGATACGACCCGGCGCATTGCGGGACGATCGTCGATGTGGCGAGCGGGTTGCGCGGCGCGGCAGTGCCAGAGAGCGCTTTGCGCTAGGGCGGGTAAGGGGTTCGATCGGAAGGGTATGGCGGGTTTTGCGTTACGCCCGTAATACTTCGCTGCGGAGCTTTGCGGTTCTGCGTTACGCTCTATCTTTCTGACGTTCCGTCTTGTTCTTCAGTCCGCCTCAAGCGGCATCGAATCGCTATGAAATTGCTTATCAACGCTTGCGCTGCCGCGGCTGCGGCGGGCGCATTGTTCGCCGTCACGTCGCTCGCTTTCGCGCAGAACTCGCCAGGTGTGCCGGGCGGCATCCTGCAGGACCAATTTCAGCTTCAGCAGCATCCGCAGCTGGAGTTCGCGGCGTCGGCGCCGTCGAAGAAGTACCAGCACGGGCCTGTAACGAAGATGCGCAAGCAGGGCGACCTCGGGAATCCGGACGGGTGCAATCTGCAGTGTCCGCAAGACGACAACTAATCAAGCCGCGTCGCCGGGACCTCGCAGGGGCCTATTGCGTGCGGAAAACGCGCACTGGCCAAGTCACATCTGATCGCTCGCGAGCCGTAGCAAGGGCGGATGCCGCCGTCGTTGCCGCAGCTGCGAGCGCGCGAAGCGCTGCTCACGTCGTGCAGCGCGCGATATCGAAGCGCATTTCAGGTTCCGGCACGGAATCGTCGTCGCCGGACGATTTCTGCACCTTCACCACCGAGCCGTAGCCCGACGGCGTCAACGTAATGAGCCACGCGTAGTTCTCCGAGCCGTGGCCGACCGTTAATTCGGTCGATCCATTGCCGGCAGTCATTCGAAGGCCATCAATTCTGCTTCGCAGGCAGCTCGAGATGTCGTTCGGGGCGCGTTGCGATTGCACGAAGACGACCGGTTCCGACGTGCGAACTTCCTGGACGTTAGGCGAGCTGCAAGCCGCAATCGCGAGGGCGGTGGGCACGACGGCGAGGAAGGGAAGTTTGTTCATGGCTTTGCCTTTGATGCGAGAGCGGTGCGATTTCAATGTAGTCGTTGCGTCGATCGTCGTTCAATCGGTGGCGACACGGGGCGGGTTTTGCCGGCATACGGGCTGCCGATATGCGCGTACTCGAAACGCCGACAACCCAAGGGCAAGCACTTCGGCTCAGCTGTCTCGAAAATCGCGCGTTCGGCGTTAGGCATCGATGAGCTCGTGTGGTTCGATCGTGACGGTCACTTGTGTCTACTGCCCTTCGGTGAGCAACGACTTCGGAGAGTCTAAGCGGCACCGACACGCGCGCATTTATCGAGGACGGGCGAAAGAGCCGGCTTCTTCGGGAAATCAGTGGCGCAGTTGGGCGGGGCCGCAAAGAAAAAACCCCGCGAGAGCTGCGCTCGGCGGGGTTTTCATGAATTCCTGAACCTTGTCAGGATGAGTGTCTTGGTGGAGCCGGCGGGAATCGAACCCGCGTCCGCAAATAGTCCGCAACCAGTTCTACATACTTAGTTCTGTCATTTGATTTAACCGCGCCGACGCGGACGAACACGCTTCGTTACGGCGATTCACTAGGTTTTCGACCCGGGCGTCGTGACGCCGCCAAGGCTTAACTGACGTAAATGACCTCTGGCGGTATTGCTACCGGTCTTGCGACGCTAGCCCGTCAGTGAACTAGGCAGAGGACGGCGGCCCTTAGGCTGCCAGTGCGAACGTATCGTCGTTTGCAGTTACGTTTTTCCCATTGATTAACGAGGTGACGGGTCCTCGGTATGCCCTGAGCTGCTTCGTTATCCACGTCGAAACCAGGTCGGCCCCAGTGGAACGGAGAATTATCCCACAGAACCTGGGGCTTGGCGCGCCTTGCGGGCTAAAGAACGAGGCGGCGGGGAGTTTTCAGCTTCTGCGGCGAACGGCTCGCCGCGCGAGTGACGGCTCTTGATCAGCCGATCTCGCGCAGCAGCCGCTGCAGCTCGCCCGTGGACCGCACGACATGCTGCGCATGCCATTGCGTCGGCGGCAGATCCGTTCCGCAGTATCCGTAGGCGGCGGCCACGGTGACCATGCCCGCCGCGAACCCCGCTTGCACGTCTCGCAGATCGTCGCCTACATAGACGACTCGCTCCGGCTGTATTTCGAGTTCTCTCGCGGCATGCAGGAGCGGCGCCGGATGCGGCTTCGAATGCGGCGTGGTATCCCCGCTAACGACGCAACCTGCCCGGAGGTCGAGGCCAAGCAGCTCGACGAGCGGATCAGTCAGGCGCGCGACCTTGTTCGTGACGATGCCCCAGCGCACGCCGCGCTCGTCCAGCTCGTTGAGTATTTCGCCGATGCCCGGAAACAGCGTCGTTTCGATGCACAAATCGGCTTCGTAATTGGCGAGAAACTCTTCGCGCATCGACGCGAAACCCTGGTGCTCGGGCCCGATCCCAAACGCGCCGCCGATCAGGCCGCGCGCGCCGGCCGATGCGAGCGGGCGCAAATCGTCGAGCGGCAGCATCTCGAGACCGCGGTCGTGACGCATCTTGTTGACGGCGGCGGCGAGGTCGGGTGCGGTATCCGCGAGCGTGCCGTCGAGATCGAACAGGACGGCTTGGCACAAGCCGATCGACGCGTCGTCGCTTTCGCGCTGCGGCAGGGGAGTAGGGTCGCTCATGAGGTCAATCGGGAACGGAATGAGTTTGGGTCGGCGCGCGGATCAAGCGCCGCGCCGGCACGCGAACAGGTAGTTCACGCTCGTGTCGTCGGACAATCCGAAATGCTTGGAAAGCGGGTTGTAGGTGATGCCTTTGATATCGTGGCTGTGCAGACCGGCCGCCCGCACGAATCCCGCCAGCTCCGACGGACGGATAAAGCGCGCATAGTCGTGCGTGCCTTTGGGCAGCATCTGCGCGATGTACTCGGCGCCGATCACGGCAAACAAATACGACTTGACGTTGCGGTTGAGCGTCGAGAAGAAGACCCAGCCGCCCGGCTTCACCAGCGTGGCACATGCGGCGACGATGGCGCTCGGGTCCGGCACGTGCTCGAGCATCTCCATGCAGGTGACGGCGTCATAGGTGCCCGGCTCGCGAGCCGCCAGCGCTTCCGCAGCGATCTCTTCGTACTCGACGCTCACGCCGCTTTCGAGGCTGTGCAGATCGGCCACGCCGAGCGCCTGGGTCGACAGATCGATCCCCTTGACTTGCGCGCCCAATCCCGCCATCGATTCGGACAGGATGCCGCCGCCGCAACCAATATCCAGCACGCGTTTGCCGGCCAGATGAGCATGAGCGTCGATCCAGGCGAGCCGAACAGGGTTCAGCTCGTGCAGCGGCTTGAATTCGGCATTCGGGTCCCACCAGCGATGTGCGAGATCGCTGAATTTCTGCAGCTCATGGGGATCGGCGTTGGTCATAGCGGAAGCGGATTTGCGAAGAGCGTTGGATGGGGACTGCGGGTTAGCCCCGAGTATATAGGCGCGGGCGAACGGGGGCAAAACGAGCGGCACAAGCCGACGTGGCCCGCACCCCAGGTTCGGAGAGTCACTTTGGGCCTCGGGTCAGTGCCAAAGCACCAACTCCGGCGCGACAGCTGACGCGCTTACTCCGGCCGACATAAAAAAAGCCCCGCCGAAGCGGGGCTTTGATACTGCGGTATTGTGCGGCTTACTGCTTCGAAGTACCGACAACTTCGACTTCCACGCGGCGATCCGGTGCGAGGCAGGAGATAAGTTGCTTGCGGTTCTTCTGGTTGCAGCCCGTCGTAACCGGGTTGCGCTTGCCCTTGCCTTCCGTGTAGATACGGTTGGCTTCGATGCCCTTGCTGACCAGGTATGCCTTCACAGCTTGAGCGCGGCGCAGCGACAGACGGTCGTTGTACTTGTCCGAACCGATGCGGTCGGTGTAGCCCGTTGCAACGACAACTTCCAGGTTCACGCCTTGGATCTTCGAAGCCAGATCGTCCAGCTTTTCCTTGCCAGCCGGCTTCAGGACAGCCTTGTCGAAGTCGAACAGCGTGTCAGCTTGGTACGTGATCTTCTGGCTGGTGATGACCGGAGCGGCCGGAGCTGCCGGTGCCGGCGGCGTCGGAGCTTGCGCGACCAGTGCGCCATCGCACTTCGCGTTGGCCGTTGCGGGCGTCCAGAACGCATCGCGCCAGCAAAGCTCGTTCGTGCCGTTCATCCACACGTATTCGCCGGTGCCGTTCACCCAGTTGTCATTCGTTTGTTGTCGCGACGCCGGCACCGACTGTGCCATTGCGGATGCAGCCATAACTGCGGTAGCTGCAATGAACGCGAGCTTTGAAAGTTTATTCATATTTCTCCTCTCGAAATTGAGATTACCGCAGGTTTACTGCGAGCCTGTTGACGAAGACAAGTCATACATTGCTCGAAGTATAACATTGGTGCGGCACAAAAACGCCGGGCCCTGAAGACACTTCGAGCAATGTCTAACCAAGTGCGTTGGCATTTTGCCATACAGTTCCCGACCCACGAAAAAAAATTCCCGAGCGTTCCGATCCCCCAACACAATTGTGGTGCATGCGCAACAGTAAGCCTGGCGGGCTTCTGCGGTGCCCGGGTGAACGCATGACGCGTGCCTGCGGCGAAGAAAAATCGTCTCGTCAATAGCGTGGCGAGAGCGGTTCACAGCGGCTTCGCGGCCGCCGTGCGATAGGGAGTACGTACCTGCGGCAGGCGCGGTTGCGCCGCATGGTAGAATCGCGTGATGCGCTGCGTTTGCGGCGCCAATGCGAAAGTAGCTCAAAGTTATTGACTTTGGTGCGTATTTTCGCTTTGAAACGATACGGATAATGGATCAATTCGCCAAAGAGACTCTGCCAATCTCCCTCGAGGAGGAAATGCGCCGTTCGTATCTCGATTACGCGATGAGCGTGATCGTGGGACGTGCGCTTCCCGATGTCCGCGACGGCTTGAAGCCTGTGCACCGGCGCGTTCTATACGCGATGCACGAACTCAACAACGACTGGAACCGTGCCTATAAGAAGTCGGCGCGTATCGTCGGCGACGTGATCGGTAAATACCATCCGCACGGCGACACCGCGGTCTACGACACGATCGTCCGGATGGCGCAGAACTTCTCGCTGCGCTACATGCTGGTGGACGGGCAGGGCAATTTCGGGTCGATCGACGGCGACAACGCCGCCGCGATGCGTTACACCGAAATCCGCATGGCGAAGATCGGCCATGAGCTCCTTGCCGATATCGATAAGGAAACCGTCGACTTCGGTCCGAACTACGACGGCAGCGAGAGCGAGCCGCTGATCCTCCCCGCGCGCATCCCTAATCTGCTGATCAATGGTTCGTCGGGGATCGCGGTCGGCATGGCGACCAACATCCCGCCGCACAACCTGAACGAAGTCGTCGACGCCTGCCACCATCTGTTGAAGAACCCCGAGGCGGGCATCGATGAGCTGATCGAGATCATCCCGGCTCCCGATTTCCCGACCGCCGGCATCATTTACGGCGTCGCGGGCGTGCGCGACGGCTATCGCACCGGCCGCGGCCGGGTTGTGATGCGCGCGGCGACGCACTTCGAGGAAATCGATCGCGGCCAGCGCATGGCGATCATCGTCGACGAGCTGCCGTATCAGGTTAACAAGCGTTCGCTGCTCGAGCGGATCGCCGAGTTGGTCAACGAGAAGAAGCTCGAGGGCATTTCGGACATCCGCGACGAGTCCGACAAGAGCGGCATGCGCGTCGTGATCGAGCTCAAGCGCGGCGAGGTGCCCGAGGTCGTCCTCAACAATCTGTATAAGGCGACCCAGCTGCAGGACACGTTCGGCATGAACATGGTCGCGCTCGTCGACGGCCAGCCTAAGCTCCTGAATCTTAAGGAAATGCTTAGTTCGTTCCTGTCGCACCGCCGGGAAGTGCTGACGCGGCGCACTGTATACGAACTGCGCAAGGCGCGCGAACGCGGCCACGTGCTCGAGGGTCTCGCCGTCGCGCTCGCGAACATCGATGATTTCATCGCAATCATCAAGGCCGCGCCGACGCCGCCGATCGCCAAGCAGGAATTGATGGCGCGCCCGTGGGACTCCTCGCTCGTGCGTGAAATGCTGTCGCGCGCGGAGACCGAGAACGCCGCGGCGGGCGGTCGTGAGGCATACCGTCCGGAAGGTCTGAATCCGGCATTCGGGATGCAGGGCGACGGTCTCTACAAGCTGTCCGATACGCAGGCGCAGGAAATCTTGCAGATGCGCCTGCAGCGCCTGACCGGTCTCGAGCAAGACAAGATCATTGGCGAATACCGCGAAGTGATGGCGCAGATCGCCGATCTGCTCGACATCCTCGCGCGCCCGGAGCGCATCACGACGATCATCACCGACGAGCTCACGGCAGTGAAGGCCGAGTTCGGCGACGCGCGCCGCTCGAAGATCGAGATGAACGCGACCGAGCTGAACACCGAAGACCTGATCACGCCGCAGGACATGGTTGTCACGATGTCGCATACGGGGTACGTGAAGTCGCAGCCGTTGTCCGAATATCGGGCGCAGAAGCGCGGGGGGCGCGGCAAGCAGGCCACGCAGATGAAGGAAGACGACTGGATCGACACGCTCTTCATCGCGAACACGCACGACCATATCCTGTGCTTCTCGAACCGCGGTCGCGTCTATTGGGTGAAGGTCTACGAAGTGCCGCAGGGCTCGCGCAACGCGCGCGGCCGTCCGATCGTCAATATGTTCCCGCTGCAGGAAGGCGAGAAGATCAACGTCGTGCTGCCGATCAAGGAGTTCTCGGCAGACAAGTTCATCTTTATGGCGACCGCGTTGGGCACGGTCAAGAAGACGCCGCTCGAGGCTTTCAGCAGACCATTGCGCAAGGGTATTATTGCGGTCGGTCTCGACGAGGGCGATTACCTGATTGGCGCCGCGATCACCGACGGCGCGCACGACGTGATGCTGTTCTCGGATTCGGGCAAGGCAGTGCGCTTCGACGAGAACGATGTGCGCCCGATGGGCCGTGAGGCGCGCGGCGTGCGCGGCATGCAGCTTGATGAAGGGCAGCAGGTGATCGCGCTTCTGGTGGCGGGCAGCGAGCAGCAGTCGGTGCTGACGGCAACCGAAAACGGCTACGGCAAGCGCACCCCGATCACCGAGTACACGCGCCATGGGCGCGGCACGAAGGGCATGATCGCGATCCAGACGTCGGAGCGCAACGGCAAGGTCGTGGCGGCCACGCTCGTCGACCCCGAGGACCAGATCATGCTGATCACGACGACCGGCGTGCTGATCCGGACGCGCGTTTCGGAGATTCGCGAAATGGGCCGTGCGACGCAAGGTGTTACACTCATCAGCCTTGATGACGGCACCAAGCTTTCCGGCCTGCAGCAGATCGCCGAGGCGGATGGTGAAGGTGATGCCGAAGGTACGGCGGCGGATGACGAAAACGGCGAAGGTTGATCGGCACGCGAGTCGTGCATGACGGGCGTCGCGAACAAGTAACCGCAAGAAGAACCGCGCGAAGCGAAAGGCCTCGCAACAACGTGTTGCGCTACGCTTCGTGCCTCAAGCAATTCGACTATTTCTTTTAGGGAGTAATGATGCAACAACGATTCAAGCAATGGATGCTGCTGGCTGCTTTCGTGCCGACCTTCGCGATGGCGCAGGCGCTCCAGAATCAAGCGCCGACCGACACGACGGCAGCGGCACCGGCTGCAGCTCCGGTCGATCCCGCCAAGCAAGCCGCGATCAAGGAGTTGCTTGAGGCCATCGACGCGCAGAAGCTCGTCGGCGCAATTGGCAACAGCGCGCAAATGCAAGCGAAGCAGCTGGTCCCGGCGATCCTGTCGGACGCGCTGTCGGAAAACAAGACGCTGACGGACAAGCAAAAGCAAGCCTCCGTGCCGGCTCTGCAAAAGAACGCGGTGCCGAAGCTGGTTGACTCGGCGGGCCAAGTGTTCGCGACGGATTCGTTCCGCCAAGATGCGATGCAAGCTCAGTACGACGCGTACGCGAAGTACTACAGCACGCAGGAAATCAAGGACCTGACGACGTTCTACAAGAGCCCGACCGGCCGCAAGTTCATCCAAGTGCAAGACCAAGTGGGTCGCGATGTCGTGAACGGCTTGATGCAAAAGTACATGCCGCAATCGATCAAGGCGACGCGCGACCAGGCCGACAAGGAAGTCGCTGCGGTCAAGCCGGGCAAGTAATGAGCCGGTCGCAAGATCTGCCGAGGGCTCTTTAGCGGGCCCATCGTGGCGGATCGGCCGGGCCGGCACGGCGCCTTGGTTTGGCGGCTGACCGGTGACGGTGCGATAATGGCCGTTTGCGCGAGAGCGCAGACGGCCATTTTCTATTTAGGCGCGGTTTTTCGGACTTTCCTTTTGCCGCTGCGCCTTCTTTCGGGGTTCCCACGATGCGCGTCTTTAACTTCTCCGCCGGACCTGCGGCGCTGCCTGAAGAGGTGCTGCGCCAAGCTGCCGACGAGATGCTCGATTGGCGCGGCAGCGGCATGAGCGTGATGGAGATGAGCCATCGCGGCAAGGAATTCATCTCGATTCACGAAGAAGCGCTCGCCGACTTGCGCGAACTGCTCGACGTGCCGGCCAGCCACCGCATTCTGTTCCTGCAGGGTGGTGGGCTCGGGGAGAATGCGATCGTACCGATGAACATGCTCGGCGCGAAAAAGACCGCTGATTTTGTCCTGACGGGCTCGTGGTCGCAGAAGACCTTCAAGGAAGCGCACAAGTATTGCGCGCCGCACCTGGCCGCAAGCGGCCAGACCGCCGACGGCTTCACGCGCTCGCCGGCTCGCGCCGAATGGCAGCTGTCCGACGATCCTGCCTACGTGCACCTGTGCACGAACGAGACGATTCACGGCGTCGAAACCTTCGACATTCCCGATCTCGGCGACATCCCGCTCGTGGCGGACGTCTCGTCGCACATCCTGTCGCGCCCGCTCGATGTCGCGAAGTTCGGCGCCATTTACGGCGGCGCGCAGAAGAACATCGGCATGGCGGGTGTCACCGTGGTGATCGTGCGCGAGGACCTGCTCGACCGGGCGCTGCCGATCTGCCCATCGGCTTTCGAGTGGAAGACCGTCGCCGAGAACAACTCGATGTACAACACGCCGCCCACCTACGCGATCTACATCGCGGGCCTGGTGTTCAAGTGGTTGAAAAAGCTGGGCGGCTTGAAGGCGATCGAAGCGCGCAACATCGAGAAATCGAAGCTGCTGTACAACGCGATCGATTCGAGCGCTTTCTATGTCAACAAGGTTGAACGCGCGTCGCGTTCGCGGATGAACGTGCCGTTCTTCCTCGCGGACGAGTCGCGCAACGAAGATTTCCTCGCCGGCGCGAAGGCGCGCGGGCTGTTGCAGCTGAAGGGCCACAAGTCCGTCGGCGGAATGCGGGCGTCGATTTACAACGCGGTGCCGCTCGAAGGCGTCAAGGCGCTGGTCGAGTACATGAAGGAATTCGAACAGCGCCAGGCCTGATCGCTTCGATCTGACCAGCGGCGCGCTTACTTTCATACGGCCGTACTACGCATGGACGACGAACTCAATACCAAGCTCAAACCGCTGCGCGATCGCATTGACGCGATCGACGCACAGCTGATCGCGCTGCTCAATCAGCGCGCGGCGATCGCCCTTGAAGTGGGCGAGGTCAAGAAGCATTACAACGCCCCGGTGTTCCGGCCCGAACGCGAGCAGCAGGTCATCGCGCGCTTGCAGGACATGAGCGACGGGCCGCTCGCGGGCGATCACATCAGCGCGATCTGGCGCGAGATCATGGCCGCGAGCCGGGCGCTCGAGCAGCAGGTGCGGGCCGCTTTTCTGGGGCCGGTCGGCACCTATAGCGAGCAGGCCATGTACGAATACTTCGGTCATGCGATCGAAGGTATCGCGTGCCCGTCGATCGACGAAGTGTTTCGCTCGGTCGAGGCGGGCTCCGCCGAATTCGGCGTCGTGCCGGTCGAGAATTCGAGCGAAGGCGCGGTGTCGCGCACGCTCGATCTGCTGCTGCAGACGCAACTCGTGATCGGCGGCGAGCTCGCGTTGCCGATTCATCACAATCTGCTGACGCAGAGCGGCGGTCTCACGGGCGTGACGCGCGTCTGCGCGCATGCGCAGGCGCTCGCGCAATGTCAGCGCTGGCTCTCGACCAATGCGCCGCATCTGGAGCGCCAGGCGGTGTCGAGCAATGCGGAAGCCGCGCGCCTGGCAGCGGCGGACCCGAGTGTCGCCGCGATCGCCGGCGATCGCGCGGCTGCGCACTACGGCTTGCAGGTGGCGTATGGGCTGATCCAGGACGATCCGCACAACCGCACGCGCTTCGTGATGATCGGCAAGAATCCGGCGGGCGTCAGCGGGCGCGATCAGACTTCGCTGATCGTGTCCGTGAAGAACGAACCCGGCGCGGTGTTCAAGCTGCTCGAGCCGCTCGCGCGGCACGGCGTCTCGATGACGCGCTTCGAGTCGCGTCCGGCGCGCGTTGGCACGTGGGAGTACTACTTCTATATCGATGTCGAAGGGCATCGCGAAGATGCGCCGGTCGCCGCCGCGCTCGCCGAGTTGGAAAAGAAGGCCGCGTTCCTGAAGATTCTGGGCTCGTATCCGCGCGCGCGCTGAAGCGCCGCTTCTGGCTGCTTCCCGCTGCTTCGTGCGGGCCCCATCGCTTACGACCAGCAAGTCCGATCTGGAGACATACATGACGACGCAATACGGCCCTTCCTATGTGCGCGCGATCGCGCCTTACGTCGCCGGCAAGCCGATTTCGGAAGTTGCCCGCGAGTTCGGCCTCGACGAAGCGCACATCGTGAAGCTGGCATCGAACGAAAATCCGCTCGGCATGCCGGAGTCCGCCAAGGCTGCGATGGCGCAGGCCGCCGCCGATCTCGGCCGCTATCCGGATGCGAACGCGTTCGAGCTGAAGGCCGCACTGAGCGAGCACTACGGGGTGCCGGCCGATTGGATCACGCTCGGCAACGGCAGCAACGACATTCTTGAACTGGCCGCGCATGCGCTCGTCGAGAAGAGTCAGTCGATCGTCTACGCGCAATACTCGTTCGCCGTGTATGCACTCGCGACGCAAGGCATCGGTGCGCGTGCGATCGTCGTGCCCGCCGTGAAGCATGGGCACGATCTCGACGCAATGCTGAAGGCGATCGATGCCGACACGCGTCTCATGTTCGTCGCCAATCCGAACAACCCGACCGGCACCTTCATCGAAGGCCCGGCGCTCGAAGCGTTCCTCGAGAAGGTGCCGAAGAACGTGGTCGTGGTGCTCGACGAGGCGTACACCGAGTATCTCGCCGCGGACAAGCGCTACGACTCGATCGCCTGGACGCGCCGCTTTCCGAACCTGCTCGTATCGCGCACGTTCTCGAAGGCGTTCGGTCTCGCGGGATTGCGCGTCGGTTTCGCGATCGCCCAGCCGGAGCTGACCGATTTGCTGAACCGCTTGCGCCAGCCGTTCAACGTGAACACGCTCGCGCAAGCCGCGGCGATCGCGGCGCTGAACGACCGCGCGTTCCTCGAAAAGAGCGCGGCGCTCAACGCGGCGGGCTATCGTCGGCTGACCGAGGCGTTCGATAAGCTCGATCTCGAATTCGTGCCGTCGTACGGCAACTTCGTGCTGGTGCGCGTCGGTAATGACGACGGCGCCGGTGCGCGTGTGAATCTGGCGCTCTTGAAGCAGGGCGTGATCGTGCGGCCGGTCGGCAACTATGGCTTGCCGCAGTGGTTGCGCGTGACGATCGGCTTGCCGGAAGAAAACGAGGTGTTCATCGCCGCGCTCGAAAAGGCGCTCGCGCCTGCCTGACCGGCAGGCCGGGCGGTTGGTTTTCATTCCGCGCGCGCGTGCTTGGGCTCGTCGCGCGCTTTTTTAGTCTGTTCGTCGTGACCGCGTTCTCATTCAACAAACTGGTGATTTTCGGTGTCGGGCTGATCGGCGGATCGCTCGCGCGCGCGTTGCGTGAGCGCCAGCCGGAGCAGGCGGGGCAACGCGGCACGGTGATCGGCGTCGGCCGCTCGGCGTCGTCGGTCGAGCGGGCGCGCGAGCTGGGCGTCATCGACGGTTTTGCCGCGCTCGGCGACGACACGCAATTGCGCGACGCGCTGACCGGCGCCGATATTGTTCTGCTTGCGGCGCCGGTCGCGCAGACGCAGCCGCTGCTGACACGAATCGCGCCGTTTCTCGACGATGCGACCATCGTGACCGACGCGGGCAGCACCAAGTCCGATGTCGTCGCCGCCGCGCGCGCGGCGCTCGGGGCCCGCATCAACCAGTTCGTGCCGGGCCATCCGATCGCCGGACGCGAATCGAGCGGTGTCGAGGCGGCGCTTCCCGATCTGTACGTCGGGCGCAATGTCGTGCTGTGCCCGTTGCCCGAAAATTCGCCTGCCGACGTCGCGCGCGTCGAGGCGATGTGGCTCGCGGCCGGCGCCGTGGTCCGGCAGATGAGCGTGGAGCAGCACGATCGCGTCCTGGCATCGGTGAGCCATTTGCCGCACGTGCTGTCGTTTGCGCTCGTCGAGCAGATTCTCGAAGCGCCGGACGCCGATCTGAAGTTTTCGTTTGCCGCCGGCGGCTTCCGCGATTTCACGCGGATCGCCGCGTCGAGCCCGGAAATGTGGCGCGACATCTGCGTCGCCAACCGCGCAGCGTTGCTTGAAGAACTCGACGCCTACACGGCCGTGCTCGCGCGCTTGCGCGCGGCGATCGAAGCCGGCGACGGCGCGGCGCTCGAAGCCGCATTCGCGCGTTCGCGCAAGGCCCGCACTGAATGGCAGGAGCGCGGCGGCAAGGCCGCTGCCGGCGCCAGCCCCTCGAAATAACAGGACTGACCATGGAATATCTCGACCTCGGACCGTTCTCCCGCGCGTCCGGCACTGTCCGGCTACCCGGCTCGAAGAGCATCTCGAACCGCGTGCTGTTGCTCGCGGCGCTCGCGGAAGGCGAAACGACGATCACGAACCTGCTCGACTCGGACGACACGCGCGTCATGCTCGACGCGCTCGAAAAGCTCGGAGTGCAATTCAAGCGCGATGGCGACGTGTGCGTCGTGACGGGCACGCGCGGCGCGTTCGTCGCGCAAAAGGCCGATCTGTTCCTGGGCAATGCGGGTACGGCGATTCGTCCGCTGACTGCCGCGCTGGCCGTCAACGGCGGCGAATACCGCGTGCACGGCGTGCCGCGCATGCATGAGCGGCCGATCGGCGACCTCGTCGACGGGCTTCGTCAGATCGGCGCGAAGATCGACTACGAGCTGAACGAGGGCTACCCGCCGCTCAAGATCCACGCGGCGCCGGTCTCGGTCGATGCGCCGATCCGCGTGCGCGGCGACGTATCGAGCCAGTTCCTGACCGCGCTCCTGATGACGCTGCCGCTCGTGCGTTCGCAAAGCGGCTCGATCGTGATCGAGGTCGAAGGCGAGCTGATCTCGAAGCCGTACATCCAGATCACGATCAAGCTGATGGAACGCTTCGGCTTGACCGTCGAGCGTGAAGGCTGGCAACGCTTCACCGTGCCGGCCGGCGTGCGCTACCAGTCGCCGGGCACGATCATGGTCGAAGGCGATGCGTCGTCGGCGTCGTATTTCCTCGCGGCGGGCGCATTGGGCGGCGGGCCGATCCGCGTCGAGGGCGTGGGGCGCGCGAGCATCCAGGGCGACGTGGGCTTTGCGACCGCGCTAATGAAGATGGGCGCGAACGTGACAATGGGCGACGACTGGATCGAAGTGCGCGGCGTCGGTCACGACCACGGCAAGCTCGAAGCAATCGACATGGACTTCAATCTGATTCCGGATGCAGCCATGACGATCGCGGTCGCCGCGTTGTTCGCCGACGGCACGACAACGCTGCGCAACATCGCGAGCTGGCGCGTGAAGGAGACCGACCGCATCGCCGCGATGGCGACCGAACTGCGCAAGGTTGGCGCGACGATCGAAGAGGGCGCCGACTACCTGGTCGTGACGCCTCCGGCCCAGCTCACTCCGAACGCCGCCATCGACACCTACGACGACCACCGCATGGCGATGTGCTTCTCGCTCGTCGCGCTGGGTGGCGTGCCTGTGCGGATCAACGATCCGAAGTGCGTCGGCAAGACCTTCCCCGATTATTTCGAGCGCTTCAAAACGCTCGCCGCGACCTGACCGACGTTTTTATCGATGAAATCGACTCGCCCCTTTCACCAGACGCCCGTCATCACGATCGACGGCCCGACCGCCTCCGGCAAGGGCACGGTCGCCACGCTGCTCGCTGCCCATTTGGGCTTTCACCTGCTCGATAGCGGGGCGCTGTACCGGCTGGCGGCGCTGGCGAGCGTGCACTACAACGTGCCACCCGACGCGCCGGACGAGCTGGCGAAATTGGTCGGCGATCTGCATATCACGTTCCGCGAAGGCCTGGCGCAGCTCGACGGCGTCGACGTTTCGACCGAAATTCGCGCTGAGGCGATCGGCAACCGGGCATCGGCCATCGCCGTGCACGCGCCGGTGAGAGCCGCTCTGGTGGCGCGTCAGCGGGCGTTCCGCAAGGAGCCGGGGCTGGTGGCGGACGGCCGCGACATGGGTACCGTGATCTTCCCCGATGCGGGGCTGAAGGTGTTCCTGACGGCCAGCGTCGAGGCCCGTGCCGCGAGACGGCATAAGCAATTGATCCAAAAAGGATTTTCTGCTAACATAGATGACTTGCTTCGGGATTTGCGTGAACGCGACGAGCGCGACAGTCAGCGCGCGGCCGCGCCGCTCAAGCCTGCGGCAGATGCGAAGCTGCTGGATACCTCGGCTCTCTCGATCGACCAGGCGGTCGAACAAGTGGTGCAGTGGTACCAGGCGCTTCAACCGCGCGCGTGATCGGTATAGGTCGCGCGCCGCGGCTTGCAGTAGGTGTTCCGCGATTGGCGCGGGGCGTGTTTTAACCCTTAACCCCGTATGGCTTTCGCTGTAGCGCCGCAGTTCCCGGTCCTAATCGCCGGGCAGGCAATGCGAAAAACCATGCAAACTTCGATTTTTATGTCCGACCTGCAAACTTCCACCCCGAATACCGAATCCTTTGCGGCTCTGTTCGAAGAGTCGCTGACCAAGCAAGACATGCGCGCCGGCGAAGTGATTTCCGCCGAAGTCGTGCGCGTCGACCACAACTTCGTGGTCGTCAACGCTGGTCTCAAGTCCGAAGCCTACATCCCGCTCGAAGAGTTCCTGAATGACGCGGGCGAGGTAGAAGTGCAGGCGGGCGACTTCGTTTCCGTCGCGATCGACGCGCTGGAAAACGGCTACGGCGACACCATCCTGTCGCGCGACAAGGCGAAGCGTCTGGCTTCGTGGCTGTCGCTGGAAAAGGCCCTCGACAACAACGAACTCGTGACCGGCACGATCACGGGCAAGGTCAAGGGCGGCATGACCGTCATGGTCAACGGCATCCGCGCATTCCTGCCGGGTTCGCTCGTCGACACGCGTCCGGTCAAGGATACGACCCCGTACGAAGGCAAGACCCTCGAATTCCGCGTCATCAAGCTCGACCGCAAGCGTAACAACGTCGTGCTGTCGCGCCGCGCCGTGATCGAAGCGACCCAAGGCGAAGAGCGCGCGAAGCTGCTCGAGACGCTCAAGGAAGGCGCGATCGTCGAAGGCGTGGTCAAGAACATCACCGACTACGGCGCGTTCGTTGACCTCGGCGGCATCGACGGCCTGCTGCACATCACCGACATCGCATGGCGCCGCGTGCGTCACCCGAGCGAAGTCCTGTCGGTCGGCCAAGAAGTCACCGCCAAGATCCTCAAGTTCGACCAAGAGAAGAACCGCGTTTCGCTCGGCATCAAGCAACTGGGCGACGATCCGTGGGAAGGCATCTCGCGCCGTTACCCGTCGGGCACGCGCCTGTTCGGTAAGGTCACGAACATCACCGACTACGGCGCGTTCGTCGAAGTCGAATCGGGCATCGAAGGCCTGGTCCACGTGTCGGAAATGGACTGGACTAACAAGAACGTCGCACCGTCGAAGGTTGTCCAGCTGGGCGACGAAGTCGAAGTCATGGTTCTCGAAATCGACGAAGACCGCCGCCGTATCAGCCTCGGCATGAAGCAGTGCAAGCCGAATCCGTGGGATGACTTCAGCCGCAACTTCAAGAAGGGCGACAAGCTGCAAGGCGCGATCAAGTCGATCACCGACTTCGGCGTGTTCATCGGCCTGCCCGGCGGCATCGACGGTCTGGTTCACCTGTCGGACCTGTCGTGGAGCGAAACCGGCGAAGAAGCCGTCCGCAAGTACAAGAAGGGCGACGAAGTGGAAGCGGTCGTGCTCGGCATCGACGTCGAGAAGGAACGCATTTCGCTGGGTATCAAGCAGCTCGAAGGCGACCCGTTCAGCAACTTCGTTGCAATGAACGACAAGGGTTCGATCGTCGACGGCGTGATCAAGACGGTGGACGCGAAGGGCGCTGTGGTTGCGCTGTCCGCTGAAGTCGAAGGCTACCTGCGTGCTTCGGAAATCGCGCAAGACCGCGTGGAAGATGCTCGCAACGTGCTGAAGGAAGGCGACAAGGTCAATGCGATGATCATCAACATCGATCGCAAGTCGCGTGGCATCAACCTGTCGATCAAGGCGAAGGATTCGGCCGAGCAACAAGAAGCCATCCGCGGCCTGCAAGCCGACACGAGCTCTGCCGCCACCGGCACGACGAACCTCGGCGCGCTGCTGAAGGCCAAGCTCGACGGTCAGAACCAGTAAGCCTTAAGAGGTCTGCCGCAGTATGACCAAATCGGAATTGGTCGCCCAGCTGGCAACGCGATTTCCGCAACTTGTCCTCAAGGATGCGGATTTCGCGGTGAAGACGATGCTCGATGCGATGTCGGAGGCACTGGCCAATGGCCATCGCATCGAAATTCGTGGCTTTGGCAGCTTCGGCCTGAACCGGCGTCCGTCCCGTGTCGGGCGCAATCCGAAGTCCGGTGAAAAAGTGCTGGTGCCTGAAAAGCATGTGCCGCACTTCAAGCCTGGCAAGGAATTGCGCGAGCGAGTGGATGGTCGTGCGGGCGAGCCGATGAAAGCCGAAGAGCCCGACGACGATCTGTGATTTCCGCGGATAGCCGTCGATGGCTCTAGCCGGACCGGCAAAGACCAAAAAAAGCGCCTTCGGGCGCTTTTTTTTCACCCGTCGAAGACGCGGCGTGCAGAACGCGGTTTGCGAGCACCCATTTGGCCGATGTCACACCGCGCATTGCCGGTTTCGCCCGCCGCGTAAGGCTTCCTTTACAATACGGGTCACTTTTGCGCGGCAGCAAAGCGGCGTGATGCGCCGCCAAGCCCGTGTGGATAACGCAACCGCAGTCTAGAGAGCCTTTATGAGATTTATCGTCTGGTTGATCCGTGTGCTGGTGTTCGTGCTGCTGCTCGTGCTTGCGCTCGCCAACACGCAATCTGCAACGCTGAATTTCCTGGCCGGCTATGCGTGGCAGGCGCCGCTCATCCTGATTGGACTCGCTTTTTTTGGTGTCGGCTTGCTTGCCGGGCTCATCTCCTCATTTCCGGCGATGATCCGCTTGCGGCTCGAAAACGGGCGCCTGAAGCGCGATCTGCGCGTCGCGCGCGAAACGCCCCCGGTCGTCGAAGAGCCGCCGCTGCCGCCGCTGATCTGAACCGCCTTTGTGCCGCGCGCCACCCGGTGCGCGGATTTTGTGTTTCGCATTTCCGATCATTCGCATGGATCTCGATTTCTGGTGGCTGCTCATCATCCCGGTCGCATTCGCCTTCGGCTGGATCGCGGCTCGCTATGACCTGAAGACGCTGCTTTCCGAAAGCTCCAATCTTCCTCGCTCGTATTTCCGCGGCCTCAACTTCCTGCTGAACGAACAGCCCGATCAGGCGATCGACGCGTTCATCGAAGTCGTCAAGCTTGATCCCGAAACGATCGAATTGCATTTCGCGCTCGGCAATCTGTTCCGGCGTCGCGGCGAGACGGACCGTGCGATCCGCGTGCATCAAAACCTGCTCGGCCGCGCCGATCTGCCGGTCAGCGAGCGGGACCACGCGCTTTTCGAGCTCGGACAGGATTTTCTGAAGGCCGGCTTGCTGGACCGCGCCGAAGAGACGTTCGGCAGGCTCGAGTCCGGCGACTACGCGCTCGGTGCGCAGCGCGCGCTGCTGACCATTTACGAAATCGAGAAGGACTGGAACAAGTCGATCGAGACCGCAGGGCGGCTCGAAACGATGGGTGCGGAGCCGCTCGACAAGGAAATCGCGCATTTCCATTGCGAGCTCGCGCAGGAGGCGCTGCAACAGAAGAAGCCGGCCGAGGCGGCCGAGCAGCTCGAGCTCGCGCTGAAAGCGAATCCGCAGAATGTGCGCGCGACGATCCTCGCCGGCGACGTGAAGGCGGCAGGCGGCGATCACGCCGGGGCGATCGCCGAATGGCAGCGTGTCGAGGAGCAGAATGCGTCTTATCTGCCGCTCGTCGCCGAGAAGTTGATGAAGGCGTACGCCGCGCTGGGCCGCGCCGCGGAAGGGGCGGATCTGCTGACGAGCTACGTCGACCGCTATCCGTCAAACGACTTGCTCGACGTCGCCTATCAACACGTAGCCGACCTGCGGGGCAGCGAAGCCGCGCATACGCTTGCCCGTACGCAGATGCAGAAGTCGCCGAATCTGGCCGGCATGACGCGCTTGCTCGAAGCGCAGATCGCGGCGGCCGATGACCAGCGGCGCAGCGAGCTGGAGCTGATGCGCACACTGATCAAGCAGCGCACCAAAAATCTGCCACGGTACACGTGTCAGAATTGCGGTTTCCGGGCGCGCCTGTTCTATTGGCAGTGCCCGGGATGCAGCGGCTGGGAAACCTATGCGCCGCGCCGCGTCGAGCCGATTGCGGCATCAAATTGAGATCGCCGCCCCGTCGCGCCCCCGTGGTGCGTCACGGCGGGCGATTCGACCGAAGTAGAAGCGGCTGTAGGAACGCTGCCATTGATCGGCGGCACACCGGCAGCCAGTTAACGACCGGGATCAACCACCAGAACGCGTATGAAAATCACCATCATCGGCACAGGTTACGTTGGCCTCGTCACAGGCGCGTGTCTCGCTGAAATCGGCCATGACGTCTTTTGCCTCGACGTCGATCCGCGCAAGATCGAAATCCTCAACAACGGCGGCGTGCCGATCCACGAGCCGGGCTTGCTCGAGATCATTACGCGTACTCGCGCGGCCGGCCGCATCACGTTCTCGACCGATGTCAAGGCGAGCGTCGCGCACGGCGAAATCCAGTTCATCGCAGTCGGCACGCCGCCCGATGAAGACGGATCCGCCGATCTGCAATACGTGCTCGAAGCGGCGCGCAACATCGGCCGCTATTCGAACGGCTTCAAGGTGATCGTCGACAAGTCGACGGTGCCCGTCGGCACGGCGCAGAAGGTGAGCGCCGTCGTGGAAGCGGAACTCGCGGCGCGTGGCTTGTCGGGTAGCGCGCAGCACCGGTTCTCGGTCGTGTCGAACCCCGAATTCCTGAAAGAAGGCGCGGCGGTCGAAGACTGCATGCGGCCTGATCGCATCGTGATCGGCATCGACGACGACGAAGCCGGACAGCTCGCGCGCGAGAAGATGAAGCGGCTCTACATGCCGTTCAACCGCAATCACGAGCGCACGCTCTACATGGACGTGCGCTCTGCCGAGTTCACGAAGTACGCGGCCAACGCGATGCTCGCCACGCGCATCTCGTTCATGAACGAGATGTCGAATCTGGCTGACCGCGTCGGCGCCGATATTGAGGCGGTGCGTCGTGGCATCGGCTCCGATCCGCGCATCGGCTATCACTTCCTGTATGCCGGCGTCGGCTACGGCGGCTCGTGCTTTCCGAAGGACGTGCAGGCGCTGATCCGCACTGGCGGCGAGAACGAGCAGCAGCTGCGCATTCTCGAAGCGGTCGAAGAGGTGAACCACGAGCAGAAAGCAGTGCTCGTGCGCAAGATCACGTCGACGCTCGGCGAAGACCTGACGGGCCGCACCTTTGCCGTCTGGGGCCTCGCATTCAAGCCGAACACCGACGACATGCGCGAAGCCCCTAGCCGCCGCCTGATTGCGGCGCTGCTCGCGCGCGGCGCGAGCGTGCGCGCGTACGACCCGGTCGCGCTGCACGAAGCGCGCCGCGTGTTCGCGCTGGACCTGCACGACGTTCCCGAGCAGCTCGCGCGGCTGCACTTCACGAACACCCAGGACGAAACGCTCTCCGGCGCCGATGCACTCGTGATCGTGACCGAATGGAAGGAGTTCAGGAGCCCGGACTTCAATCACATGAAGTCGGTGCTCAAGTCGCCTGTCATCTTCGACGGCCGCAACCTGTATGAACCCGATGCGATGGCCGAACTCGGCATCGACTATTACGCAATCGGACGTCCCCGTGTCGAACTCACCGCTGAAGCCAATGCACGCGCCTGAATCCAACGTCTCGCTCGTGCCTGAAGCGGGTGTCGTGCCGCGTGCGCGTCTTGCCGCGGCGCGGGTTTTGGTGGTCGGCGATGTGATGCTCGACCGCTACTGGTTCGGCGACGTGAACCGGATTTCGCCGGAAGCGCCGGTGCCGGTCGTCCATGTGCAGAAGCAGGAGGATCGCCTGGGCGGTGCGGCGAACGTCGCGCGCAACGCGGCTGCGCTGGGCGCGCAGGCTGGACTCCTGTGCGTGGTCGGGCACGATGAGCCCGGTGAGCGAATCGTCGAGTTGCTCAAGGACAGCGGTGTCGTGCCGCACCTCGAGCGCGATCCCGATCTGCTGACCACCATCAAGCTGCGCGTGCTGTCGCGCCAGCAGCAACTGCTGCGCGTGGACTTCGAGAACACGCCCGCGCACGAAGCGCTGCTCGCCGGTCTTGCGCGTTTCGACGACCAGTTGTCGAAACACGACGTGATCCTGCTGTCCGACTACGCGAAGGGCGGCCTCACGCACGTGACAAAAATGATCGCGAAGGCGCGTGCATCAGGCAAACCTGTGCTCGTCGATCCGAAAGGCGATGACTGGGAACGCTATCGCGGCGCGACGCTGATTACGCCGAATCGCGCCGAGCTGCGCGAGGTGGTCGGTCAGTGGAAGTCGGAGGACGATCTGCTCGCGCGCGTGACGGCGCTGCGCACCTCGCTCGACATCGACGCGTTGCTGCTCACGCGCTCGGAGGAGGGCATGTCGCTCTTCACAGCCGACGGCAGCGTGCACCACGCTCCGGCCGTGGCACGTGAAGTGTATGATGTGTCGGGCGCGGGAGACACCGTGATCGCGACGCTCGCCGTCATGCTGGGCGCGGGTTTGCCGCTCATCGAAGCGGTCTCGCTCGCGAATCGCGCGGCCGGCATCGTCGTCGGCAAGCTCGGCACGGCCACCGTCGACTACGACGAACTCTTTCCATGATTCGAATCCGCGCGGGGCATGCCGCGTTGAGCGTATTGCCGCGCGGCGCACTTCGGCTCGGCGCACATTCCCGCCATTCACCTCATATCGCAGGACGACCATGACCATCATCGTCACCGGCGCCGCCGGCTTTATCGGCGCCAATCTCGTCAAGGCGCTCAACGATCGCGGCGAAACACGCATCGTCGCCGTCGACAACCTGACGCGCGCGGACAAATTCAAGAACCTCGTCGACTGCGAGATCGACGACTATCTCGACAAGACCGAATTCGTCGAGCGTTTCGCGCGCGGCGATTTCGGCAAGGTGCGTGCGGTGTTCCATGAAGGTGCGTGCTCGGACACGATGGAGCACAACGGCCGCTACATGATGGACAACAACTTCCGCTACAGCCGTGCGGTGCTCGACGCGTGTCTCGCGCAGGGCGCGCAGTTCCTGTACGCGTCGTCGGCGGCGATCTACGGCGGGTCGAGCCGCTTCGTGGAAGACCGCGAGGTGGAAGCGCCGCTCAACGTCTACGGCTATTCGAAGTTCCTGTTCGACCAGATCATCCGCCGTGTACTGCCGCAAGCGAAGAGCCAGATCGCGGGCTTTCGCTATTTCAACGTCTACGGCGAGCGTGAGACGCACAAGGGGCGCATGGCGTCGGTGGCGTTCCACAACTTCAACCAATTCCGCGGCGAGGGCAAGGTCAAGCTCTTCGGCGAGTACAACGGCTATGCGGCGGGCGAGCAGACGCGCGATTTCGTGTCGGTCGAGGACGTCGTGAAAGTCAACCTGTTCTTCTTCGATCATCCGGAGAAGTCGGGCATCTTCAATCTCGGCACAGGCCGCGCGCAACCGTTCAACGATATCGCGACGTCGGTCGTCAACACGCTGCGCGCGCTCGACAACCAGCCGGCGCTTTCGCTCGCCGAGCAGGTGCAGCGCGGGCTCATCGAATACGTGCCGTTCCCCGATGCGCTGCGCGGCAAGTACCAGTGCTACACGCAGGCCGATCTCACGCGCCTGCGCGCGGCCGGCTACGACGCGCCGTTCCTGACGGTGCAGGAAGGCGTCGATCGCTACGTGCGTTGGCTGTTCGGCCAGGTGTAAATCGTTCGGACACCTCTTTAGACTGGGGTCTCCCGGTCGGCGATCGTTGCCGGCCTCTTTCACGGAGACCCCTATGTTCAAGACATTTCTCGCCAAGTTTTTCGCCGCGGCAGCGTTCGTTGCCGTGTTCAGTCACGCCTTCGCCGCTGTCGACGTCAACACCGCCAACGAGGACGCGCTGCGCGGCATCAAGGGCATTGGCCCCGCGAAGGCCAAGGCGATTCTCGACGAACGCACGGCACATGGCCCATTCAAGGACGCGTCGGATCTTTCGAAGCGCGTCAAGGGCCTCGGCGGCCATACGGTCGAAAAGCTGCAAGGCGAGGGGCTCGCGATCGGGCCTGCCAAGACCGATGCCGCCAGCGCCCAGGCCAAGGCGGCGCCCGCGGCAACAGGTGCGCAGAAGAACGGCGCCGCGGTGGTCGTAAAGAAATAACCGCAGCGATATAGACATTGCTTGTCTCCTTCAGCCGTCTTGCAGATGACTGGCTGCCCCGCGGTCTTCCCCTCCCGCGGGTTTTTTGCGTGAACAGGCCCTAGGCCGGGCCTCGCTCCCTATGCCCGATAGGGTCGCTCAGCGGGTCGATTCCGCGTGCATTACAATCGATAGATCCCTGGCATCGCTTACACCAAACCGCAGGGCCGCCGCAGGTTGCTCTGTTTCTCACGGGACAGTCGCGAAGCGGCAGGCCGGATGCTCTTCCCTCATCACGCAACGCTCATGGCTTACAAGACTATTGAAGACACGATCGGCAATACGCCTCTCGTGCAACTCGTCCGCCTGCCGGACGACGAAATCATCAGCCGGAACAATGTGATTCTCGGCAAGCTGGAAGGCAACAACCCGGCGGGCTCGGTGAAGGACCGGCCGGCGCTGTCGATGATCAAGAAAGCCGAAGCGCGCGGCCGTATCAAACCGGGCGATACGCTGATCGAGGCGACGAGCGGTAATACCGGCATCGCGCTCGCGATGGCCGCGGCGATCCGCGGATACAAGATGGTGCTGATCATGCCGGAGGATCTGTCGGTGGAGCGCCGTCAAAGCATGGCCGCCTACGGCGCGGAAATCATGCTCACGCCCGTGAAGGGCGGCATGGAGTACGCGCGCGATCTCGCGGATCAGATGCAGCGCGACGGCAAGGGCATCATCCTAGATCAGTTCGCGAACCCCGACAATCCGCTTGCCCACTATGAGGCGACAGGTCCCGAAATCTGGCGCGACACCGAAGGCCGCATCACGCACTTCGTGTCGGCGATGGGCACGACGGGCACGATCATGGGCGTGTCCCAATACCTGAAAGAGCAGAACAGCGCGATCGAGATCATCGGCGCGCAGCCCGAAGAGGGCTCGCGCATTCCAGGCATTCGCAAATGGCCGGAAGCGTATATGCCGAAGATCTTCGATCGAAGCCGAGTCGATCGAACCGAGAACGTCTCGCAAGCGGCGTCTGAAGCGATGGCCCGTCGCTTGGCGGCCGTCGAGGGCATCTTCTGCGGGATTTCGTCGGCTGGCGCTTGTGAAGTGGCGATGCGTGTTGCGCGGCAGGTCGAGAACGCGACGATCGTGTTCGTGGTCTGCGACCGCGGGGACCGGTATCTGTCGACCGGTGTCTTTCCTGCCTGATCAGCGGGAGATCAACCGAAAAAAAAAGCGCCGTATATCGGCGCTTTTTTTCATTGTTGCTAGCCGCTCGGCGGCGGCTTGATCGTGCGATTACGTCATTGCGATGCGGGGCTCGGCACGCCCGCGCCGCCTGAGCCAGGAGCGACCGTGCCTGAACCGCCCGCGTCGGCCGCACCCGCGCCGGTAGCACCTGGGCCGGCCGCACCTGAGCCGGCCGCATTGAAATCCTCCACGGCCATCCGCGCCTTCACTCCTTCGCCAAGCTGATACACGGCAAGCGCGTAAAAGAAGCTGCGGTTATAGCGCGTCAGCACGTAGAAATTCTTGAGGCCAAGTACGTACTCGGTCGGCAGCCCGGGGCTCGGCAGATCGACGATCGTCACCGGCGTGCCGCCTTCGGTCGCCATGTCGAGACCGGGTTCGTCAAGCAGCATCCCCGCGCGCAACAGTTGCGAAAGCGGCCAATGCGGTTCCGGCTGGCCGTCGGCGGCTGCTTGCGCAATACCCAGGGTGCCCGGGTCCTGCGCGATCTTCCAGACCACCGGCCGGCCGTTTTCCCAGCCGTTTTCCTTCAGATAGTTCGCAACGCTGCCGATCGCATCGGCCTGGCTCGAGCGCAAGTCGATGTGCTTGTCGCCTTCATAGTCGACCGCATACTGCATGATGCTGCTCGGCAGGAACTGCGGAATGCCGATTGCGCCAGTATAGGAGCCGAGCACCGTGGTCGGATCGATCTGCGTATCGCGCGTCCAGACCAGATAGTCTTCGAGATTCTTGCGGAACGTCGCCATCCGGTCTGCGCGGTTGGGCGTATTCGGATAGTCGAACGTGAGCGTCGTCAGCGCATCGAGCACGCGGAAGTTGCCCATGTAGCGGCCGTAGATCGTCTCGACGCCGATGATGCCGACGATGGTCTCCGGTGGCACGCCGAACTCTTCATACGCGCGCTGCAGCGTCGCCCGGTTCTGCTTCCAGAAGCGCACGCCCGCGTTGATGCGCACGGGGTCCAGGAAGCGCGACTGATAGACCTTCCAGTTCTTGATCGATGGCGACGGTGACGGCGTCACGAGCTTCACCGCGGTCGCCGAATAGTTCACGCTAGCGAAGAGCGTATGAAGCGTTGCCGGGTCGAAATCGTAGCGCGCGACCATGTCGTTGATGAACGCATCGACGTTCGGATTGTTCGCGTAGCGCTGCGGGATGATCTCTTCTTCGAACGTCTGGCCCGTGGGCGCCGGCTGTTGCGGCTGACCTTGCGCGAGGACGGGGGGGCGCTTGGCGGGCGCGGTTTGCGCCGCCGCCGTCGAGCTGCCGAAGGAGATGCCGAGCGAGAGAGAGACTGCGATTGCCACGGTAGTGGCGCGAAGCCGGTTTCCTGCGGACGGAGCAACTTGGACGGTCATGGCGGACAAAACAGACGAGAGAGGGCGGTGCAAAAAGGACTCGGCGCAGTATAACCGACGCTCCCGGCCAAACCGCCGTTCGATCCGATCAATGCGGCAAAGCATGCCGCACGCGGGCGGGGCCCGAGTTCGGGGATCGATTCGATGTGGTAACGTAGTCTGATCAACTCCCGGCGCAACGCGCTTTGCGCCCAGACCGAACATACCGAAGGAGACCTGCCGCGCGCCGTCCGATGCCGCGCGGCAGAAGCGAATCACTATGGCGACAGGCTTTTATTCGCACGCCGATTGTCTGCTGCATGAGATGGGACAGTGGCATCCGGAATGCCCGGCGCGCCTCCAGGCGATCGAGGATCAGCTCATCGCGAGCCGTATCGATCCGCTAATCGAGCGCGAGTCGGCGCCTCTCGCCGAGATGTCCGCGCTGGCGCGCGTGCACACGCAAGCCCATATCGACTTCATCAAGAGCCAGTCGCCGACCGAAGGCTACGCGCAGATCGATCCCGACACCTCGATGAATCCGCATACCTGGCAGGCGGCGTTGCGCTCGGCGGGTGCGGCGGTCGCGGCGACCGACGCTGTGATCGCGGGCCGCTACGACAACGCGTTTTGCAGCGTGCGTCCGCCGGGGCATCACGCCGAGCCCGCGCGCGCGATGGGCTTTTGCTTCTTCAACAATGTCGCGATCGCCGCGCGTCACGCGCTGGAAGTGCACGGGCTCGCGCGCGTGGCGATCGTCGATTTCGACGTCCACCACGGCAACGGCACCGAAGCGGCGTTCGCCGGCGACGAGCGCGTGCTGATGTGCAGCTTCTTCCAGCACCCGTTCTATCCGTACAGCGGCGCGGAAAATGCGGCGCCGAACATGGTCAACGTGCCGGTGGCCGCGCGCACCAAGGGCATGGCGATCCGCGAGCTGGTGGACATGATGTGGCTGCCGCGGCTCCACGAATTCAAGCCGGAAATGATCTTCGTGTCGGCGGGCTTCGACGCGCATCGCGAGGACGATCTCGGCAACATGGGCCTCGTCGAAGACGACTACGCGTGGATGACCGAGCAGATCCGCGATATCGCCAAGCGCTACGCGGGCGGCCGCATCGTCAGTTGTCTGGAGGGCGGCTATAACTTGTCGGCGCTTGGACGCAGCGTCGTCGCGCACGTGCGCGTGCTCGCGGAGCTATGACGTCGGCGTCCCGGCATTCCTGCAGGAGTGGTCATGGACTCGAACGCTTCACTTCAGTCTGAGCAAGCCGGAGCGGATTTGCTCGAAATCGAGCGCGACGCGTATGGCGTGCGCGGCGTCGTGCGCGTCACGCTGAATCGGCCCGATGCGTTCAATGCGCTATCGGAGGCGCTGCTCGACGAGCTGCACAAGACGCTGACGGCGATTGCGCAATCGGAGGCGCGCGTCGTCGTGATCGGCGGGGCGGGACGCGCGTTTTGCGCGGGACACGACTTGAAGGAAATGCGCGCGGCGCCGTCGCTCGATTACTACAAGACGTTGTTCGCGCGCTGTACGCGATTGATGATGACGATCCAGCACATGCCGCAGCCGGTGATCGCGCGCGTGCATGGCCTGGCGACGGCGGCCGGGTGCCAGCTCGTCGCGATGTGCGATCTCGCGGTCGCCGCCGATGTCGCGAAATTTGCGGTGTCGGGCGTCAATCTCGGCCTCTTCTGCGCGACGCCGAGCGTGCCGCTGTCGCGCAATTTGTCGCGCAAGGCCGCGCTCGAAATGCTGCTGACCGGCGATTTCATCGATGCGACCAAGGCGCGTCAGCTTGGGCTCGTCAATCGCGTCGCGCCGCTCGATGCGATCGACAAGGAAATCGCCGAGCTGGCGTCGAGCATCTGCGCGAAACCGGTGGAAGCGGTGAGCGCCGGCAAGGCGCTGTTTTACCGGCAGCTCGAGATGGGTGTCGAAGCGGCGTACCAGCTTGCGGGCCAGACGATGGCCTGCAACATGATGGAGGAATCGGCGCTCGAGGGCGTGCAGGCGTTCATTGAGAAGCGCGCGCCGAACTGGCCGCGCTGAAGGTGCCGAAGACGCTCAGAGCGTGACCGCTTCACGTCCCGCCCGAGCCGTGCCGGGCGGCGCGCGCTAGACGAACCCATTGCGCCTCAGACGTGCGTATCGATCCAGTCAATCAATGCCCCGATGACGTGCTCGCGGTCGAGATCGTTCATCGTCTCGTGGTAGCTGCCTTCGTAAAGCGTCAGCGTGCGGTCGACCGAGCCGACATGCGCAGCGAAATCACGGCTGCCGTCGGGCTCGGTGAGCTTGTCCACCGTTCCATGAAAGACGAGCACGGGGACCGAGAGTGTCGAGCGGCATTTCTCGATACGCGTCATCGCCTCGAGTATTTCCGCACCGGTGCGCGCCGGAACTGACCCGTGATGCACGAGCGTATCGGCGCGATTGGCCGCGACGACGGCCGGGTCGCGCGCGAGCAGGGCGGCGTCGATCTTCATCGCCGGAAAGCGCGGCCAGACGCGGCTCATGAAACGGCTCGCGGCGATCATCCAGCGCGGCACGTCGCGGCCCGGGGCGAGCGCGGGGCTCGACAGGATCAAACCCGTAAGCGCACGCCCGTCCGGCCGCTGACGCTCGAGCGCGTGCAGCGCGGCAATCGTGCCGCCCATGCTGTGCCCCATCAGGAAGAACGGCGTGTGCTCGCGTGCGGCCAGTTCGACGAGCGCGTCCGCATCGAGCAGATAGCGATCGAAGCGTTCGACCCAGGCGCGCTCGCCCGGCGAGCGGCCGTGTCCGCGCAGATCGACCGCCACGACTTCGATTCCCGCGGCGTTGAGGCAGGCGGCCAGCGCCTGATAGCGGCCCGCATGCTCGGCGAGCCCATGGACCAGCGCGACGGTCGCGCGCGGCTTGCCGCCGGAGGGCCAGCGGTAGGTCACGAGGTCGATGCCATCGTGGGTGACGACGGTGTCGATGAGCGGCGGGCGCGTCATCTTCGGTATCGGCTCCTTGGTTCGGACAGATAGGTTCGTCGCCATCGTCGCATTGTCTCCATGCTGTTTTTGCCGGGTTCGGTCCGCTCGATCATAGACGCAGTCGTCCGTCGGTCATAAATGCGCGCGAGCGTTACCGACCTCTAATTCCATTTCGTTATTAAGCGTTCGACATCAATTGGTAGGTCCCCATTACGCGATGCTGTAAAATCGGCCACCTAATTCAAAAGAGCAACGGCGGGCAACTGTTGATACAGCGGAGACACGCGCGTCAACAGCCATCCGCCGTTTTCGTTTTCATGATCGAAATACGCAACTTATCGCAGCGCTTCGAGAGCCCACGGGGCTGGGTCGAAGCGCTGCACAACGTCAATTTGACGATTCCGGCGGGGGAAGTTTTCGGCATTATCGGGCGCAGCGGGGCGGGCAAGAGCACGCTCGTGCGCACGATCAATCTGCTGACGCGGCCGACCGAAGGCAATGTCGTCGTCGGCGGACGGGACCTGACGGCGTTGTCCGCGCCCGAGCTGCGCGAAGCGCGCCGCGAGATCGGGATGATCTTCCAGCATTTCAACCTCTTGAGTTCGCGCACGGTGTTCGACAACGTCGCGCTGCCGCTCGAGCTTGCGGGCATGAAGCGCGCCGAGATCGAAGCGGCTGTGCTGCCGCTGCTCGATCTCGTCGGGTTGTCCGCGCAAAAAGACCGCTATCCGTCGCAGATCAGCGGCGGGCAGAAGCAGCGCGTCGGCATTGCGCGCGCGCTCGCGAGCAAGCCGAAGGTGCTGCTCTCCGACGAAGCGACCTCCGCGCTCGATCCCGAAACCACGCGCGCGATTCTGGATTTGCTCAAGCGCATCAATCGCGAACTCGGGCTCACGATCGTATTGATCACGCACCAGATGGAAGTCATCAAGCAGGTGTGCGACCGCGTCGCGGTGCTCGACGCAGGGCGTGTCGTCGAGTCGGGCAAGGTCATCGACGTCTTCCTGCAGCCGCATCACGAAGTGACGCGCGCGATGATCGGCGACGTGATCGCACAGGAACTGCCGCCCGCGATGAAGGCGCGCGTCGCAGAGCGCCTGAAGACGGGCAGCGGCCATCTGCTGCGGCTCGCGTTCACCGGCTCGGGCGTCGACCAGCCGATTCTCTCGGAGACGATCCGCCGCTACGAGCTGGACTTCAACATCCTGCACGGCCAGATCGACGAGATACAGGGGCAGGCGTTTGGTTCGCTCGCGGTGCTGGCGGGCGGCGAGCCCGCAAAGGTTGCTGACGCGATGGCGTACCTGCGTACTCAAGGCGTCGTCGTGGAGGAGCTGTCGTATGTTGAGTGAAATGTTCGATATGTTCGTTCAGTCGTTCTGGGAGACGCTCATCATGGTGGGCATCTCGGGCGCGGTCGGCGCGCTGATCGGGCTGCCGCTCGGCGTGCTGCTGTATCTGACCGACCGCCAAGGCGTGCTGCAGAACGTCGCCGTGAATCGCGTCATCGGGACGATCGTCAATGCCGTGCGCTCGACGCCGTTCATCATCCTGCTCGTGCTCGTGATTCCGTTCACGCGGCTCATCGTGGGGTCGTCGATCGGCACCGCTGCGGCGGTCGTGCCGCTCACGCTCGCCTCGGCGCCGTTCATCGCGCGGCTCGTCGAGACGGCGCTGCGCGAAGTCGACCGCGGTCTCATCGAGGCCGCGCAGGCGATGGGCGCCACGACGGGGCAGATCGTCTTCAAGGTGCTGCTGCCGGAAGCGCTGCCGGGCGTGGTCGCGGGGCTCACGATCACGTTCGTGTCGCTGGTCGGCTATTCGGCGATGGCCGGTGCGATCGGCGGCGGCGGGCTCGGCGACCTCGGCATCCGCTACGGATATCAGCGTTACGAGCCGACGGTGATGTGGGTGGTCGTCGCAATCCTGATCGTGTTCGTGCAACTCGCGCAATCGTTCGGCGATTGGCTGGTGCGGCGCTTGAGCCACAGGTGATAGTCACGCGCGGCGGACCTTGAGTCGGCCGCTTAACACGCTACAACAAGGCGGATCATGCAACGTCGTTTCATTCTCAAGCTCGTGGCTGTGTTCGGGGCCGCGTCGATTTTCAGCGCAGCAGCCCATGCCGACGACACGATCAAAGTCGGCGTCACTGGCGGTCCGCACGCCCAAGTGATGGAGGTCGTGAAGCAAGTCGCCGCGAAGAACGGCTTGAACATCAAGATCGTCGAGTTCGCCGACTACGTGCAGCCGAACGCCGCGCTCGCCTCCGGCGACCTCGACGCGAACAGCTATCAGCACGACCCGTATCTGCAGGCGCAGGTGAAGGATCGCGGCTACAAGATCATCCGCGTCGCGGACACGGTCACCTTCCCGATGGGCATCTATTCGAAGAAGATCAAGTCGCTCGGCGACTTGAAGACGGGCGCGCGCATCGCGGTGCCGAACGATCCGACCAACGGCGGTCGCGCGCTGTTGCTGCTGCAGAAGCAAGGCATCTTGAAGCTGCGCGCGAACGTGGGGCTGAAGGCGACGCCGCTCGACATCGTCGAGAACCCGAAGAAGCTGAAGATCGTCGAACTCGACGCCGCGCAGATTCCGCGCTCGCTCGACGACGTCGACGCCGCGGCGATCAACACGAACTATGCGATGGAAGCGGGTTTGAAGCCAAAGCAGGACGCGATCGCGATCGAAGATCCGAAAGGGCCCTACGTGAACATCCTGGCGATTCGTGAGGCGGACAAGAACAAGCCGTGGGTCGCGAAGCTCATCGCGGCCTATCACTCGCCGGAAGTGAAGCAGTACATCGAGGCGAAATACGGCGGCGCGGTGGTTGCGGCGTGGTGATCGCGCCGATTTAGGGCATGAACCCGAGCGTTTAGAGTGGGTTATCGAAAACCCGGACTTGGCGTCCGGGTTTTTTTGCGATTAAAATAGCACGACCGTTCGTTAATTCCGGTGCGCAGCCCGGAGCGAAATACTCGATACATGCAACCTGGTTCGGCTGGCGCGTTAGCTATCGCTATAATGGCCGCTGGGTTGACGTATTCGTAACTTTGGAGCGTGTGCATGAAAATCTTGGTGCCAGTCAAGCGCGTAGTCGACTACAACGTGAAGGTCCGTGTGAAGTCGGACAACACGGGTGTGGACATCGCGAATGTGAAGATGTCGATGAATCCGTTCGACGAAATCGCGGTGGAAGAGGCGGTGCGCCTGAAGGAAGCGGGCGTGGCGACGGAAGTGATCGCGGTGTCGGCGGGCGTCGCGCAATGTCAGGAAACGCTGCGCACGGCGCTGGCGATCGGCGCGGACCGCGCGATCCTGATCGAATCGAACGAAGACCTGCAGCCGCTGGCTGTGGCGAAGCTGCTCAAGGCGGTGGTCGATAAGGAGCAGCCGCAGCTGGTGATCCTCGGCAAGCAAGCGATCGACGACGACAGCAACCAGACCGGCCAGATGCTCGCCGCGCTGGCGAACCTGCCGCAAGCGACGTTTGCCTCGAAGGTCGTCGTCGCCGACGGTAAAGCCACGGTGACGCGTGAAGTCGACGGCGGTGCGGAAACGCTGTCGTTGAAGCTCCCCGCAGTGGTGACCACGGATCTGCGCTTGAACGAGCCGCGCTACGTGACGCTGCCGAACATCATGAAGGCGAAGAAGAAGCCGCTCGAAACGTTGAAGCCCGAAGACCTTGGGGTGGACGTCGCGTCGCGCCTGAAAACGCTGAAAGTCACGGAGCCGCCCAAGCGCAGCGCCGGCGTGATGGTGCCGGACGTGAAGACGCTGGTCGAGAAGCTGAAGACCGAAGCCAAGGTACTGTAAGACGGACGCGGAGACGATAGAGATGACGATTCTGGTTATTGCCGAACACGACAATGCGTCGATCAAGGGCGCGACGCTGAACACGGTCGCGGCCGCACAGAAAATTGGCGGCGACATTCACCTGCTGGTGGCGGGCCACAACGCGCAAGCTGCGGCGGACGCTGCTTCGAAGATCGCGGGTGTCAGCAAAGTGCTGCTGGCCGACGCGCCGCAACTGGCCGAGGGCCTGGCGGAAAACGTCGAAGCGACGGTGCTGAACATCGCGAAGGACTACTCGCACATCCTGGCGCCGGCGACGGCCTACGGCAAGAACATCGCGCCGCGCGTGGCAGCGAAGCTCGACGTGGCGCAGATCAGCGAAATCACCGCAGTTGATTCGGCCGACACGTTCGAGCGCCCGATCTATGCGGGCAATGCGATCGCGATCGTGCAATCGAGCGATCCGGTCAAGGTGATCACGGTGCGTGCGACAGGTTTTGACGCCGTCGCAGCGGAAGGCGGCAGCGCCGCGGTTGAGAAGATCGAAGCCGCAGCCGACTCAGGCGTTTCGCAGTTCGTGAACCGTGAAGTGATGAAGCTGGACCGTCCGGAACTGACTAGTGCGAACATCGTGGTGTCGGGCGGCCGTGGCTTGGGCAGCGGCGAGAACTACACGAAGGTGCTCGAGCCGCTGGCGGACAAGCTGAACGCGGCGCTGGGCGCCTCGCGCGCGGCGGTCGACGCGGGTTACGTGCCGAACGACTACCAAGTGGGCCAGACGGGCAAGATCGTCGCACCGCAGCTGTACGTGGCGGTCGGCATCTCGGGCGCGATCCAGCACTTGGCCGGCATGAAGGACTCGAAGGTGATCGTCGCGATCAACAAGGACCCGGAAGCACCGATTTTCAGCGTCGCCGATTACGGCCTCGTTGGCGATCTGTTCACGCTCGTGCCGGAACTGGTCAGCGAACTCGGCTGATCGAGGTCAAAGCCGCTCCCGGCGGCGTCCGGCAATATTAAAAACTAAGGCAAGCGAAGGGGCGCATTAGGCGCCCCTTTCTATATCCACTGGAGGACACAATGAGCTACACCGCGCCCATCAAGGACATGCTGTTCGTGATGAAGGAACTGGCGGGCCTCGATGACGTCGCAGCGTTGCCGGGTTTCGAGGACGCCACATCGGAGACGGCTCAAGCCGTGCTGGACGAAGCCGCGAAGCTGTGCGGCGAAGTGCTGGCGCCGCTGAACGTCGAAGGCGACCGCAACCCGAGCAGCTGGAAGGACGGCGTGGTGACGGCGTCGCCCGGCTTCAAGGACGCGTTCCGCCAGTTCGCCGAAGGCGGCTGGCAGGGCGTGCAGCACCCGGCGGAATACGAGGGGCAGGGCTTGCCGAAGCTGATCGGGACGCCGTGCGTCGAGATGCTCAACGCGTCGAACTTGTCGTTCGCGCTGTGTCCGCTTCTGACCGACGGCGCGATCGAAGCGCTGTTGACCGCCGGCACTGAAGAACAAAAGCAGCGCTACGTACCGAAGCTGATCTCCGGCGAGTGGACCGGCACGATGAACCTCACGGAACCGCAAGCCGGTTCCGATCTCGCGCTGGTGCGCACGCGCGCCGAGCCGCAAGGCGATGGCACGTACCGCGTCTTCGGCACGAAGATCTTCATCACGTGGGGCGAGCACGACATGGCGGACAACATCGTCCACCTCGTTCTCGCGCGCCTGCCGGATGCGCCTGAAGGCGTGAAGGGCATTTCGCTCTTCATCGTCCCGAAGTTCATGATCAACGACGACGACACGCTCGGCGCGCGCAACGACGTGCATTGCGTGTCGATCGAGCACAAGCTCGGCATCAAGGCGAGCCCGACCGCGGTCCTGCAGTTCGGAGACCATGGCGGCGCGATCGGCTATCTCGTCGGCGAGGAAAATCGCGGCCTAGAGTACATGTTCATCATGATGAACGCGGCGCGTTTCGCCGTCGGCATGCAGGGCGTCGGCGTCGCGGATCGCGCTTATCAGAAGGCCGTGGCCTATGCGAAGGAGCGTGTGCAAAGCCGTCCGGTCGACGGTACGGCTAAGCAATCGGTCACGATCATCCATCACCCCGACGTGCGCCGCATGCTCGCGTCGATGCGTGCGCTGACCGAAGGCGCTCGCGCGCTCGCCTATGTGGCCGCAGCGCATTGCGATATCGCGCATCGCCACGCCGACGAGGCGGTGCGCGCCGAGCATCAGGCGATCTACGAATATCTCGTGCCGGTCGTGAAGGGATGGAGCACGGAGATGTCGATCGATGTCGCGAGTCTCGGTGTGCAGGTGCACGGCGGGATGGGCTTCATCGAAGAGACGGGCGCGGCGCAGTTCTATCGCGACGCGCGCATCCTGACAATCTATGAAGGCACGACCGCGATTCAGGCCAACGATCTGATCGGCCGCAAGACGCTGCGCGATGGCGGTGCGATCGCGAAGACGCTGCTCGCGGACGTTGCGCAGACTATCGAAGCGCTCGCGGCTCACCCGGGCGCGGCATTCGCTTCGATGCGCGAGCAGCTCGCGAACGGGCATCGTGCACTGGGTGCGGCCGTGGACTACGTGGTCGCCAACGCGAAGAGCGATCCGAATGCGGTCTTTGCGGGCAGCGTGCCGTATCTGAAGCTCGCAGGCGTCGTGCTGTGCGGCTGGCAGATGGCGCGCGCGCTCCTGGCGGCCGCAGCCAACGAGGCGAGCGACCCGTCGTTCTATAGCGCGAAGATGGCAACTGCGCGTTTCTATGCCGAGCATGTGCTGCCGCAAGCGGGGGCGTTCGAGGCGTCGATCGTCAGCGCGAAGGGCGGGGAAGGCGTGCTTGCGCTGACTGAGGATCAGTTCTGACGGTAAGCATAACGTAGTCACGTAGCGAGCCCAAAGCAAAGGGCGCCTGATCGTCGGATCAGGCGCCCTTTGTGTTTTCATGCCGTCGAGCCAGCACCCTTGTCGCCGCTAGTAGGGAAATTCGCTGGTTAAAGCCGCATCAAGCGTAAGCCGGACGACCCGTGCCGCCCGTGTCGCCGAGATAGCGATGCACCGACAGATCGCCCGATTGAATCGCCGGCTGCTTGCCCGAGATCAAGTCGGCGAGCAGTTGGCCCGAGCCACAGGACATCGTCCATCCGAGCGTGCCGTGGCCCGTGTTCGTGAACAAGTTCGACACCGGCGTGCGGCCGACGATCGGCGTGCCGTCCGGCGTCATCGGACGCAGGCCGGTCCAGAACGTGGCCTTCGTCGTGTCGCCGCCGCCCGGGAACAGGTCGTTCACGCACATTTCGAGCGTTTCGCGGCGCGCCTCGCGCAGTTCCTTGTCGAAGCCGACGATCTCCGCCATGCCGCCGACGCGAATCCGGTCGTCAAAGCGCGTGATCGCGATCTTGTACGTTTCGTCGAGCACCGTCGACACCGGCGCCGCCGACGCATCGACGATCGGCGCCGTGATCGAATAGCCCTTCAACGGGTACACCGGAATCTTCACGATGTCCGACAGGAACTGGGTCGAATACGAGCCGAGTGCGACGACGTAGGCGTCGGCGCGGACCATTTCGGGACCGCACTGCACGCCGGAGATTCGGTCGCCGGACATCGCGAGTGCGTCGATCGGCGTGTTGAAGCGAAACTTGACGCCGAGTTGTTCGGCGAGCGCAGCGAGGCGCGTCGTGAACAGCTGGCAGTCGCCGGTTTCGTCGCCGGGCAGACGCAGGCCGCCGGTCAGCTTGTGCGACGTGGCCGCAAGCGCCGGCTCGGCGCGGGCCAGCTCGCTCGGGCTCAGCAGCTCGAACGGGACGTTCGCGTCCTTCAGCACGGCGATGTCCTTCGCGGCGCCGTCGAGCTGTTGCTGCGTGCGGAAAAGCTGGAGCGTGCCGCCGGTGCGGCCTTCATACTGAATGCCGGTGTCGGCGCGCAGCACTTGGAGGCAGTCGCGGCTGTACTCGGCGAGCCGGACCATGCGGCCCTTGTTGACGGCATAGCGCTCGGCGGTGCAGTTCTGCAGCATCTGCCACATCCAGCGCAGTTGGAATTGCGTGCCGTCGAGCCGGATGGCGAGCGGCGCGTGCTTCTGGAACATCCACTTGACGGCCTTGAGCGGGACGCCCGGCGCGGCCCACGGTGCAGCGTAGCCCGGCGAGATCTGGCCGGCATTGGCAAAGCTGGTTTCGAGCGCCGGGCCGGCCTCGCGGTCGATCACGGTGACCTCGTGCCCCGCACGCGCCAGATAATAAGCAGTCGTCGTCCCGACGACCCCGCTGCCCAAAACGACGACTCGCATAGCTGCTCCCAGTAGGTTTTTCTGCTATTCGGGCCGAGGCGTTCAATAACCTCAATATGCCCGCTTGGTCCAGTGTTAGCCGCTATACTATTGAGCCAGGTCTAGTTTTTGTTATCGTATTTTTTACGTTTTTGGTAAAAGCCCATGAGAACGCAACGCCACCCGGTCCGTGCACTCGATAAGCTCGATCACAAGATACTGAAATTACTTCAGGCGGATGGCCGGATGGCCATGAAGGACTTGGCGGAGCAGGTCGGGCTGACCGTGACGCCGTGTATCGAGAGGGTGAAGCGCATGGAGCGCGATGGCGTGATCACGGGCTACTACGCGCGCGTCAATCCGGTGGAGCTCGGGGCGGCGCTGCTCGTGTTCGTCGAGATCACGCTCGATCACAAGAGCGGCAACATGTTCGACCAGTTTCGCCGCGAGGTGCAGAAGATTCCCGAGGTGCTGGAATGCCACCTCGTGTCGGGCGATTTCGACTATCTGATCAAGGCGCGCATCGGCGAAATGGCCGACTACCGCAAGCTGCTCGGCGACATCCTGCTGCAGTTGCCGGGCGCCGTGCAGTCGAAGAGCTATGTCGTGATGGAGGAGATCAAGGAGTCGCTGACGATCGCTGTCGGCGAATAGCGAGGCCGGGGCCGGTAGACGTACGCGGCCTCGCAAATCCGGCGAGCAGCTTGGCGTTATGCGAAGCGATACTGTATATTTATACAGTATACGCCGCTGCCAAGTTCGAGCCATGGACGATTCCGAATTTCCGATTGCCTTGCCCGTGCCTCGCAAAGGGCGCGGGGCCGTCACGAATCTGCAGGGCCGCTATGAAGTCGACCAGCGCGAGAAGGTCGATGACGGCTGGGTGAGATCCGAGGATGACGAAAGCGAAGCGCCCGCCCTGCGCACGCAGGTGTTCGAGGAGCGAGCGAAAAGCATCCTGACGCGCAACACCTCGCCCGATATTCCGTTCAGCGTTTCCCTGAATCCGTATCGCGGCTGCGAGCACGGCTGCATCTATTGTTTTGCCAGGCCGACGCACAGCTATCTCGGTTTGTCGCCAGGGCTCGATTTCGAAAGCCGCATTTACGCCAAAGTGAACGCCGCGGAGTTGCTCGAACGCGAGTTGTCGAAGAAGACCTATGTGCCGGAGCCGATCGCGCTAGGCGTCAACACGGATGCCTATCAGCCCGTGGAGCGCGAATTGCGCATCACGCGGCGCGTGATCGAGGTGTTGCACGAGCGCGGTCATCCTTTTGCGGCCATTACAAAGTCGTCGCTGATCGAGCGCGATATCGATCTGCTTGCGCCGATGGCGGCGCGCAATCAATTCATGGCCGCGGTGACCGTCACGACGCTCGACGCCGATATCGCCCGCACGCTCGAACCGCGCGCCGCGACGCCGTCGCGCCGGCTGCGCACGATCCGCGCCTTGAGCCAGGCGGGCATTCCAGTTGGCGTGAGCATCGCGCCCGTGATCCCGTTCGTCACCGAGCAGGACATGGAGCGCGTGCTCGAGGCATGCGCCGAAGCGGGGGCGTCGAGCGCGAGCTACATCATCCTGCGTTTGCCGTGGGAGGTGGCGCCGCTGTTCAAGGATTGGCTCGCCGCGCATTTCCCCGACCGTGCGGAGCGCGTGATGGCGCGAGTGCGTGACATGAGGGGCGGCAAGGACTATGACTCGTCGTTCGCGCAGCGTATGAAGGGGGAGGGCTTGTGGGCGGAGCTGCTCAAGCAGCGCTTTCACAACGCGGTGCGCCGGCTGGGTCTCAATGAGCGCAGGCGCGGAATTCTCGATATCTCGCAGTTCCGCACACAGTTAGCTGGAACGCGGCCGTCCGAGCCGCCCCAAGACAACCCGCAGTTGAGCCTCTTCTGACGGGCCGGCACATCCGGGTGCGCTAACACCTGCGGCTGTTTTTATTGCGAAAGCGACTTCGCCGCTTCGACTTGCGACTCGAAGTAGGTTTGGAATGAAAGCGCGAGCCCGCTCATCAACAGGAAAGCGCCGAAAAACAGCGAAAAGATCACGACGAAGATGACCGTCCAGCCGGAGCGGCTGTGCTTACCGGTGTGCGCGTTGAATTGCGCATCCCATTTCTGGTCGGGACGCAGTCCGTAGACGATCGCGGCGAGGAACGCCGCAAAGAGCGAAACCGCGCCGGGAACCGCGAGCCACCAGCCGATCGTGGCGGCGCGCTGGGTGGCGACGAGCAGCAGGACGCCCGGAATGCCGATGATCGTGCCAACCAGATGCGCCCAGCCGAACACGTCACGAAAGCCATACAGATAGAAGCGATGTGCGCCTAGGCTACCGAAAAAGAAAGCGAGCGCGGCAGTGAGGGTCTTCGAGCGAAAGCGGGGTGAGGCTGACGAAGCGTTGGCGGACATAGACGTCTTGCAAGGAGGCGGTCGACGGAACGAATGGCGGGCGGCGACGCAAAACGAGGCGCGCCACAGCAGACCGCGCATTCTACGCCGAGCCCGCGTGCGGGAGCATGTGGCGAGCCGCAGCGTGAGGAGAGGCGTGAAGACATGGCGGGCTCTTGCGGCTGTGTCGATAGGCGAGTGCCCGGGATGGGTCCGGTTCTGTCGCAGGTAGTTCGCACCGTTTGATAGGAGGAAAGCGAGCTTTTACGCGCCTCTCGGCGCGATTTGCAGGCCGTTTCCCAGCTTGCTGATCAGGTGGTGTGTCGGTATCGCACCACCCGTGCTTCCAGTTTTTCAGGTAAGTGTTTGTTATGGCTTCGGTTTCCCGCTATAATCGACTGTTTCTGTGGTTCCGAACCCCGGTTTTCAAGGATTCTAGTATGGTCATCATCCGCTTGGCTCGTGGCGGCTCGAAGAAGCGCCCGTTCTACAACATCGTCGCAACCGATTCGCGTAACCGTCGTGACGGCCGCTTCATCGAACGCGTTGGCTTTTACAACCCGGTCGCTACGAAGGGTGAGTCGCTGCGCATCGCTCAAGACCGCCTCACGTACTGGCAAGGCGTTGGCGCACAACTGTCGCCGACCGTCGAGCGTCTCGTGAAGCAAGCGCAAAAGGCGCAGCCGGCTGCTTAATGGCAGTTGGGGCCACACGGCCTGTGTTGTTCGGCTTCGGCTACTCAATGCGCGCATCTGCCATGCGTCAGAGCACATCGCTCGGCATGCCAGATGCGCTGCTTTCGTTTGAGCGAGTGGTTGGCGTTGTCGCCGTTCGCGAGGTTGATTGATGTCCGATCGTGAATCTGGCGGTTCCGGCCGCGCGAAAGGCGCGGCTCGCACGCAAGCATCGTTTGGTGCGTTCGTGCGACAGCCGTCCGCCCGCAAGCCGTCCGTCCGTACGCCTGCCGCAAGCAGTGTGTCCGGCGCGGAATCCGAAGCGGCGCAGATGCGCGTCGAATCGGCGGAAGCCTGGCCTGACGACGCGGTCGAAGTCGGCGCGATCGTCGACGCGTACGGTCTGAAGGGTTGGGTCAAGGTGGCCGCGCATGCGGACGCCGGGCGGGGCGGCGATGCGCTGTTGAGCGCGAAGCGCTGGTGGCTCGTGAAGGGCCGCGAGCGCAAATCGGCCGCGGTACTGCAGTCGAAGACGCACGGCGACAGCATCGTCGCGCATTTGGGCGGCCCTGCCGATCGCGATGCCGCATTCGCGCTGCGCGGCTACAGCGTTCATGTACGGCGCAGCGATTTTCCGGCGCTGGGAGACGACGAGTATTACTGGGTCGATTTGCTCGGCCTGAATGTCGTCAACGAGGCAGGCGTGGCGCTTGGCCAAGTTGTCGGCATGATCGACAACAGCGCGCATTCGGTTTTGCGCATCGAGTATCCGATGACGGCGAAGGACGGCCGCGAGGTCAAGGGCGAACGCCTGATTCCGTTCGTCGGTGTGTACGTCAAAACGGTGGATCGGGCGGCGAAGCAAATCGTCGTCGACTGGGAAGCCGATTATTGAACATGATCGAACCAACGGAGAGAGCGGTGCAGTTCGATGTCGTTTCGCTCTTTCCTGACATGTTTCGCGCGCTGACCGACTGGGGTATCACGAGCCGCGCAGCGAAGCAGGGACGTTTCGGGTTGCGTACGTGGAATCCGCGCGATTTCACGACCGACAACTATCGTACGGTCGACGATCGCCCGTACGGCGGCGGTCCGGGTATGGTGATGCTGGCCAAGCCCCTCGAAGCGGCGATCGGTGCCGCGAAGGCGGCGCAGGCGGAGCAGGGCATCGCCGGTACGCGTGTCGTCATGATGTCGCCGCAGGGCGCGCGGCTCGATCACGATCGGGTGATGCGTTTTGCGCAAGAACCCGGACTGGTGTTGCTGTGCGGGCGCTATGAGGCGATCGACCAGCGGTTGCTCGATCGTTGTGTCGATGAGGAAGTGAGTCTCGGCGACTTCGTGCTGTCGGGCGGCGAGCTGCCCGCAATGGCGCTGATGGATGCTGTTGTGAGGCAGTTGCCTGGCGTGCTCAACGATGCGCAATCGGCGGTGCAAGACAGCTTTGTCGACGGCTTGCTCGATTGTCCGCACTATACGCGGCCCGAGGAATACGACGGCGTGCGCGTACCCGATGTGCTGCTTGGCGGCCATCACGCGGAGATCGAACAGTGGCGCCGGCGCGAGGCGCTCAGAAATACGTTTGCCAAGCGGCCCGATTTGATCGAGCGCGCGAGGCGCAACAAGATGTTGAGCCGTGCCGATGAGGCATGGCTCGCAAGTCTGGCGAAAGAAACACCGAAGGCTTGACCCCTTCGGCATTCGTTCGCAGGACATAGGCGGTGCCGCACATGCGTGTACGGCGCCAGATGTGAACCCATCCTCTATCGGGGCCATGCCGCAAGGCAGGTACGAACGCCGACAAGATGGCATTAGGAGTCAGTGATGAATCTGATTGAAAAACTCGAGCAGGAAGAAATCGAGCGTTCGCTCGCAGGCAAGACCATCCCCGAATTCGCCCCTGGCGATACGGTGATCGTGAACGTGAACGTGGTTGAAGGTACCCGCAAGCGCGTTCAGGCTTACGAAGGCGTCGTGATCGCGAAGCGTAATCGTGGTCTCAACTCGTCGTTCATCGTCCGCAAGATTTCGTCGGGCGAAGGCGTCGAGCGTACGTTCCAGACGTACTCGCCGCTGTTGGCAAGCATCGTTGTGAAGCGTCGCGGCGACGTTCGTCGCGCGAAGCTGTACTACCTGCGCGAGCGTTCGGGCAAGTCGGCCCGGATCAAGGAAAAGCTGGTGTCGAAAGACCGCGAAGCGTCTTGAGCGTAAAAGCTGTAAGAAAAAGCACCCGTCCCGGGTGCTTTTTTTCTTGGTGGGTCACAATAGCCCCTATCGCACACGATCGTCACGAGACTGCTGTTGATCCGCCCACGCCCCATTTTCGACCCCGAAGCCCAGTCCATTGAATCCACCGGCTCCGATTTGCCGGCTCTCGCGCCTGAGCGCCTGACCGCGGACTGGCTGCGCTCACGCTTTCATGCGCCCCTTGCCTGGGATCCGGAACCGAGAGAAGTGCGTTGGCTGCCGGAAGACGGCGACCCGCGCGAAGCGGCGGTGCTCGTGCCTATCGTCGTGCGCGAATCGGGGCTGACCGTGCTGCTTACGCAGCGGGCCGATCATCTCAACGATCATGCGGGGCAGGTGAGCTTTCCGGGTGGCCGGCGCGAGCCGGAGGACCCAAGCGCCGCGGCCACTGCGTTGCGCGAAGCGCAGGAAGAAGTGGGGCTGGCGCCCGAGCGAGTCGAGGTGCTGGGCGCACTGCCCGACTACCTGACGGGTACCGGGTTTAGCGTGACGCCCGTTGTCGGGCTCGTGCATATGCCGTTCACCTTGCATCCGGATACTTTCGAAGTCGCCGATATCTTCGAGGTGCCGCTCGCGTTCCTGATGAACCCTGGCCATCACCAAGTGCGCGTGGTGCGCTGGGATGGCGGTGAGCGTCGTTTTTTTGCAATGCCTTATCCGCGCGGCGACGTGGGCGGGGACTATTTCATTTGGGGAGCAACTGCCGGCATGTTGCGCAATTTCTATCGGTTTCTCGCCGCTTGAGTCGACTCGTGCCGGCCGTATTCGCCAGGGCTCCGCGGCAGCGTTCGTTCCAATGCTCTGACCCTGTGATATCGTTACGCGACAACCGCAAAAACCCGAAATAGCACGGCGCTTCGCATGACTTTTTTCTCCGTATTGCTGGCTCTAATAATCGAACAGATGCGTGCGCTGTCGCCGAACAATCCGGTGTTCGCGCTGCTTCAATATCATGCGGAGTCGGCGGCGCACGGCTTCGACGCCGGCAAGAAAAAGCATGGGATTCTGGCGTGGCTCGTCGTCGTGCTGCCGTGGACGCTTGCCGTCGCGCTCGTCTATTACGTCCTTTATCACATCAATTTCGTCCTGGCGTTTCTCTGGAACGTCGTGATCGTTTATTTCACGCTCGGGTTTCGGCAATTCAGCCATTACTTCACCGATATTCACCTCGCGTTAAATAACGACGACGTGCCGCGAGCACGGGAAATTCTCAACGAGTGGACCGGAATAGATACCGTCGATATGCCGGTCGGCGAAATTGTCCGGCATACGCTGATTCATGCGGTCGTCGCATCGCACCGGCACGTGTTCGGCGTGTTCTTCTGGTTTTTGGTGCCGATCGGGCCGGCGGGCGCCGTGCTGTACCGGATCGCTGAATATCTCGCGCGTTCGTGGTCGGCGCCGACGGACGAGCGGACCGTGGCGTTTTCGAACTTCGCCCAGCGTGCGTTCTTTGTGATCGATTGGGTGCCGGCGCGGCTCACTTCGCTCGGCTTTGCGATCGTCGGCAATTTCGAAGACGCGATTTACGCGTGGCGCAATCATTCGCGCCAGTGGCCCGATGTGAACGACGGCGTGCTGCTTGCTGCCGGCAGCGGTGCGCTCGGCGCGCGGCTCGCCGGACCGCTTGCGGAGCCGTCGAGCCTCGATGCGCTGGCGGTCGGCGATGGTGGCCCGATGCCGGTCGGCGACGATTGCACGCCGCGCACGCTGCAATCGGCCGTCGGTCTCGTGTGGCGTGCGGTCATCCTGTGGATGATTTTGTTGTTGATGCTGACGATCGCCGTCTGGGTGTCGTAAGCCGGCGAGCAAGCTCCGTCACGAAGTGCCGGCCAAGAGGGGACGGCACTTCGTTTCTCACTCATCACGCGGATCGCGTGTTGCTCCACACTGCCAGCACTGTGTGAATTGCGCTTCAAGCGTCTCGCCGCACGCGTGGCATCGCCAAGCCGCCGCACCTGCCGGCGGCCCGCTCAAAGCCGCTTCGATCAGCCTTCTTGCCAGCGCCTCGTCACGCTCATCGACGAGCCACAATTCCGGCGCGCACTGATCCGCCGGGATCTCGCCCATGGCGCCGTTCAGATACCGGTTGTGCAATTCGCACGGAATTCCCGCGGCCGCCAGCACGTTGACCCAGTGCTGGCCGATGACCGGGTTGGGGGCGTGCATCAATCGCAGCATGGTGGGTTATGGTCTATGGCCTTGTCGAAGCGCTGGGGAAGCGAAGCGGCGGGCGCTTATATGTGGACTCAGCGAACGATCTGGCTCGCCTCGTGCACCAGTTGCGCATAGAGCGCATGCCGCTCGGGCGAGACGCGGCCGTCCGCGACAGCTTCCAGTATCGCGCAACCCGGTTCTTGCAGGTGGTGGCAGTTGTAGAAGCGGCAGTGCGCGAGGAGCGGCCGAAACTCGGGAAACGCGCGCTCCAGGCGGCCTTCGGTCAGGTGGTAAAGGCCGAATTCCTGAAAGCCCGGCGAATCGATCAGCGCGCCGCCAGTGGGCATAGGGTAGAGGCGGGTGAAGGTCGTGGTGTGGCGGCCGCTGTTGAGCGCGGTCGAAATTTCGCGCGTTGCCACATCGGCGTCGGGCACGAGCAGGTTCACGAGCGTCGACTTGCCCATGCCCGATTGGCCGAGCAGCAGCGTCGCATGATCGTGCAGATGGTCGGCCAGGATTTCGCGGGCGGCGTCGGGCTGGGTCTTGATCGACAGTTCCAGCACCTCGTAGCCGAGCGCGCGATACGGCTCGAGCCGTGCGCGCGCCGCCGGCAGGGCCGCCTCGACATCGGTCTTGTTCAGCACGATCAAGGGCTTCAGTGTATTGGCCTCGGCGGCGATCAGCGCGCGGCCGAGCAGGTCTTCGCTGAAATGCGGCTCGGTGGCGAGCACGATCAGCAACTGATCGAGGTTCGCGGCGAAGAGCTTCGACTTGAATTGATCCGAGCGATACAGCAGGTTGCGCCTCTCGCCGATCTCGACGATCACGCCTTGATCCACCGACGTCAACTCGTAGACGACGCGATCGCCGACCGCCACCTCGCTTTTCTTGCCGCGCGGGAAGCATTGCAGAAGCGCGCCGTCGCCATTGGGTGCGACGACGTAGTGGCGTCCGTGTGCGGCGATGACGAGCCCTTCGGCGCGCGCAGCGGCGTTAGTCTTGCGCGCGGTTTTCGCGGGGCGGCCGCTCATGCGTGCCGCAACAGTCGGTCGATCCGCTGCGAGGCCGGCGGATGCGAATAGTAGAACGCGGTGTAGAGCGGGTCGGGCGTGAGCGTCGACGCGTTGTCTTCGTACAGCTTGACGAGCGCATTGACGAGGTCTTGCGCGCCGGTCTGGCTTGCCGCGAACGCATCCGCCTCGAATTCGTGCTTGCGCGAGCTCAGGCTCCCAAGCGGCGTCACGAAGAACATGAACACCGGCAGCGCGAGGAAGAACAGCACGAGGGCAAGGCCGCTGTTGCTGCCCGTCATCGACGGCTGCACGCCGAGCCCTTCGTAGAACCACACGCGCTGGGTGAGCCAGCCGAGCAGCGCGAGCATCGCGAGGCTGATCGCGAACGTGACGATCATGCGCTTGATCACGTGGCGGCGCTTGAAGTGGCCGAGCTCATGCGCGAGCACCGCTTCGATCTCGCTGCCGGACAGCCGCGCAAGCAGCGTATCGAAGAACACGATTCGCTTGGCGGCGCCGAAGCCCGTGAAGTACGCGTTGCCGTGCGCCGAGCGGCGGCTGCCGTCCATCACGAAGAGACCCTTCGCAGCGAAGCCGCAGCGCTTCATGAGCGCTTCGATGCGGCTTTTCAGGGCATCGTCGGTCAGCGGTTCGAACTTGTTGAAGAGCGGGGCGATAAACGTCGGATAGAGCACGAGCACGAGCATCTGGAACGCGACGAGCACGACCCACGCCCACAGCCACCACAGGCTGCCCGCCTGATTCATGAGCCACAGCAGGACGAAGAGCAGCGGCAGGCCGAGCGCCGCGCCAAGCGCGATGCCCTTGACGAGATCGGTGAAGAAAATGCGCTTCGTCATCCGATTGAAGCCGAAGCGCTCCTCGACGACGAACTGGCGGTAGTAGTCGAACGGCAGGTCGATCGCGCTCGTAATCGCAATGACGACCGCGACGAGTCCGATCTCCCCCAGGTAACTCTCGCCGAGCCAGTTCGAAACCAAGCCGTTGATCGCCGCGACGCCGCCGAGCAGCGTGAGCGCGATCAGCACAGCGGCGCTGACGATCACTTCGAGCATCGTCAGCCGCGTGCGCTCGATCGTGTAGTCGGCGGCGCGCTGGTGCGCGGCAAGTGCGATCGTGCCGGCAAATTGCTCGGGGACCTGGCCGCGGTGCGCCGCGACGAAGCGGATCTGGCGCGATGCGAGCCAGAGCTTCGTGCCAACCATGGCCAGTATGGCGGCTATGAACAGGACGGTGAAGGCGAGAGTGGACATCGAGGGAACCAGTTGTATCTATGCGAGAATTATAGGGGCTCGCCGATCCGGCGAGCGCTTTTGCACCCGAATCGCGGCAGGCCCGCGGTTCGCGGACATCGGCCGGCGCGGGTCACGCGTTGATCTGTCGCCGCGACAGCGCTTCATCAAACAAGGTTGCAATTCATGACTGACATTCTCGAATCCGTCGGCGAGCCGACGCTCGTTCGCAGCGAGATGAACCTCGTCTGGCTCGACATGGAAATGACGGGTCTCGAGCCCGACACCGACCGCATCATCGAGATCGCCGTGGTCGTGACGAATTCGACGCTCGACGTGGCCATCGAAGGCCCGGTGCTTGCCATCCACCAGAGCGACGAGACGCTCGACAAAATGGACGAGTGGAACAAGAACACGCACGGCCGCTCGGGTCTCATCGAGCGCGTGCGCGCGTCCACGGTGACCGAGGACGACGCGGCCGAGCAGATCCGCGCGTTTCTCGGCGCGGTCGTGCCGCCCGGCAAGTCGCCGATGTGCGGCAATTCGATTTGCCAGGACCGCCGCTTCATGGCGCGCTGGATGCCGGAACTCGAGCGCTTCTTCCATTACCGCAACCTCGACGTGAGCACGCTCAAGGAACTGTGCCGCCGCTGGCAGCCGGCGATTTACAAGGGCTTTCAGAAGCGGGCGATGCATACGGCCCTCGCCGATATCCACGAGTCGATCGACGAGCTCAAGTATTACCGCGAGCACTTCCTGATTCCGGCAGCGAGCGCGTCGAGCGCGCAGTCTGAAGGGGCGTAAGAGGCCATTCGATTGGAAAAGGCGGGAACGGCGGGCTGCTCGGAAGAACGGCGGCCCGCCGGTTACTTCGCTTCGCGCCGCGCGCTTTTCGGGCGGAACGCGGCCACGACATCGTCATTCGTTTCGACGTACGGGCCGCCGATCAAATCGATGCAATAGGGCACCGCGGCGAAGATGCCCGGCACCTTCACCGCGCCCGACGCGTCGCGCAACCCTTCCAGCGTTTCCTGAATCGATTTCGGCTGACCCGGCAGGTTCACGATCAGCGCCGCGTGATCCGGCGTTTCGCGAATCACCGCGACCTGCCGCGAGAGGATCGCGGTGGGCACGAAATTCAGGCTGATCTGGCGCATTTGTTCGCCGAAACCGGGCATTTCCTTCGTTCCCGCCGCCAGCGTGGCCTCAGGCGTGACGTCGCGCCGCGCGGGGCCGGTGCCGCCGGTCGTGAGCACGAGGTCGCACCCTTGCTCGTCGACGAGTTCGATCAGGGTGGCGGTGATCGTGGCGGCGTCGTCCTGGATCAGGCGGGTTTCTACGCGCCACGGCGACTTGAGCGCGGTCGCTAGCCACGTTTCCAGCGACGGAATGCCCTTGTCCTCGTAGACGCCGCTCGACGCCCGGTCGCTGATCGACACGAGGCCGATCAGGATTTCGTCGGGGTGCTGACGCTCCTGATTACGCACGGGGTTACGCGCGGAAGTCGTCATCGTCGTCCTCGGCGGCAGTGTCGTCGATGTCGTCGTCAGCGGCGTCGCCATCCGCGGCGCTGACCGTCTTGATCCATTGGAACAGTTCGCGGAAATAGCGCGGCGGCTTGCCTTGCTGCGCCTCCTTGCGTGCGTTGCGGATCAGCGTGCGGCCTTCCTGGGCATCCGCGGCCGGGTGCTGCTTCAGGAACGCGGTCAACGCGTCGTCGCTTGCGATGAGTGCGTCGCGTGTGCGCTCGATCCAGTGCAGCTTCGCTGTTTCGGCCTTGTTGACGCCGTTGTAGGTGTCGAGCGCCTGGCGCAGGGCCGCGATTTCGTCTTCGAGCAGCGTGCGCATCACGCGGCCGACGTACTGGATCTGCCGGCGCCTGCCTTCGTGATCGGTGATGCGGCGCGCTTCGAGCACGGCGTCGGCGAGGTTTTCCGGCATCGGCATGCGCTTGAGCGCGTCTTTGGGAAGCTCGACGAGCGCCAAGCCCAGCTCCTGCAGCGCGTGCATTTCGCGCTTGAGCTGGGATTTGCTGGGGCGGTCGTAGCCGTTGTCATCCGCGACGTCGGCGTCGCCGGATTGCATGGGTTGAATGCGGGTTTTGCGTGTCATCCCCGCATTGTAACGTGCCGCGCGGCGTCTTTTACCCGTCGACCTGCGGCCGGACCGCGGCGTCGGCCATTTGGCCAAGACCCCGCCCGCCGCCGCGAACCGGGTTTACCGCTCTATTGAATCGCAGGTGAACCGGCGCGGACCTTGCTATGATCGCGGGATGCGTGACGTACCGCGCAACGCAACACCGATGGGCGCAGCGGCAGCCCCTTTCGAGGCCCGGCGGCACCGCCCAGCGATAGCTCAATGAGAGCTCAATACGCAGCTCAATACCGGACGGCTACAACGATGGCAGCAGACATGGACGCCAAGCAGCGCTTTTTTCCGCACACCCAGGACGAACTGAAAGAGATCGCGTCGGACATTCTTCGTCACGCGAAGTCGCTCGGCGCGTCGGACGCCGCGACCGAAATCTCCGAAGGCGATGGCTTGTCGGTGTCGGTGCGGCGCGGCGAAGTCGAGACGATCGAGCACAACCGCGACAAGATGGTCGGCGTGACCGTTTTCATCGGCGCGAAGCGCGGCAACGCGAGCACCTCGGACTTTTCGCCGGAAGCGCTGCGCGACACGGTCGCGGCGGCCTACAACATCGCGCGCTTCACCGCCGAGGACAACTGTGCGGGCCTCGCCGAAACTGAGCTGCTGGAAACGGCGCCGCGCGATCTCGATTTGTATCATCCGTGGCATTTGACGGCCGATGACGCGGTCGAGCTGGCCCGCCGCGCCGAAGACGCCGCCTTCGCGACCAATCCGCAGATCCGCAACTCGGAAGGCGCGAGCGTCTCCGCGCAGCATTCGCAGTTCGTGCTCGCGACGACGCGCGGCTTCCTGCACGGCTATCCGTACTCGCGCCACTACGTGGCGTGCGCGCCGATCGCGGGCAGCGGGCGCAACATGCAGCGCGACGACTGGTATTCGTCCAAGCGCAGCGCAGCCGAACTCGCCGCGCCGGAGGCAGTGGGACGTTACGCGGCCGAGCGCGCGCTCGCGCGCATGGGCGCGAAGGGTCTCGATACGCGCAAGGTGCCGGTGCTGTTCGAAGCGCCGCTCGCCGCCGGCCTCCTTGGCGCGTTCGTGCAGGCGACGAGCGGCGGCGCGCTCTACCGCAAGACGTCGTTTCTCGTCGACAGCCTCGGCAAGCCGGTATTCGCGCCGCATGTGCAGATCGTCGAAGACCCGCACGTGCCGCGCGCGATGGGCAGCGCGCCGTTCGACGAAGAAGGCGTGCGCACGAAGGAGCGCGCGGTGGTGAAGGACGGCGTGGTCGAAGGCTATTTCCTGTCGACGTACTCGGCGCGCAAGCTCGGCATGCAAACGACGGGCAACGCGGGCGGCTCGCATAACCTCTCGCTCCTGAGCTCGCAAACGCGCCCCGGAGACGATTTCGAAGCGATGCTCAAGAAGCTTGGCACCGGCTTGTTGCTGACCGAGCTGATGGGGCAGGGCGTCAACTACGTGACGGGCGATTATTCGCGCGGCGCGTCGGGCTTCTGGGTCGAGAACGGCAAGATCCAGTATCCGGTCGAGGAGATCACGGTCGCGAGCACGCTGCAGGAGATGTTCCGGCATATCGTCGCGATCGGTGCCGACACGATCGTGCGCGGCACCAAGCAGACCGGTTCGGTGCTGATCGAGCGGATGACGGTGGCGGGGCAGTAAGCGCGCCGCGGACTGAAAACAAAAAGACGGCTCACTAAGAGCCGTCTTTTTTATTGAGCGTGACTTTTACGCCTGATCCTTACGCTGATAAACGACGAACGCGTAATCGAAGTCATTCGGCGCATTGGCGTGATGCACTTCGCGCGAGACTTCGTTCCACTCATTCGGGTCGAGCTCCGGAAACGTCGCGTCGCCCTCGAAGTCCGCCATGATCTCAGTGACGATCAGCTTGTCCGCCAAGGCCATGGCTTCGGCGTAGAGCTGGGCGCCGCCGATCAGGAACGCCTCGGGCGCCTGGTCTTGCGCCGCGAGCGCGAGCGCCGCCGGCAAATCCGTGACCGTATCGCAACCGTTGAAGCGCCGCGACGCGTCGCGCGTCACGACGACGTTGCGACGCCCCGGCAGCGGCCTGCCGATCGATTCGTGCGTCTTGCGGCCCATGACGATGGGCGCGCCCATCGTCGTCTGCTTGAAGTGCTTGAGGTCTTCGGGCAAATGCCAGGGCAACTGGTTGTCGCGGCCGATCACGCCGTTGCTGGCGCGAGCGACGATCAGGGTGAGTGTCGTCATCGTGAAGAGAGGGAGCGGCAATCCTGCCGATTCTACCCGAGCCCAGGCGGGGGCCGGTCCCGCCTGGCGCAGGTTTAGGCAGGGCGGGCTGTGGCTCCCTCGCGCTTCACTTCAACCCTTGACCGTTGGGCTCGCCGCTCTCGCCATCGGCGTCGCTTGCGGCGAGCGGCTTGTCGTCCGACGCCGTCACTTCGCGCAGCCCATGCGCGCCCATCAGCCGGTACAGCGTGACGCGCGAGATGCCGAGATCCTGCGCCGCCTCGTTGAGCCGGTGCCGGTGCCGCAACAGCGCCGCTTCGATCGCGCGTTTCTCGGCGGCTTCGCGCGCTTGCGCGAGCGTCAGCGACTCTTGCGCGGTGAAGTGCTCGAGGTCGAGGTCCTCGGCCGAGATCAGCTTGCTCTCCGCCATCACGATCGCGCGCCGCACGCGGTTGATCAGCTCGCGCACGTTGCCGGGCCAGTTGTAGTTGTGCATCGCCTCGATTGCCGAGGGCGTGAAGCCGCGGATCTTGCGGGAGCTGTCCGTCTTGAACTTGTGCAGGATGTGATGCGCGAGGATTTCGATGTCCTTGCCGCGCGCGCGCAGCGGCGGCTCGTCGACGCGCAGCACGCACAGGCGGTGGAATAGGTCCGCGCGAAAGCGCCCCTCGCGCATGGCGACATCGAGGTCGACGTGCGTCGCCGAGATCACGCGCACGTCCACGGAAATCGATTCGCGGCCGCCGAGGCGCTCGATCTTGCCTTCCTGCAGGAAACGCAGCAGGCTCGCCTGGCTTTCGAGCGGCAGGTCGCCGATTTCGTCGAGAAAGAGCGTGCCGCCGTCGGCGGATTCGACGCGCCCGATCTTGCGCTGGTTTGCGCCCGTGAACGCGCCGCGCTCGTAGCCGAACAACTCCGATTGCAGCAGGTGGTGCGGAATCGCGCCGCAATTGATCGGCACGAACGGGGCTTTGCGCCTCGGCGAGCGCTCGTGAATCGCGACCGCGGTCAGTTCCTTGCCGGTGCCCGATTCGCCGGAGATGAACACCGTCGCATCGGTATTCGCGACCTTGCGAATCGTGCGGAAGAGCTGCTGCATCGCCTCGCAGGTGCCGACCATCTCGTCATCGCCCGCTGCCGCCACGCCGGCGACGAAGTCGAGATCGCACAGCGTCACCATGCCCCAGGCATGGCCGACGAGGTAGTCGATCGTTTGGCTCGCGGCCGGCAGCTTCACGTAGTCGAAGCAGTAGTGGCGGATGATGCGGCGCACCTCGGGGTCGTCGATCTGTTCGGGGCTCGCGAGCGCGATCCAGCCGATCTGCTGCTGTCGCAGGCTCGTTTCGAGGCATGCGAGCTCGCGGGCAGCAAAGCGCGTGATGTCGACGATCCCCGCATAGGGCGTGTCCGGGCGAATCAGGCGCACCGCGTCGGCGGCCGTGCGCGCCACCGATACATGCCAGCCGCGCGTCTTCATATGCTCGACGAGCGCCTCGTCGGGCACGCGCGCCACGTAGATCAGCGCCCGCTCGGTTTGCCCATGCACGCCTGGAACATCCTTGGGATGCGCGATCGTCAGGTGAGCGGCTGCTCCCGCGAATGGCGCGACCGATGTCAAATGTGGTGATTCACGCACGATGACCCCGTATTCGTCAGACATCAAAATGTGTAGGGGAACCGCACGCCGACCACGAAGTTGGGTGCGTCGGGCGTGAGGCCCACGGACACCGATCCTTCGATCGTCAGGTGCTTGTTCACCACGTGGTTCAAACCGAAATTCAATGCCGCTGCGACAGTCTCGCTGCCCGGCACCTTCTGCCATCCTTGGCCCGGCGCCTGCGTCTCGCTCTCGGGCTCCAATGCCATGGTGTACGAGATGCTCGCCGAGTCCTTGTCGGAGAAGGCGATCGCGACGCCGCCGCCCCACTGGATGATGTCGCCGAGCTTCACCTTCGCGGGCTCGACCTGGCCTTCCACGGCCGAGATGTCGGAGAACGAGCGCGCGACGTTATACGTGTATGACAGGCTGCCGAACAGCACGACCGGATCGTAGGTCTTCAACACCGACACGCCGGCCGTGACGTTCCAGAAGCCGGTGCCGGTCGGCAGCTTGGAGGGCACGACGAGGCTCGTGTTGTTCGGGTCGACTTGCTCGAGCTTGATGCCGAACGGCGAGCTGCCCGTCGGCGCCTTCACGCGCAAGCTGCCGACCACATCCGGAAGGCTGTTGGTCTCCTTCAGGAACTGATAATAGATGCCGAAATTGACATCTCCGATATCGCTCGAATTCGCCGATGCATCAGACAATTGGCTCGCCGCGCCGCCCGCGCCGCCGACGATGAAATTGCTGTGACGGTAGATGTATGGCACGTCGACGTCGACGCTCATGCGGTCGGTGAGGCCGTAGCGCGTGTCGAGGTCGGCCATCACCTGATGCGCCTTCGTCTCGCCGAGATTGATGTTGCCGAGGAAGATCGCGTCGAGCGCCAGGAAACCCGACAACTGCAGCTGGCGGCGGTCGTAGTAGGTGTCGCTGATGCCCCAGTCCATCGTGAGCTTGTGGTCGAAGAGCGGCGCGTGCTCGCGCTGCACGACGGCGTTCTCCGCCTCGGTGCGCTGCGGTTCCGCGGCCTTCTGCGTGGTGCCGATGGTGCCGGGCGCCGAAGCACCCTGGTCGCTTCCGGGCGAGCCGCCCGATTGCGGCACGGGCGGATTGGGTTGCACGCCGGTCGCGGTGCTCGTGCCGCCGGTTGGCCCCGGCGCGCCGGGCGTCGTCTGAGCGAGCTGCGTCAGCGGCGGCAGCGGCACGGGCAAGTTGTCCGTGCCGGGCGGCTGAGCCACGGCGGCGTTCTCGTTTGCGGCGCCGCCCGTAAGGCCGCGTCCCCGTTGCGACATTTCCAATTCGGTCACCTGTTTTTCTAGCGACTGGATCTGCCGTTGTTGCTCGTCGACGACACGCATCAGCGTGTTGAGCCGATCATCGAGCGACTGCTTGGCAAGCTCCTGTCCCTGTGCGCCTTGCGAGAGTGCAAGCAGCAGCACTGCGGCCGGTATCGCCGCGAGCGCAGACAACGGCGCCCCCCTTGCTGTATTCCTGGTCATTTGTGTTTCCCCCGGTCCCCGCGGCGGCGCGCCGCTTTGTCTCCTCCCGTACGCGCCACCGCATTTAGCTTCTTGTTGCCGTACTGCCCGGTCCTGCGGTCGGTCCTGCCGTCGGTCCTGCTTTGGGTCCTTGCTGCTGCCCGGTCCTTACTTCGCTGCAAGTGGCGGGTCGCGGCCCGCCGTGTGATGTCATCGACCCGGCATGCCGCCGCGGTTCTGCATGGCTTGCATCACGCCGAGCTGGCGCAGCAAGTTGCCCGATAGCTGCTGGGTCTGCAGATGCAGTTGCAGCTGATTGGTGACGGCTTGGTTGTTGCCCGCGATCTGCAGCAGTTGCGCGATCGCCCCGGCTTGTTGTGTATTGTTCGGGGCGATGCTCTGGGTGGCGAGACCGGCCGGCGTCTGCAGCGCAACCGTCACGCCGCCGTTGCCGAACGCGATGCCGGCCTTGATGCTGCCCGATGCGTTGCTCGCGCTTGCGGTTGGCGAGTTCGTGCTGCCCGGCGTCGACGGAATCGATGCGTTACTGAAATCGATGGTCGTCGAGTTCGAGCCGACGTTGCCGTTGCCTGCCACTTGAGTCACCTGCGAAACGCCGTTGACCGAGATGTTCTGGCCGCCGGTCGCGATCGCATTGGGATTGGCGCCGTCCGATCGATCTTTCTTCTTGTCGAAGACTCGAGCCGACGTGCTCACTTGCGTCGACATCTGCCCGTTGCCGTTCGTGGTGACGGCGAGCGAGCCTTGCGCGACTGCCGCCGCGCCGTTTGGCAATTGCCATTTGGAAAGCAGGTCCAGGACGAACCCGGAAATCATCGAGTCGCCGGCATGTTTGCCGGTCTGGTCTGCGAGCACGTCGTCGCCGACCGCTTGCCATTTCACGGCATGCGTTGCGGCTGCGCCCGTCGTAAGAAAGCCTGGCGCCGCGGATGTGACGACCTCGGCGGTGTTCTCCGATGCCATCGCACCGCTTGCGAGGCCGCACGCCGTCAGGCAAAGCGCGAGGCTGAGAGGCGAAAGTGGGAGCTTCATGGTCATTCAGAACCAGTCTGCCTTGGACAATCCGTAATCGACAAAAGGAGTCGCGGCCGTGCCGGTGTCAAGTGCGCGCTCGCGCAGCTTCAAAGCCAGCGACTCGTTGCCCTGCAACAGCGGGGAGTCCTCCCTGAACGGTTTGCCGAGGACCGCGAACACGAGCCCGTTCCAGCTCTTCACGAAGTCCTCTTCCATGACGATGCGGTTGCCGAGCGCGGGGTCCGCGATGAAGATGCGGCCTTCCTCGGCATGCTTGACGATCACGAAATGTTCGTAGCCGTCGATGTTCATCAGCACCATGACGGGAATCTGCAAGTGATACAGCGCATCGGAGTTGACCCGGAAACCGCGCCCGCGCAGCCCGATCGTCTCGACGAACTTCTTCATGTCGAGCATCGAGAAACCGTTCTTCACGACGACTTCGGGCTTCGAAAACGCCATCATGCGGCGGATCAATTCGGTCTCCGGAATATCGATTCCATAGCCGTACTTGAGCAGCGTCGCAAGCGCAGCCGCGCCGCAGCTGAAGTCGAACTGCTGGCTGACGATATGGCTGTAACGAATCTCCCGCATCGAGCGCACCGTCTTGGTAAAGGGCACCCCTGCAAGATTAGTCGTATCGATGGTGGACTGTGCGTGGCTTGCCGCACACACTGTGCCGCAAGCGAACGTCACGGTGAGCCGCCATGCCGAGAACCGGTCAAACCCGGGCATGCTGGGTCTCCTGTGTGCGCCGGCCCTCACAACGAAGGCCGGCGCGAACTCCCGTGTCGGCTGGGGCAGACGCTTTAGCGTCTGCCCCAGCCCCATGCTTATTTCACTGCTTACTTCCGTGCTGGCCGTGTGCGACTTAGTGGCCGATGCTCGATGCGGCGATGGCGAGTCCGTTGTGCTGGACGTTGCCGACGCCACCGGCGATGTTCACGCCGATGTTGCCTTGCGAGCCTTGCAGCGAGCCGGCGCCGAGCATCGCCGTGCCGTTCATCGAGCCGTGGAAGCTCATGTTGGCGCTTTGGTCGTTGTCGTCGGACGCGACCATGGCGACTGCCGAAGCGCTACCCGGGCTCACGAGCGAGGTCGATGCGGCGAGGCTGTTGTTCTGCGCGTTGCCCACGCCCGAAGCCACGTTCACACCCACGTTGCCCGACACTTGACCCAGCGAGTGGTCGCCGATCGATGCGTTGAACGTGTAGTTCTTCACGTGAGCGTCGCCACCGCTGCTCTGGTTGTTGAAGATCTGTGCGTTGCCGAACACATTGCCTGCATCGACGGAAGCGAGCGACACGTCGTTGCTTTGCGCGTTGTCGACGCCTTCGGTGATGTTGATGCCGACGTTGCCCGAGATGCCGCTGCCTGCGTTCGAGCCGGTGGTGGCGTCCATCACGGTCGGCTTCTGCGTGTCGATGTGCGTCGTGATCGACCCGTAGGTGGAGACATCCGTCTTGTCGACGTTCGCGCTGAAGCTCCACTTCGAGCCTTCGCTCGACTTCGACGCGGAGGCTTCGACCTTATAGCCGGAGGATTCCTCGCCAAACGCACGGCTGCCCGAGCCGCTTTCGCTGTTGGAGCTCCACTTCGCGCCTTGTCCGGAGCCTTCGTCGGCGCTGAACTTGCCGTCGAGGCCCGACGAGTTCTGATAGCTCGACTCCTTGTAGCCGGCCGAGAGGCCGCCTTGAGCGTGGAAGCTGTCATAGCCATGATGGCGATCGTTGTCGGACGAGTAAGAGACGCTGCCGCCGATCGAGCCGCCTGCCGAGATATGGCCACCCGAGCTTTGCTGGTCATGCTGGAACCAGCCGCCGACCGACGCGCTTTGGTTGCTGTACTCGTAGCCGCCGCTCGAAGACGACTTGTTCTTCTCCGAGTAGGCGTAAGCGGACGCGCTTTGGTAGCCCTGAGCCATGGCCGACGCGGAGACACTGCTGCTCCACGACGACTTGGACTGCGAGCCGCTGCCGGTGATCGAGAACTTGCTGTTGTCGATCTTGGTCGTGACCGTGCCCGTCGTATAGGTGCCCGGCATCGGGTCGAGATCGGCCTTGGCCCAGACGTTCTGATTGTTCTGCACGACGGCGCCCGCGCTGCTCGACACCTGCACGCAGCCGAACAGCGTGACCCAGCCGCGTACGCCGACCTGCTCGCCTACCGCGGTGTAGTTGAAGATGAACGAGTCTTTGTCACGATCATGCGCGAATGCGCTGCTCGATACGGCGGCAAGGACTGCGACTGCAATGAGAGTGCGCTTCATGATTACGCTCCGATACGACTAAGTTAAAAAAAAGTGCCCGCCGGGGGACGGAGCACAAAACTGTTCGCCGTGGCATTACCTGCGCCGGCCGTCTGGTTCACTTGCGCGACCCCGTTGACGTTCTTGAAGGCGTCGTTACTGATGACCGCCTGACGTGCGTCATGGGCTCCCGCTTGTTGCCCCAGACCTCCCTGCTTGGGGGCCGTCGCGGATAGTTCGCTATCCGAGACGGTCTCCACCCCTGTCACCGCAGCGCCTAGGCCGACGCTGTTGCGCTGGAGATTCGCTGCGCCCGCAGACTGGTTCACCATCACCGCTCCGGACGTATTCGAAAATGCATTGCCTTCGATGCTGGCGCTCGCGCTCGGCACGCGCGCCATCGCGCTCGCGCTTTGCGAGCCGCTGGTGTAGGCGGCGCCGTTGGCCGTGCCGCTCACGATCGCCGCTTGATTGCTTTGCACGTTGTTCAGGCCCGCGGTCTCGTTGACCGTGAGCGCGCCATTCGAGCCGTTGAGCGCGCCGGTCGCGATCGTCGCGTTGCCGGTGACCACGGCTTGTTGTGCGAAGACGCTGCCGGGCGCGGCGAGGGCGAGCATCGTCATCGTCAGGCCCGCGAAAGCGGTGAGCGCGCGGAGCGGGCGTTGTGCGTGAAGTGGCGAGTTCATTTCAGCGCTCCCAGTGCGGAGCCGAGCGGCGCGAGCGCGCCTGTCACCGACATCGAGATTTGGCCGCCCACGCCCACCCCTTGCTGCGGCAGGGCGTTCGCGCCCACGGCGACGTTGTTGCCCGTCGTCGAGCCCGAAAGAATCTTCGTGACGGCCTGCAATCCGGCTGCGCTGCCGTTGCTCATGCCGGCCGACGACACGCCGCTCGAGCCGTGCGCGTTGGTCAGGTCGAGATCGGAGACGACCGAGGCCATCGTCGGATTGAACGTGGTGGCCGGGAACGTCGTGGCGCTGACCGCGACGGGGTCCGCGCTCTTGGGCACGGGGTTGAACGCATCGCGCGGCGTGACCGTGCTCTCGACGATGATGTTGCCGGGGTTGCCGTTTTGCTGGGCATTAGCGCTGCTGGCCGCGCTTAGGACGGCCGCGCCGATCATCAGCGCGCCGGCGAAAGCCGGGGTCAGCGCGAGCGCATGCAGCGCGCGCTTGGGCGAAAGTGTGGCGGTCATCGAAGTTCCCCCGCGAAAGACCGACCTTCCCGGCGTTGCCCCGCGTTGCATGGCTGCCGTTGAAAAATCGGTCCCGCGAATTCGTTTGGTTACTTTCCGTCTCTTGCTTACAGCGGCTTTCTGCGCTTACTTACTGTCGTGTGTAGCTCGCGACGTTGCCTTGCGCGGCGCGTCCCGAGTCGACGGGGACGGGCAGCGGGGCGGGCGGTGCGATTTCGTCCCACAGCGTGACGGCGTTGCCGCCTTTCATGAGCTGCGGCGTCGCGGCGAGCATCACCATGCCCTCACGTCCGCCGCGCTGGCGCGACAGCACCTGATCGTCGAGCGGCGGTGCGTTGACGGGCAAGGCGTTGTCGCTGGCGTCGAGCGCGTCGCTGCCGGCTGCCGGCGCCGTGTTGAACTCCAGCACGGCGGGCGTAGCGGCAAGGCTTTGCGGCAGCGGCGCGAGCGTCGGCCAGGCTTCGGCGACGACGAGATTCGCCATCTGTTGCGGGTTCGCATCAACGGCTTCCTGCGCACTGGCAGCGGCCGGCAGCGCAATCGCTATTAGTGCGGCGAATAGCGTGGCCAGGAGCGGGCGCTTGCGCGAAGGAGAAAAGGAAGCGAGTGACATGACGTTGTCTCCGGTGTGCCGGATATTTAGCGAGAGCCATGCCATCGCCCGGAAACCATTACCGCAATTGGTCGGCTCGAAAATGTCGCAATGCGGAATGCAAGAAAACCGGGGAAAGTGTTTCAGCGCTGAAACGGGGGTCGAAATGCGGTGGAATTTCGTTTTGGAACGGGCTTTCAAAATCGCTTCAGCGGACTCCGAAATACCGGCAAAAAATGCTTTTATTAGTTGTATGAAGAATGAAGGGTTTTATGCGAAGGCCCTTATGGCAGGCTGTTTCCGATTATTTTCTTCGCATAATTGTGTTCGCAGACCCGGCGGTATAGTACGATCTCAAAACAGCTTCAGCCTTCAAAATAAGACCGCTGTCACGGTCATAAGCGTTTCATACGCCGCATATCGGGGATCCGCTGTCCACACGGAATGGAATGGCCGTTCGGTAATCGTATTTGATATACGAATACCGAGTTGATCCAGCGGGCTCGCCACAGGTGATTCGAGCGCGTCGTCATCCTTGGCGTTTGTTGACGAGAGGATCTGAAGAATGGAATCCGCAATGCGGCAATTGATTTACGTTACTCGGGAACCCAGCGCACAGCTGAATACAGAGTTCCATCAACGCGGCTGGCATGTCGATGTCGTCGGGTGTGCGCGCGACGTTCGCCGCGCTGTCAAAAGCGATATGGCGGCGGGCGGTCTGCTCGATCTGTCGAGTCATTTTCAGCAACACGAAATCGTGGCGTTCGAGTCGTGTCTCACGATGCCGAACGTCGGCTGGGTCGCGACCACGTCGCCCGGCCAGTTGCAGGACGCCGCGGTGCGCCGTCTGATACGCGACTACTGTTTCGATTACGTGACCATGCCCTATGCGGAGACCCGCATCGTCGACTCAGTCGGCCACGCGTACGGCATGGTGTCGCTCGACGATTCCGATGCGGCGTCCAATGAAAGCGCGCATGTCGGCGAGGGCGAGATGGTCGGATCGTGCGACGCGATGATGGCGCTGTTCCGCTCGATCCGCAAAGTCGCGATGACTGAAGCGCCGGTGTTCATCTCGGGCGAATCCGGCACGGGCAAGGAGCTGACCGCGGTCGCGATTCACGAGCGCTCGTCGCGGCGCGATGCACAGTTCGTCGCGATCAACTGCGGCGCGATCCCGCCGCACCTCTTGCAATCGGAACTCTTCGGCTACGAACGCGGCGCGTTTACCGGCGCGAATCAGCGCAAGATCGGGCGCGTCGAAGCGGCTAACGGCGGCACGCTGTTTCTCGACGAAATCGGCGATTTGCCGCTCGAAAGCCAGGCGAGCCTGTTGCGCTTCCTGCAGGAGCGCACGATCGAACGGCTCGGCGGTCACGCGGCGGTGCCGGTCGATGTGCGCATCATTTCGGCGACCCACGTCGACATGCATCAGGCGATGCTCGAAGGGCGTTTCCGCGCGGACCTCTATCACCGCCTGTGCGTGCTGCAGATCGACGAGCCGCCGCTGCGCGCGCGCGGCAAGGATATCGAGCTGCTCGCGCGGCATATGCTCGACCGCTTCAAGAAAGACGCGGGCCGGCGTTTGCGCGGCTTCTCGCCCGACGCGATCGCGGCGCTCCACAACTACGGCTGGCCCGGCAATGTGCGCGAACTCATCAATCGCGTGCGGCGCGCGATCGTGATGTCGGAAGGACGTTCGATCTCGGCGCGTGATCTGGAGCTCGCGGAGTATGTCGAGATCGTCCCGGTCTCGCTCGCGCAGGCGCGCGAAGCGGCGGAGCGGCAGGCGATCGAGCTCGCGCTGTTGCGTCATCGCGGACGGCTCGGCGATGCGGCGCAGGAGCTCGGCATTTCGCGCGTGACGCTGTATCGCTTGCTGTGCGCGCATGGCATGCGTCACATGGAAGCCGAGACGGCCTCGGGCCGCTGACGTGCGTAGGAAGCGGGGATGACAGGTGCGCCTGGCGTGTCGCCGGGCGCTCACCGTGAGCGGTGCAACGCCGCTTGCTAGAATCGGGGTTATCGCTAAAAAGCTGCGGCGCACTTCCGCCGCAGACCGCCACCTCCGCGGCTTCCCGCCGCGCCGAAGGAAACCCCGAATGAAACAGTACCTGGACCTCGTCCGCACGATCCTCGATACCGGCACCTGGCAGGAAAACCGCACCGGCATCCGCACCATCAGCATCCCGGGCGCCATGATGCGCTTCGACCTGCAGCAGGGCTTTCCGGCTGTGACGACGAAGAAGCTCGCGTTCAAATCGGCGATCGGCGAGTTGGTCGGCTTTCTGCGCGCGTCGAGGAGCGCGGCCGATTTCCGCGATCTCGGTTGCAAAGTGTGGGACGCGAACGCGAACGACAACCCGCAGTGGCTTGCCAATCCCTACCGCGAAGGCCCCGACGACCTCGGCGACGTGTATGGCGTGCAGTGGCGCAAATGGCCCGCGTACAAGCTGCTGAACGCGGATGCGTCCGCGCAAATCGCCGATGCAACGGGGCGCGGCTATCGCATCGTCACGCAGTTCGACGAAGACGGGCAAGGCAAGGTCCTGCTCTACAAGGCGGTCGATCAGTTGCGCCAGTGCCTCGACACGATCATGCAAAACCCGAGCGACCGCCGTATTTTGTTTCACGGCTGGAATCCGGCGCTGCTCGATCAGATCGCGCTGCCCGCGTGCCATCTGCTGTATCAGTTCCTGCCGAATGCGACGCGCCGCGAGATCTCGCTGTGCCTCTATATCCGCAGCAACGACGTCGGTCTCGGCACGCCGTTCAATCTGACCGAAGGCGCGGCGCTGCTGTCGCTCGTCGGGCGGCTGACGGGCTATACGCCGCGCTGGTTCACGTATTTCATCGGCGACGCGCACATCTACGAGAATCAGCTCGACATGCTCAAGAAGCAGCTCGAGCGCGAGCCGTACGAGAGCCCGGTGCTCACGATTTCCGAGCGCGTGCCGAGCTATGCGGAAACGGGCGTCTACGAGCCTGAATGGCTGGAGAAGGTCGAACCGGCCGATTTTTCGCTGACTGGCTACCGGCACCACGATCCGTTGACGGCGCCGATGGCGGTTTGACGGCGGACGTCAGACGCCGTACCACGGTCCTGCTGTCATTGGGGATTCACAGGACGTAAAAAAGCCCGCGGACCGTGCCGCGGGCTTTGTCGTTTACAGCGTTCCGGTTATTCCTTCTTGTGCTCGTTTTGACCGCCGCCGCTGTGCTGCTCGGCGTGCTGTTCCGGGTGCGGCTGTGGTTGCGGTTGAGGGCGTGCCGGCTCCGGACGCGGCTCAGCGTGGGCTTGCGGCTGCGGCTGAGGTTGCGGACGCGGTTCAGCGTGGGCCTGCGGTTGCGGACGCGGCTCCGCGCGTGCCTGCGGTTGTGGCTGCGGACGCGGCTCTTGACGCACCTGCGGTTGCGGCTGCGGCTGCGGACGCGGCTCGGCGCGCTGAACCGGTTGCGGCTGCGGGCGTACCGGCTCGGGGCGTGCCTGCGGCTGCTGCTCGGCGTGTTGCTCAGGACGCGGCTGTCCGCCCTGTGGTGCTTGCGGTACGCGGGCTTCCTGACGCGGCTCAGCGCCCTGCGGTGCTTGCGGCATGCGGGCTTCCTGACGCGGCTGTCCGCCTTGTGGTGCTTGCGGCATACGGGCGTCCTGATGCGGCTGTCCGCCTTGTGGTGCTTGCGGCATGCGAGCCTCTTGACGCGGCTCGCCACCTTGCGGCGCCTGAGGATGCGGCACTTGCGGCTGCGCCTCGCGGCCCGGAGCGGTGCCCGGCTCACCGCGCTGCTGCGCCATCGGCTGACGTTGCTCCATCGGCCCCGGCGCATGCTGCGGTCCATTCGCGTTGCCCATCATTTGCGGCGGATGCGGCACGCCGTTGCCCGGCTGGCCATGCTCCGCGGCCATCGGCGCGCGCGGCGCGGCTTGCTGTCCAAGTTCCGGACGCGCGCCGTTAGGCGCACCCGGAGCCGGACGCTGCTCGGCGGCCTGCGCCGGACCGTGCATCGGCGCCATCACCGGCGAGCGCGTATTGACGAGCCGCACGTCGCGCGCCGGCGCGCCACCGGGCGCGCCGTGCGCCTGCTGTTGCGCGGCCTCGCCGCGGAACGCGGCCGGCGGCGCGTTGCGCACGACCGGGGCGCCGGCGCCCGGCACCTGACCGCCTTGCGCGAACCGCTGTGCGAGGTGATCGTTGAATGCAGCCGGCATGACCGGGTTGCGCGTCGCGACGATCTGCCGTCCCATCGCGGCTTGAGGCGGGCGATAGTTCGCCTGGCGCATCCCCGGCCCAAAGCTCTCGCGTACCGGCGCGATGCCCGGCGCACCCGCGTTGATCCGCGCGTTATGCCATTGCTGCGGATCGACCTTCTGCGCGAAGCGCATGACGGGCTGGCCGTGGACGAACGCCGTCGCCGGCACTGCCGTCACCGCGCCCGGCGCGCGGTAGTTGATGTACGTGTTGTGGATGTTGTTGATATTGGTGATGTTCACGTTGCGGTTGTTGACGATCACCGTCTGGTTCACGCGCTCGTAGTAGCGCGGGCTCCAGCCGCCGTCCCTCGGGTGCCACTCTTCGCCGGGGCCGAGCGGGAACCACGCGCAGCCCGCCGTGGCGACGCCGCCAATCGTGAGGTTCACGCCCCAGTCGACACCGCCGCCTCCGCCGCCGACGAACGCAACGAGCGCCGGCGCATAGACGGGCGGCGCGCTCTCGACGAGCGGACCCGGCACCCACGCCCAACGATCGTCGTCGTACGCCCAGCGGCCGTAGTGGTAGGGCGCGAAGCCCCACGGTGCGTCATCGACCCAGGTCCAGCCCCACGGCGCTTGCCAGACCCAGTGGCCTTCGTGGTACGGCGCCCAGCCAGCCGGCGTCGAATTCGGCACCCACACGGCGCCGTACTGCGGGCTGTTGCTCCACGTGCCGTTCGCGTCGAGATCCTGGTAGCCGGGGATGTCGCGCGATACGTAGCGTGCGGAGATCGAGCGGTCCTCGGCCTGATCGCGGCCCATCGCCCAGTGGTCGAACGCGTCGGGCGGCGGCGTGCCGTTGCTCGCCACCTGCTGGAGATTCGTGCCGGAGAACGTGATCTGCTGGCCGGCCTGCATCGGCACCTGGCCGCCGTCGCCATAGACCGTGACCGAGCCCTCGCGCACCGTCACCGTCGTCGTGCTGCCGTCGGGCGCGGCGTCGACGCGATAGTCGCCGGGGCCGGTCACGCCGACCGCGACGTTCGGCGTGTCGATTTCATACGACGAACCCGGCGCGAGTTCGCGCACGTGCGTCGACAGCGTGCCTTGCGCGACTTTGAGCTGCGCGTTGGTGTCGTCGAGATTGAGGACGTCGAGGCTCGTCGAGGCGCCGAGGCGCACGGCCGTCGAGCCGATATGCATTTCGGAGCGGGCGTTCGTGTCGTTCCACAATTGATCGCCGGTCGTGAGCGGACGGTTCAGCGTCGCGTATGACCAGTCGGTTGCGCCGGCGGGCTCGGTCGTCACGGCGCCCGACATGTAGTTCAGGCGTGCGACGCGCGAGGGCGGATCGACTTGCTGCGCGGCCGGCGCGGTTTGCGGCGGCATGTCCTGCGGCGGCTCGGTCTGTGCGAAGGCTGCGTGCGACGCCAGCGCGAACGGCGCGATGGCGAGCAGCACGTAACCCGTCAAGCGACGGAGGGTCAGTCGAGGCGATGGGGTTGGCGTTTTCATGATGGTCCGTGGTCCGAGACGGGTGGGATGCTACGGCATTCCATGGAATCACTCTAGCCTTTGCCCCTGTATCAAAGCGCTGTGTTTTGTAAGTCTCCAGTCGTCGTCTGTAACAAAGAATGTCCGCGCCCTAAATTCGTAATCCGCCGGCTTTCAAGTCGAAAGAATGGCGTCGAATTGGCGGTGTCCGGTGGGGGTGATGCGCAGCACGCGCGGCTTTTCCGCGCGCTCGACCCAGCCTTGCTCCGACCAGCTTTCAAGCAGCGCTGCGCCTAGCGCGCCGCCGAGGTGGGCGCGCCGCTCGCTCCAGTCGAGGCAGGTGCAGGCGAAGCGTCGGCGGCGTCCGCGTTCGATGCCCACGTCGACCCCCAGGCTCGCGAGCTTCGCGGCGCCGGTGTCGGTCGCTTCGATCGCGTCGCCGTCCTGGACGAGCCAGTGCTCGCCGATCATTTTTTCGAAGACGCGCACCGCGAGCTCGCCCGCCATGTGGTCGTAGCAGGTGCGCGCGTAGCGCATCTCGAGCGGCACCGTGCGTGCGGGGCGCGGCGTCGCGCGCTGCGGCGCGCTCGCTTGCGCGAGGTTGGCGAGTGCTTCGATCGACGCCGCGATGTCGGGCGTCGCGATCCGGTAGTAGCGGTGGCGTCCGCGCACCTCGAGCGCGAGCAGGCCGCCTTCGGAGAGCCGCGCGAGATGCCCGCTCGCCGCCGATGGCGACAGCCCCGCGATCAATTGCAGTTCGCCGGCGGGGCGCGCGCTGCCGTCCATCAGCGCCCAGAGCATGGCGGCGCGGCCGGGATCGGCGAGCAGCGAGCCGATGCGGCTCAAGCCGGGGAAGTGGCCTTCGTTGTGGTCGGGAAGCGGGGCGGGCATGGTGGATCTCCGTATAGACGAGGGGGTGTCGCGCGGCCGGTTTGATGGTTCGAGGTGGCTGCCAGCGCGAGGAAGGGCGCGTGTCGATACTCTACCGCTGCGCTGCATTCGATGTTTCAGGCTAGATCGAAATGTCGAATGCGGCTTCGGATTGGCGGCGGGAGATTGCCCGAAGCGTCGCGACCCGGCGCGCAACATGAGTACGCGCTCGCCGCTGCGCTAGAATCGATTTCTTCCTTCGCGCAACGCGATGAACCAAAGGGCAGTCATGAAAGTGTTCCTGGCGGCGATGCTGGCCGCTTTCCTCTGCAGCGCCTGCGCGGGCGGCGGCCCAGCGCCGAGCGCCGGCTCGGGCACGATCGAGATGTACGGCACCATCGACGAAGGCATCACCTTCCACAAGTAACGCGTAGCGGGCGAGGCTTGGCCGCGCTTTCGCCCGTTCTCGGGTGCGCTCGATCTTCTGGCAGCAATTGATGCATCATTGGCATTTCTGCCAATAGCGGGCGTGGGACGATTTGAATACCGTCCACCCGCTTCGAGGCCGTCGATGCCGCCTTCCGCTCAGTCCTCATCCTCCGATGCAACAGCCGGCCTCGGCCGGCGCAATACGCGCGTGCTGGCGCTGTGCCAGGCGCTCTACACGTCGTCGGTATCGATCGACCTGACGCTCACCGGCATCGTCGGCTACACGCTCGCGCGCGACAAAGCCTTCGCCACGCTGCCGTTTTCGCTGATCACGGTCGCCGCCGCGCTGACGACGGTCTTCGCATCGTTCCTGATGGCGAAGATCGGCCGGCGCGCGGGCTTTGCGATCGGCGCGAGCGTCGGCGCGGCGGGCGGCGCGATCTCGGTCTGGGCCATCTTTCATCACAGTTTTGTCGCGTTCTGCTGCGGCACCGCGACCGTCGGCGTATTTCAGGCGTTCGCGCAGTACTACCGCCTCGCCGCAGCCGATGCGGCCGGCTTCGCGGGCAAGAGCCGCGCGATTTCGACGGTGCTCGCGGGCGGTGTCGTCGCGGCGGTGCTCGGTCCGGCGATCGCGGCGTGGAGCCGGGACTGGTTCGCGTCCGTCGCGTTTGCCGGGTCGTATGTGGTCGTGACGGTGTTTGGGCTGGCTTCGATGGCGCTGCTGCTGATGGTGTATCGCGACGGCGCGGCGAGCGGAGCGAGTCACGCGCCGTCACACGTGGCACAAGCAGCGAGCGCGGAGACGGCCGCCGCGCGTCCGCTCGCGCAAATCGTGCGCCAGCCGATCTTCGCCGCCGCGCTGGCGAACAACGCGCTCGGCTACGCGGTGATGATGTTCGTGATGACGGCGACGCCCATCGCCGCCGTCGCCTGCGGCCACACGATCGGCCAAGGCGCCGAGATCATCCAGTGGCATCTGGTCGGCATGTACGCGCCGTCGTTCTTTTCGGCGCGACTCATCGACCGCTTTGGCGTGCTGCGCGTCATCGGCGCGGGGATCGCGCTTTCTGCGATGTGCGGCGTGATCGCGCTGCGCTCGGCCGATCTGCCGCATTTCTACGCGGCGCTCGCGTGCCTCGGCGTCGGTTGGAACCTCATGTTCGTCGGCGGCACGACGCTGCTGGCGCAGTCGTATCGGCCGAGCGAGCGCGCGAAGACGCAGGCGGCGAGCGAATTCACGACGTTTGGCTTTACCGCGCTGGCGTCGCTGTTTGCCGGGCAATGGCTCGCGCATTTCGGGTGGGACGCGGTCAATGCGGCGATTTTTCCGTTGCTCGGCTTGGCCGCGCTCGCGACTGTCGCCCTCGCGTGGTCGCGTTCGCGCGCTGCGGCGATGGCCGCGTTGTGAAGAGGGCGCTGTGAAGGGTTTTCCATCGAGGGTTTCGACATGACTTCCGAAGTTCGCCACGTCGTTTTTGCGGTTGCGCCCGATCTCGTGCTGCTCGACGCGGCGGGTCCGCTCGAGGCGTTCTGGCGCGCGGAGCTGACCGCGCGCGCCACCGGTCTCGGCGGTCCGGGCAAAGCGGGCGAGCCGGCCGCGTATCGGACGACCGTGGCGTCGATCGATGGCGGCGCGCTCGACACCTATCCCGGCCTGCCGATCCTCACCGAGCGCCTGGACACGCTCGACGGCCTGCCGATCGACACGCTGATCATCCCCGGCATCCCGGCCGACGAGGGCCTCGTGATGCAGCCAGAACTCGTCGACTGGATCGCGCGCCGCGCGCCGCAGATCCGGCGCGTCTGCTCGGTCTGCACCGGCGCGTTCTACCTGGCCGCGGCGGGCCTGCTGGATGGCCGCCGCGCGACGACGCATTGGCGCAGCGCGGGGCTGCTCGCGCGGCGGTACCCGGCGGTGCAGGTCGACGCCGACCCGATCTTCATCCGCGACGTGCGCGACGGCCGCGCCGTCTGGACGTCGGCGGGCGTCACCGCGGGCATCGATCTCGCGCTGGCGCTGATCGAGGAGGACCTCGGCCACGATGTCGCCATGCAGGCGGCGCGGCGCCTGGTCGTGTTCATGAAGCGGCCCGGCGGCCAGTCGCAATTCAGCGCCGCGCTCAATGCCCAGGCGTCGGCGGGCGGCGCGTTCGACACGCTGCACAGCTGGATGGCGGCGAACCTGCAAGACGATTTATCGGTGGAACGGCTCGCAGAAGAAGCGAGCATGAGCCCGCGCACGTTCGCGCGGCGCTACGTCGACGAGGTCGGACGCACTCCCGCGAAGACGGTGGCGGAGCTGCGGCTCGAAGCGGCGTCGCGCGCGCTCGCGCAATCGGCGCGGCCGCTCAAGCGCATCGCGCTCGAATGCGGCTTCGGCAGCGAGCAGAACCTGCGCCGCGCGTTCATGAGGCGCTTCGGCGTCCTGCCGCTCGACTATCGCGAACGCTTCGCGTCTCTGCATGCGGGTTGATGCACGCGGGTTGATCGGCACAGCGCGCGACAATTTGCCCCTTTATAATCCGCTCATTTAGAACCCTCGCCTGACCGGAGTCACGATGAGCACGCCCGCCGCACCGATGGACCGTTCCGAAACCACCTTCCGCTTTCTCGCGGAGCCAACGTCCGTCAACTTCGGCGGCAAGGTGCATGGCGGCGCGTTGATGAAGTGGATCGACGAGACCGCGTATGCGTGCGCCGCCGTCTGGTCGGGGCGCTATTGCGTGACGGTCAGCGTCGGCAATATTCGCTTCCGCCGGCCGATTCTCGTCGGCAATCTGGTCGAATTGCGCGCGCGCGTCGTCGCGACGGGCCGCACCAGCATGCATATCCACGTCACGGTGATGGCGGGCGACCCGAAAAGCGGTCAGCTGCGTCTGACGACCGACTGTCTGGTCGTGTTCGTCGCCGTCGACGAGAACGGCACGCCGATCCCGGTGCCGGCGTTCGTGCCGGAAACCGACGAGCAGAAAAGCATCGCCAAGTACGCGATGGACGTGAAGGCTGCGCTCGACGCGATCGTCGAACTCAAGCCCGAGGAAATCGCGCAAGGGAAGATCTGACGCGAGCCTGATGTGAAAAGCGCCGTGACGGTCCGCCGCCACGGCGCTTTTTGTTGGTCGGCGCGCCGCTACTTCTGCGCGTTGCCGACCATCTCCTGCGGACGCACCCACTCGTCGAACTGCTGCTCGGTCACATAGCCGAGCGCGAGCGCCGACGCCTTCAGCGTCGTGCCTTCCTTGTGCGCCTTCTTCGCGATCTTGGCGGCCTTGTCATAGCCGATGTGCGGATTGAGCGCCGTCACGAGCATCAGCGATTCGTTCAGGAGCGTCTCGATGCGGTCGTGATTCGGCTCGATGCCGACCGCGCAGTTGTCGTTGAAGCTGTGCGCGCCGTCGGCGAGCAGGCGAATCGATTGCAGCACGTTGTGCGCGATCATCGGACGAAACACGTTCAGCTCGAAGTTGCCGCTCGCGCCGCCCAGGTTGATCGCGACGTCGTTGCCGAACACCTGGCAGCACAGCATGGTCATGGCCTCGGATTGGGTCGGGTTGACCTTGCCCGGCATGATCGAGCTGCCCGGCTCGTTTTCCGGAATCGACAGTTCGCCGAGGCCGCAGCGCGGGCCGCTCGAGAGCCAGCGGATGTCGTTGGCGATCTTCATGAGGCTCGCCGCGACCGTCTTCAACGCGCCGTGCGCGAACACCAGCGCGTCGGCGGCGGCCATCACCTCGAACTTGTTCGGCGCCGTGACGAACGGCAGGCCGGTCAGCTTGCCGATCGTCTGTGCGACGTTGTGCGCGAACTGCGGATGCGCGTTGAGGCCCGTGCCGACCGCCGTGCCGCCCTGCGCCAGCTCATAGAGATGGGGCAGGGCGGATTCGACGTGCTTGATGCCGTGATCGAGCTGCGCGACGTAGCCCGAAAACTCCTGGCCGAGCGTGAGCGGCGTCGCGTCCTGCAGGTGCGTGCGGCCGATCTTCACGATGCCGGCGAAGGCCTGCGCCTTGGTGTCGAGCGTCGCGCGCAGCGTCTTCAGCGCGGGCAGCAGATGCTTGACGATGCCGTACGCCGCGGCGACGTGCATCGCCGTCGGAAACACGTCGTTCGACGACTGGCCGCGGTTCACGTCGTCATTGGGATGCACCTTGCGCGCCTCGCCGCGCTCGCCGCCCATCAATTCGCTGGCGCGGTTCGCGAGCACCTCGTTCAGATTCATGTTGGTCTGCGTGCCGGAACCCGTCTGCCAGACCGCGAGCGGGAATTCGCCCGGATGCTTGCCGTCGATGACTTCGTCGGCCGCCTGCATGATCGCGTGCGCTTTGTCTTCGGGCAGCACGCCCAGGCCGAGATTCACCTCGGCCGCCGCGCGCTTGATGATCGCCAGCGCGTTGATGAGTTCAGGCGACTGCTTTTCCGTCGAAATCTTGAAGTTTTGCAGCGAACGCTGCGTTTGCGCGCCCCAGAGGTGCGCGTTCGGCACGGCGATTTCGCCGAAGGTGTCGCGTTCCATGCGTACGTCGTCGGTCATGTTCAGCTCCAATTGACAGAGGGTTCGGATTCGGCGCGCTGTCATGCCAGCGTCACAGCTCCGAATCGACGGGCAACCACAAGAATAGACCCGTGAGCGCGTTTCGGTAGAGGCCGGCTTGCGGGTCGAGCGTCCAAGTCTTCAGATAGGGGCCGCTTGCGCCGGGTTCCTCGCTCGTCCACACGATGCGCGACGTGGACCCGGCGAGCCCTTGCAGCTGGGCCCTTTCGGCGGGCGTCGCGAGCCGCAGACGGTAGCTTGCCCGCAGCGACGTCGCCTGTTCGAACAGTTGCGCGACTTGGCTGGCGAGCGCCGGGCTGTGGATGAAGAGCGCGAGCTCGGTGTTCAGGTGCGCCGAGCGCGGATCGAGATTCATCGAGCCGATCACGAGCGTGCTGCGGTCGATCACGTAGACCTTCGCGTGCAGGGCCGTGCGCGATTCGGAGCCTGTGAGGCTCTCGTGCTCTTCGTGCCCTTCGGGTGTTTGGTGGAGAGGCTTGTACTCGTACAGCTCGACGCCGTTTTCGAGCAGCGGCACGCGGTACGGGCTATAGCCGGCCTGCACGGAGATCGCGTCGGTGGACGCCATCGAGTTGGTCAGTACCGCCACGCGCACGCCGCGCTTGGTCAGCTCGCCGAGCAGTTTGACGCCGCCTTCGTGCGGCACGAAGTAGGGCGACAGGATCAGCACCTCGCGCTGCGCGGACCGCACCGTCTCGACGAGCGCGTGCATCGGCGGGCTTCGATAGGTGTCGCTCGGCGCCGTGATCTTGCTTGGCGAGTCGCCGCGAAATTCGGCTTTCGCCCACGTGAGATCCAGCTGCTGCTGCGCGATGCGCTCGGCGAGCGGCGTTTTGTCGAGCGGCTTGGCGTTGTAGGCGTCGGCGTCTTCGCGCCAATGGGCGCGCAATGCGTCGCGCGTCGCGTCGAGATCGGCGGTTTCGAAGTGCTGCTTGTTCAGTACGGAGAGCGGGTAGGAATCCGAACTGTTCCAGAACGTGTCGAAGCTCGCCGAGACATCGTGCGTGACCGGCCCGGCTGCCAACACGTCGAGATCGCGAAACACGAGCGTCGGGCTCATGCCGAAGTACTCGTCGCTCAGATTGCGGCCGCCGACGACCGCGATCTGGTTGTCCGCGATCATCGCCTTGTTGTGCATGCGGCGCGTGAAGTGATCGATTTTCGTGAAGATGTTCTCGGTGCGCTCGAACATCCCCCATTGCGCGCTGCCGTACGGGTTGAACACGCGCACGTCGATGTTCGGATGCGTGTTGAGCGCGGCCATCGTGTTGTCGATGTCCTTGAAGTTCAGGTCGTCGACGAGGAGCCGCACATGCACGCCGCGGTCGGCGGCATGGAGCGCCGCAGCCAGCATCAGCTTGCCGGTGACGTCCTCGTCGGCGATGTAGTACTGCATGTCGAGCGTTTTCGTCGCGGCGCGCGCGAGCGCCACGCGCATCTGCAGCCCTGCGACGCCGCTCGGCAGCAGCACGAAGCCCGATTCGCCGGGATGGGCCTTTTCGAGCGGAGCGAGGGCTTCGGAGAGCGGCGTATCCGCCGACGCGGGGAGCGCGTGGGTGACGGGGTGGTTGACATTGGCGGGGGGCCGCGTCGCGCAGGAGGCGATCAGCGTGGCCAGGACGAGGAGGGCTATGTATCGGATTGCACGCGAGGCCGCTTGGCGCGTCCGCGAAAGACGCGTGATTGCATCCTGCGCGTGCTGGCGCGCAGGGTTGCCCGGTCGCCCAAGTTCGATCACGGTGCGTCGCTCTCCCATCGATGCGTTTCTTCGTCAGACGGGACGTTCGTTGAGCGTCTGCCTAGAAAAAGGCATGTAAGGAGGAATCGCTTGGCGAAGCCGTCAGTCCGTCAGCCAATCAGCAAGCGGCGTGCCCAGCAACGACAGCGCGAGAGGAAAAACGGAGGAGTAAAAAAGAAGGCCCGCCGGCAGCGCGGGCCAAACACCCTGTCAGAGGAGTCGATTCCATCGTACCCGGCGCGATGCCGCGCGCCAACCAACAACGGATGCTTTGCTTATGCCTGGGGCGTGTCTGTCAAATGCTGGCTCTTCTTATGAAAGCGCAGCGTCAACAGTATGGCGACGCTCGCGAGCCCGGCCGCCAGCCCCCACCACAGGCCGCGCGCACCGAGGCCGAAGTGGAACGCGAGCGTATAGCCGGTCGGGAAGCCGACGCCCCAATAGCCGAACGCCGCCGCGATCATCGGGATGCGCGTGTCCTTGAGACCGCGCAAGCACCCTGCGGCGACCGTCTGCATGCCGTCGACGATCTGGAACACGGCCGCCACGCCGAGCAGCGTTGCGGCGAGCGCGACCGTCGGCGCCTCGGACGGATTGTCGAGACGCAGATAGAGCCCGACGATCCAATGCGGCGCAAGAATCAGCACCAGGCCCGACAGCGTCATGAACCCGACGCCGAGCCCGAGCGCGACGAAGCCCGCGTGCCGTGCCGCGAGCGGCTGCCCGGCGCCGGCCCAGTAGCCGACTCGCACGTTCGCGGCCTGGCCGATCGAGAGCGGCACCATGAACGCCACCGACGCGACGTTCAGCGCGATCTGATGTGCCGCGAGTTGCGTCTGTCCGAGCAGGCCGATCATGAGGCCGGTGGCGAGAAAGAGCGTCGATTCGACGCCATAGGTGATGGCGACGGGCCAGCCGATCGCGAACAGCTCGCCCATCAGCGGGAGTTTCGGCCGCGCGGCAGTGACGAAGCGCCGGTAGCGTTCGCGGCCGTGCAGCAGGATCACGAGCGCGATTGCCGTGAGCCAGATGGTGCAGGTCGTCGCCGCCGCCGAGCCGAGAAAGCCGAGCCGCGGCAAGCCATAGGCGCCGTGAATCAGGCCGTAGTTGAGCACCGCATTGACGGCGACCCCCGCGATCGATACCCACAGCAAGCGTTTCGCCGCGCCGATGGCGGGCAGGAACGAGCGCATCATGCCGATCCCGATCAGGCTGCCGAGCGCCGCCCAGCGCAGGATGTTCGCGTATTCGCCGACGTCGCGCGCGAGCGTGGGCGGCTCGCCGAACGCGAGCAGGATCGGATGCGCGAACGACAGCAGCACGAACGCGGGCACCGCGAGAATCGCCGAGAGCAGGAGGCCGGTCCAATAGATGTGCGGCACGCGGTGTTCGGCCTGCGCGCCGCGCGCATGGGCGACGCTGACCGAGACCGAGGTCAGCACGCCTTGCAGCAGCGTCACGACGACGAAGAAGAGCGTGGCGCCGAGGCCGCCGGCCGCGAGCGCGTCGGGGCCGAGCGAGCCGAGCAGGATGGTGTCGGTGACGCCCATCGCCATCTGCGAGAGCTGTGCGATCGCGAGCGGCGCGGCAAGACGGGCGGTGTCGGCGGCGTGGCGGGTGAGGCTGGGCGGCGGAACGGCCGCGTGAGAAAGACGGGATTGAGACATAGGGACCTGCGAAAACCTGCTGGTGCGGCGAACCTTGCGCGCACCTTTCTTATTTCGAAAACAGACAGCATATGGCCAGCGCGTGCGGCTGTCGATGAGGCGAGCGGTCTATCTGTGCCGCATTGCGGGCGCGAAGGCGCGTCAGTATGCGTGCTAAGCCGCTTCGTGCACGGCGATGCGCGTGTCGCCGAGCATGACGACCTGGCCCGCGCGGATCTTGCAGGTCTTGCGCAGCTCGACCTGGCCGTCGACCGTGACCGCGCCCGACGCGACGATCGCCTTCGCCGAGCCGCCGCTGTCCGCGAGGCCCGTGATCTTCAGCAGGTTGTGCAATTCGACGAAGTCGCCGGTGAGCGTGAAGTTGAGATTGGCCATGACGAGAAATGCGTGTTCACGCTTCGAAGAGAGAGAAGGGCTCGCATCATAAGCCAGTTGCAGCGCGGGGCCGGTTATTTACGCACCGGCCCGCCGGCTTCAGACCTCGTGCCTCGCGTGCAGGCTTTCGTCCGCCTCGACGACGGCGAGCGCCTCATGCAGCGTCTTGAAGATGCGCGTCTCGCCGATCACGCTGGCGATGCCGTGCCGGACCATGTCCGAATACAGGTATTGGTTGACGCGTGCGAACACGACCTGGACCTGGCGCTGCGTCAGCGTTTCGCAGAGCTCGGTGACGGTGCGCGCAGCCGAGTAGTCGAGATCGGTGATGGCGCCCGCATCGACCACGAACCAGCGCACGGGACTCGGCGCATGCTCGATGAGATCGCGGACTTCATCGACGAAGAAATGATCGTTGGCGTAAAAGAGATCGGCGCCGAAGCGGTACACGATCAGCCCGGGCGCGGTCTCGGCGCCCGGCGTGGCCGGCGCGGGCAGCCAGCGCGAATCGGCGCCGGGCTCGAGCATCATCGTGTGAGGGCGATAGCTGTGGCGCACGTGCCGCAACAGCGACAGGAAGACCGCCAGCAAGATGCCCTGCTCGACGCCGATCACGACTACCGACGCCGCCGTGAAGAGCGCCAGCGTAAATTCGCCAGGGCTCTCGCTGCGGATCGCCATCAGGCTCGGCACGTTGACGAGGCCGACGGCGATCGTGAACACGATGCCGGCCAGCACGCAGTGCGGCAGGTACTGAAGCGTGCCGCTCAGGAACAGCAGCACCACGACGACCACGGCCGCGAACACCAGCTGCGCCACTTGGCTGCGCGCACCGGCGCGCTCGGCCATCGCGGTCTGCGTCGGGCTGCCGTTGACGACGAACGCGCCGGTCACCGCCGCGGCCGCATTGGCGGCGGCGATGCCGAGGATGTCGGAGTCGATGTCGACGGGCTCGCGATAGCGTTCCGCGAACGCGCGGCTGGCCGCGGCGCTCTGCGCGATGATCATCGCGAAGCACGACGCGGAGGTGGGCAGCAGTTCGAGCGATTCGCGCCAGCCGACGAGCGGCCAGTGCAGCGACGGCAACCCGCCCGCGACGGGCCCGATCACCGCGATGCCGTGACCCGCGAAGTTGTACGCGTAGCTTGCCGCGATCGACGCCACGACGGCGAAGAGCGCAACCGGCAGGCGCGGCATGAAGTGCTTGAAGCCGAGGATGAGCGCTACCACGAGCGCCGCAATCGCCAGCGTGGGGAGCTGAGTGTGCGGTAACTGATCGAGGACCTGGCCTAGCTGCTCGATGCTGTGCCGCGTCGTCACGGTCACGCCGAACATGTCGCCGAGCATCGCGATGCCCACTTGCACGCCGACGCCGGCAAGAAAGCCGACCAGCACCGTGCGCGAGAGAAAGTCGGCGAGAAAGCCGAGCTTGAAGATGCGCGCGATCAAGAGCAGCGCGGCCGTCTGCATCGCGACGACGCCCGCGAGCGCCGCGTACTTCGCGCTCGCGACGGGCGCCATGGTTGCGAGCCGGCTCGCGAAGATCGTGGCGGTGGCCGAATCGGCCGCGACGACGAGGTGCCGCGATGCGCCGAAGATCGCGAACGCCACGAGCGGCAAGAGGACGGTGTAGAGGCCCGTCACCGCGGGCATGCCCGCGATGCGCGCATAGCCGAGCACCTGGGGGATGTTCATCGAGGCGAGCGTCGCGCCCGCCATCGCATCGCGAAGGGCGCCAGCCCGGTCCAGAGGTCGGATTCCCTTCAATAAGCTAAGTCGCATGCCTGTTTTCCAAGGAGTTTTTGCACGCACGAATGACGTGAAAACGGTATGAACGTTACCGTATCGTGCCGCGATTCGAAGTGGAAAAGCAAGGCAAACGGCAAAACGGGGAGGGCGGCCGCTGCTGCGCGCGGCGGCCTCGATGTCGGCTGGGACGCTGGCAAGGGCGGCTCGCGCAGCCCGGATCGTCAAGCCCGCGCGAGCGTGTTGGCTCGACGAAAACGGTTACGGAAATGCCGGTATCGTCGGGTCCGTGCCTTCGATATCCGCTTCGGGATGATGGCTCTTGACGAGTTCTTCGATCTCGTCGACGAGGTCTTTTCGCACGTCGACCATCATCAGCAGCTCGCCTTTCTCGATCGCGGCCTCGAAGCGTTTCAGTCGCGTGTTCGGGACGTCGACGCCGATCATCGTCGCCGTCCACGCGCCGAAACCCGCGCTCGCCAGCGTCATCAGCACCACGGCGCCGCCCGCGATCGTGAGCCCCGCTGGAGGAAACGCCATCGCGATGAGCCCCGCCAGCGCGCCTGTCACGCCGCCCGCCGCCGTGCCGCGCGCAAGTGCGGGAAGCAGGTCGCTGCGCTGCGAGAGCGTGCATTGCGGCAGGTCTTCGAGCGGGGTGCCGGGACGGGCGAGCACGTGGATATGCCGCCACTCGATGCGCTTGAGCAGCAGCTCGTCGATGATGCCCTTCGCGCTCGGCACGTCGGGCAAGAGGAAGTAGATGCGGCGCATGATGGCTCTCCCTTCGGGTCTTCCTTGCGGGAATACCCGTAGCCCCGCTGGCCGGGCCGGCATCGAATTTGCACAGGCGATCGGCGACAGGGCCTTATCAACCAATATAGTCGCTATCGGATCGGAGCACCCGGAGCCGAATCGAATGGCCTTACGCCGGCGCCCCAAACCGCCTGCGCAATTCGAGGTTGACTTCGAGCACGTTCACGAACGGTTCGCCCGCGAGACCCCCCAGCGGCGCATGCGCCTTCTGCTGCAGCAGCGCGCTGACTTCGCTCTTGATCATCGCCGGATCGCGCTTCGTATCCTTGGCCCATGCGGCGGCCACGCGGTCCAGTTGATAGTCGGCGTTGGCGAGCGTGATGTCGGGGTCGAGACCCGAGCCCGAGGTCGTCACGAAATCGCCAGGCACGTTTTGCAGCACGACGTCCGGATGGTCCTGCCGCCACATGTCGAAGAAGATCGACTGAATGTCGGAGCCGGTCTTCACAGGTTCGATCGACGTGACGCTCTTGCCGTCGCTGCCGGTTTTCGTGACGCTCGACGGGAACTGCCCTGGGTGCTCGGCCGAGAACGATTCGAAGAACGGCACGGCAAGGTCCGCCGCTTTCGGCTGTGGCGTGCCGGGGTTCGCCGCGATCCATTGCTTGACTGCTTGCGGGTGGCTCTTCGTCCACTCGTCGACGTACTTCCCATGCGACGGGTCTGCGTTGACCCACGCCTGCGCGAGCGAGTTATGCGCGTCGGCCCATTGCGCGACGATATGAGGCTGGCCGTTGGCGCGATCCGCCTGGAACCACGTCTCGACATCGGGCGCGACGAGCTGTCCCGCCTTTGGCCCGCTCGCATACTGCGCGATCGGTCCCAGCGTGCGCGCGACGCGATCGCGCAGCGCATAGTTCGACGCCGCGAGCGCCGACGAACCCGACGACGACCCGTCATACGACACAGCGGACGGACGCGGCTGGAAGTATTCGTCCTTCGTGAACGGCTGCGCGATCAAGAGCGAACCGACCGGCTTGCCGTCGGGCCCGTTCACGATGCTGCCGTTCGCCTGGAACGGAAACGCGGTCTGCCCGATGATCCACAGGATCGCCGGATAGAGGCCGCACACCAGCACGACTGCCATCCCCAGCAGCAAGGCACTTTTCGATACGTAGCGCAGCATGGTTGTCTCCCTGTCGACCAGAGTTAGCGCTTTAGCGCTTACTCTGGTCTCATGCAAAGCTCAGTGCGCGGATTTCACGCGATGCTCATGTGACCCGAGTCACGCGACCAGATGCAGCGCGACCATCACGACATCGATCAGCTTGATCCCGGCGAACGGCACGATCACGCCGCCGAGTCCCCAAACCAGCAGGTTGCGTCGCAACAGCGCGTCGGCGCCGAGCGCGCGGTACTTGACGCCCTTCAGCGCGATCGGAATCAGCAACGGAATGATCAGCGCGTTGAAGATCACCGCCGACAGAATCGCGGAGGTCGGCGAATGCAGATGCATGACGTCCATCGCGCCGAGCCACGGCAGCGTGCCGGCAAAGAGCGCGGGCACGATCGCGAAATACTTGGCGACGTCGTTGGCGATCGAGAACGTCGTGAGCGCGCCGCGCGTCATCAGCAGCTGCTTGCCGATCTCGATCACTTCGATGAGCTTGGTCGGATCGCTGTCGAGGTCGACCATATTGCCGGCTTCCTTCGCGGCCTGCGTGCCCGAGTTCATCGCGAGGCCGACGTCGGCTTGCGCGAGCGCGGGCGCGTCGTTGGTGCCGTCGCCCATCATCGCGACGAGCTTGCCTTCGGCCTGCTCTTTACGCAGATAGGTGAGCTTCGCCTCGGGCGTCGCTTCGGCGATGAAGTTGTCGACGCCCGCGAGCTGCGCGATCGTCGCGGCGGTCAGCTTGTTGTCGCCCGTGACCATCACCGTGTAGAGGCCCATCTTGCGCAAGTGCTGGATGCGTTCGCGGATGCCGGGCTTGAGCACGTCTTCGAGAATCACCACGCCCGCGATCTCGTTGCCGTTCGCGACCAGCAGCGGCGTCGCGCCAAGCTTCCCCGCTTGCTGCAGGATCGGGTCGAGGCCGAACGGCACTTCGCCGCCGTGCTGCTTCACGTACGCGACCACTGCATCGGGCGCGCCTTTGCGGATCATGCGGCCGTCGGGCAGGTCGACGCCGCTCATGCGGCTTTGCGCGCTGAACGGAATCAGCTTCGCGTCCTTCGGCAAGGCGTGCATGCCGTGATCGGCCGGGTAGGGCGCAAGCGGCGACACCACGGAGACGATGCTCTTGCCCTCCGGCGTCTGATCGCCGAACGACGCCATCGCGGCGAGCCGCTTCAACTCGCCTTCGTCGTAGGCGCCGACGGGCATGAATCCGGTCGCGCGGCGATTGCCGATCGTGATCGTGCCGGTCTTGTCGAGCACGACGGTGTCGATATCGCCCGCGACTTCGACCGCCTTGCCGCTCTTCGCGATGATGTTTGCGCGCAGCGCGCGGTCCATGCCCGCGATGCCGATCGCCGCGAGCAGCGCGCCGATCGTCGTCGGGATCAGGCAGACGAGCAGTGCGACGAGCGTGGGCACGTCGGTGCCGAGGCTGTGCAGCGGCTCGCTCAGGCCGAGATAGCTCGTCATGTATTGCTCGGCGTTGAACGCCATCGGCCACAGCGGCACGACGACGATCAGGAAGATCAGCGTGAACGCCGACAGCACGAGCGTGAGCGCAATCTCGTTCGGCGTGCGCTGCCGCACCGCGCCTTCGACGAGCGCAATCATGCGGTCGAGAAAGGTTTCGCCGGCATGCGCCGAGATGCGGACGATGATCTCGTCGGACAGCACCGTGGTGCCGCCCGTCACGCCGGAACGGTCGCCGCCCGCGTCGCGGATCACCGGCGCCGATTCGCCCGTGATCGCCGACTCGTCGACGGTCGCCGTGCCATCGATCACTTCGCCGTCGCTCGGAATCACATCGCCCGCGCGCACGATGACGACGTCGTCGCGCTGCAGCTTGATCGACGACACCTTCTCTTGCCGTCCGTCGGGATGCACGAGGCACGCGATCGTATCGCGCCGCGCGCGCTTCAGCGCATCGGCTTGCGCCTTGCCGCGCTCTTCGGCGATCGCGGTCGCGAAGTTCGCGAACACGACGGTCAGAAAGAGCCAGACGTCGAGCGCGATGAAGTAGGTGAGCGGCGCCTCGCTATGCGCGAAGCCGAGCGCGATCTGCACGATGAACACGAGCGTGAGCACCGCGCCGATCTCGACGACGAACATCACCGGGTTCTTCCATTGGATGTCCGGGCGCAGTGCGACGATCGACTGACGCAGCGCCGCGCGCACCAGGTCCGAGGCGAACAGTTTGCTCGCCTGCGAGTGCTGCGGCGGGCGAGGGCCGGCAGGCGTGGCCCCGACGGCCGCCCCATGCGCGAGCTTGGCGGTTTCCATGAGATACGCTCCTCGATTTCGCTATCTAATCGATTCGTTCGCTAGTTGATTCGCTAAGTGATGTCAGATTCGGAAACGGTTTGACATCCGCTATCCGCCGAATGGAATCGGCCCCAAGTGCTCCGCGACCGGTCCGAGCGCGGCAATCGGCAAGAACAGCAAGGCGCCGACGATCAGGATCGTGCCGAGCAGCAGGAAGCCGAACGTCGCGGTGTTGTCGCGCATCGTGCCGAGCGTCGCGGGCGCCACCTTCTTGCGGCCGAGGAACGCGGCCATCGCAATCGGCGCCACGATCGGCAAGTAGCGCGAGAACAGCATCACGAGGCCAGTCGCCGTATCCCATTGCACGGCGGTCGGCGCCGGGTTCGGGTTGCTGTTGAAGCCGTAGGTGGTCGCGAGCCCGTCGAACGCGGAGCCGTTGTTCGCCGACGAGGACGAGAACTGGTACACGATTTCGCTGAACCCATGCGCGCCCGGATTCGCTTCGGCCTTGGTGCCCCAGTCGGTCGCGGAGAACAGGCCGCTCGGGCCGAGAATCAAGATCGGGTGCACGAGCAGCGCGATCATCGCGAGCTTCATCTCACGCGCGCCGACCTTGCGGCCGAGATACTCCGGCGTGCGTCCGACCATCTGCCCCGCGAGGAACACGCCGACGATCAAGAACAGCAGCAGATTGATCATGCCGACGCCCTTGCCGCCGAACACGCAGTTGAGCCACATCCCGATGAGCGGAGAGAGACCCGCGATCGGGTTCAGGCTGTCATGCTCGGCGTTGACCGCGCCGCAGGTCACGTCGGTCGTGATCGCCGCGAAGGTCGCGCCCGCCGACGTGCCGAAGCGCAATTCCTTGCCTTCGAGATTGCCCAGATGCTGGTCGACCGGCAGTGCGGCGACAGGCGGGATCGTGAGCGTGCGATGCGCGCCCGCCAGCGGATAGGTGCGCGACATCGCATGCGCGGTGAACGCCGGGTTGGGCTTCATCGTGTCGAAATAGACGGCCCATGCGATCAAGCCGATCATCATCGACAGCATCACGCTATAGATCACGATGGCGTGCCTGAGACGCGCGAGCATGCGCCCATACATCAGCACGAGCGAGAACGGGAAGATCATCATCGCGAGCGTCGTCACGAAGTTCGACAGCGCGCTCGGGTTCTCGTAGGGATGCGCGCTGTTCATGCCGTAGAAGCCGCCGCCGTTCGTGCCGAGCATCTTGATCGGAATCACCGCGGCTACCGGTCCGACGATCAGCGTTTGCTGTTTCGCCTGGCCGTGGTCGTCCGTGCCCATCGCCGTGGGCTCGAGCGTCGTGACCTGCACGTCGCTCTGCAACGTCATCGGCATGCCTTCATGGATGAAGATCGCGCCGATGATCAGTGCGACCGGCACGAACATGTAGAGCACGACGCGCCACATGTCGACGAAGAAATTGCCGACGTGCTCGGCTCCGCGCAGCAAGCGAATGATCGCGGTTAGCGCGCACACGCCGACTGCCGCCGAAAGAAACATGTTCGGCAGGATGAACAAAATCTGGCTGAAGTTCGATAGATGCTGGTCGCCGGAATAGTGCTGCAGGTTCGTGTTGGTCATAAACGAGATGACCGTGTTGAAGATCGTCGACGGCGCGAGCATGCCGCGTCCAAGCGGATTGAGCGGCATCAGCGGCTGCAGCGACAACACGACGAAGCCGAACACGAATAGCGCCGCGTTGAACACGAGCAGCGAGATCGTGTATTGCTTCCAGTTCTGCGGGCCGCTGTCGAGCCGCGCTTCGAACCAGTGGAAGAGGCGCGGCGCGTTGTAATGGCCGTCCATGATCCGCGCCATGTAGCGGCTGAGCGGGATCGAGATGACGATGGCCGTCACGAGAATGAGAATCGGCAGGGTCCACATAACGCTCCCCTTGGGCGCGAAAAGGCGCTAATCGGCGCTAAGAATTCGATGGAACTGCGTTAAGCAACGCTCAAAACCACTCGGGACGTATGAGCGCGACGAACAGATAGATGAAGGTCAGCGCGGATATCGCGGCAGCAATCCAGGCCATGATGGTGTCCTCAAATCTTGTCGCAGGCGTGGATGAAGAGCAGACAAAGCACGAGACTGCCCAAGCCGAGCGCGAACATTCCCGGTAGCCAGATCAGCAGATTCATGACGGTCTCCTTGTTTTCTTCGGGCAATACGACGCCCTCACCGGCCTGTCGAGCGCGGCGACGCAACCTGAAATCAGGTTGGATACAGGTATAGGGCGGGGCAAATAAAAATGTCGTAAATCCGGAAGGAATCAGGTGCGCCTGCCGACTGAACGCCTCGCTTTTTTACGAGATTTTTTCTTGCGAGCGCGAAGCGCCGAACCCTAAACTTCGGGCAGTTCGATAACAAAGCGAGAAGCGAGCGATCGCTAACGCCAAGTCGTCAACGCGATCGCCAGGGAGGCTGTCATGAGCAAGCAACGAAAAGCAGCAACGAACCCTCCGCGTGTCGCCTATGTCCAGCGCGGCATCGGCAGCGTCGTAGTGCGGCGCTTCGATCCGAAGCGCGATTCGTTCGAGCACTTGACGGACATGCTGCATCGATCGTTCGCGCGGCTCGGCATGATGGGCCTGAACTGCACATGCGTCGATCAGAGCGTGCTCGTGACCGAGCAGCGCGCGAAGCGCGGCGATTGCTATGTGGCCGTGTGCAACGGACGTGTCGTCGGCACGATGACGCTCTACGCGACGGATCGCGAATCGGCATGCGAGCTATATCAGCGCGACGACGTGGCGAGCGTGCGTCAGCTGGGCGTCGATCCGACGTACCAGAACCGCGGCATCGGCAAATCGCTGCTGGCGTTCGCTGAGCACTGGGCCGCGACGCGCGGCTACGCGGAGCTGGCGCTCGATACGCCGCAGCCGGCCGCGCACCTGGTTGCGTTCTATCGCGGGCAAGGCTTTCGCATCACGGACTTCCAGCGCTTCGATGGCAAGCGCTACGACAGCGCGATCCTCTGCAAGCCGGCGATTGCCGCACGCACGCTGGCGGCGTGGACGAAGACGCTCGAAGTCACGCGCCGCGCGTGGGCGCTCGCGGCGTGATTTCCAGGCTATGAAACGAAAGGAAGGTCCTCGGAATTCGAGGGAAACGACACACCGATGATTGAGCGTTCCAGACTACACATGCTGTTAAGAGGCATGGCGAAGGTGATTGCGATCGCCTTCTTGGCCAACCAGGTCTTGACCTCCGTATTCACGCTGGCCGCGCAGCAGATCGATCCGGAGATCTCGCATCAAACGATCTGGATGTTCAGTTGCATGACGTGCGGGTTGTTCACGCTGTGGCTGCAATCCGATGCACGGCGCGCGTATGGATTCGCGCGCGAGAAGGGTTTCGTCAAGTCCGAGGGCAATGCTGGCCAGGCGGCGCTGCAAGTCGCGATGGATTGCCCAAAGCGCTGGCTCGTCATTCTGCACATCGAGTTGAATCCAACGACGGTCAAGGCGTAGTAGCGTTTCCGTCTCGCGTTAACACAATCTTTACGCGATCGTCGAACATCCGGCGGCGGCGCCAATGCATTGAGGCTCTTGGCAATGGCGCCGGACGACTCCGCGCGAGGTACTTTCGCGCGTGGCCTCCGGCGCCACTTTTTCATCTTTTCACGTCTTCAGACTCACGCCCCACTACTGCCGCCCACGGTCCGCAAGCTCTTCCATTGCCCCTGCTGGACTTCGAACAGCGTGTACGGCGGCTTGATCAGATCGCCGTTCGGGTCGAACGCGATCTTGCCCGTCACGCCCGTCACCGTGACCTTCGGGAACGCGGCGACGATCTTCGCGCGGTCGAGCGAATTGGCGTCCTGAATCGCCTTGAGCATCGCGAGCGTCGCGTCATAGGCGAACGGCGCGTACAACTCGACGTCCTGGTTGAAGTGCGCCTTGTAGCGCTTCGCAAAGTCCTGCGCCGCAGGCAGCTTGTCGAGCGCCGGGCCCGGCTCCAGGTCTTGCGTGCCTTCGCCCGCGGGGCCCGCGATCTGCAGGAACGCATTGCTCTTCAGCGCGCCCGCGCCGAACAGCAGCGTCGGCATGCCGAGCGAGCGCATCTGCTTGACGAGCATTGCGCCTTGTTCGTCGAGCCCGCCGAAGAAGATCATGTCGACGTTCTTTTCCTTCAGCGTCGTCAGGATCGCGCGGAAGTCGACGGCCTTGTCGTTCGTGAACTCGCGATCGACGATGTTCCCGTTCGCCTCCTTCGCGCCTTTCTCGAACGCGTCGGCGAGACCCTGCCCGAAGGCTGTGCGATCGTCGATGATGCCGATGCGCTTCGCTTTCAACTGCTGCACCGCGAACTGGCCCGCGATCACGCCGCCGACGCCGTCATGACCCATCGTGCGGAACACGTTCTGGAAGCCCTGGTGCGTCAGCGCCGGATTGGTCGAGCCCGGCGTGATCATCGCGACACCCGCCGTGTGATAGACCGTCGAGGCCGGGATGCTGCACCCCGAGTTGTAATGGCCGATCACGCCGACCACGCCGTCGTCGACCATCTTCTGCGCGACCTGGATCGCGGTGCGCGGGTCGGCTTGATCGTCCTGCACGTCGAGCACGAACTTGACCGGCTTGCCGCCGATCGTCGGGTTCTTGGCGTTGGCCTCGTCGATCGCGAGCTGCGCGCCGTTCTCCAGATCCTTGCCGACGCGCGCGACCGGCCCCGTCAGCGGCGCGGCGAATCCGATCTTCACGATCGTGGGGTCCGCGCCGTACGACGGCGCCTGCGCGCACAAGACCCCAAGTGCTAGTGCGACTACCAAATTTCGGCGTTTCATGATGTCCGTCCTCTTTTGTGCAGACAGTTGCGGTGGTTAAAAACGACGCGGGCTATAAGGCTCGAGATCGATGGGAGACGCGCGGCCGGCGACGAGGTCGGCGACGACGCTGCCTGTCACGCCGCCCAGCGTGACGCCAAGATGCTGATGCCCGAACGCGTAGACGACGCGCGGCGAGGCGCTCGACGCTCCGACGACCGGCAGCCCGTCGGGCAGGCTCGGCCGGAAGCCGAGCCAGTTGCTGTCCGGTTGCTGCAAACCCGGCAACGCTTCCTGCGCGGAAGTCGTGATCAGGTTCAGCAGCTCCGGGTTCTTCTGTGGTCCAAATCCGCCGAGCTCGACGGTGCCCGCGGCGCGGATGCCGCCGTCCATCGGCACCATGTAGAAGCCGCGCTCGGCCCAGCCGCACGGGCGGGAGATCAGCGACGACGTGCCGGGAAAGCGCACGTGATAGCCGCGCTCGGTATCGAGAGGCACGCGGTCGCCGCATTGCCGTGCGAAGCGGCCCGACAGCGCGCCTGTGCAGACGATCGCGTGCTCGGCGCCGTGTACGCGGCCGGCTTCGTCGACGATGCGCACGCTGCTCTTCTGCGGCTCGAGCGAGCTAATCGCGGTGCGTTCGTGCTGCAGCCCTTGGCGCACCATCGATTCGTACAGCACCTGCAAGAAGCCGCGCGGGTCGCTTAGGAACCAGCTGTCGTTGAACATCGTGCCGTGCGCGAAGATCGGCGCGAGGTTCGGTTCGAGTTCGCGAATGGCGTCGCGCTCGAAGTTTTCGAATCGCACGCCGAGCGAGCGGCGCAGCGCGAGCGACGCTTGCGCCGACTTGAATGAGTCCGCGTTCGAGTACAGGTACAGGCATTCGCGTTCGCGAACGAAGCTCGACAATCCATCGATCGACAGCATCTCTCGATACCCTTCGAACGCGCACGTCAGCAGGCTCGCCAGTGCTTTCGCGCTGTGCTCGTAGCGCTTGGGCGTCGCGTTCATCAGAAATCGCGCGAGCCACGGCGCCAGGTGCGGCACGTATCCCCAGCGAATCCGGAGCGGGCTCGTCGCCGAGAACAGGAAGCGCGGCAGGTTGCGGAACACGTCCGGGTTGTTGACGGGGATGCACGCGTAGTTCGCGAACGTGCCCGCGTTGCCGTACGACGTGGCTTCACCGGGGCCGAGCGCGTCGTAGAGCGTCACGCGGTGGCCGTCGCGCATCAGCCAGTACGCGCTCGACAGCCCGATGAAACCCGCACCAAGGACAGCGACGTCGGCCATTATTTCTTCCAGTCCGCGGCAGGGGCCGGGAACGCGCGACGCGGTGCTTCGCGGCGCGCCGAGGCGCCCTGACGAACCGCGTTCGGCGAGGTGCGTCCGGTGGCGACGGGCTCGTGGCGCATCGCCCCTGCGGCGCATTCGCGCTGTTTGCGCGTGAGGACAAAAGCGAGCGATACGACCGCCACGCTGCCGAGGCTCGCCATCAACTGGCTCGCGAGCGAATGATCGAAGCCCATCGCGATCAGCACGCCGGCAATCGCTGCGACCACCGCGTAGGAGAGCCACGGGAACAGCCACATCTTGAGCGTCAGGCGTTCCGGCGCGCTCGCCTCGATGCGCCGCCGGATGACGATCTGCGAGACCGCGATCGCGAGATACACGAAGAGCATGATCGCGCCGGACGCGTTGACGAGGTATAGGAACACGCCCTGCGGCGAGACGATCGCCGCGACGATCGCGACGTAGCCGACCACGCTCGAGAGCAGCACCGCGAGGCGCGGCACTTTGTTCGGGGAGAGCTTGAGCACCGCATGCGGCGCGTCACCGCGCTCGGCGAGCCGGAACATGATGCGCGACGACACATAAAGCCCCGAATTGAGCGCCGACAGCACGGCGACCAGGACGATCGCGTTCATCATGTCGGCGGCGCCGGGGATGTGCATCGTCCCCAGGGCGGAGACGAACGGCGAGTAGCCGACCTTGATCGACGCCCACGGCACGATGCACGCGATCACGAACATCGAGCCGACATAGAACGTGATCACGCGCAGGATCACCGAGCGCGTCATCGCGGCGACGTTCTTGCTGGGGTCGTCCGATTCGGCGGCGGCGATCGTCGCGATTTCGGCGCCGCCGACCGCGAAGATCACAGTCGGCACGCCCGCGAAGATCGACATCATGCCGAACGGCAGGAAGCCGCGGTCGCCGCTCAGATGCTGCGCCGTCTGATGCCACGACGAGAAGCCGAACAGATAGCTCGCACCGACGACGATGAACACGATGATCGCGGCGACCTTGATCGACGCGAACCAGTACTCGAATTCGCCGTACGACTTGACCGACAGCAGATTGATGGCGGTCATCACGGAGAGCAGCACGAGGCCGATCACCCAGACCGGCGCCGGTATCCAGCGCTGCAGGATGCCGGCGCCCGCCACCGCCTCGACGGCGACGACGATCACCCAGAAGTACCAGTAGAGCCAGCCGTTGGTGAAGCCGGCCCAGTTGCCGAGGCCGATGCGCGTGTACTCGGTGAACGAGCCGATGCCGGGCGTGGCGATCGCCATTTCGCCCAGCATGCGCATCACGAACAGCACGACGACGCCGGCGAGCAGATACGAAAGGCACGCGGCGGGTCCCATCGCGCTGATCGTGGCGCTGCTGCCGACGAAGAGGCCGGCGCCGATGATCCCGCCGAGCGAAATCATCGTCACGTGGCGTTTTCTGAGCGCCGTGCCGAGGTGGGCCGCGGGTTGGGCCGAATCTGGCGTCTCCGGGGTGGTGGGTCGATCTGTCACAAGCGTCTCCTCCTGTACTACAGTTCGGGATCGCGCCGCTGAGCTGGCGCCGTACAAACGATGGGCTCATACTCACACAAAGATTTTTTGTGTGCAATTGATTTGTCTTTGTGTGGACTTAGGTATTTTCCCCGACGCAGCAGCGCCTGTTCTCGCCGAATAGCGAATAAGTCCTTGCTGTATGCCCCTATAAAGGGTTTAGTATCTGTTCCGTGGGCGCATGTGGTGCACCGCGTGGCAAGTTTTGTGCGGGCGAACGAATGTTTTGTATGGAGTTGCTAACTGAATGACTAGCGAAATAAACCACACAAATGGTGAGGAAAATCTCCAGACAAAGGGACGCCAGGCCACCTACCTAGAGGTGTCGCGCAATCTCGAAGAGAAAGTGCGCAGCGGGCTCTACCCGCCGGGCAGCCGTTTGCCGCCGCAACGCGACCTGGCGCTGGAGCTTGGCCTCAACGTGTCGACGGTGTCGCGCGCGTACAAGGAGCTGCAGGCGCGCGGGCTGATCGTCGCGAGCAAGCGGCGCGGATCGATCGTCACCGGGGGCGCGATGCCGTCGGTGCACGCGCGCGCGGAGAGCAGCCCGAGCGCCGCCGTCGAAGCGAACGCGGTGATCGACCTGACCGTCAATCGCCCCGCGACCGGCGAGTTCCTCACACAGCTCGCGCGCACGATGGCGAACCTCGCGCGCGATCCGCGCTATCCCGAGACGCAGGAATACCAGCCGCCGCAGGGGCCCGATTGGGCGCGCGCGGCCGGCGCGCAATGGATCGCGGCGCCGGGCTTCGCGCCGCTGGCCGATAACGTGGTCGTGACGAGCGGCGCGCAGCACGGCCTGTATGCGGTGCTGAGCAGTCTGATGGGCCACGAGGGCGTGATCCTCTCGGATCAGTTGACCTACTACGGGCTGAAGGCGCTCGCGCCCGTGTTCCAGTTCGAGATCGTCGGGATTCCGAGCGACGACGAAGGGTTGCTGCCGGACCGTCTTGAAGAGGCGTGCAAGCGCATGCGCGTGAAGGCGATCTTCGTCGTGCCGAATCTGCAGAATCCGACTGTCGTGACGATGAGTCTCGCGCGCCGCGTGGCGCTCGTCGATATCGCGCGGCGCCATCACATCGCGATCATCGAGGACGACGTGTACGGTCCGCTCCTGCGCACGCGTCTGCCGACGATCGCGAGCCTGTGCCCCGAGCTGACCTTCCATGTCGCGTCGACATCGAAGATCCTCGCGCCCGGGCTGCGCATCGGCTACCTGCATACGCCGCCGCACGGCGCCGCGCTGGCCGCCGAGGCTGTGCGCACGACGGCATGGATGCCCGCGCCGCTCTCGACGCTGATCGTCACGCGCTGGATCGAGGACGGCACCGCGCATACGATCCTCGAAGCGCAGCGCACCGAGTTGCAGGCCCGTCAGGAAATCGCGCGCGAATTGCTGCCGGCCGAGCTGCTGCATAGCGATCCCGCGTGCATGTTCGTCTGGCTGCGCGTGCCGCCGCCCTGGCGTTCGGACGACTACGCGGCGAATGCGCTGGCGCGCGGCGTCAACACGATGCCGGCGTCGGCGTTCGCGGTGGACCGTTCGACCGTCGCGCACGGCGTGCGGATCAACCTCGCCTGCGCCGCATCGCGCGAGCAGCTGACGCGCGCGCTGCAGATCCTCGCGCACACGCTGCGCGACCGGCCGAGGGCGCTGTTTGGGACGATTTGAGGAGGAGGGCGGCGCGCTTGTGTAAAGCGCCGCGTTTCGAGTCAGGAAATGTGTTTCGGGGGAAGGGTAAGCGCGCCGGCGCGCTTGCTTACCGCGTGCGGCGCTGCTCCGGCTGCTGCGGCGGGCGCGGCGCCATGAAGAAGTTGCGGAGCCAAACGGCCATGCGCGAAAAGATGTCGTCGGGTTCCTCGACGAAAATCTCGGGCTTCAAGAGGCGCAGGAACTCCATCATCTGCTGCGCTTCCTGCTTCTGGAACGAGCCGTGCGCAAGCCCGAGCTTCAACAGCCCGCGCAACTCGCCGAGCTTCTCGCGCGCCGTGCTGCCGGTGCTCATCTCGCACGCGATCTTCGCCTCGTAGACCCGTTGCCGCAGCGATTCCGCCAACCGCCACGCCGGCGTCTGCATCGATTCTTCCAGCGATTGGATATCTTGCGCGGCTGACTTGATCTGGGCCGCGAGCGGGTCGACCAGCATCTGTTCGCCGCCCGCCTCGTTGACGATCGCCGTCGCCCATTCGCGGCACGCCTTGGCCAGCTCGTCGGGCGTCCATTCGGAGCGCACGGCGAAGCCGAAGCCGAATTCGGTCGCCTGACGCATCAGGATCGCGACGACGTCCGGAAACTCCTTGTCGAGCGTGCGCTTCGCCCAGGCGTACTGGCCGCCCTGCAGCATCCGCTGCACGGCGTGCTCGGTCAGCGGCACCATGTTGTCGAGCAGCTTGGCGCGCAGGAAGTCCTCGAACGACGGCGTCGCGAATTGCGGATCGAGCTTCAGCGACACGCGCACGAATGCCTCGAAGTCCTTGCGTAGCGACGCGACGGTGTCGTCCTTCAGTGTTAGGGTGATTTGACCCATGTGATGTCCCGATGGCTCGTCGTGCGCGTCAGTGTTGCCGTTCAGCGCACCTCGGCTGTTTAACGGCTCTCGCTGGCGGAACTTGAGAGCAATCCATCGGAAGATTGCTTCAGTGCAGCACGACGCCTTGCCAAAGGAAGAAGACAGCCAGGCCGACCGCGATGGTCACGAGCGGCCGGCGCGTCGCGATGCAGACCGCGCACGACGCCAGCGCGCCGACCAGCTGCGGGTTGCGCCAGGTGAGCTCGGGGCTGCCGCCGTGCGGCGAGACCGCCATCGGCACGATGATCGCGGTCAGCACGGTCACCGGCACGAAGCTGAGCGCGGTGCGCACGAGCGGCGGGAACACGATCCGGTCGCCGAGCACGAACACGGCCGAGCGGATCACGTAGGTGATCAGCGCCATGCCTAGGATCAGGAGGGCGTAGTTCATTGCGTGACTCCCGCGGCGCGTGAGCGGACGAGGCCCGGGCGCGACAGCGCGACGCCGACCACGACGCCCGCGGCCACCGCCGCGAGCAGACCGAGCTTGTAAGGCCACGCCTGGAACACGCAGGCAAGGACTCCCGCAGTCGCGGCCGCCGCGACGAAGCGCACCGCGACGAGTTGCGGGATCACGATCGCGATGAAGGTCGCGACCATCGCGAAATCGAGCCCGAGCGACTGCAGGCGCGGGAAAGCCGCGCCGAACAGCAGGCCGGCGAGCGTCCAGACCTGCCAGTTCAGGTACATCGCGACGCCTGCGCCAAGAAAGTAGTGCGGGCCAATCGCGCCGGGCGGCTTGTGCCGGTAGTGCGAGTAGGCGACGGCGAAGACTTCGTCGGTGAGCAGCGCGCCGAGCGTCCAGCGCCAGCGCGCGGGCAGGTGCGCGACATAGGGCGCGAGCGTCGCGCTGTACAGGACGTGCCGCAGGTTGACGATCAGCGTCGTCGCCAGGACGACCGCGAAACTCGCGTGGCTCGCAATGAGGCCGAGCGCGATGAATTGGGCCGAGCCGGCGAATACCGCCAGCGACATGAGCTGGCCGTGCCACACGTGGAGCGGGCCGGATGTGACGAGCGTGCCGAAAATGACGCCGAACGGCGCCGCGCCGACCATCATCGGGATGATGTCGCGGGCGCCGTCGGCGAATTCGTTCAGGGGGCGGGGTGCGTTCAAGATATTCTCCATAGGTCTCCGAGGGTAGTCGGATGACCTAGGCGGGTCTTGTACGTTCTTGCGCTATCCGTGCTGCTTGCCGATGGGCTGATGGCGGCCGGTTTTGCTTGCTTCTGTTGCTTGCCCCTGCGGATGACGAAGCACGCGCCGTTGCGACCGGCGTCAGCGCGACTGCCAGCGTCCGGGCGGTACGCCGAACATGCGGCGGAAATGGCGCGTGAAATGGCTTTGGTCGGTAAAACCGGTCGCCGCAGCGACTTCGGCCACCGAAACGCCAGCGCGCAGTGGACCGAGCGCGCGCTGCAGACGGACCTGGTTGCGCCACGCATGCGGCGGCAGGCCGGTCTCGCGCGTGAAGAGCCGTGCCGCGTGGAACGCCGACAGGCCGACCGCCTGCGCGAGATCGGTCAGCGTCACGGGCTCGGAGAGATCGGCGGCGAGACGGGCCTTCATCGTCTCGACGCGCGGATTGTCGGCCAGTAGCCGAGCCGGTTCGGGCTCGTTGCCCGCGTGCCGGACTAGCAGAGTCGATAACGCGTCGATCAGCGCGGCTTCGGCAGCAAGCGGATCGCCGCCCGGCGGATGGCCGCCCCGCGGATCGCCGCACCGCGCATTGCCGCCCCGCAGATCGCCGGCCGCTTCGAGCAGCCGGTGCGCGATCGACACCCGGCGCGCGAGATCGGGGTCGCGAATGACGTCGGCCGGAAACCAGGGCAGCGGCTGCGCGCGGCCGGCGATGTCGTCGGCGAGCCCCTGGACGAAATCGACCGGCACGTAGCAGACGCGGTACTGCCATCCGTGCTCGGTCGCGCGCGAGCCCGTGTGCAACTCCCCTGGGTTGATGACCGGCACGGTGCCTGTCTCCGCGACGTGGTGCGAACCGAGATAGTCGAACATCTCGGCGCCCGCTTCGATCACGGGAATCGTGTACGCGTCGTGCCAGTGCGGCGCGAACTCGTGATCGAGGTATTCGGCCGTCACCATGTCGGCACCCGGCAGAAGCGGGGTGCGCCAGTAGCGTACGGAATTGCGGAATGGGCGGTCGGACATGGCGATGCTAATGGCTGATGCGTGGTTGACTCGATTCACCTGCCGATCATTCGTCGTTCACGGGTTGCAGCGCTTGCCACTCCGGCGTCGAAACATGCAGCACTTCGTAGCGCGCCGCCGTTGCCGTGTGCGCAATATCCGCGCTGGCCCACAGCTCGGTGCGCACGGCGGTCCAACTACCGGCTTCGAGCGAGACGACCCGCGCGAGCAGCCCGGCTTCGTCGATCCGCGCCAGATGCAGCTCGTTTTCGTCCACGGCCCAGTTGGTCAGATCGATGCCGGGCCGCAGCGAGAAACGTTCGACGGTCATGCTGCGTCCCGCGCGGAACGTTTCCTGGTCGCCGTTCAAATGCAGGGCGGTGACGATGCCTTCGAACGCCGTCGGCCGGCCGAACGATTGAACGACCGCGTCGAACTTCGGACCCAGCAGGAAATCGCGCGCACCGAATGGCTGCGTCCACACATAGAACGGCGCATATTCGTTGACGTGCGCGCCGCTATTGCGCTCGCGGATCAGAAACGCCTTGAAGCCGAGCCCGGCGAGCGTGTCGAACGGCGCATGCCGCTCGGCGACTCGGCGCCGGATGATCGACATGTCGTAGTCGGCCGGAAGCGTGATCGGATAGTGCAGCGTGAGCATGGGCGCGCCCTCCATTTGCCTGGTCGATCAGTGTAGAACACCGCGCGTGTCATTGCTTGGAGGCGCCGCGGCTCGGTGCGGCCGCGGAGGGACATCACTGCATGAGCGGCTTATCTGACGGGAATCGTGACGCCGGCCGGCATCGGCACGGCGGTGACGCTGTTCTTCGCACTGCCGGACACGACGCGGTCGCTATACGTCAGATAGACGAGCGTATTGCGCTTCGCATCGACGATCCGCACCACATGCAGCGTCTTGAAGATCAGCGACATGCTCGCGGTGAACACATCGGTCTGCTGCTTGAGCGGCTGAAGAATCTTGATCGGGCCGACCTGGCGGCACGCGATCGACGCTTCGGTCGGGTCTTCGGCTATGCCGAGCGTGCCCTTCACACCGCCCGTACGCGCGCGCGACACATAGCAGGTGACGCCGGTGACGAGCGGATCGTCGTAGGCCTCGACGACGACGCGGTCAGACCCGGTGATGCGGAAGTTCGTGTTGACGCTCGCGACTTCTTCGCTATGCGCGAACGGCGTTGACAGCGCGGTGAGAGTCAGGGCGAGCACGGCGCTGACGGACGACAAGGCAGGATGGCGTTTCATATCGGAGTCTGCGGGAAGAGGGGGCGAATCGTTATTCAGCATCGGAGGCCGGGGGCACATGGCGCGGCAGATCCATCGCATCGTGAAGAATTCTGAGCACGTCAATCACACGCTTATCGTGTTCATCGACTCGGAACATGATGAAGTGCCGCCCCTTGCGTCGCTTGCGAGACACGTGGATCGAGAGCAGTCCAGGGGCAATATCGTCTCGTGTGGCAACTCCTGTCAGTGCCGGACCGGCGATCAACTCCTGCAAAGCCATCGAAATCGTTTCAGCATAGGCACGTGCACGGGCCTTGCCAAACCGCTCTGCGCTCCAGCGAATGATGTTGCTGAAATCGTGTTCGGCAGATTCCGTTAGGCGAACGGTCCAGGCGGCTGTTTGGCTGGTCACCGGGCGGGTTTCGATTTGGTTGCCGGTGCGAGCGCGTCGTCAGCGAGCTCGGCGAGATGTTGACCCAGCTCCTGCGCCGAAACGAAACTGCGCACCCGCTTGGCTTCGACGTCGGCAAGACCAACGTGCGCAGCATCCCGCAACGCTTCGAGCCGAGCCTGCGTCTCGTTTTCCTCGCGTTCTACCAGGCGCAGGCCCTCGCGCAACACTTCGCTTGCGTTCTGATAACGCCCCGACTTGACCAGGCGGTCTACCAAGGTGGCCTGATGGGTGGTTAGCACGACATTGCGGGTAGGCATGGCGTTAGCTCCTGGAGAAACAAGCGTTGGCAGATTATGCCATGGCACGCTATGCGCGCCGCCGCTTGTTGCCGCTGGATGTGAGCGCGAAAAGTTGACCCAGTTCGCTAGCTGGCGTGCAAAAAGCAAAAAGGCCCGTCATTGCTGACGGGCCTTTGCATGCTCTTGGCTCCCCGACCTGGGCTCGAACCAGGGACCTACGGATTAACAGTCCGGCGCTCTACCGACTGAGCTATCGGGGAACAGCTACTACTCTCAACCTTACGTAAAAAAGCCCGTCATCGGTAACGGGCCTTCGTATCTTGCTCTGCGATTTTTTGGCTCCCCGACCTGGGCTCGAACCAGGGACCTACGGATTAACAGTCCGGCGCTCTACCGACTGAGCTATCGGGGAACAACAACAGCAGAGAAGCGAGATTGTATTGGCCGTTGCGAAACCTGTCAATACCCTTCGATCATTTCATCCATGTCGAAGTGGCTTGCAGGGCCGCTTTGCGCGAGGCTCGCTGAGGTGACCCAAGCGAAACACCAAAGCGCATGCCGCGGCCGGACACGAATTTAGCGCTCGAGCAGATTGAGCTTTTCCTTCACGTCCTTCCACTCGTCGGCTTCCGGCAGCGGGGCCTTCGTTTTCGTAATGCTCGGCCAGTTTTTCGCGAGTTCAGCGTTGAGCGGCGTGAAGTGCTGCTGATCGCCTGGGACGTCTTCCTCGGCGTAGATCGCGTTCACCGGGCATTCGGCGACGCAGACGGCGCAGTCGATGCACTCATCCGGATCGATCGCGAGGAAGTTGGGACCTTCGCGAAAGCAATCCACCGGACAGACGTCCACGCAATCGGTGTAGCGGCATTTGATGCAGCTTTCGGTCACAACGTGAGTCATTCAAGCTCCTGCACACAGATGTATTGGGGAGGCGAAACGCCAAAGGAGCTATTGTAGCGTAACGGGTAAATCCTTATGCAATTGCCCCTACGACGCCTTTTATACCGTTTGGTGATTTGTTTATGAGAGCCCCCAGACCTGGCGCTGTGCGCGAGGCCCCCCGAGGGGGCAAGTCAATCTTGGGGCGGCCCGGCGATTTCCTTGAAGGGTGGACGGGTCCGTGCAGCTGAGCCGTGTTCCGGCCCGCATTCGGGTAACATGGCCGAAAAGCCGGGTCGAAGGCGGCGCTGTCATACCTGAGCGCCAAGCCGGGCAATCTGGTCCGAACGTTCGCAGTCCGGTTGAAATCATGATCATTACTTCGCTGCTCGACACCGATCTGTACAAATTCACGATGATGCAGGTCGTCTTGCATCATTTTCCCGCCGCCAACGTGGAGTACCGGTTCAAGTGCCGCACGCAGGGGGTGAATCTCGTGCCGTACATCGACGAGATTCGCGACGAGGTCAGGAAACTCTGCCAACTGCGCTTTTCCGAAGACGATCTCGACTATCTGCGGCGGATGCGTTTCATCAAGAGCGACTTCATCGATTTCCTCGCGCTCTTTCACCTGAACGAAAAGTACATCTCGATCGATGCGTCGAAGAAGGGTAACGGCGAGATCGACATCGACATCAAGGGGCCGTGGCTGCACACGATCCTCTTTGAGATTCCCGTGCTCGCGATCGTCAACGAGGTGTACTTCCGCAATACGCAAAAAGATCCCGACTACGCGGGCGGACGCGAGCGTCTGCACGACAAGATCACGCTGCTTGGCGCGCGCCCGGAATTCGCCGACTGCAAGATCGCCGACTACGGTACGCGCCGGCGCTTCTCGGGGACCTGGCACGAAGAGGTGATTCTCACGCTGAAAGAGCGCATCTCCGAGCAGTTCGCCGGCACGAGCAATGTGTACTACGCGAAGAAACATGGCTTGACGCCACTCGGCACGATGGCGCACGAGTATCTGCAGGCGTGTCAGGCGCTCGGACCGCGTCTGCGCGATTCGCAGATCTATGGCTTCGAGATGTGGGCGAAGGAGTATCGCGGCGACCTGGGCATTGCGCTGTCCGATGTCTACGGCATGCAGGCGTTCCTGCGCGATTTCGATATGTACTTCTGCAAGCTCTTCGACGGCGCGCGCCACGATTCGGGCGACCCGTTCGATTGGGGCGAGCGTCTCTTGCGCCATTACGAGGAAAACCGCTGCGACCCGCGCACGAAGGTGCTCGTGTTTTCGGATGCGCTCGATATCCCCAAGGTGCTGCAGCTCTACGAACGCTTTCGCGGACGCTGCCGGCTCGCGTTCGGCGTCGGCACGAATCTCACCAACGATCTCGGCTATAACCCGCTGCAGATCGTGATCAAGATGGTCCGCTGCAACGGCCAGCCGGTCGCGAAACTGTCCGATTCGCCGGGCAAGAACATGTGCGAGGACAAGGCTTATATCGCGTATCTGCGCCAGGTGTTCGGCATCGACACGCCCGAAGAGGACGCCGGGAAGTAACCGGCGCACCACGCTCGCTCGGCCATCCGGCCGAGCGAAAACCGCATGCGAGGCGGCTCTGCGGCGAAGAGGCGCGCCCCAAGGGCACTTCCTTGTCCGCCTCCCTTACGGGCGGCATCCTGCGGGGCGTCGGTATAATCGACCTCTATCGCAATCGGCATCGTCAAGAGGAACGCTCATGGATACATCGGCCGCCCGCCGCAATATCCTGGCGCGCATACGCGCGGCCCAGGGCCGGCCTGCGCAACCCGACGCCACCGAACGTGAGGCCGTCGCCGACTATCTCGCGCGGCATCCGGAAGGACCGCGTCCGCCGATGCCGGACGATCTCGTCGCACGCTTCATCGCCGAGGCGCAGCAGTTGTCGACAACGGTCGACGAAGTCGCGGCGATGTCCGAGGCGCCCGCAGCCGCGCATCGATATCTGACCGAACACGGCTTGCCGACTTCCGCCATCGCCTGGCAAACACTCGAAGATTTGCCTTGGACCGAAGCGGGCCTGGCAGTCGAGTTCCGCAAGCCGCAAGACGCCGATCTCGTCGGCATTACCGGCTGTTTCTGCGCAACAGCCGAGACGGGTTCGCTCGTGCTGCTGTCCGGCCCGCAAACCTACGCCTCGGCGGGGCTTTTGCCGGAAACGCACATCGCGATCGTTCCCGCATCTCGCATCGTCTCGGGTCATGAAGAGGCGTTCGCGCTGATTCGCGCCGAACGCGGCGAGCTGCCCCGCGCAGTCAATTTCGTGTCGGGGCCGTCGCGCACGGGCGATATCGAACAGACCATCGTCCTGGGTGCGCACGGACCGTATCGCGTGCACGTGATCATCGTGCGCGGCGCTTGAGCTGTCGCGTCATCGGCCGGCCGGCGCCTGGCGTCCAAGGTCAATCTCGAAAATAAGGGGCTGCAAAACATGAAACGACTCGCCGCATCGGCGTGCGTGGCGCTGGCGGTGGTGTCGGCCGTGTGGCCCGTGACGGCGTCGGCGGCGACGCCCGATGGCACTACGTTGTCGGCGCTATGGGGTGTTCCGTTCGCGGGCATCCTGCTGTCGATCGCGATCTTCCCGCTCGTTGCCCCGATTTTCTGGCATGACCACTTCGGCAAGATCGCGGCCGCATGGGGCGCGCTGTTTCTCGTGCCGTTCGCGTTTGCGTTCGGCGCCGGGGCGGCGCTCGGCGCGTTCGCGCATGCGCTGCTGGAAGAATATGTGCCGTTCATCGTGCTCTTGACCGCGCTCTACACCATCGCCGGCGGCATCTGCGTGCGCGGCAACCTGCACGGGTCGCCCAAGCTCAACACGGCGATACTCGCGCTCGGCACCGTGCTCGCGAGCATCATGGGCACGACCGGCGCGGCGATGCTCTTGATCCGCCCGCTCTTGCGCGCGAACGACAACCGCAAGCATGTCGTGCACGTCGTGGTGTTTTTCATTTTTCTGGTGGCGAACGCGGGCGGTTCGCTGTCGCCGCTCGGCGATCCGCCGCTCTTTCTCGGCTTCCTGAACGGCGTGAGCTTCTTCTGGACGACGCAGCATCTCGCGCTGCCGATGCTGTTCATCTGCGCCGTACTGCTCGCGCTGTTCTACGCGCTCGACGCGTACTACTTCCATTGCCGGGCCGAAGAGCGCTCTCAGGTCCTCGATCCGACGCCCGATACGCACGGCATCTCGATCGACGGCAAGATCAATTTCGTGCTGCTCGCGATGGTGATCGGCCTCGTGCTGATGAGCGGCATGTGGCGGCCGGGCATCAGCTTCGATGTGATCGGCACGCACGTCGAGCTGCAAAACGCGGTGCGCGATGGTTCGCTGATCGCGTTGACGCTCGTGTCGCTGGCGATTACGCCGCGTTCGGCGCGTGCCGGCAACGCGTTCAACTGGGCGCCGATCGAGGAGGTCGCGAAACTCTTCGCCGGCATCTTCGTGACGATCGCACCGGTCATCATGATCCTGCGGGCGGGGCCGTCCGGCGCGTTTGCGCACGTGACGAGCCTTGTCACCGATGCGCACGGCAAGCCGATCGACGCGATGTACTTCTGGGCGACCGGCATCCTGTCGTCGTTCCTCGACAACGCGCCAACCTACCTCGTGTTCTTCAACCTCGCGGGCGGCAACGCGCAGACGCTCATGACCACCGGCGCGACCACGCTCGCCGCGATCTCCGCGGGCGCCGTGTTCATGGGCGCCAACAGTTACATCGGCAACGCGCCGAACTTCATGGTGAAAGCGATCGCCGAATCGCGCGGCGTGCGCATGCCGAGTTTCTTTGCTTACCTGTTGTGGTCGGGAGCGGTGCTGGTGCCCGTCTTCCTGGTGACGACGTGGCTCTTCTTTTGAGGTGACGCGCGGCTTGTGGCCTTTGGGTCCGGCGGCGCGATTCAGATTCGCAGTTTGATTTCATGGCGCGCGCGGCTTCGCTGCGCGGCGCACGATTCGGAGACGAAGCATGCAGAAGATTTTGGTCGCGCGTCCGATTTTTCCGGACGTGGTCGAGCGGCTCAAACAGTATTTCGAGGTGGATTGGAATCAGGGCGAGGCGTTGCCCGCCGCCGAATTGGCCGCGCGGCTCGCCGACAAGGACGGCGCGCTGACCGCGGGCGACCCGGTTGGCGCGGCGGCGATTGCAGCGGCGCCGCGTCTGCGCGTCGTGTCGAACATGGCGGTCGGCTTCAACAACTTCGACATGGCGGCGTTCGACGCGGCGAACGTGCTCGGCACGAATACGCCGGACGTCCTGAACGAATCGACGGCCGACTTCGGCTGGGCATTGATGATGGCCGCCGCGCGCCGCGTGACCGAATCGGAGCACTGGTTGCGCGCGGGCAAGTGGCAGAAGTGGGCCTACGACAGTTTCCTCGGCACCGATATCCACGGTTCCACGCTCGGCATCATCGGCATGGGGCGCATCGGGCAGGCGCTCGCGCGCCGTGCGCGCGGCTTCAACATGCGCGTGATGTATCACAACCGCTCACGCGTCTCACCGCAGATCGAGGCCGAGCTGAACGCCGAGTACGCGTCGAAGGAGCATTTGCTGCGCACGGCGGACCACATCGTCCTGGTGCTGCCGTACACAAGTGAGAACCATCACACGATCGGCGCCGCCGAATTCGCGCTGATGAAGCGGACCGCGACGCTCACGAACATCGCGCGCGGCGGCATCGTCGACGACGCGGCGCTGGCCGTTGCGCTGCGCGAGAAGCGGATCGGCGCCGCCGGTTTGGACGTGTTCGAAGGCGAGCCGAGCGTGCATCCCGATTTGCTCACGGTGTCGAATGTCGTCCTGACGCCGCATATCGCGAGCGCGACCGAAGCGACGCGCCGCGCGATGGCGAACCTCGCCGCCGACAATCTGATCGCCGCGTTGGGCGAGGGCCCGCAGGCAGGCAATCCGCCGAACCCGATCAACCCTGAAGTGCTCGGCAAGGCGCGCTCATGACCCTGATTCTGGTGGCAGCCGTCGCGCTGCTCGCGGTGGCGCTGGTGATCGCGCTGGTGGTGCTGATGAAAGGCGCCGGCCGCGCGAACGAGCACGCGTTCGCGGAACTCGGCGAGCAGATGCTGGAAGGCGCCGAGAAACAGGCGCGCGCGTACGAGCGCCTCGAGCGCGAACTGCGCGGCGAGATCGCCGAGACATCGCGTCAGTCGCGCACGGAGTTGGGCGCGGGCTTTGCGCAGGTTCAGCAGATGCTCGCCGCTCAGCTCACGAGCGTCGCGACGGTGCAGAACAACAAGATCGAAGACTTCGCGCAGCGCCTCGCGCAGCTGACCGAAAGCAACGGCAAGCAGCTCGACGCGGTGCGCGAAAGTCTCCAGTTGCAGGCCCTGCAGGCGCGCGAAGAGCAGGGCGTCGCGCTCAAGCGCTTCGGGGAAACGCTCGCCACGCAGCTCGTGCAATTGACGGAAGCCAACGACAAGCGCTTTGCCGAAGTGCGCGCGACGATCGAGCAGCGCTTGAAGGACATCGAAGCGAACAACGCGACGAAGCTCGAAGAGATGCGCCGCACCGTCGACGAGAAGCTGCACGCGACGCTCGAGCAGCGCCTTGGCGAATCGTTCAAGCTCGTATCGGACCGGCTGGAGCAGGTGCATCGCGGGCTCGGCGAAATGCAGACGCTCGCTGCCGGCGTTGGCGATCTGAAGAAGGTGCTGACCAACGTGAAGACGCGCGGCACCTGGGGTGAAGTGCAGCTCGAAGCGCTGCTCGAACAGGTGCTGACGCCGGACCAGTACGCGAAGAACGTAGCAACGGTGCCGAAGAGCAGCGAGCGCGTCGAATTCGCAATCAAGCTGCCCGGTCGGCTGGATGCCGCCGGCGGGCAGGGTGTGGCGACGCCGGTGTGGCTGCCGATCGACGCCAAGTTTCCGCGCGAGGATTACGAGCGTTTAATCGAAGCGCAGGATCGTGCCGATCCGGCGGCGGTGGAAGAGGCATCGCGCGCGTTGGAAACGCGCATCAAAAACGAAGCGCGCACGATCGCCGAGAAATACGTCGCGCCGCCGCATACGACCGATTTCGCGCTGCTGTTTCTGCCGACCGAAGGCCTGTACGCAGAGATCCTGCGCCGCCCGGGCCTGACCGACCTGCTGCAGCGCGACTACCGCGTGACGATCGCTGGACCGACGACGCTCACCGCCTTGCTCAACAGCCTGCAAATGGGCTTCCGGACGCTCGCGATCGAAAAGCGTTCGAGCGAGGTGTGGCAGGTGCTGGGCGCGGTGAAGACGGAATTCGGCAAGTTCGGCGACGTACTCGCCAAGACGAAGTCGCAACTGGAAACGGTCACTCGCTCGATCGAGGCGGCCGAGGTGCGTACGCGCGCGATGAATCGCAAGTTGCGCGATGTCGAGGCGTTGCCCGGGGAGGAGGCGAGCGGACTCTTGGGCGATGCGTATTCGAACGCGGAAACGGAAGAGCCCTGAAACGCTGGGCAATCGCGGATGGTGACGGGCCGGGCATTCCCCCGGCCTTTTTTACGCCTCGCCCTTAGTTACCCTTAGCGAGTTGCGTGAGCGCGTCGCCCGTCATACGGACGACTCGCCAATCGGGCAGCACGACCGCGCCCATCTTCTCGTAGAAATCGATCGCGTTCTGATTCCAGTCGAGCACCGTCCATTCGAAGCGGCCGCATTGCCGCTCGACGGCGATTGACGCGAGTCGCTGCAGCATCGCGCGGCCGAGACCGCTGCCGCGCTGCGACGGTTGCACGTACAAGTCTTCGAGATACAAGCCGCGCCGGCCAAGAAACGTCGAAAAATTGTGAAAGTAGAGCGCATAGGCGACGATCCGGCCGCCAGCTTCCGCCACCTGCGCTTCCGCAGCGCGCTGCTCGCCGAAGAGCGCATCGTGCACGCCGGCTTCGGTCGCGACGAAAAGGTGCGTGAGCTTTTCGAATTCGGCGAGCTCGAGCATCAGGGCGAAGATCGCGCCGACGTCGGCGGGCGTGGCCGGACGGATCACGGGGCTCATCATGCTTCCTCGGGCACGTCGGAGAGCACGATCTCGATACCGCCGAAGCGCGAGGCCACCCAGTTGTATGCGTGGCAAGCCACCCACAGCAGGATGAAGCCGAGGATCGCGTTCAGGATCAGCGCGCTGAAAATCGTGCTCAGCTCCACCGAGCCGTAGCGGACGAACGCCACCAGAATGCCAAGCAGCACGATCGGCACGCTGAACGTCAGGTAGACGAGGATGAGCGCTTTGGCGGTCTGCCCAGCCGCGATCGACGAGATTTGTTTTTTCATTGCGTGAAGCCCCGTAAAAGTGGTGATTCTAAAGCGGTGATTCAGATGAGCCCGTCAAAGGGCATGATGTCGACGGCTTCGCCTGCGTCGACGTCGGTTCGATCGTGCGCCAGCACGATAAAGCAATTCGCTTCGCTCATCGAGCTCAAGACGCCCGAGCTTTGGGAGCGGGTCGGCGCGACGTGCCAGTGGCCGTCGGTGTCGCGCGTGGCGACGCCGCGCAGGAATTCGGTGCGGCCCGCGCGTTTCCTGAGCGGTTGCGCGCTGCTTGCGGCAAAGACGAGCGGCGGCTGCGGCTCGGCGCCCGACATGGCGATAAGCGCGTCGCGCACGATCTGATAGAACGTGACCATGACCGCCACCGGATTGCCCGGCAGGCCGAAAAACAACGCAGGGCGGCCAACGGCGGCCCGTCCGCCTGACCAGACGCGGCCGAACGCGAGCGGACGGCCGGGGCGCATCGCCATGCTCCAGAACGCGACGTCGCCGAACGTCTGCAGCATTTTTCGCGTGAAGTCGGCCTCGCCGACCGATACGCCGCCCGAGGTCAGCACGACATCGGCGCTTTCGGCGGCCTGGCGCAGCGCGGCTTCGAGCGCGGCAGGCTCGTCGCGGACCACGCCGAGATCGAGCGTTTCGATGTTCAGACGCTCGAGCATGGCGGAGAGCGTGTAACGGTTGCTGTCGTACACGCAGCCGACGGGAAGCGGCTCGCCGATGGAGCGCAACTCATCCCCGGTCGAAATAAACGCGACGCGCACACGCCGCCGAATCGACACTTCGCCGATTCCCAGCGACGCCAACAGGCCAAGGTCCGATGCCCGCAGGATGCGGCCTGCGCGCAACGCGGATTGGCCGCGAGCGAGATCTTCGCCGGCATGCCGGCAATTGGCGCCGCGCGCGAAGCGCTGCGGATCGAAGCTGATGCGCTCGCCGTCGGTGCGTGTCACGAATTCTTGCGGGACGACGGTGTCGCAATCCGCCGGCATCGCGGCGCCCGTCATGATTCGGACACATTCGCCGGAGGCCACAGCGCCGTCGAACGGATGTCCCGCGAACGCCTGGCCCGCGACGCGCAGAGTCAGCTGCGTTGGGTCACCGGAACTCGCTTGGGCGGGGAGGGCGGCACCGTCGAACGCATAGCCATCCATCGCAGAGTTGTCGTGAGCAGGGACGTCGATCGGCGATGCAACGTCTTCGGCCAGCACGCGATTGAGCGCGGCGCGCAGCGCGACCCGTTCGGTCGTCGTGACCGGCACTGCCCACTGGCGCACGATCGCCTGCGCGGCATGGACCGGCATCGCGTTGGGATCGAATTGGGCAATACAACTGGAATCGTTCTGCGTGGTCATCGGTGATGAGGCTCGCCCCTGTTTTGCCGTCCGCATGGGCGGGGCGTGGGGCGCTGGCTGGGCGAATCGGATCGGGCGGCGCGCGGAGGAACGTGGCGTCCTGCTGTCGTTTCACGCACGCTCGAGGTCGGCGAGCTCTTGCAAAGAATTGATATTGTAAAACGCACGCTCCTCGGCAAAGCCGACTTCGGCCGCCATGTGGCGCGCGTACCACGCGCGAACCTTGCGCTCGCCGCGATCGAGATAGGCCGCGAGGTCGTCTGCGAGCGACGTGCGTAACAGCGCAAACACCGGATGAACCGATGACTGGCCGTCGGCGCCGGTGGTCGTCGCGGTCGCGATATCGGCGCGGTTCGCGTCGAGGGCGGCGGCAAGGCGGTCGGCGAGATCCAGCGGCAGATAGGGCGAATCACACGGCGCGCAGAGCACGAGTTCGGTGCGCGCCGCGCGCAGCCCCGCGAGGATGCCAGCCAGCGGTCCGGGGAAGTCGCTCGACGCATCGCTGATGACAGACGCGCCGAATGGCGCGGCGAGCGTTTGGTACGCGTCGAGATTGCGGTTCGCGCTGATGAGAAGGGCGCTGGTCTGCGGAGCGATGCGTTTCGCGACGTGCCGTGCGAGTGTCTCGCCGTGCAGGATTTGCAATCCCTTGTCGACGCCGCCCATGCGCGCACCGCGCCCGCCCGCGAGGATGAGCCCGGTGATGCGGCGGTCTGGGAGGGTTGCCATTGGGTATCAGTCGGCAGCAGTCGGCTGGGTGCGCTCAGCCGCCGATATATGACATTTCGACGCGATGCGCGCCCGGCTCCTGCGCTTCGCCGGCCGCGCTGCCGCGCAATTGCGAGTAGCGGTCGCCACGCGCTTGCCAGATGTGCGCGACGGCGGACGCGATGTCGGCGTCCGACGAGCCGTTGCGCAAGAGCGCGCGTAGATCGTAGCCGGAAGATGCGAACAGGCACAGGTACAGCTTGCCCTCGGTCGACAGCCGCGCGCGCGTGCAGGACCCGCAGAACGCGCGCGTCACGCTCGAGATGACGCCGATCTCGCCGCTGCCGTCCGCATAGCCCCAGCGCTGCGCGGTTTCGGCCGCGCTGTGCGCTTCGAGCGGCACCAGCGGGAAGTGCTCGGCAACGCGGGCAACGACGTCGGCCGACGGCAGCACTTCCGCCATGTTCCAGCCGTTCGAGGTGCCCACGTCCATGTACTCGATGAAGCGCAGGACCACGCCCGAACCTTTGAAGTGCCGCGCCATCGGCACAATTTCGCCGTCGTTCGTGCCGTGCTTGACGACCATGTTCACCTTGACCGGTTCGAGCCCGGCAGCCTGCGCAGCCTCGATGCCTTCGAGCACGTTCGCAGCCGAATAGCCGGCGTCGTTCATGCGCTGAAACAGGGCGTCGTCGAGGGCGTCGAGGCTAACCGTGACACGCGTGAGGCCTGCGTCTTTCAGCGCACGGGCCTTGCGCGCCAGGAGCGAGCCGTTGGTCGTGAGCGTCACGTCGAGGGGGCGGCCGTCCGGCGTCGTCATCATGGCGAGCCGTTCGATCAGATGTTCGAGGTTCTTTCGCAACATTGGTTCGCCACCCGTCAGACGGATTTTTTCGACGCCGTGTGCGACGAAAAGCCGCGCGAGCCGCTCGATTTCTTCGAAGCTCAGGAGCGAGGCGTGCGGCAGGAACGGATAGTCCTTGTCGAAGACCGCGCGCGGCATGCAGTAGACGCAACGGAAGTTGCAGCGGTCCGTGACCGAGATGCGCAGGTCGCGCAGCGGCCGCGCCAGCGTATCGGCGAGCACGCCACTCGGCGCCAGCGTGACCGCGGGCGTCGCGGGGATCGCGCTGAAGTCGGCAACAGGGATGATGCGTCGCTGCATGATGGAAAAGAAGGACGTTAGATCATCATTTTAGCGGAAGCAGCGTCGCTCCACCGGCCTCGCGGCGGCTCCCGATGGGCATGGCCGGGATAACAAACAGGCGGGGGCGGGTAATGAAACGGACAACTAGGGGGAAACACGCAGCCAAGAAAAAGCCCGCCTCGAAGGGCGGGCTTTCGTACGCTGAATGCGCGACGCTTAGTCGTGCTTCATCGTTTCCACTTGCTGCATCGGCGTGGTGTCGGCCGGCGGCAGCGACTTGCGCTCGCGCGGCACGCGGGCGGGCTTCGCTGCTTGCGCGGCGGCGTCTTGGGCAGCGCGGAGCTTGTCAGCGTCGGTGTTGACCCAGACGAGACCGACTGATTCCAGCATCGGCTGCAAGTCGGCGGACTTCAAGCCGTTCGCTCGCGGCGCTGACGCATGGGCGACGGCGGCTTGCGGAGCGGGCTGCGTTTCGACCGGCGAAGCTGCTACTGCCGGCGCGGCGTGCGCGACCGGCGCTGCTTCGACGATCGACTCGACCGGTTGAGCGACGCTCACCGGCTGGGCTTCGACGACGGGCGCCGCGACCTCGGCGGCAACCGCCGGCGCAGGTGCTTCGGCTGGCGCTTCCGGCACGACCGGCGCGAAGACGGGAGCGGCGGCTGCGGGTTGCTGCGTCTCGACTTGCGGAGCGGCGACAACCTGCTCGACGTGTGCGGCTACCGGAGCAGCCTCATGCGCGGCAGGCATTGCCGCCGTCTCGACATGCTGCGCCACCGGCTCGGCCAGCTCGGTCACGACCGGTGCCGGAGCTTCGACGGGGGTGATCACCACCTCGGGCGCCGCAACGGCTTCCACCGGAGCCGATACCGCCGTTTCGCGCGGTGCAGCGACGGGTTCGACAGCATGCGCGTGCTCGACAGCAGCGGCCGGCACAGCAGCGACCGCGCCTTCGGCTTCGGCGATGTCGGCTGCATGCGTTACGTTGACGCCTTCTTCCTCGCGCTCGCGACGGCCGCCACGACGGCCGCGGCGGCGACGGCGGCGTTCCTCGCCGTCACGTGCGGCGGCTTCCTGATCGAACGTTGCGCCGTCTTGGCCGGCGCCGGCCGCGGCCGTTGCTGCCGATTCGGCTTCAAGCGCTTCGCTGCGAGCCGCTTCGTCGGCGGCGACTTCCTGCTGCGGCTTGCGGCGCTCGCCACGTTCCACTCGCTCCGGACGCTCGCCACGCTCACGGCGCTCGCCGCGTTCTTGACGCTCGCCGCCGCGCGCCGCGGCTTCTACTGCCTCGCCGCGCCCGGCACGTTCTGCACGCTCCGGCGAACGTTCGCGGCCCTCGCGGCTTTCGCGCGGCTCGCGTGCTTCACGACCTTCACGTGCCTCACGCGGCTCACGGCCTTCGCGTTGCTGCGGCTCGCGTTGATCGCGGCCGGCGCGGCCTTCGCGTGGTTCCTTCTGCTCGTCGCGACGCGGCGACGGCTGGGCCTGACGGCCGCCGATCGCGCTGTCGCCGCGCGCGGCAGCACCTTCGCGGGCGCCTTGACCGCCACGGCGGTTGCGGTTGCGATCGCCGCCGCGTTCGCCGCTGCGATCCGCGCGTTCACGCGCCGGACGCGCAGGCTGCTCGACCACCGGTTCCGGCGCGGGCGCAGCCGGCGCCATCCCGAACAGATTCTTGAGCCAGCCGATAAAACCGCCGCCTGCCGGAGTGACCGGGGCGGGAGCCGGAGTGGCGGCCGCAGCCGCCTTCACGGGCGCGCTCGGCGCCGGCGAGGCCGGCGTGATGCCCTTGACCGCCGCTTCCTGCTTCGGCTTCACCTCTTCGGTGCGCTTGCTGTAGCCGGTTTCCGACTCGAGCTCGCGGGCGGCTTCCTCGGCCATCTTCCACGAGGCGCGCGGATCGTCGAGGCGCGCATCGTCGTGACGCAGGCGCTCGAGCTTGTAGTGCGGCGTATCGAGGTGCTTGTTCGGGATCAACACGACGTTGACCTTGAAGCGCGACTCGATCTTGTTGATTTCCTGACGCTTTTCGTTGAGCAGGAAAGCGGTCACTTCGACCGGCACCTGGCAGTGGATCGCCGCGGTGTTTTCCTTCATCGCTTCTTCTTGAATGATCCGCAGCACTTGCAGCGCGGACGATTCCGTATCCCGAATGTGGCCGGTGCCGTTGCAGCGCGGGCACGTGACGTGGCTGCCCTCGGACAACGCCGGACGCAGACGCTGACGCGACAGCTCCATCAGGCCGAAGCGCGAGATCTTGCCCATCTGGACGCGCGCACGGTCGTGCTTGAGCGCATCCTTCAGGCGCTGCTCGACTTCGCGCTGGCTCTTGGCCGATTCCATGTCGATGAAGTCGATCACGATCAGGCCGCCCAGGTCGCGCAGACGCAATTGGCGGGCGACTTCGTCGGCGGCTTCGAGGTTCGTGCGCGCGGCCGTTTCCTCGATGTCGGCGCCCTTGGTGGCGCGCGCCGAGTTCACGTCGATCGCGACGAGCGCTTCGGTGTGGTCGATCACGATCGCGCCGCCCGACGGCAGCGGCACCGTGCGCGAGTACGCCGTCTCGATCTGGTGTTCGATCTGGAAGCGCGAGAAGAGGGGAACGTCGTCGTGGTAGCGCTTGACCTTGTTGACGTTGTCCGGCATCACGATGTCCATGAAGGCGCGCGCCTGATCATGGATTTCGGTGGTGTCGATGAGGATTTCGCCGATATCCGGCTGGAAGTAGTCGCGAATCGCGCGGATGACGAGGCTCGATTCGAGATAGATCAGCATCGGCTGGCCGGCCGTGCCGCTTTGCGACGCGGCTTCGATCGCGCGCCACAATTGCATCAGGTAGTTCAGGTCCCACTGCAGCTCTTCGGCGGAGCGGCCGATGCCGGCCGTGCGCGCGATGATGCTCATGCCGTCCGGCAGTTGCAGCTGCGACATCGTCTCGCGCAGTTCCTGACGCTCGTCGCCCTCGATCCGGCGCGACACGCCACCGCCACGCGGATTATTCGGCATCAGCACCAGATAACGGCCGGCGAGCGAGATGAAGGTGGTGAGGGCCGCGCCCTTGTTGCCGCGCTCTTCCTTCTCGACCTGGACGATCAGTTCCTGGCCTTCGCGCAGCGCGTCCTGAATGCGCGCGGAGCGCATGTCGACGCCGTCCTTGAAGTACTGGCGGGCGACTTCCTTGAACGGCAGGAAGCCGTGGCGGTCTTCGCCATAGTTGACGAAGCAGGCTTCGAGCGACGGCTCGATGCGGGTGACGATCCCTTTGTAGATGTTGCCTTTGCGCTGTTCGCGGCCGGCAGTCTCGATATCGATGTCGATGAGCTTCTGTCCATCGACGATGGCGACGCGCAGTTCTTCCTGCTGCGTCGCATTGAACAGCATGCGTTTCATTGAACGGCTCCAGAGCGGCTCGATACCGGCCCGTGCCGCGCGGTTGCCAGCCGCGGGCCAGGAGCGGTACGCCGCATCCTTATTGTGTTGTCACGAGCACGCTGGAGCAGGAACGATGGCGGGGAGAATTGCCTGAAAGGGCCGGGCCTGGAAAAAGACCGCAAGCCGCAAGGGCGCATGCGAACACGGCTTCAAAGAACGGCGGCGACACGCCGTGCGTTTCGAGTCGCCCGGCGCAATAAAAAGCGCCGCGACTGCCTTCGCACAATGCTTGCGCGATTGTCGGCCGGGTTGCGGTTCGCGGCTGTGCCGCGGGAGGCCCGATCAACGCTCGATAGCCGCGCAGGGTGTCTCGCTCGTTTTGACGTCGCCAAGTCCCGCGCTCTCTGCAGGACGCCTTTGGGCGCACGCCGTATTTTCGCAATGGGGAGCCTCGTGTTGCTTGATATCGCTTGATTCCGAGGCTCGCCAGATAAATTCTTTTTTACCAAAATTCCGTTACCGTCGGCGCCGACCCCAACCGAACGCGCCTGTGGGCGCCGTCCCTGCCGGGTGCAGTTGCCGTGCGTGCAACTTGTTGCTTCTCGTTTTTAAGGGCGAGCAACCAGCCCTCGGCGCAAGTAAGCAAGTAAAATAACGGTTTCTCGCTTGCACCTCGTGCAATCCGCCCGGTTTCCGGCCAACGCGCCGTCTACCGCAGACTGCTGGGCAAATTATATTCAGAATGAATGAGTTAGGCAAAACATCCCAGAATTCAGTCGCAAGCGACCAAGTCTCGATGATACATATCGATGACGGTTCGGCGGGGCAGCGCATCGATAATTTTTTGCTGCGCATCTGCAAAGGTGTGCCGAAAAGTCATATTTACCGCATCCTGCGCAGCGGCGAAGTCCGCGTCAATAAGGGCCGGGTCGATGCGAAATACCGGCTCGCCTATGGCGATATCGTGCGGGTGCCGCCCGTGCGCGTCGCGCAGGGCTTCACGGACGAGTTCGCCGCGCCGGTGCCGGCTGCGCATTTCGACGTTCTGTTCGAGGACGAGCACGTGCTCGTGATCGACAAGCCGGCCGGCGTCGCTGTGCACGGCGGCAGCGGGGTGGCGTTCGGCGTGATCGAGCAGATGCGCGAAGCGCGGCCGCAAGGGAAATTCCTCGAATTGGTGCACCGGCTCGACCGCGAGACCTCCGGCATCCTGATGCTCGCCAAGAAGCGCGCGGCGCTCGTCGGCCTGCACGAGCAGATTCGCGACAACAAGATGGACAAGCGCTACTACGCGTGCGTTCACGGCGAGTGGTCGAGCGACTGGGGGCGCCGGCGCGCGGTCAAGGAGCCGTTGCACAAATATTCGACGCCCGAGGGCGAGCGGCGCGTGCGCGTGCAGCAAGATGGCCTGCCGTCGCATACGGTGTTCAACCTGGTCGACCGCTGGTCCGACTACGCGCTGCTTGAAGCGGAGCTGAAAACCGGGCGCACGCATCAGATTCGCGTTCATCTGGCGCATCTGGGGCTGCCGATCGTCGGTGACGCCAAGTACGGCGATTTCGCCTTGAACAAGGCGCTGGCCCGCGCGAACGCACGGCCGGGTCTCAAGCGGATGTTCCTGCACGCGCACCGGCTGCGGCTTACGCATCCGATCAGCGGCGAGCCGCTCCAATTCGACGCGCCGCTGCCGGCCGAATGCCGGAGCTTCATCGATCAGCTCAATGAAATGCGCGACCAGAGCGCGGCGCGCGACGCGCTTTAACCCGTACGAGGACCGACAAACGCATGGCTCGACAGCAATTTGACCTGATCGTCTTCGACTGGGACGGCACGCTGATGAATTCGACGGCGCACATCACGCGCAGCATTCAGGCGGCGTGCCGCGATCTCGGCTTGCCGGTGCCGGCGGACGAGGCGGCGAGCTACGTGATCGGTCTCGGGTTGCGCGACGCGCTGCAAATCGCCGCGCCGACGCTCGATCCATCCGACTATCCGCGCCTCGCGGAGCGCTACCGCTATCACTATCTGGCGAAGGATCAATACCAGGAGCTGTTCGCCGGCGTGCGCGAAATGCTGCAGGAGTTGCGCGACGTCGGTTATCTGCTGGGCGTGGCAACCGGCAAGAGCCGGGTAGGGCTGAATCGCGCGCTCGACCAGATGCATCTGACGAGCGCCTTCGACGGCACCCGCTGTGCGGACGAGACGTTTTCGAAGCCGCATCCGGCGATGCTGCAGGAGCTGACGCGCGAATTGGGGCAGGATCTCGATCGCACGGTCATGATCGGCGACACCACGCACGATCTGCAGATGGCCACCAACGCGGGCGCCGCGAGTGTGGCGGTGACCTACGGCGCGCATCCCGCTGACGCGTTGTCGGCGCTCGAGCCGCGCTTCGTCGCCGACAGCGTCGCGTCGCTCGCCCAGTGGCTAAGGGACTACGCATGAGCGAGGCCGCGCTCGAGCCGGTGCGCGTCTGCGCGTCCGACGAACTCGTCGACGGCGCCATGGGCGTGCGCGTGGCGGCGTCTTATCTCGGCGGCGACGCGGTCGTGTTCTTCGTGCGCTACGACGGCCATGCCTACGGCTACTTGAACCGCTGCGCACACGTGCCGATGGAGCTCGACTGGATGGAAGGCCAGTTCTTCGAATCGTCGGGTTTATACTTAATGTGCGCCACGCACGGCGCGATTTACGCGCCGGACACCGGACGCTGTGTCGGCGGCCCGTGCCGTGGCGGCAGGCTGCGTCCCGTTCAGGTCGACGAGCGGGATACGCCGGAGGGCCGCGCCGTGTTCTGGCTGCCCGACGGCGACCTGCGTCCGGCCACCCTTTGATTTCCAAATCGACGAAGCATGGCCGACAACCTCACTCCCGATTCCAACGAACCCTCCAGCCCGGCCGCGCCGCCTGAAAACGGCGGCGCGCGCGCCAAAGAGCGCGAGCCGAACTGGGAGCGCGCGGCGCTTGAGCGCATCGCGCTTGCCGCCATCAATGAACAGCGCGCGGCGCGGCGCTGGAAAATCTTCTTCCGCTTCGCGTTCCTCGCGGTGTTGCTGCTCGTCGTCTGGGGGCTGTTCGACTTCTCCGGCGACAAAGTGTCGACGGGCGGCCAACACACCGCACTCGTCTCGCTCGACGGCGAAATTTCGTCCGATACGAACGCGAACGCCGAAGACATCAACACCGCGCTCGACAATGCCTTCGACGACGACGGCACGGTCGGTGTGATCCTGCGCATCAACAGCCCGGGCGGCAGTCCGGTGCAGGCGGGCATCATCAATAGCGAGATCCGCCGGCTGCGCACCAAGTATCCGAGCAAGCCGCTCTACGTGGTGGTCGGCGATATGTGCGCGTCGGGCGGCTACTACGTGGCCGCGGCGGCCGACAAAATCTATGTCGACAAGGCGAGCATCGTCGGCTCGATCGGCGTGCTGATGGACGGCTTCGGGTTCACCGGGCTGATGGACAAGCTCGGCATCCAGCGGCGCTTGCGCACGTCGGGAGAAAACAAGGGCTTCTACGACCCGTTCTCGCCCGATACGCCAGCCATGGACGCGCACGCGCAAGCGATGCTTGATCAGATCCACCAGCAATTCATCGACGCCGTGCGTCAGGGGCGCGGCAAGCGCCTGCACGAAACGTCCGAGGTTTTCTCGGGGCTGTTCTGGACGGGCGAGAAGAGCGTCGAGCTGGGCCTCGCCGACGGCTTCGGCGATATGGACTACGTCGCGCGCAACGTCATCAAGGCGCCGGACATCGTCGACTACACGGTCAAGGAAAGCATTTCCGATCGCGTCGCGCGCAAGTTTGGCGCGGCGGTGGGCGATGCCGCCATGCACGCGATGATCCTCAGCGGAAAGATGCAGTTGCGCTGATGGGTAGATGCCGGGCCAGGATGGTGGCCCGGCTCGGCTTCGCTTTGTGGCCCGCGGTGGCCGTTAGACCGCCAGGAGCAGGAAAATCGCTGGCCGCTTGTGTAGTTCAAGCGCCGGCGCCTTCTTCCATTCGGCCGCCGGGCGGCTCGCGATTGTCTCCGTTTCCAGCGTCAAGTCCACCGCGACGCAAATCAGCGTCGAAGGCGCACAAGTTGCGATCAGCGTGTCCAGCAACGCGCGGTTGCGGTAGGGCGTCTCGATGAAAATCTGTGTCTGCTTCGCTTTGCGTGACTGCTGTTCCAGCTCGCGCAGGCGTTTCGCGCGTTCGGCCGCATCGACCGGCAAGTAACCGTGGAACGCGAAGCTCTGGCCGTCCAGGCCGGAGGCCATCAACGCCAGCAGGATCGAACTCGGGCCGACGAGCGGCACGACTTTCACGCCGCGCTCGTGAGCGCGTCGAACGAGCAGCGCGCCGGGGTCGGCGACGGCAGGACATCCGGCCTCGGAGACCAGTCCGGCGTCGGCGCCGTCCAATATCGGTGCGAGCAGACGGTTGATTTCGCCGGCGGGCGTGTTGACGTTGAGCTCACGGATCTCGATTTCCTGAATCGGCCGTTCGGTGCCGACTTTCTTTAGGAACGCGCGGGTCGTTTTCGCGTTTTCGCCAATGTAGTAGCCAAGGGTGCCGGCACGCGCCTGCACAGCGGCTGGCAGCACGGCGGCGAGGGCGCTGGCGTCGCCTTCGCCGAGCGTGTTGGGAATCAAATACAGGACGCCGCTCATCGCGCACCTCGCAAAAGTGGATAGCCCGCCGCGCGCAGCATGCGCGTCAGCGCGATCAGCGGCAGGCCGATGAGCGCGGTCGGATCGTTGGAATCGATCGCGTCGAGAAGCGCAATGCCGAGTCCTTCGGATTTGGCGCTGCCGGCGCAGTCATAGGGCGTCTCGGCGCGCAGGTAAGCGTCGAGTTCAGCGTCCGGCAGATCGCGAAACCGTACTCGCGTGACCACGTCTTCGACTTGGGTCGAGCCGTCTTCGCTGTCGAGCAGGCAAAGCGCGCTGTGGAATTCGACTTCGCGGCCGCGCATTGCTTGAAGCTGCGCGAGCGCTTTCTCGTGCGTTCCAGGCTTGCCGATTTGGTGGCCATCGAACGTCGCGACCTGGTCCGAGCCGATCACGAGCGCGCGCTGCCCCGCGTCGATGCCGCGCGCGACGGCGTGCGCCTTCGCTTCGGCGAGCCGCAGCGCGGTGGCAGCCGGCGCCTCGCCCGCGAGCGGGGTTTCATCGATGGCGGGCACGATGACCTCGTATGGAAGGCGAAGGCGTTCGAGCAGTTCACGGCGATAGCGGGAACTGGAGGCGAGAATCAGCCGCAACGGGCGATCGAGGAAATCCGGCATGGTCTGAAAGGCAGGTTGTAGGGCAGGCAAAGGGGCGTGCGGGCAGTGCGCTCGGCGCACCCTTAAGTATTTGACTCGTAAAGGTAAAGCGGATATGATGCTGGGCTTTTCATCGGTGTGCTATACGCGCGTGCGGCGGAATGATCGTTCCCGATCCCCGCTCGAAGCCTGTCTACATGCCGATTAACCGGGTAGCCAAGTGGGCTGAATTCGCCCGCCAAGATGCCCCGCCAAAGCAGGAGCGCACATGACTGAACATCCTGGCAAACCTGCTGGCGCCGTCAACCCGCGTGATTTCGACCTGTTCGAGTTTGCGCGCAGTGGGCGGCAGGCTGCGGGTGCCGTGCGCGTGTCGCAACTGCCGCGCATGTTAAACGAAGTCCCGGAGGAAGCGCCAGATCGCGACACCGCGTTCACCTGGCAAGCCGAGGGCTCGACGCAGCCGGAACTGCAGGACGATGGCACCGAAGGGCAGCAGCCTTACCTGCGGCTCGCCGTGCACGGGTTCGCATGGCTCGAATGTCAGCGCTGTCTCACGCCGTATGAGCAGGTGTTCGATGTCGATGCCATTTACCGGCTGGTGGCCACCGAAGAGGAAGCGGAGGAATTTCCGCTCGACGACGATGAAGTCGATGTGATCGTGGGCTCGCGCCAATTCGATCTCGTCGACTTGATCGAAGAGGAGCTGCTGCTTTCTCTTCCGCTCGTGCCGAAGCATGACGTGTGTCCGCAGGTGCACGAGAGTCTCGTCTCGGGCGTCGGTGACGCCGAAGATGACGAAGAAAGCGGTGAGGAAGAGGGCGAGGCGGACGGTGAACCCGGCAAGCCGAACCCGTTTGCGGCGCTCGAAGCACTGAAGCGTGGCGGCCCTGACGGCCAAAAGCACTGAAGGCGTAGAACAGTTGCAGGAGTAGCGCGATTGGGCGCCCTGGCTATCCGGCCAGTGGCTATCCTTAAGTCGGGCTGTGTTAGAATTCGGAAAATTTTTAGGAGTTACCATGGCAGTCCAACAAAACAAGAAGTCGCCGTCGAAGCGCGGCATGCACCGCTCGCACGATTTCCTGAGCGGCGCGCCTTTGGCCGTCGAGCCGAGCACGGGTGAAGTGCATCTGCGTCACCACATCAGCCCGAACGGCTACTATCGCGGCAAGAAAGTCGTCAAGACGAAGAACGACTAATCGTTTCAGCGCGCGGCTCATACTGTATTCATCAGTGGTTTCGCGCGTGGCGATCGGCTCGCTTGACATTTTCCCGGCTAGGCAAAAAGGCGGCATTCAACTGCCGCTTTTTTGTGTCGATTGGAGTCAGCGCTTTAGCGGTTGCTCCGGTCCGACACAGAGCGCCTGAAATTCGTCGCACTCCATGACCATAAAGCTCACGATTGATTGCATGGGAGGCGACCACGGCCCATCCGTGACCGTGCCCGCTGCCGTCAATTTCGTCCGTTCGCATCCCGATGCGCAGTTAAGACTCGTCGGCATCGAAACGGCGATTCGTGCCCAACTCAAGAAGTGCAAGGCGCAGGACAATCCCGCGCTGATCGTCGTCCCGGCTTCCGAAGTTGTCGCGATGGACGATCCCGTCGAAGTTGCGCTTCGGAAGAAAAAAGACTCGTCGATGCGCGTTGCGCTCAACGGCGTCAAGGAAGGGGAGGCGCAGGCCTGCATCTCCGCCGGCAACACCGGCGCGCTGATGGCCGTTTCTCGCTATGTGCTGAAAACGCTACCAGGCATCGAGCGCCCGGCGATCGCGTTCGCCTTGCCGAACCCGACCGGCTACACCACGATGCTCGACCTCGGCGCCAACGTCGATTGCGAGCCGCAGCATCTGCTGCAATTCGCCGAGATGGGGCATGCGCTCGTGTCCGCGCTAGAAGGCAAAGACCGCCCGACCATCGGCCTCCTCAACATCGGCGAAGAAGTCATCAAAGGCAATGAGACGATCAAGCGCGCAGGCGAGCTGCTGCGCTCGAGCACGCTCAACTTCCGCGGCAACGTCGAGGGCAATGACATCTACAAGGGCACGGTAGATGTCATCGTCTGCGACGGTTTCGTCGGCAACGTCGCGCTGAAGACTTCAGAAGGTCTCGCGCAAATGCTGGCGGAGATCATCCGCGAGGAATTCGGTCGCTCGATTCTCACCAAAGTGATGGCGGTGCTCGCGATGCCGGTATTGATGCGCTTCAAGAAGCGCGTCGACCATCGTCAATACAATGGCGCCGCGCTGCTCGGCCTGCGCGGTCTCGTCATCAAGAGTCACGGTTCGGCGGATGCTTATGCGTTTGAGTGGGCAATCAAACGCGGGTATGATGCCGTCAAAAACGGCGTGCTGGAGCGCCTCGTGCGCGCGATGGAAGAGAACGCGTCCCCCCTCGAACAGGCGGCGCGCGACGCAAACGGTGCGGGCCACGCAAGCCCTCCCGCCGGCCAGCCAGCCGAGCCCTACGCTGCGCAATCCTCGAAGGCATAATGGCTCAATCGAAAATTTATTCCCGCGTGCTCGGCACGGGCAGCTATCTGCCGCCTGGGCGAGTCACGAATCAGGAGTTGGCGGATCGTCTCGCCAAGAATGGCATCGAGACGAGTGACGAATGGATCGTCGCCCGAACGGGCATCCATGCGCGTCATTTTGCCGAACCCAATGTCACCACGAGCGATCTCGCGCTGATCGCTTCTCAACGTGCGATCGAGGCGGCCGATATCGACCCGCAATCGATCGACCTCATCATCGTCGCCACGTCCACACCCGATTTCGTGTTTCCGAGTTCGGCGTGTCTGCTGCAGAACAAGCTCGGAATCAAGAACAACGGCGCCGCGTTCGACGTGCAGGCCGTCTGTTCCGGCTTCGCCTATGCGCTTTCGACGGCGGATAACTTCATCCGTAGCGGTCAGCACCGCACGGCGCTCGTCGTGGGCGCGGAGACGTTCTCGCGAATTCTCGATTTCAAGGACCGCACGACTTGCGTGCTGTTTGGCGATGGCGCCGGCGCTGTAGTGCTGCAGGCATCCGACGAACCGGGCGTGCTCGCGAGCGCGCTGCACGCCGACGGTAGCCATTCGGACATCCTCTGCACGCCGGGCCACGTGAACGGCGGCGTCATTGCCGGCAGCGCGTTTCTCCACATGGACGGACAGGCGGTGTTCAAGCTCGCCGTCAACGTGCTCGAGAAAGTCGCGATCGAAGCGCTGAGCAAGGCGGATCTGGCTCCGGAACAGGTCGATTGGCTGATTCCGCACCAAGCCAATATCCGTATCATGACTAGCACTTGCCGCAAGCTCGGCTTGCCGCAGGAGCGGATGGTCGTCACGGTGGGCGAGCACGGCAATACGTCGGCGGCGTCGATTCCGCTTGCGCTGGACGTCGCCGTGCGCGACGGGCGCATCAAGCGCGGACAGAACGTGCTGATCGAAGGCGTCGGCGGCGGCTTCACCTGGGGTGCGTCCGTCATTCGCTATTGATGGCAGCTGCGTGCGGGCGCCGGCTGCGGCGCCGTAGCGCACGACCATCCGCATTCGAATTCACCAAATTGGGGACGATATGAAATTTGCGTTCGTTTTTCCTGGGCAGGGCTCGCAGTCGGTCGGCATGCTCAACGCATTCGCCGATCTCGCCATCGTGCGCGAGACCGTTCAGGAAGCGTCCGACGCATTGAATCAGGATCTCGGCAAACTGATCGCCGAAGGTCCCGCCGACGATCTGAATCTCACGACGAATACCCAGCCCGTGATGCTGACCGCCGCCTACGCGTGCTATCGCGCATGGCAGCAGGCAGGCGGCCCGGCGCCGTCGATCGTCGCGGGGCATAGTCTCGGCGAATACACGGCGCTGGTTGCGGCCGGCGCGCTCCGGTTTCGAGATGCGGTGCCGCTCGTGCGCTTTCGCGCGCAGGCGATGCAGACGGCGGTGCCGGTCGGCGTCGGCGGCATGGCGGCGATTCTCGGCCTCGACGACGACACCGTGCGCGCGGCTTGCGCCGAGGCGTCGAGCGAAGGTGTCGTTGAAGCGGTCAATTTCAACGCGCCGGCACAGGTCGTGATCGCGGGACACAAGGTCGCGGTCGAGAAGGCGTGCGAAATCGCCAAGGCGAAGGGCGCAAAACGCGCGCTGCCGCTGCCCGTTTCGGCACCGTTCCATTCGTCGCTGCTCAAGCCCGCATCCGATCAACTGCGCGAATACCTGGCGGGGATCGAGATCAGCGTGCCGCAGATTCCGATCGTGAATAACGTAGACGTTGCGCAGGTCGTCGAACCGGCCGCGATCAAGGACGCGCTGGTGCGCCAGGCCGCCGGCGCGGTGCGCTGGGTCGAGTGCGTACAGGCGATTGCCAAGCACGGCGTGACGCATGTGATCGAATGCGGCCCGGGCAAGGTGCTCGCGGGACTGACGAAGCGGATCGACGGCAACCTGATCGGCGGCTCCATCACCGATCCGGCGTCGCTCGACGAAATGCTCAAGCTCGTGACGGCTTAAGTCGCGCTTGAGCTGCATCAAGCAACATTGGCAATCGGCTGGGCAGAATCCAAACCGCCTGAAAACAGGCTATTCGGAAAAACATGGGAAAGACTCTCGATAAACAAATCGTGATCGTAACGGGTGCGTCGCGCGGCATCGGCCGGGCGATCGCCCTGGAACTGGCGCGTCAAGGCGCGACCGTGATCGGCACGGCGACGAGCGAGGCCGGCGCGAATGGCATCGGAGAAGCGTTCGCGAGCGAAGGGCTCACGGGTCGCGGTGCAGTCCTCAACGTCAATGATGGAGCTGCGGTCGAAGCGCTCATTGAGTCGACGGTGAAGGAGTTCGGCGCGCTGAATGTGCTCGTCAACAATGCGGGCATCACGCAGGATCAGCTCGCGATGCGCATGAAGGACGACGATTGGGACGCGGTTATCGACACCAACCTCAAGGCTGTCTTCCGTCTGTCGCGTGCGGTCCTGCGTCCGATGATGAAGGCGCGCGGCGGCCGGATCATCAACATCACCTCGGTGGTGGGCTCGGCCGGCAATCCGGGCCAGGCCAACTATGCCGCCGCGAAGGCCGGCGTTGCCGGGATGACGCGTGCATTGGCGCGCGAAATCGGCAGCCGCGGCATTACCGTGAACTGCGTCGCTCCGGGCTTCATCGATACCGACATGACGAAGGTCCTGCCGGAAGAGCAGCAAACCGCGCTGAAGGCGCAAATTCCGCTGGGCCGCCTCGGTAGCCCGGACGACATCGCGCACGCTGTCGCGTTCCTTGCATCGCCGCAGGCCGGGTACATCACCGGCACGACGCTGCACGTGAACGGCGGCATGTTCATGTCGTAACGAAATTCGTTTATTATCCGCGCCTTGGTACGTTCGCGAGAACGCTTGGCGCTTGCCTTACCACCAACCTGTGCGCGTCTTTTTTGCCTGGGCAAACCTGATAAAATGCGCGCACTCGTATTTTTGAACTTCTTTCCCTCGGAGGGGTAATGGACAATATCGAACAGCGCGTCAAGAAGATCGTCGCAGAACAACTGGGCGTTGCCGAAGCTGAGATCAAGAACGAAGCGTCGTTCGTGAACGACCTCGGCGCTGACTCGCTGGATACGGTCGAACTCGTGATGGCGCTGGAAGACGAATTCGGCATGGAAATTCCGGATGAAGAAGCCGAGAAGATCACGACCGTCCAGCAAGCGATCGACTACGCTCGCGCCAACGTCAAGGCGTAAGCACGATTTGCGCGCTCGTTGCCGAGTTGGCTGCGTTTGACGCGTTCACGTTGGATGCTGACGCAGGTGCCGCGCAGGTGCCGAACTAACAGCCACAGGGCTTACAGGGCAGTTTCCTGTGGCCGCTGTGGCTTTTGCTTTTGTCATTCTATGGAAAAGGGGTTACCGTGAGCCGCCGTCGTGTTGTTGTTACCGGCCTCGGGCTGATTTCGCCTGTTGGCAATAATGTTGCCGACGGCTGGGCCAATTTGCTGGCCGGCAAGTCCGGCATTGCCAACGTCACGAAGTTCGACGCAACGAACTTTTCGACCCGCTTCGCCGGCGAGGTCAAGGGCTTCAACATCGAAGACTACATCCCGGCCAAGGAAGCGCGCCATATGGATACGTTCATCCATTACGGCGTGGCCGCGGGCATCCAGGCGATGCAGGATAGCGGCTTCGAAGTTACCGAAGAGAATGCGGAGCGGGTCGGCGTGGTCGTCGGCTCGGGCATCGGCGGTCTGCCGATGATCGAAGTCACGCAGACGGAGTTGCTCAATCGCGGTCCGCGCCGTATCTCGCCGTTCTTCGTGCCGGCGTCGATCATCAACATGATCTCCGGCCATCTGTCGATCAAGTTCGGCTTCAAAGGCCCGAACCTGTCGATCGTCACTGCGTGTACGACCGGTCTGCATTGCATCGGCGAAGCGTCGCGCCTGATCGAATACGGCGATGCTGACGTGATGATCGCGGGCGGTGCCGAATCGACCGTCTCGCCGCTCGGTATCGGCGGCTTCGCGGCGGCGCGCGCGCTGTCGCAGCGCAACGATGATCCGGCGACGGCTAGCCGTCCGTGGGACAAGGACCGTGACGGCTTTGTGCTCGGCGAAGGCGCAGGCGTCATGGTGCTCGAGGAGTACGAGCACGCGAAGGCGCGTGGCGCGAAGATCTACGCGGAAGTCTCGGGCTATGGGATGAGCGGCGACGCCTACCATATGACCGCGCCTCTCGAAGACGGCGACGGCGCTCGCCGCTGCATGTTGGCCGCGCTGAAGAACGCCGGCATCAACGGCGATCAGGTCAACTACCTGAACGCGCACGGCACGTCGACGCCGCTCGGCGATCTGGCCGAAACGACCGGCATCAAGCGAGCATTCGGCGATCACGCGAAGAAGGTGGTCGTGAACTCGACGAAGTCGATGACCGGGCACTTGCTCGGCGGCGCTGGCGGGTTGGAATCGGTGTTCACCGTGCTGGCCGTGCATAACCAGGTTTCGCCCCCGACCATCAACATTTTCAATCAAGATCCGGAGTGCGATCTCGACTACTGCGCCAATACGGCGCGGGAGATGAAGATCGACGTCGCGCTGAAGAACTCGTTCGGGTTCGGCGGCACGAACGGCACGCTGGTGTTCAAGCGAGCCTGAGCTATTTGACGGGCGATCTGTACGCTGGGTCCCCGAGCGGAACGCCGCAGCCTATCGTGCTGCGGCGTTCCGTCGCGCTGCTTGGAGCGATGGTGGTTTTCGCACTGATCGCTTCCTGCGCTGTCTATACCGTTGCCGCGCCTCGCTGCGGCATCGCGCAAGCGGTCTGGTTCTCCGCGGCCACTCTCTCGATATTGACGCTGGGTATGCTCGCTCATGAGCGGCGACGGCCTGCTGTGCTTAAAATCGGGCCGGATGGTGTCGTGGCCTTGAGCCGTGCCGGCGAAGTGTTGCTTGCTGGCCGTATCGTTGGTTTTACTCAGTGGACCGGTCTCCTCCTGGTGCTGGCCGTTGCCGTCCGGGACGGAAAAGGGCGGATCGGCCCGCTTCTGATTCCCGCCGATTCGCTGTCTCCCGATTTCTTCCGCGAACTGGCCGTGAGGGCCCGTCATGGGGCGCGCTGAGCTGTAACGACTGTAACGGCTGTTACTCGCGTAACGTCCGGCGATGACGGGGACGCTACAATAGCGCTCCGCGGGGCACTTCTCAGTGAACGGATTTATCAGGTGAGCGAAAAAGAAATTGATCAGGTCTTGGTCGAACGCGTCCAGAAGGGCGACAAGGCAGCGTTCGAACTGCTGGTCACCAAATACCACCGCAAGATCATTCGGCTGATCTCGCGCCTAGTGCGGGACCCCGCCGAGGTCGAGGACGTGGCCCAGGACGCCTTTATCAAGGCATACCGCGCCCTCCCGCAATTTCGCGGCGAGTCCGCGTTCTATACGTGGTTGTACCGAATTGCGGTCAACACCGCCAAGAATTACCTTGCGACCCAGGGTCGGCGGGCGCCCACTTCGACTGAAGCGGACGCCGAGGAAGCTGAAACTTTCTCGGATGCCGACCAACTAAGGGATATCAACACGCCTGAGTCGATGTTGATGAGCAAGCAGATCGCAGAGACGGTCAATGCTGCGATGGCGGTTTTACCGGAAGAGCTGCGTACCGCCATTACTCTTCGTGAGATTGAAGGTCTGAGCTACGAAGAAATCGCGGAAATGATGGGGTGCCCGATCGGCACCGTCAGGTCTCGTATTTTTCGTGCTCGCGAAGCCATTGCGGCGAAGTTGCGTCCCTTGCTGGACACACCCGAAGGCAAACGCTGGTAGCACGAGGCTGACCAGCAAGGCTGACAGGGGCAAGGCGCAAGAAACTGGGTTAGGTGGTGTCACTACGGGGTGTCGTAAGAATGGGGAGCATCATGGGGTCGGTCTCGATGCAATCGCAAGCGTGCTCGCGAGGCGAGCGTTTGTCAGCTTTTGTCGATGGTGAGTCGCTGGGCGAAGTCGAGGGTTTTGGCAGTCTTTTTTCCGAGTTGAATGGCGAAGACCGCACTGCGTGGTCGAGCTACCACCTGATCGGCGACGCGCTGCGTTCCGATGACCTGGCGGTGAGCCCGGCAACGAGCAGCGCGTTTCTCGCGGGCTTTGCCGCGCGCCTGGAAGCCGAGCCGCATGTGCTAGCGCCTGCCGCGCTGCCGGCTTCGAAGAAGCCGCTATCGGCGCTGCGCCGCCGCGTCGTTCCGGTGTTTGCCGTTGCCGCTGCAGCTGCAACGCTGACCTGGATCGTCGTGCCGCAACTGCAGCGTGTCGACGGTACGGCGGGCGGCGTGCAGATGGCGTCGGTCGGGTCGGATGGCGTACAGCGAGTCGCGATGGCGTCGGTGCCAACGGGCGCGACGCGCCCCGCGCAAGACATGAACATCATCCGCGACGCGAGCCTCGATCAATACCTCGAAGCGCATCAACAGTTTGCTCAACAGCCCATGGTGCCGGGCTCGATGCCGCTTATCCGCGCGGCTGCTGTTACTACGCAAGGCCAATAGACTGATGCGGAACCTGCGGTTGAACAAGACCACTGTTTGGGGGCGGCTGCCGGTATTTCTGTTTTGTGCCGCCGCATTGTTGTCCGTTACGCCGCGGGTATTCGCGCAAGCCAGCGATTCGGCGGTCACCCGCAAGGGGGCCGCAGAGTGGCTTGATCGAATCCATCAGGCTGCGCAGCAGGAAAACTACGAAGGCACCTTCGTCTATCAGCGAGGCACGTTCGTGCAGTCGTCGCGTATTTCGCATTACGCAACGCGCAACGACGGCGAGTTCGAGCAGCTCGAAAGCCTCGACGGCAAGCCGCGCAAGCTGCTGCGCCATAACGACGAGCTTTACACCTTCGTTCCGGAGCGGCGTCTGTGCGTGATCGAGAAGCGCCAGAACAAGGATTCCTTTCCCGCGTTGCTCGGCACGAACGCCGACCAGGTCCTGACCGTCTACGATCCGAAGGTACTCGGCCCTGACCGCGTGGCGGGCATCGATGCCACGGTCATGGAGCTCGATCCGAAGGATGGCTATCGATTCGCCTACAAACTCTGGGCGGACGCCAAGACGGGCCTGCTGCTGCGTGCGCAGACGCTCGATTCGAGCGGGCAGGTGTTGGAGCAGATCTCGTTTACGCAACTGCGCATCGGTGGACCTGCCGAGAAGGCATCGATTGCCGCTGGCATCCGCAATACGGCGGGCTGGACCCTCGTGCGGCCGCCGGTCGAGCCGGTCGACATGGAAGCGCAAGGCTGGCAAATGACACCGCCTGTGGCCGGTTTCAAAAAGATTCGCGAATTGCGCAGGCCGATGGCCGCGCGCGACGCCGGCGATCCGCCGATTCCGGTCGATCAGGCCGTGTTCTCGGACGGCCTCTCGGCCATCTCCATCTTCATCGAGCCGGCCGAAAAGAACTCACGCAAAGAAGGGACGGGCAGCAGCGGGGCGACTCATGTCCTGGTCAAGCGCTATGGCGACTACTGGATCACGTTGCTTGGCGAAGTTCCGCAAACAACCTTGCAGCAGTTTGCGTCTGCCATAGAATACAAGGCTCCCAAGTAATTCTTCGGTTTCCCTCCCTATGACGAATCTCTCGGTGCGAAAATTTCTCGCGGCCGCGGTCGTGGCAGTCTGTCTGCCGCTCGTGCCCCATTCGGCTTCGGCGATGCCGGCAGCCAATCTGCCCGATTTCACCGATCTCGTCGACAAGGTAGGACCAGCCGTCGTCAACATCCGCACGACCACGCGCGTCACGAGCGACAACAACAGCTCCCGTGCGATGCCGCCGGGCATGGACGACGGCGATATGTCGGAGTTCTTCCGCCGCTTCTTCGGCATCCCGTTGCCGCAGCCGGGCGCGCCCAGGGGTGGCAACGGCGGCGGTGGCAGCGGAGGAAATAGCGACAACGGCGGCGGCAGCGGCGGTTCGGATTCGCCGGACAACTCCGATGCCGAGCAAAACAGCGGCGTTGGGTCAGGCTTCATCCTGTCGGCAGACGGCTACGTGATGACGAACGCCCATGTGATCGACGATGCTGACAACATCTACGTCACGCTGACCGACAAGCGCGAATTCAAGGCAAAGCTGATCGGCGTCGACGACCGGACGGACGTCGCGATCGTCAAGATCACCGCCAACAACCTGCCGACCGTCACGATCGGCGATTCGAACAAGGTGCGCGTCGGCGAGTGGGTCGTCGCGATCGGCTCGCCGTTCGGGCTCGACAACACGGTCACGGCGGGCATTGTCAGCGCCAAGGGGCGCGACACCGGCGACTACCTGCCGTTCATCCAGACCGACGTGGCTGTGAACCCCGGCAACTCGGGCGGTCCGCTGATCAACATGCAGGGCGAAGTGATCGGCATCAACTCGCAGATTTACAGCCGCACCGGCGGCTTCATGGGCATTTCGTTCGCGATTCCGATCGACGAAGCGATGCGCGTCGCCGATCAGTTGAAAGCCACCGGCAAGGTGACGCGCGGGCGGATCGCGGTCGCGATTGGTGAAGTCACGAAGGATGTTGCCGATTCGCTCGGTTTGCCGAAGTCGCAAGGTGCGCTTGTTTCCAGCGTCGAGCCGGGTGGTCCGGCGGACAAGGCCGGCGTGCAGCCGGGCGACATCATCCTCAAGTTCAACGGGCAGCCGGTCGACACGGCGACCGATTTGCCGCGCATGGTCGGCGACACGAAGCCTGGTTCGAAGGCCACGATCACGGTTTGGCGCAAGGGTCAGGTGCGCGATCTGCCGATCACGGTCGTCGAGATGCAGAACGATAAGACCGCGAAGGCAGATCAGGGCAAGAAGTCGCCGTCGCCGAAGGCGCGCGCAAGCAACGTGCTGGGCATCGCGGTGGTCGACATCCCGGCCGATCAGCAGAAGGCGTTGAAGCTGCGCAACGGCGGCGTGCAAGTCGACGTCGTGGACGGGCCCGCAGCACGTGTCGGTCTGCAGAAAGGCGACATCATCCTGCGCGTCGGCGATACCGACATCTCGAGCGCGAAGCAATTCGACGATGTCACCGCGCGTCTCGATCCGCAAAAAATGGTCGCGGTGCTCGTGCGGCGCGGCGATAACACGCAGTTCGTGCCGATCCGGCCACGGACTCCGGCGCAGAAATAATGGAGGCATCGCGCGCGCCGCGGCTGACTTTGTACGGGCGCGCGTGGTGTCATCTGTGCGACGACATGCGTGCCGAGCTTGAGCCGCTTCTGGCGGAGTTCGGCGCACAGGTCACCATAGTCGACGTCGATACCGACCCGGTGCTCGAGGCGCTTTATAACGAGCTGGTTCCGGTGCTGGTGTGCGATGGCGTCGAGTTGTGCCACTACCGGCTCGATGCGGCGCGCGTACGTGCCGCCCTCGCGATACGGGCCGCGAGGATTTGACCTCCCACTTATCTGCGCTTTGCTCAGCGGCGCCGGGCGCACGGCGCCAAGACTGGCAAATTCCGCCCCGGGAAAGGCTTTTCGGCTAAAATAGATAAGTTTTTCATTTACTTACAAGGCGTGCTCTGCAGTCGTCCGAGCGCGCCTTTTTCGCTTGATCGGTACTGAATGGATCATATTCGTAACTTCTCGATCATTGCGCACATCGACCATGGCAAGTCGACGCTCGCCGATCGCATCATCCAAATTTGCGGCGGATTGTCCGACCGCGAAATGGAATCGCAAGTGCTCGACTCGATGGATCTTGAGCGCGAGCGCGGCATCACGATCAAGGCGCAGACCGCCGCGCTGTCCTATAGCGCGCGCGATGGCAAGGTTTATAACCTGAACCTAATCGATACTCCGGGGCACGTCGATTTCTCGTACGAAGTCAGCCGCTCGCTGTCGGCGTGCGAAGGCGCGCTGCTGGTTGTCGATGCGAGCCAAGGGGTCGAGGCGCAGACCGTCGCGAACTGCTATACGGCCATTGAACTGGGCGTCGAAGTGGTCCCGGTTCTGAACAAGATCGACCTGCCCGCGGCCAATCCGGAAAACGCGATCGCCGAAATCGAGGACGTGATCGGGATCGATGCGACCGACGCCACGCGATGCAGCGCGAAGACGGGGCTGGGCGTCGAGGACGTGCTCGAATCCCTGATCGCCAAAGTGCCGCCGCCGAAGGGAGATCCCGAAGCGCCGCTGCAGGCGCTCATCATCGATTCTTGGTTCGACAACTACGTCGGCGTCGTGATGCTCGTGCGCATCGTCAACGGCACGCTGCGTCCGAAGGACAAGATCAAGATGATGGCGACCGGCGCGCAATACCCGGTCGAGCATATCGGTGTGTTTACGCCGAAGTCGAAGAATCTCGAAACGCTGTCGGCGGGACAGGTGGGCTTCATCATCGCCGGCATCAAGGAGCTGACGGCGGCGAAGGTCGGCGATACCGTTACGCTCGCGAACAAGCCCGCTTCCGAGCCGCTGCCCGGTTTCAAGGAAGTGAAGCCGCAGGTGTTCGCGGGTCTCTATCCCGTTGAAGCGAACCAGTACGATGCGCTGCGCGAATCGCTCGAAAAACTGAAGCTGAACGACGCTTCGCTTCAATACGAGCCGGAAGTTTCGCAGGCGCTCGGCTTTGGTTTCCGCTGCGGCTTCCTGGGCTTGCTGCACATGGAAATCGTGCAGGAACGGCTCGAGCGCGAATTCGACATGGATCTCATCACCACTGCGCCGACGGTGGTCTATGAAGTCGTGCAGCGCGACGGCTCGCTCATCAAGGTCGAGAACCCGGCGAAGATGCCGGATCCGCCGAAGATCGAAGAGATTCGCGAGCCGATCGTCATCGTGAACCTGTACATGCCGCAGGATTACGTCGGCTCGGTCATCACGCTCTGCACGCAAAAGCGCGGCTCGCAGATCAACATGCAGTACCACGGCCGTCAGGTGCAACTGACCTACGAAATCCCAATGGCGGAAATCGTGCTCGACTTCTTCGACCGGTTGAAGTCGGTGTCGCGCGGCTATGCGTCGATGGATTACGAGTTCAAGGAATATCGCGCGTCGGACGTTGTCAAGGTCGACATGCTGATCAACGGCGACAAGGTCGATGCGCTGTCGGTGATCGTCCACCGCTCGCAGTCGCAGTATCGTGGCCGCGAAGTGGCGGCGAAGATGCGCGAGATCATCCCGCGCCAGATGTACGACGTTGCGATTCAGGCGACGATCGGTGCGCACATCATTGCGCGCGAAAACATCAAGGCATTGCGCAAGAACGTGCTCGCGAAGTGCTACGGCGGCGACATCACGCGGAAGAAGAAGCTGTTGGAAAAACAAAAAGAAGGCAAGAAGCGAATGAAGCAGGTCGGGTCGGTCGAGATCCCGCAGGAGGCTTTCCTCGCAATCTTGCGCGTCGAAGACAAATAACGGGATCTCTCTAACAACATGAATTTTGCGCTGATTCTTTTTGTGCTCGTTATCTTGACGGGCATCGCGTGGGTAGCAGACAAACTCGTTTTTCAGCCGCAACGGCGGCGCGCAGCGGACGCCGCGGTCGCGGAATTCGATAGGCAGCAGCAGCGTGTCGGCGAGCGCTTCGCCGACGAAAACGCACCGCAAACGCGCGCCCGCATTCGCGACGACAAGCTGCGCCAGCCGTGGTGGCTCGAGTACACGGCGAGCTTTTTTCCGGTGATTCTGGTGGTGTTCCTCGTGCGCTCGTTCGTCGTCGAACCGTTCAAGATTCCTTCGGGCTCGATGGTGCCGACGCTGCTGGTCGGCGACTTCATCCTCGTAAACAAATTCGACTACGGCCTGCGTCTGCCGATCACCAATACGAAAGTCACGCAGGGCCGCGCGCTCGAGCGTGGCGATGTCGTCGTGTTCCGCTATCCGAAGGACGAATCGGTCGACTACATCAAGCGCGTGATCGGCTTGCCTGGCGATGTGGTGGCGTATCAAGACAAGAAGCTGACGATCAATGGGAAGCCCGTGCCGGAAACGCCGCTGCCCGATTACTTCGATGAAGAGCGCATCGGCTATGCGAAGCAATTCGAAGAAGATCTCGGTGGCCGCAAGAACGCCATTCTGAACAATCCCGCAGTGCCGCCGTTCGTGGTCGGCGCCGACGATTATCCGTTTCGCGACAACTGCCAATACAACAGCGAAGGCGTGATCTGCAAAGTGCCGCCGGGCAACTACTTCATGATGGGCGACAACCGCGACAACAGTGCGGACAGCCGCTACTGGGGCTTCGTGCCCGACAACAATATCGTCGGTCGCGCGTTCTTCATCTGGATGAACTTCAGCAGCCTGAAGCGCATCGGTTCATTCCACTGATTGCCGGTCGCGATGGCAAACGCGCCGTGCTGAAAATGCGCGGCGCGTTTGCGACGCTACTTTAAGAACGTGCGGTAACACAGCTTCGCCGCACTTTTTTCGTGTCGACCGGAGTGGGTGCTTTAGCACTTACTCCGGGCCCGCAGCGATCCGGTCTCACCAGTTCGACGGGTCTGGCGCCCGCGTTATACTTTGCACATGCCCCTCTCTCCGCTGGAAAGCCGGTTGCGCTACGAATTTCGCAATGCGGAATTGTTGCGCCAGGCTTTGACCCATCGCAGTCACAGTGCCACGCATAACGAACGGCTCGAGTTTCTCGGCGATTCCGTTCTCAATTGCGCGGTGGCTGCCCTATTGTTCCAACGGTTCGGCAAACTGGACGAGGGCGATTTGTCGCGCGTGCGGGCCAATCTGGTCAAGCAGCAGTCGTTGTATGAAATTGCTCAGGCCCTGAATATTTCGGAAGGATTGCGCCTCGGCGAAGGTGAACTGCGTAGCGGCGGGTTCCGGCGCCCGTCGATCCTCGCCGATACGCTCGAGGCGGTCCTCGGCGCGATCTTTCTGGACGGCGGCTTCGAGGCCGCGCAGACGGTCATCAAGCGCCTGTATGTCCCGATCCTCGACCATATCGATCCGCGCACGCTCGGCAAGGATTCCAAGACGCTGCTCCAGGAGTACCTGCAAGGCCACAAGATCGCGCTGCCGACCTATACGGTCGTCGCGACGCATGGTGCAGCGCACAATCAACAGTTCGAAGTCGAATGCACGGTGCCGAAGCTCGATATCAAGGTGTCGGGTTCGGGCGCGAGCCGCCGCGCGGCTGAGCAGGCCGCAGCGAAGAAGGCGCTCGACGAGGTGACGGCCGTGGCCCCGGCCTTGGCCGCCAAGCCGAAGCGCTCGAAGGGCGCGCGCACCGCCAAGCATGCTGAGCCGGAAATCGTGCCCGGCGTGACCGGCGTGCAGACAGCGCTCGACTTGCGGTCACCCGAGCCGAGGCGCGATCGGACGGCTCGTGCGGAATCGAAAGCAGTTCATCCCGAGCCGGCAGCCGAGCGACCCGTGCCTGGGCCGGTGGCGGTGATCCGGGCGTCGCACGTCGAGCATTCGCCGGATCGCGTGGAGCGAGCCGAAAAAGCTCCGAAAGCCCAAGCCAATGGGGCCGGTAACGCCCCCGAAGCGACCGAACCCGTCGCGCGCGCGGCCGAGAAGGCAGCGCAGCCGCGCGAAACCCCAGCGGACGATGCCGCTTCGGCCGCAGCCGTGGCGGCGGCCGTCGAACCCGGCGCCGCCGACGCCGGCCGCTCATGAACCCACACGTGCCGGCGGACGCCGTGCTCGTTGCCGGATCGGCCGGTTTTTCGTACCGCCCCGCATTTCACCCAATTTGCCGCAGCTCACTATGAACGCATCTTCTTCCACCGGTTTCCGCTGCGGCATGGTCGCGATCGTCGGCCGCCCGAACGTTGGCAAATCGACGCTGATGAACGCGCTCGTCGGCCAGAAAGTCAGCATCACGTCGCGCAAGGCGCAGACGACGCGTCACCGTATCACCGGCATTCACACGTTCGACGACGCGCAATACATCTTCGTCGACACGCCGGGCTTTCAGACCCGTCACAGCGGCGCGCTGAATCGCTCGCTCAATCGCGCGGTGACGTCGACGCTGACCTCGGTCGACGCGATTCTGTTCGTCATCGAAGCGGGCCGCTTCGGTCCCGACGATCAGAAAGTGCTCGACCTGATTCCGCCGTCGGCGCCGGTGCTCCTGATCGCGAACAAGCTCGACCGCGTGTCGGACAAGGACACGCTCTTCCCGTTCATGCAGCAGATGAGTGCGCTGCGCGAGTTCAAGGAGATCGTTCCGCTGTCGGCGAAGAACCCCGACGACATCAAGCGGCTCCTCACAACGGTCAAGCCGTACCTGCCGGAAGGCGCGCCGATCTACAGTGAGGACGACCTCACGGATCGCAGTGAGCGCTTCCTGGCCGCCGAAATCCTGCGCGAGAAAGTGTTCCGCTGGACCGGCGACGAGCTGCCGTACACGAGCACCGTCCTGATCGACAAGTTCGAGACGGAGGGTCGCCTGCGGCGCGTGTTCGCAACGATCCTCGTCGATCGCGATACGCACAAGGCAATGATCATCGGCCAGAAGGGCGCCAAGCTGAAGCAGATCAGCACGGAAGCGCGTCTCGACATGGAAAAGCTGTTCGACGGCCCGGTGTACCTGGAAACCTTCATCAAGGTGAAGAGCGGTTGGGCCGACAACGAAGCCGGACTACGCGCCTATGGGTACGAATGACGCGTGGATGACGCAACACGAGGATGACGCGGGCGACACGGTTGGCCGGGCTAACATCGACGCTACGGCGCCACCCAAACCGGCAAGCACGAAGCCGAAGCGCGCGCCGCGTACCTCCGAATTCCGCATTTCCGAGCAGCCGGCATTCGTGCTGCACAGCTATCCGTATCGCGAGACGAGTCTCATCATCGATGTCTTGTCGCGCGACCACGGCCGGCTCGCGCTCGTCGCGAAAGGCGCGAAGCGCCCGCATTCCGCGCTACGCGGCGTGCTCCAGACCTTCCAGCCGCTCGCGATGTCCTGGTCGGGCAAATCGGAGATGCGGACGCTGACGGGCGCGGAGTGGGTCGGCGGCATGCTGCCGCTTACCGGCGATGCGCTGTTGTGCGGCTTCTACGTCAACGAGCTGCTCGTCAAATTCTGCGCGCGCGAAGATCCGCATCCGCAACTGTTCCATCACTACGTCGTCACGCTGACGCGGCTTGCTCACGACGAGCCGCCCGTGCAAGTGCTGCGCTCGTTCGAGCGCGTGCTTTTGCGCGAAACCGGCTATGCCATGGCGCTCGATCGCACGGTCGCTCGCAAGGCCGTGGTGCCCGACGGCAAGTACGTGTTCGACCCGGAGCGCGGCGTGCGAGATGCGAGCGGCGATTTGGCCTTGCAATGGCCCGCGCATTGGCCGGTCGTCGCGGGGCAAACATTGCTCGATATGGAGCAGGACGATTACCATCGTGCGCAGACCGTCGCGCAAAGCAAGACGCTGATGCGCTTTTTGCTCAACACCTATCTTGGCGGAACGCCGCTTGCCACCCGCCAGATCCTGATCGATTTGCAGAACCTATGAGCTTCTTTCTTACGTCGCCCAATGTGATCGACCTCGGCGTGAACATCGATCACGTCGCCACGCTGCGCAACGCGCGAGGCACGTCGTATCCCGATCCGATCCGCGCCGCGCTGCTCGCGGAAGAGGCCGGCGCCGACGCGATCACGTTGCATCTGCGCGAAGATCGCCGGCATATCGTCGATGCCGACGTCCGATCGTTGCGCACGCAACTGAAGACGCGCATGAACCTCGAATGCGCGATCACGCAGGAGATGCTCGATATCGCTTGCGAAGTGCGTCCGCACGACGTGTGTCTCGTGCCGGAAAAGCGCCAGGAATTGACGACCGAAGGCGGTCTCGACGTCGCCGGGCACTTCGAGTCGGTGCGTGCGGCTTGCCGCCAGCTCGCCGATGCCGGCTCGCGCGTGTCGCTTTTCATCGACCCCGACGAGGCCCAGATCCGCGCCGCTCACGAAGCCGGCGCGCCCGTCATCGAATTGCATACGGGCCGCTATGCCGAGGCGCACGATCAGGCCGAGCAGCTGAGCGAATACGAGCGGATCGTGCGTGGGGTCGAATTCGGCGCGTCGCTTGGGCTCAAGGTCAATGCGGGGCACGGCCTGCACTATACGAACGTGCAGCAGATCGCCGCCATCGAAGGCATTGTCGAACTGAACATCGGTCACGCGATCGTTGCGCACGCCATCTTCGCGGGCTGGGAGAACGCGGTGCGCGAGATGAAGGCGATCATGGTCGCGGCGCGTCTCGCCGCCAGGCACTGAGCTCGAGCGTGCACATGGCGATCTATGGCATCGGCACGGATATCGTTCAGGTAAGCCGCGTCGCGGCGGTGATGAAACGCACGCAGGGGCGCTTTGCCGAGAAGGTGCTCGGCCCCGACGAATTGCGTGTCTATCACGCCCGCAACGCGCGCTCGGAAGTGCGCGGCCTGGCGTTTCTCGCGACGCGCTTTTCCGCCAAGGAAGCGTTTTCGAAAGCGATCGGTCTCGGCATGCGCTGGCCGATGACATGGCGCGCGTTGCAGACGCTGAACGAGCCGAGCGGCAAGCCCATCGTCGTCGCATCGGGCGAGCTGGCGGAGTGGCTCGCCGAGCGCCGAATTACCGCGCGCGTGACGGTCAGCGACGAGCGTGACTACGCGGTGTCCTTCGTGATCGCCGAAACGGCCGAGACGGTCTAGGCCGCGATGGCCCAGACCGAGATGGCTCAAGCCGAGATGGCTCAAGCCGAGATGGTTCAAGCCGAGATGGCCCAAGCCGTCTTCTTCCTATTCCTAAGTTGATCCCATGAAAAACTCTCTCGGACCGGTGATGCTCGACGTGCTCGGCACCACCCTTACCGCTGACGACATGCGCCGCATCGCGCATCCGATGACGGGCGGCGTGATCCTGTTTTCGCGCCACTACGAAAACCGCGCGCAGCTCACCGCGTTGACCGACGCGATTCGCGACGTGCGGGAGGACATCTTGATCGCCGTCGATCACGAAGGCGGCCGCGTGCAGCGCTTCCGCACGGGTGGTTTCACGGTGTTGCCGGCGATGGGCAAGCTCGGCGAGCTGTGGGACAAGGACGTGCTCTACGCGACCAAGGTGGCGACGGCGGTGGGCTATGTTCTGGCGTCGGAGCTCCGTGCGTGCGGCATCGACATGAGCTTCACGCCGGTGCTCGATTTGAACCACGGTCATTCGAAAGTGATCGGCGACCGGGCGTTTCATCGCGATGCGCGCGTCGTCACGATGCTGGCGAAGAGCTTGAATCACGGTCTCGCGCTCGCGGGGATGGCCAATTGCGGCAAGCATTTTCCGGGACACGGCTTTGCTGCTGCCGATTCGCACATCGCGTTGCCGACCGACGATCGCACACTCGACGAAATCCTGCGCGACGATGTCGCGCCGTACGACTGGCTTGGGATGTCGCTCGCCTCGGTGATTCCGGCGCACGTGATCTATACGCAGGTGGATGCGAAGCCGGCCGGCTTCTCGCGCGTGTGGCTGCAGGAAGTCCTGCGCGGCAAGCTGCGCTTTACGGGCGCGATTTTCAGCGACGATCTGTCGATGGAAGCGGCGCGCGAAGGCGGCACGTTGACCGAGGCGGCAACGGCGGCGCTCGCGGCCGGCTGCGATATGGTGCTCGTCTGCAATCAGCCGAACGCGGCGGAGCAGGTGCTCAACGAGTTGCGTTATGAGCCGTCGAAGGATTCGTTGAGGCGCCTGAAACGCATGCGGCCGCGTGGCAAGGCCCTGAGCTGGGACAAGCTCGTCGGGCAGCCCGAGTATTTGCAGGCGCAGGCGTTGTTGCGCAACGCGTTTGCCTGATACGCGGAAATACGCAGACATGAAATGAAGACGCCGCCCTTTCGAGGCGGCGTCTTTGCTTGGCCCGCTAGAGGAAGCAGTGATGGCGTAACCCGGCGGCGTGCTGCTGTGCCGTCAAGATAGTTTCATACGCTGCAGCTTGTTGTAGAGCGTCTTCGGGCTGATGCCAAGCAGTGTCGCCGCGCGATGCCGCGTGCCGCCGACCGCGTCGAGCGTTGCGCGAATCAGCAGGTCTTCGACATCGGCGAGCGGCGTCCCCACCGTCACCTGCACGCTGCCGCCGTTCAAGCGGCGGCCGCCCGCGCTGCTGGCCTCGTCTGCCCGCAGCGTTTCGATCACTTCGCCCGACGCGTTGTACGCGCGCCGCACGCGCTCATGCAGCTCGCGGACATTGCCCGGCCAATCGTACGAAAGGCACTCGCGAATCAGGTTCGGACCGATGTGCTTGTTCACCGTCGCAAAGCCGCTTGCGTTGACTTCACGATTCAGGTCGTCGACGAGCACCTCGGCGAACAGCACCGCGTCTTCGCCGCGCTCGCGCAGCGGCGGCAGTGCGATCGACGACGCGTCGAGCCGCAGCCAAAGGTCTTCGCGCAGCGTGCCGTCGGCCACCGCTTCGCGCACTGGCCGGCGGGTCGCCGCGACAAGCCGGAAATCCGTGACCACCTGGTTCGTTCCGCCGACGCGCATGAACGTCTGCGAATCGAGCGCGCGCAGCAGCGCTTCTTGCTGTGCGAGCGGCAACTCGGTGATCTCGTCGAGAAAGAGCGTGCCGCCGCCTGCCTGTTCGAAGAGGCCGGGCTCGCGGCGCTCCGCGCCCGCGAAGGCGCCGTGCTCGTGACCGAAGAGGATGCTGTCGGCCGAGCGGCTGCCATTGATGTCGTGCGCGAACGAGCGGCAGTCGAACGAGACGAACGGACCTTTGCGGCGGCGGCTCATCTCGTGCAGTGTGCGCGCCGCGATCTCCTTGCCCGTGCCCGCTTCGCCGTAGATCAGCACGGCGCTCTCAGTCGGCGCGGTGTGCTCGATCCGGTCGTAGGCGTGCTGGATCGCGTCGCTGCGCCCGATCATCGGTCCGAAATGGCCAAGCCGGCGCAGCGTGGCTCGCAGCGTCTGCACTTCCTCGGTCAGTTCGTAGGGGCGGGGAATGCGCGCAAGCAGGCTGCGCAGGCGCGGAATGTTGACTGGCTTGAGCAAATAGTCCCAGATCCCGTGGCGCAGGCCCTCGATCGCGCTTTCGACCGTCGCGTTGCCGGTCATCACGATCACGGGCAGGGTGCCGTCGGGCGGCTGCGACGGGAGATTTTGCAGCAGGTCCAGACCGCCGCCGTCGGGCAGGTTCAAGTCGACGAGCACGACATCGGGAATGAAGCGCGTCAATGCAGCCCTGGCTTCGGCGAGCGAGGTTGCGGTATCGACGGAAAAGCCGTCGGCGGCAACGATCGCGGAGAGGCCTGACAGGCTATTGGGATCGTCTTCGACAATCAGGGCGTGTGGCATGGCTGGCGCAATCAATCAAATGGTCGATATCCCGCTCTCGGCGGTCGGTCCGATACGTCTCGCGGGCGTTGTGTACAGCCAAACAGCATAAGGACGCTGCCGGCCGTCCTATTTTTGAGATGAATGGGGCGACGAAAATTACTTCAGCATATAGCGTGCCATAAGAAAATAACTATATAGAACAATGATTTGTATCCGAATGTTGCGTTCTCGGCGCGATCGGATTGGAAATTTGGAGAGGGCGACTCGGTAAAGTTTTCTTAGAACATACACGACTCGCACTAAAAAGAAAAAGCGCCCCCTCGGGGGCGCTTTTCGATCTGACCGCTAACGGCGCGGCCGGACTGCCTGGAATAGACCGTCCAGCTTAGGCGCGGCTGCGATATTCGTTCGTGCGCGTATCGATTTCGATCTTGTCGCCGATGTTGCAGAAAAGCGGCACTTGCAGCTCGAAGCCGGTGTTGAGCTTTGCGTTCTTGAGCACCTTGCCCGACGACGTATCGCCCTTGACCGCCGGCTCCGTGTAGATGATTTCGCGCACGAGCGTGGTGGGCAGTTCGACCGAGATCGCCTTCTCGTTGTAGAACACGACTTCGCAAGCCATGCCTTCTTCGAGGTAGTTGAGCGCGTCGCCCATCATTTCGCTTTCGACTTCGTACTGGTTGTAGTCGGCGTCCATGAACACGTACATCGGGTCGGCGAAGTACGAGTAGCTCACTTCCTTGCGGTCGAGCACGACGACGTCGAATTTGTCGTCGGCCTTGTACACCGTTTCCATGCCGGCGCCCGTCAGCAGGTTCTTGAACTTCATCTTGACGACGGCGGAGTTGCGGCCCGATTTGTTGTATTCAGCCTTCTGCACGACCATTGCGTCGTTGCCGATCATCACGACGTTGCCGGTGCGGAGTTCCTGAGCGATCTTCATAAAACTGTCCTGTGCGAATTTAAAGTCAATGTTGCTCAACGGCATCGATGCGCAGGGCGCCTAGGTACGTTGCGGGCCGTTGGATAACCGCTTATTTTAACTGAGTTTTTGCGAATTTAGCCAGATTTCCGGCAAGGTCGCCGACGGTGCCCAGTTCGTGAGCCCAAGCGGCCGCCCGCGTCTCGAATTCGGCGCGGTGCCGCCAATAATCGGACCAATCCGGCTCGCCGCCGCCGTTCCACGCGTGCCAGAATCGCTCCATCGAAATGCGCGCGGCCTTGGGCAGTGTGGCGGTGCAGTGAGCGAGGGCGGCGTCCAGTTTCTGCAGGTGCACGTTGTCCGCTTGGGGATAGATCTGCCAGACGAACGGACGCCGCGCCCATTGCGCACGCACGAACGAATCCTCGCCGCGCACGAAGTTGACGTGGCTCGCCCACAAGAGCGCGTCGTATGCCGGCTGTTCGGTGAACGCGAGCGCATGCACGCGCAGACTGCCACGTTCCGCATGCGCGCCCGCGCTGAACGACGGCAGGCCGAAGAAACGCCCGACCGCGCCCGAGATGCGACCTTCGGGCACAAGCAGACAGGTCGGTTCTGCTTGGTCGCGCCATTGCTCGAGCAGCGCGTCGACAGCGGGATTTTCATACGCAAAGAGCGAAACGACGGTCGCCTCGGGCTCCGGCGGCGGTCCTTCCGTGGCGTTTCGCCACCAGGTGTCGCGCGCCTCGCGCGACGATTCGAACGCCGCTCGCGCCGCATCCAGACCGCGTTCCTTCAATACGCCGCCAGTGCCTGCGCCGAGGCCGGGGAAGAAAAAGGTCTTGGTCAGCGGATAACGCGGATGCGGCGAGGGGCGCAGATGGAAATCCGCGACCCAGTCCTCGCCGCTCAGGTACTCCAGATTGATCCAGACCGGCGCACGCTCGCGGCGCGCCATCGCCGCGATGTAGGCAGGCGGCAACTCACAGGCGAACGCTTCGATCACGACGTCCGCGACTTCGAGCGTATCGCCGGCGTGCGCCGGCTCGTGCCAATGCTCGATCGCGATGCCCTCGACGGTCTGCCGGGCCAGATCGACGTCGATCGTGCGACACAGCCGCTGGAACGCGTGCAGATCGTCGACGAACACGCGCACCTGCCAACTGTGTTCGGCCGCGAGCTGCCGCGCGAGACGCCAGCACACGCCGATATCGCCGAAATTGTCGACGACCGCGCAGAAGATGTCGCACGCGATGCGGTCATCGGCTTTCGCTGAAGCGCGCGCGGACTCGCGCCGGGAATGGGAGGAATGAGGATGGTCGGGCATGGCGGTTGCGTCCGAATGTGCCTGCGAATATGCGCGCGATTCGGTCGCATGCGGAATGTTCTAAACTGGCGATTCTAAAGCACACACGTGGCGACTCCGCCCTTGCGTGACTCTCGCGAATTGCCCCTGGCGCTCTACCGCGCGACGCACTGTCCGAACTCTGCATGACCGATACCGACGCTCTCGAACCCGCCTTCGAACCGAAGAAAATCCTCGCGCAGTTGCCGCATTTGCCGGGCGTCTATCGCTATTACGACGCGCAAGGCGCCGTGCTGTACGTCGGCAAGGCGCGCGACCTGAAAAAGCGCATATCGAGCTATTTCACGAAGACGCAGCTGTCGCCGCGCATCGCGATGATGGTCACGCGCATCGCGCGCATCGAGACAACGGTGACGCGCTCCGAAGCCGAGGCGCTGCTGCTCGAGAACAATCTGATCAAGGCGCTGACGCCGCGCTACAACATCCTGTTTCGCGACGACAAGTCGTACCCGTATCTGAAGCTGACCGCGCACCAGTTTCCGCGCATGGCGTACTACCGGGGCGCGGTCGACAAGAAGAACCAGTACTTCGGACCGTTCCCGAGCGCATGGGCGGTGCGCGAGAGCATTCAGATCCTGCAGCGCGTGTTCCAGTTGCGCACCTGCGAAGACTCCGTGTTCAACAACCGCACGCGGCCGTGCCTGCTGCATCAGATCGGCCGTTGCACGGCGCCGTGTGTCGGCGCGGTCAGCGAAGAGGACTACGCGCGCGACGTTTCGAACGCATCGCGCTTTCTGCTCGGCCGGCAAACCGAAGTCATGAAGGAACTCGAAGAGAAGATGCACGCGTTTGCCGGCGAGTTGAAGTTCGAGCAGGCGGCAGCGGTGCGCAATCAGATGAGCTCGCTGTCGACGGTACTGCATCAGCAGGCGATCGAAGTGGGCGGCGACAGTGACGCCGATATTCTCGCGGTCGTAGCGCTCGGTGGGCGTGTCTGCGTGAATCTCGCGATGGTGCGAGGTGGCCGGCATCTAGGGGACAAGGCGTATTTCCCTGCGCATGTCGAAAGTGCGCTGACGGCAGATGAAGGAGGGATCGGCGAAGCGGAGGAGGGTGTCGTAGCGTCGGCGGATGATGCCGCCGCGATGGCAAGCGATTCTTCGAAGGCCGAGCCGCGCGCGGGCGAGCAGAAGTCTTCCGGCGACCCGAAAGAAGTGCCGGACCCGCTTGCCGTCGCACAAGAGATGCCGTCCGAAACAGAGGCTGATGACGCTGAGCCGGTCTCGCGCTCGCGCGACGTCGGCATCGAAAGCGAAGTGCTCGACGCGTTCATCGCGCAGCACTATCTCGGCAATCGTGTGCCACCAGTGCTGGTCGTGAGCCACGCGCCGGCGAATCGCGAGTTGGTCGAGCTCTTGACCGAACAGGCGGGGCACAAGGTCACGGTGCTGCGCCAGCCGCAGGGCCAAAAGCGCGTGTGGCTCGGCATGGCCGAACAGAACGCGCGGCTCGCGCTCGCGCGTCTGCTCTCGGAGCAAGGCTCGCAACAGGCGCGCACGCGGGCGCTCGCCGATACGCTCAGCCTCGAAGGCGAGGACCTTGCGCATCTGCGCGTCGAATGCTTCGACATCAGCCACACGATGGGCGAGGCCACGCAGGCGTCGTGCGTGGTCTATCACCATCACAAGATGCAGTCGGGCGAATACCGTCGCTACAACATCACCGGCATCACGCCAGGCGACGATTACGCGGCGATGCGCCAAGTCCTCACGCGCCGCTACGAGAAGATGGTCGCGCAGGCGGCGCAGAATGCGGCCGATGAAGCGGCGGCGCTGCAACCGGATGCAGCAGCCGATCCGAACGCGGCGGTCGAACCGGCTGAGCCCGCTGCGGCCGGCGGTCTCTTGCCGAACATCGTGTTGATCGACGGCGGCAAAGGGCAAGTCGAAATCGCGCGTCAAGTTTTTACCGAGCTGGGTCTCGACTGCGGCATGCTGGTCGGCGTCGCGAAGGGTGAGGGCCGCAAGGTCGGCCTCGAGACGCTGATCTTCGCCGATGGCCGCACGCCGCTCGAGCTCGGCAAGGAAAGCGCCGCGCTGATGCTCGTCGCGCAGATCCGCGATGAGGCGCACCGATTCGCGATCACCGGGATGCGGGCGAAGCGCGCCAAGACGCGGCAGACGTCGCGTCTCGAGGAGCTCGAAGGCGTCGGCGCGAAACGGCGTCAACGGCTGCTGGCGCGCTTCGGTGGATTGCGTGGCGTCGTGGCGGCGAGTGTCGACGATCTGGCGAGCGTCGAGGGCATTTCGCGCTCGCTTGCCGAACAGATCTATCGGCAGCTTCATTGAACCCGTGTATAACCCGTGTACCGCGCCGCACCGGGGCCGCGAGCCGCTTGGCTTGTGGCGCCTACGGCGACACGGCACAATGGCATCTCCTTGTCCCCCATTTTTGCGCAGCGTTTGCCCATGCCGTTCAACATTCCGATTTTCCTGACGTGGCTGCGAATCGTGCTGATTCCGCTCATCGTCGGCGTGTTTTATCTGCCGGACATCATGATGAGCCCCATGCACCGCAATATCGCGGCGACAACGATCTTCGTGGTCGCCGCGCTGACTGACTGGTTCGACGGTCATCTCGCGCGCAGGTGGAATCAGACTTCGGCGTTCGGCGCGTTCCTCGACCCGGTCGCCGACAAGCTGATGGTGACGGCAGCACTTCTCATCCTCGTGCAATTGGCACGTATCGAATCGGCGATTGCGCTGGTGATCGTCGGCCGCGAAATCGCGATTTCGGCGCTGCGCGAATGGATGGCGCAGATCGGCGCGTCGAAGAGCGTCGCCGTGAATCAGTTGGGCAAGTTCAAGACGGCGTGCCAGATGGTGGCGATTCCGATGCTGCTCTACTACGGGCCGCTGCCGCTCGGCGCGTTCGTGATGGACACGCGCGTGTGGGGCCTGTGGCTCATTTATCTCGCGACCGTGCTGACGATCTGGTCGATGCTGTACTACATGAAGCTCGCGTGGCCGCAGATCCGCGAGCGCGGCGGCATCCTGTAATGCGCTTGCCGCAAATAGTTAGTCAGAAGGGGTTGACACGTTTCAGCGGCTTATACATAATCTCGTTTCTCCGATGCACGCAGGTGCTAACGGGGAGCAGCAAAACGCGGGAGTAGCTCAGTTGGTAGAGCGCAACCTTGCCAAGGTTGAGGTCGCGAGTT
>NZ_JBCHAA010000050.1:0-664 GCF_053525655.1 Trinickia camelliae
AGGCCGACGGCTACAGCGCGAACTACGGCGGCCTGCTGTTCGGCGCGGACAAGGCGGTGGGCGAGCGCTGGCGCGCGGGCGGCGCCTTCAGCTTCACGACCACGGCGGTCAACAACACAGGCGACAGCGCGGGCGACTCGACCCGCGTGAACGCGTACGGGCTGTTCGGCTATGCGAGCTACACGGCGCCGAAGTGGTACGCGAACCTGTCGGCGGGGGCGGTGCTGCAACACTACGACACGACGCGCGTGGTGGACTTCACCGGCTTCTCGGGCACGGCGCAGGGGCAGTTCAGCGGCCAGCAATACGTGGCGCAGGCGGAGGCGGGTTATCCGATCGCGCTGGGCGCGTACACGCTGACGCCGCTCACGAACCTGACCTACAGCTACCTGCACCAGAACGCGTACACGGAGTCGGGCGGAAGCGGGGCGGCGCTGTCGGTGGGGGCCGCGCACGCGAGTTCGGTGACGAGCGACCTGGGCGTGAAGCTCGAGCGCGGCTTTGGTACGGCGTACGGAGTGCTGGTGCCGGACGTTCGACTGGCGTGGCGTCATGAATACGTGCACGGCGCGCAACTGACGAGTTCGCGCTTCGCGGCCGATGCGAGCGGTGAGACCACGTTCACGACGACGGGCGCGAGCCCGGTGTCGGACCTGGCGGTGGC
>NZ_JBCHAA010000051.1:0-650 GCF_053525655.1 Trinickia camelliae
TGGACGATGTCGTCGGGCGTGCCGACTTGCACGAGCTGACCGTCCTTGAGGATCGCGATGCGATCGCCAATGCGCAGCGCCTCGTCGAGATCGTGCGTGATGAACACGATCGTCTTGTTGAGCTTCTCTTGCAACTGCAACAACTGGTCCTGCATTTCGGTGCGGATCAGCGGATCCAGCGCGGAGAACGCTTCGTCCATGAGCAGCACGTCGGTGTCGGCGGCGAGCGCCCGTGCGAGGCCCACGCGCTGACGCATGCCGCCCGACAATTCATCGGGGTAATGCTGCCCGTAGCCTTCGAGGCCGACGCGGCCGAGCCAGAGCTGCGCCTTCTCGAGCGCCTCGGCCTTCGCCTCGCCGCGCGTTTTAAGCGCGTAGGCGGTGTTGTCGATGACGGTCTGATGCGGCAGCAGCCCGAAGTTCTGGAACACCATGCTGATCTTGTAGCGACGCAGCTCGCGCAAGCCCTTGGGGTCGAGCTTGATGACGTCGTTGCCGTCGATGACGATCTCGCCGGCGGTCGGCTCGATGAGGCGGTTGAAGTGCCGCACGAGGGTGGACTTGCCAGAGCCCGAGAGGCCCATGATGACGAAGATCTCGCCGGACCCGATATGCAGGCTCACGTCGTTCAGGCCGACGTTGCAGCCGGT
>NZ_JBCHAA010000052.1:0-616 GCF_053525655.1 Trinickia camelliae
GCATCATGAGCGCCGATGCCCGCAAGGTCGTGCTGGTGACGCGCCGCACGCGGCTCGAGGACCTGATTGCGCGGCATCACACGCTGGCGCAGGCGAAGTTCTACATCGAGCACCTTGGCGCCGATTTCTCGGACTACCTCGCCGAGAATGCGGCGTACGCCCGCAGCATGGAGCTGACCGTGCGCGCGCTCGAAGACTGGGGACGGTACCAGTTGGTCGACCGGAGCTACCTGCCGAATTTCATCTTCGCCTCCGACGATATCGTCGTGGCGCTGGGACAGGACGGGTTGGTCGCGAACTCGATGAAGTACCTCGATGGTCAGCCGCTGATCGGGCTGAACCCGGAGCCTTCGAGGTGGGACGGCATCCTGCTTCCGTTCGAGCCGCGGGAGCTTGGGGCGGTACTCGCTGATGTCGCTCACGGCCGCCGTCCGATGAAGGCGGTCACGATGGCGGAGGCGAAGCTCTCGGACGGTCAGGTGCTGCGTGCCGTCAACGACCTTTTCATCGGCCCGCGCACGCATGCTTCGGCGCTCTACGAGATCGAGTTGGGCAAGCGGCGCGAATCGCAGTCGTCATCCGGCATCATCGTCTCCACGGGGCTGGGTTCGACGGC
>NZ_JBCHAA010000053.1:0-614 GCF_053525655.1 Trinickia camelliae
CCCATGCGCCGACACCTTCTTGCCTTCGAAGGTTTCCTGCACACCCTGCACGCAATTCGACATACAGTCATAGCCAGGCGCCGACTGGGCGAACGGGACGAACGCCCGATAGACCACCGACTCGACCTGCGTTCCGTCGTCGGTGATCACGATGTTAAGGTCGGTCTCGACGTTGGCCGGCACCGGTCCGCCGGCCGTATAGATCACCGACATGGTGCCGGTGCAATCGGCGTTCACCGTGTAGGTGCCGCCCTGAAAAGGATTGAAGGTGGTCTGGCCACCTTTCGGCACCCCATTGATACTGCCGAAGTCGGTGCGTGTGAACGTACCTTTGCCGTCGAATGTCACGAGGGCGACGTCGTCGAGAATCGACGCGCTGGCGAACGGATGCAGCATGTTACTCGAGTCCAGCAAGCCAAGAATTTCTCCGTGACCGAGAAATCCATATGCTCCTCTTAGTGTTGCGTTCGAGCACTGGCCGTCGGCCTGCGCGGCGCCACTCAGCGATAGTAGTGCAACGGCGGTTGCCGACAAAATGCTCATATGGCGGGTGTTCATCATCATCTCCTTGTTGGCGACTTAGACGTTTGACGTTGCGACGCGCAGGGCCCAAC
>NZ_JBCHAA010000054.1:0-613 GCF_053525655.1 Trinickia camelliae
GTCGGCGTCGCGATGGACGTCACCAACGAAGAAGCGGTCAACCAAGGCATCGATAAGGTCGCCGCCGAATTCGGCTCGGTCGACATCCTCGTGTCGAACGCCGGTATCCAGATCGTCAATCCGATCGAGAACTACGCGTTCTCGGACTGGAAGAAGATGCAGGCGATTCACGTCGATGGCGCGTTCCTCACGACCAAGGCCGCGCTCAAGCACATGTACAAGGACAATCGCGGCGGCGTCGTGATCTACATGGGCTCGGTGCACTCGCATGAGGCGTCGCCGCTGAAGTCGGCCTACGTGGCGGCCAAGCATGCGCTGCTGGGCCTCGCACGCGTGCTCGCCAAGGAAGGCGCGGCGCATAACGTGCGCTCGCACGTGGTCTGTCCGGGCTTCGTGCGCACGCCGCTCGTCGACAAGCAGATCCCCGAGCAAGCGAAGGAGCTCGGCATCAGCGAAGAAGAAGTGGTCAAGAAGGTGATGCTCGGCCAGACGGTGGATGGCGTGTTCACCACGGTCGAGGACGTCGCGCAGACGGTGCTGTTCCTCTCGGCGTTCCCGAGCGCGGCGCTCACCGGCCAGTCGTTCATCGTCAGCCACGGCTGGTTCATGCAAT
>NZ_JBCHAA010000055.1:0-560 GCF_053525655.1 Trinickia camelliae
GCGACGCTGCAAGTGAACAACGCCATGACGATCACCGGCAACTACAGCCAGGGGTCGGCCGCGACGCTGCTGGTCGGCGTGGCGAGCGGCGCGGTGACGACCGGTTCGCTCACGGCCGACAGCGGCTATGGGCGTCTCGTGGTGTCGGGCAGCGCGACGGTGGCATCGGGCTCGTCGGTCACGCTGCAGAAGACGGGCGGCTACGCGTTCGCGGCCGGACAGCGGTACGTCGTCATCGACGCGTCCAGTACCGGGACGAACTACAACGCGAGCAGCCTGAAGTATTCGATCAACGGCTACACGAGCGTGATGAGCGGCGCGAGCGTCACGAACAGCGGCCGCAGCGATCTCGTGGTGACCGTGGTGAGCGCGACGGAGATTGTGCCGTCCTCGGGCACGAGCACCAGCGGCACGGATACGGGAACGGGAACGAGCACCACCACGACCACGCCGCGCGCGCCGGATCTGGCGAACCGGCCGAATGCGGCATCGTCGCTCGGCGGGCTGCTGAGCTACTCGGGCATCAGCCCCGATCTGCTGAACCTGTACAACGCGGCGAC
>NZ_JBCHAA010000056.1:0-516 GCF_053525655.1 Trinickia camelliae
TCTCGCCGGACCCGATATGCAGGCTCACGTCGTTCAGGCCGACGTTGCAGCCGGTCTGCGCGAGCACTTCGGCCTTGCCTTTGCCGCTTCTGAGCAGGTCGAGCACGCGCGCGTGACCGCTTTCGTGGCCGAAAAGCTTATAGACGTGCTTGACTTCGATCGCTGCCATTTTGCTGTCCTCTTACTTTGCCGGCCGCACTTCGAGGCCGTTCTCATCGGCATCGCCGGCGGTTTGATCTGCTGCCGTTTCGGTTGCCGCCACGCGATACGGCACGCGCGACGCGGCTTTCGAACGCTTCTTCAGAGCAAGCAGGCGGCGCGTGCGGCGGTCCTGGCCATAACCCTGGCTGATGCGGTCGATGACGATCGCGAGAATCACGATCGCGATACCGGCCTGCATGCCCTTGCCGACGTCGAGCGTCTGAATGCCGGCGAGCACGTCTTCACCGAGCCCGCGCGAGCCGATCATCGATGCGATCACGACCATCGACAACGCCATCATCGTCGTCTGATTGA
>NZ_JBCHAA010000057.1:0-512 GCF_053525655.1 Trinickia camelliae
GCGACGTCGACGTGCTCTTGCTCGACAAGACCGGCACGATCACGCTCGGCAATCGGCAAGCGTCTTTATTCGTTCCCGCGCCTGGCATCACCGAAGAAGCGCTCGCGGACGGCGCGCAATTGTCGTCGCTGGCCGACGAAACGCCGGAAGGCCGCAGCATTGTCGTGCTCGCAAAGCAGCGCTTCAACATCCGTCAGCGCGACATGCACTCGTTGCATGCGGTCTTTCTCGCCTTCAGCGCGCAATCGCGCATGAGCGGCGTGGATCTGTCCCCCAAGGGGACTTCCTCCGGGGCGCCTGGCCGCGAGATTCGCAAGGGCGCGGCCGATGCGATCAAGCACTATGTCGAAGCGCATGGCGGCAAGTTCGCCGCCGAAGTCGATCAAGCGGTATCGGATATTGCGCGACGCGGCAGCACGCCGCTCGTAGTCGCTGAGAAGCAAGGGGAAGTGGCGCACGTGCTCGGCGTGATCGAGCTGAAGGACATCGTCAAGGGCGGCATCAAGGAGCGT
>NZ_JBCHAA010000005.1:0-351799 GCF_053525655.1 Trinickia camelliae
GCGCAACCTTGCCAAGGTTGAGGTCGCGAGTTCGAGACTCGTCTCCCGCTCCAGATTTGAAGCGGCGTTTTGTTGAAGTGTTGTTGTCGGCATGAACAAGACAATGCGCTGCGCATGCAGGATCATGCGGGAGTAGCTCAGTTGGTAGAGCGCAACCTTGCCAAGGTTGAGGTCGCGAGTTCGAGACTCGTCTCCCGCTCCAGACATACGGGGAAGCAGCGCTTCCCTTTTTGTTTGGTCGGCCAGATGGCCAAACGTATCAATCTGCGAATCGTTGCAACGCGTGATGGATGGCGACGGTTAGGCAGTCCGCTTATGGCGCGATAGCAAAGCGGTTATGCAGCGGCCTGCAAAGCCGTGTAGGCCGGTTCGACTCCGGCTCGCGCCTCCAGATGAAAAAGCCCCGAATTGTCGGGGCTTTTTGTTTTTCCGGCGCTATTTCGCCGCTATTCCGTGCTGTGCTTGAACGACTCCAACTCGTTGATATAGCGCTCGCTTCGCACGCCGTTGCTTCCGTAGTACTCGTCGACCGATCCTGAAGTATCAATTGACTGAGGCATATCCCGCTGGATGGCCGTGCATGGCCTTTGCCTCGGCATCGCGGCATAATCGTCGCACTGTGCCACTCTGCACGCGCCTTCTGCGTAATCCCACTCCATCATGATCGAATCGAAACCCACTCCGTCCGTCGAGATCGAATGGCACTGGAAGTCGTTCTCCGAGCTGAACCCCAACGAGGTCTACGACATGCTCGCGGCGCGTAGCGCGGTCTTCGTCGTCGAGCAAAACTGTGTCTACGGCGATATCGACGGCCAGGACGCGAATGCATGGCACCTGTTCGCCTACGACAGCAACGGTAACGACAAGCCGCTCGCCGGTTATCTGCGCGTGTTGCTGCCCGACGAGAAGGAAACCGACGTGCGCATCGGCCGAGTGCTGACCACGGCCGCGTATCGCGGCATCGGCCTGGGCAGTTCGATGCTCGAGCAGGCGCTCAAGCACATCGTCAAGCAATGGCCCGACGCGGCGATCAGTCTGCATGCGCAAGCGCATCTGCAGGCGTTCTATGGTGCGTTCGGTTTCGAGCCGAGCTCCGATGTCCACGACGAGGACGGCATCCCGCACGTCTGGATGCGCTCGGTATAAAACACAAAGGGCGGCCTGCAAGCCGCCCTTTCGACACTTTCTTTTCAGCCGCTCAGCCCGCGTGTCGCGCACGCTGCGGCGCCACACTCGCGCCTTTGCGCCCGTCGTCTCGCATACGCTCCTCGCGTAAGCGATCGCGTGCCGAGAGCCGCATCCAGTGACGCAGCGCGATCAACGCGCCGAACACGCTCATCATCGAACCGGGAATCCATAGCAGCAAGCCGCCGATCTGCTGATCGCGAATCGGACTGATCCAGGTGAACGCGCGGCCGCAGATCGAGTAAATCGGATACAGCTCGCGCGGCGTAAAGAAGATCAGCGCGCCGAGCACGATTTGCGGCGGAATCGCCGCGACGACCATCATGATGCGTCGCCCCGGCGCAAGCCGCGCAGGCGGCGCGGGCCGCGGATCGAGCACGAGCCACCAGAACATCAGCCCGTCGATCACCATGCTCCAGTTCATCACGCGATAGAGCCGCCAGTCGAGCATCGCCTTGAAGTGAATCGGCGACAGCAGCCAGAAATAGATCAGCCCGACGAACAGCACCACGGCGACCACCGGATGGAACAGCACGTCGAACACGACGCGCACCGGCTTGGTCTGCAGCGCGGGACGCATGAAGCGTTGCCGCCAGCTGAACGGAATCCCTGCACGCAGCGCCGCGCCCGGATACGACCACGCGATGAAGAACGGCCCGAGGTGATGCAGCACGAGATGCTGCGCGCGGTGCATGAAGAACTCATGCTCGAAGTAGTAGTCGAGCCGCGTATGCAGCGCGATGTAGAGCGCCACCAGCCCGAACCAGAACGACAGTTGCCGCCGCAACGTCATCCGCGCCTTGGGCGCGCCGCGTGCGAAGAGTACCGCCGCGACCAGCACGCAGACGACGACCGTCGGCGACGGTTCCCAAGGTTCGAGCCAATACAGCAGATTCATCGCGGTTGCTTACTTGGTTTGCGAAGGCGGTTTGACGGCAAACGGCGCGTCGACGCTTTCGCCATCGGAGAACTGGAGCTTCAGATGCACGGTGTCGCCCGGGGCGATCTTGCGCTTCGCGTCCATCAGCATGAAGTGGTAGCCGCCCGGCGAGATCGTCAGCTGACCATGCGCGGGCACGGTTGCCTTGTCGACGTGCACCATCTGCTGCGTCGAGCCGTTCGACACGGTCTCGTGCAGCATCGCGTCGCCGTAGTCGGGGCTCGTCACGCCGACGAGATCGATCGGCTTGTCGCTCGAATTCGTGAGCGTCACGTAGCCGGCCGCGGGCAGGTTGTTCGGCAGCCAGCGGACCCACGCGTTCTGGACGCTGATCACTTGCGCGTCGGCGGCCTGTGTGCCGGTGCTGAACGCAACGACGACGGCGGAAGCGAGAGCGGCGGCTACGGCCTTAAATGTCTTGGACATGCTGAATTCCAGGTTGTAGTTAGAGGTATTAAGAGGCGGTCTCGATCAGCCTGCGCAGATCGGTGGCGATCGTGTCGGGCGAGTCGCTGTCGGTGGCGAGCAGGCGCGCGTGGCCTTCGGTGTCGAAAATGTAGACGGCCGAGCTGTGCGTTACTTCGTAGTTGCCGCTCGGGTCGCGCTTCTCCATCTGGTACGCGACGCGGTAGCGCTTCGCGAGCGATTCGATCTGGCCGTCGGTGCCGGTGAGGCCGCGCGCGTGCTCGGCATCGAATGCGCCGACGTAGTCGTGCAGCGCCTTCGGCGTATCGCGAGAAGGATCGACCGTGATGAACAGGATGCGCACCTGTTTCGCGTCGGGCCCGAGCTTTGCGAGCACTTGCATGAGCCGCGCCATCGTTTCCGGGCACACGTCCGGGCAATGCGTGTAGCCGAAATAGACGAGGGTGGTGTCGCCCTTGAAGGCCGACGCGTCGACGGGCTTGCCGTCATCGCCCATCAGCGAGAACTCGAGGTCGGGCAAATGGCCCGAGACGTTGGTCAGCTGCCATGGCGGCTCGTTGTGGGAGCACGCGGCGAGCAGCACGGAGCAGGAGGCGATGGCGGCAAGCGCCGCCAAGCGAAGGCGCCGGCGCATCGTGCTGTGTCGTTGCGCGGGCTGGTCCAGTGCGCCGCGCGGCGCACGGACGGCTTGGAACAAAGGCAGCATCCGGAACTCAATTAAATGACTGGGTGCGCACGGCCGGCTGCGGAAGCGCCCGTTTCGTGTGCAGCGGCTGCGAATGTAGCGCAATTTGCGATGAGCCGCTGCCGTGCGGCCTAGATGCGTCCATAGCAGAGTCAATATGTCGCAGCCAGTGAAAGTAAGGCGTAACGTAACCGTTTCCGGTTTGAACGCAAGCCGCTGTTTTTGCGGCCCGCTTACTATCGAGAAAGGCTTTCTCGAAAAAATGGCGCTCGCGCGGTAAGATGCGCAAACTTTTCCGGCGCGAACGGTCGTACCAGACCGCGCAGCGCCGCGAGGCAATCACACTGATGCAATCACTACCGGCCTTCTTGTCTCTCCACGAGACCGCGTTTTTCTTCGATTTCGACGGCACGCTCGTCGAACTGGCGCCGACGCCCGACGGTATTCATGTGCCGGCTGCTCTCATCGTTCTGATCGGCGAGCTGCGGCGTCTGACGAATGGCGCGGTCGCGATCGTGTCGGGCCGCGGCATCGACAGCATCGACTCCTTTCTCGGCATGCCCGATCTGCCGATCGCCGGCTTGCACGGCGCCGAGCGGCGCGACGCGAACGGCGATACCCAGCGTGTCGGCTTCAACGACGAGCGATTACTTCGCATGGAGCGCGTGCTCGAGGAGGTCGTGCAGGCGAACCCCGGCATGCTGCTCGAAATCAAGGGCGCGGCGCTCGCGCTGCACTTTCGGAACGCGCCCGAGCGCGAGGCGGCCGCGCGCGAAGCGACCCAGAAGCTCGTCGCCGACTACTCGGGCGCGTACGTGCTGCAGCCGGGAAAGATGGTCTACGAGATCAAGCCGAAGGATGTCGACAAGGGCCGCGCGCTGCGCGCATTCCTCGACGAGCCGCCGTTTGCCGGCCGCACGCCCCTCTTCGCCGGCGACGATCTGACCGACGAGAAGGGCTTCGCGGTCGCCAACGAGCGGGGCGGGCTGTCGGTCAAGGTCGGCGCGGGCGATACGTCGGCGCGCTCGCGTGTGGAATCGGTCGATGCGTTGTACGAATGGCTGTCGTCGATCGTCGCTGCCGCAAAACGCGCGCCATGAGCCGCCTCATCATCGTTTCGAATCGCGTCGCGCCGATTTCCGAGGGCGGCCCGGCGGCGGGCGGCCTCGCGGTCGGCGTCTACGATGCGCTGAAGGAAACCGGCGGGATGTGGTTCGGCTGGAGCGGCGACGTGCTCGCGTCCGGACAGCCGCAGATCCAGCTTGAAGAGCGCGGGCCGGTGACGTTTGCGACCATCGGGCTCGTGCGCCGCGATTACGACCAGTATTACCGCGGGTTTTCGAACGCGACGCTGTGGCCGGCGTTTCACTATCGTGCCGATCTGATCCAATACGATCGTCATGATTTCGAGGGTTACTGGCGCGTCAACGCGTGGCTCGCGCAGCAACTCGTGCCGCTCCTGCGCGACGACGACGTGATCTGGGTCCACGACTACCATCTGATCCCGTTCGCGCAAGCGTTGCGCGCGGCAGGCGTGAAGAATCGCATCGGCTTCTTCCTGCACATTCCGTTTCCGGCGTCGCAAGTGCTGCTCGCGGTGCCGCCGCATCGACAGCTCGTCGAAGCGCTGTGTTCGTTCGACTTGCTCGGCTTTCAGACCGAGCCCGACTTGCGCGCGTTTTGCGATTACGTCGTGCACGAAGCGGCCGGCGAATGCGAGCACCCGGCTAACGGACCCTCGACGATCCGCGCCTTCGGCCGCACGCTGCATGCGGCGGCTTATCCGATCGGCGTCTATCCGGATGAAATCGCGCAGCTCGCGAAGGCTGGCGCGCGAGGCAAACCCGTGCGCACGATGAAGGCGACGCTGCATGGCCGCAAGCTCATCATGAGCGTCGATCGTCTCGACTATTCGAAGGGACTCGTCGAGCGTTTCCGTGCATTCGAGCGCTTGCTGGATCAGGTGCACGCGATGCGCAACAACGTGTCGTTCGTGCAAATCGCGCCGCCGACGCGCGCAGACATGCATGCCTATCAGGACATCCGCCTTCAGCTCGAAGGCGAGTCTGGCCGCATCAACGGACGCTTCGCCGAACTCGATTGGACGCCGATTCACTATATCCACCGCCAGTACGAGCGTCAGGTGCTCGCGGCGCTCTTTCGCGAGTCGCACGTCGGCTACGTGACGCCGCTGCGCGATGGGATGAATCTGGTCGCGAAGGAATATGTGTCGGCCCAAGATCCGGACAATCCTGGCGTGCTGGTACTGTCGCGTTTCGCGGGTGCGGCTCAGGAGCTGGACGGCGCGTTGATCGTGAATCCGATCGATATCGACGGGATGGCGGAGGCGCTGGCGACGGCGCTCGAGATGCCGGTTGCGGAACGCCGCGCGCGCTATCGCGACATGATTGCGCAACTGCGCGAGAACAATGTCTCGGTGTGGCGCGATAACTTCCTTAGCGATCTCAAGCGCAGCGGGGAACCGCGCCCTGCGGCGCGGGCCAAGACCGCGCGCAAGAAGGCGACTGTCGAATAACGTAGTCAGGCGATGTGCTGCTCGTCGAACTTCTTGCCGCCGAGATGCAGCTGCGTGCCTTTACCGTATTGCTTCGCGAGGAGATCGCGATACATGCCGGGCCGGGCGCGCAATTCCTCGGGCGAGCCGTCGTCGATGACTTTGCCCGCGCTCATCACGATGATGCGGTCGAAATTCTGCAGCGTCGACAGGCGGTGCGCGATCGCGATCACGGTGCGGCCCACCATCAGGCGGTCGAGCGCCTTCTGAATCGCTTCCTCGGATGCGCTGTCGAGTGCCGACGTCGCTTCGTCGAGCAGCAGGATCGGCGCATTCTTGAGGATCGCGCGCGCAATCGCGATGCGCTGGCGCTGGCCGCCCGAGAGCTTCACGCCGCGGTCGCCGACAATCGTGTCGAAGCCTTCCGGCATCGCTTCGATGAAGTCGGTGCAGCGCGCCTCGCGCGCGGCGGCGAGCACTTCGTCGCGAGTCGCCTCGGGCCGGCCGTAGGCGATGTTCTCGTAGACGGTCCGGTGGAAGAGCGAAATGTCCTGCGGGACGAGCGCGATCGACTGGCGCAGGCTGTCCTGCGTGATCGCCGCGATGTCCTGGCCGTCGACCTTGATCGAGCCGCCTTGCGTGTCGTAGAAGCGCTGCAGGAGCGCAAGCACGGTCGACTTGCCGGCGCCTGACTTGCCGACGAGGCCGACGCGCTGGCCCGGCTCGATGTGCAAATCGAAATGATCGAGAATCGCGCGGCGGCGCGGATAGGCGAACGTGACGCCGTCGAAATCGACGCGGCCGCCTTGCGCAGTCAGCTCGCCGGCGTCGTTGCGGTCCGGCATGCTGTGCGGCTCGAGCAGCGTCTGGACGGCTTCGGCGAGACGCGCGATGTGCTGCGTCACGTCGACGAGCGCAACGGCCAGGTCGCGCGTGCCGTGCAGGATCGTAAAGCCGAGCGAGCTGACGAGGACGATGTCGCCGGACGTCGCCTTGCCTTGGTCCCACAGCCACAACGCCCAGCCGAGCAGGCCGGCCGACAGCATCGCCGTGATCACGGCGTGCAGCAGGCGCAGCTTCTCGAGATACAGCAGGCTGCGCTGGCGCGCGTCCATCTCGGCCTTGACCGTCGCGCCGAAGCGCTTCTGCTCGCGAAACGTCATGCCGAACGCGCGCACGAGGCTCATGTTGCTGATCACGTCGACGAGCTCGCCGTCCACGGACGCCGCCTTGGTCGCGAACTGATGGTGCCGCGACGACCCGCGCTTCGCGAGCTTGAACAGCACGATCGAGAGCACGGCCGAGCAGGAGAGGAGGCCCGCCGCCATGACCGGATTCACGGTGACGATCATCACGATCGCGCCCATCACCGCGATGCACGGCGGCAGCACGTTCCACGCCATCGTGTTCTCGGACGTGTAGACGGCGTTCGACGTCGCCGTGATCCGGCTCGCGAGCATGCCCGGCTGCTTCTCGGCGTAGTAGGTGGGGGAGTGTCCGCTGAGATAGGAGAACAGGTCGCGCCGCAGGTCGCCCGTCACGTTGACGAACGCGTGCGCGGCGACCCAGCCGCCGATCCGCCACAGCAGGTTGTCGGCGGCGATCAGGCCGACCAGGATGGCGAACGCGCTCCACAGCGGACCGGGGTGGTGACGCCCGGCGCCGAGCACGTCGATCAGATGCTTGATCGCGTACTGGGACCCGAGCGCGCAGCCGACCGCGGCGAACACGCTGGCGAGCACGATCGCATGGGCGACGGGGTGGCGCCGGATATAGGTCAGCAGAAACGCAAGCGGCCGATGCGCATAGCTCGAAAGCTTCGCATTGCGGGCGTTACGCTGGGCGACGGTGAGATGTTCCAATTCTTCGTGCGATCGACGCAAAACGGGTTGAGTCATGAAAAGAATAGTCTGCGGGTGGCGCGTCGCGAGCCAATATCAAGATAACAGCCGCTACAGGGCGACATTGTAAACACGCACAGCCCGTGCCGGAGTACGGAGTTGTAAGCGCACTCTCCAGGGCGCCGGTGTGCGGGAGCGGCCGTCGACGCGGCGCGTTTCGTGTTGGCTACCGCTCGGGCGAGCCCGAGTCAAGCGCCTAGATTTTCCGAATTCTTTCTGAGATAGAATTACGAATTCCATTCAGGACCGACTGGCCGGTCTATCGGATGAAGCCCGTTCGCGAGCGGGGAGGCGGTACTCGGGAATCGGAGTCAGTAGTTGCTTAATCTAGAACTTTCTTAAAAAACAAAGGTTTGCAAAGTGTTTCGCCTTTGTAACAACGTAAAGACTTTGAAATGATGTGCGGCACAACCTTCGTGCTGCCCGATAATGGCGTCCGGGTTAGCCCTAGGAAATTTGTGCTGATCCGGTCAACGATTGTGAAAAAAGTACGTTAACGGCTCATGCCCGCCGTAGGTGCTTCACACATCGTTCGGGCATTAACTTGCCCAAGCGATCCACCGCAGGCTCATGGAACCGAATGTAGGACAGGCCGGCTCAATATCGAGATACCGGCCGCCCACACCGGAGCAGGCGATTCGCTTTTAACAAACAAGCAGTCATTTTTGCCTGAATTTTTACTAGGAGTTCATCTATGCGGATCGCTCAAATCGCTCCCCTTCACGAAGCGGTTCCCCCGAAACTGTACGGCGGCACCGAGCGCGTGGTGTCGTACCTGACCGAAGCACTGGTCGAAATGGGACACGACGTGACGCTCTTCGCGAGCGGCGATTCGCAAACGTCTGCGAAGCTCGAAGCGGTTTGGCCGCAGGCGCTGCGCCTCGACCCGACGATCCGCGACACGATGGCTCCCCACATGCTGTTGCTCGAAGAAGTGCGCCGCCGCGCGGACGATTTCGACGTGCTGCATTTCCACATCGACTACTACCCGTTCTCGCTGTTCTCGCGCCAGCCGGTGCCGCAGCTGACGACGCTGCATGGCCGTCTCGACCTGCCCGAGCTGCAGCCGATCTTCAACACGTTCAACGACGTACCGGTGGTGTCGATCTCCGACAACCAACGCAACCCGCTGCCGCAAGCGAGCTGGCTGTCGACCGTCTACCACGGTCTGCCGGAAAACCTGCTCAAGCCGATTCCGGACGTGAAGCCGAGCTATCTCGCGTTCCTCGGCCGCATCTCGCCGGAAAAGCGTCTCGACACCGCGATCCGCATCGCCGAGAAGGCGGGCATGCCGCTCAAGGTCGCCGCGAAGCTCGACAAGGCTGACCGCGCCTACTACGAAGAAGTGATCAAGCCGCTGATGTCGCTGCCGCACGTCGAGTACATCGGTGAAATCAGCGAAGCCGAGAAGACCGAATTCCTCGGCAACGCGCACGCGCTCCTGTTCCCGATCGATTGGCCGGAGCCCTTCGGTCTGGTGATGATCGAAGCGATGGCGTGCGGCACGCCGGTGATCGCGTTCAAGCGCGGCTCGGTGCCGGAAGTGATCGAAAACGGTGTGTCGGGTTTCGTCGTCGAAGACGAAATCAGCGCCGTGGCCGCCGTCAAGCGCCTGTCCTCGCTGCCGCGCGCAACCGTGCGCAAGGCGTTCGAAGATCGCTTCTCGTCGAAGGTGATGGCGCAGAACTACATCAATTCGTACGAGGAGCTGCTGCGCCAGAAGCGCCGCACCGTGCTGCGCGAAGTCGCGGCCGGCTAAAGTTCGCCGAAACCAAGGGCGCGGGTGTCCTAAAGCCCCCCGGCGCCGGCAACGCCCCGCATGCGAAGTGCCGCATGCGGGGCGTTGTTGTTTTTGCGCCTCGCTTCGGAGGCCCGTAGCTGCGTCCTTCCGTCGATTTTGTGTTCGAAGCTGGCAATGCGCGTGAGCGGGTCTTGCAATGTCCCTATAATGGCCGCCGTGCCGTTTTTCGGACGGCGCGAAGCCGGACGGCGTCCAGCCCGACGGCGCCCAGTCGATGTCAGGAGGACGTTTTGGCGAGAACGAATCAAACGCGAGCGAATCCGGCGCCGGGCGCCGGAACGCTGTTCGCGCTGCGCGCCATCGGTCTCGTGATTCTCACGCGCTGGCTCTATTCGATGGCGCAGATGGGGTACGGCGCGTCGCTGTCGGCGATGACGTCGTCGCCGTGGGCCTGCATCAACGTTGTCTTCCTGTTCCTCGTCATCGTCCTGCCAGGCGCTCAGGCTCGGGCCGAGCGCCCATTCCATCCGCTGCCGCAATGGCTGCGGCAGGCGCTCCGGTTTTTTGCGCTGCTTGGGCTCGCGTTTGCGATCTGGTCGATCGGGGCGTTCGTCTGGGCCGCCGGCTGGCGCCGCACCATCAATACGATCGCGGAGACCAACGGCTGGCTGGTCGTCGCGCCGGCGCTCTACGCGGCAGTCATGTGGATTTGCCGTCCGCGCGCGCTGTGGCGCACGAACATCGCGGCCAGGCGTTTCGCCATCGGCCGCTATGCGATTTCGCTCGATGCGAACACGCGTACCGTCGTCGTGTGGGTCGAGAGCCGCAAAGTCGGGCAGTACGACGCGCGCGAGCTGTCGGTCAAGTGGCCGGTGTCGGAAGTGCAGCCCGTCGTGACGCCGCTCGGCGACGTGCGCGCCGTCGAAACGGGGTTGCCGGGCGCCGCGCCCGCGATGGCCTCCAGCCACGCGCGCGTGGGCGGCCGGCATCTGCGCCAACGAATCGAGTTGCTGTGGGATTCGCCCGCTGCAGCCGGACATAACCGGCAGACCGTGTTTCGCGTGCCGCTCGCCACCGAGGGCGATCGCGCCGCGGCCCGGGCGCTCGATGCGACGTTGCGGCAGGTGTCGCCCGATATCGGTCCTGTCATTCCTCACGTCTGACCAGCCGGCGCTGGCCCTCAGGCGCTGGCGCCCCCGACTAGGCGTCCCCGACGTCCTGTATCACGAAGTGATATATTGATTTTCCGCCCAATCGTCAGTTTTGCGCGGCGGCGAAGCGCCCCGGCGCGGTGTCCGCGCGCATGCCAACATCATGAAATCGTCCCAGATCGGCATCAGCCGAGCCTATGATCGTCCGCTCAGCGAGCGCGGCGCGCGTTTTCTCGTCGATCGAGTGTGGCCGCGCGGCGTGACGAAAGAAGAATTGCATCTCGACGCCTGGCTGCGCGACGCCGCGCCAAGCGACGAGCTGCGCCGCTGGTTCGGTCACGATCCCAAACGCTGGAGCGAATTCGTGAGCCGTTATCGCACGGAACTCGACGCGCATCCGGACTGTGTGGAGCCGATTCTCGAAGCGGTCGCCAAGGGTCCGGTCACGTTGCTGTTCGGCGCGCGAGATCCGGAGCACAACCAGGCAGTGGTGCTGCGCGACTATGTTCTGGCGAAACTCGCGCACCACTGACATCTACCGACATCCGATGCAAAAACAGAAGCCCGGTTTGCCGGCGCTCCTCGCCGAGATTCGCGCGTGCCGGGTGTGCGAGAGCGCGTTGCCGCTCGGCCCGCGCCCGGTGCTGCAGGCGGGGAGCGCGGCGCGCGTGCTGATCGTCGGCCAGGCGCCGGGCGCGCGCGTGCACGAGACCGGCGTGCCGTGGAGCGACAAGAGCGGCGAGCGGTTGCGGTCGTGGATGGGCATCGGCGAAGACATCTTCTACGACGCTTCGCGCATCGCGCTTGTGCCGATGGGTTTTTGCTATCCGGGCAAGGGACCGTCGGGCGATCTGCCGCCGCGCCGCGAGTGCGCGCCATTGTGGCTCGACCGTGTGCTCGCTGAGTTGCCGGAAGTCGAGCTGACGCTGCTGGTCGGCAGTTACGCGCAGCAGCGGTTCCTCGCCGGCGAGCGCAAGGCGTCGCTCACGCAGACCGTGGAAGCGTGGCGCGATTACGGCGAGCATCGGCTGCCGTTGCCGCATCCGTCGCCCCGCAATGTCGGCTGGTTCAAACATCATCCTTGGTTCGAACGCGATGTCGTGCCGGTGCTGCGTGCGCGCGTCGCTGCCGTGCTGGACGGCAAAGGCAACTAACCGCCGATTGAAGCGAACCGCGGCGTGAATGCGGCGCATCGGCGCGACCGAGGGGCGTGCGATTGCGACCGTTTTGGCTAGCGCGCGTGCCGAGTTTTTCCTGCTGTTCCATTAGTCGCGCGAACCAATCAATCAGCCCGGAAACCCGCGCCACGCGCCGATCCGCCGCACAAACCCCGCCTGAAATCGAGCGTTAGCAACACGCGTTTGACGGGGCTATCATTGCACCCCTGGCGTCCTTTCTTGCTTCCCGATTCGCTGCATGAGCGAGGCGGAAGCGAGGACGCATTCCGACTCTCCCAGGCATCAGAAAAGGATCGCTCCCATGACATCCGGCGTCATCCGCATTCGCGGAGCCCGTCAGCACAACCTGAAAAACGTGGACCTCGATCTGCACACCGGCGAAATGACGGTGGTCACGGGTCCGTCGGGCTCGGGCAAGTCGAGCCTGGTGTTCGATACGTTGTACGCGGAAGGGCAGCGGCGCTACGTCGAGACCTTCAGCGCGTACGCCCGTCAATTTCTCGACCGGATGGACCGGCCGCAAGTCGATCGCGTGGACGGCGTGCCGCCCGCGATCGCGATCGATCAGACCAACCCCGTGCGCAGCTCGCGCTCGACGGTCGGCACGATGACCGAGCTGAACGACCATCTGAAGCTGCTGTACGCGCGCGCCGCCGAGCTGTTCGACAAGGAGACCGCGCAAGACGTGCGGCACGACACGCCGGAGACGATCTACGCCGAGCTGCTCGAGCGCAGCGCCGCGGCCGGCGATCCGCGCCTGGTCGTCACGTTTCCGGTCGAGCTGCCCGAATCGGCAAGCGAGGCCGAGGTCGAGCAATGGCTTTCCGCGAGCGGCTACACGCGCGTGCAGGCACAGCGCGAGGTTTCCTCGCCGACCGGCACGCGCAAGCTGCTCGACGTCGTCGCCGACCGTTTCCGTCTGCAGAAGACCGACAAAGTGCGCGCGGTCGAGGCGATCGAAGCGTCGCTCAAGCGCGGGGCGGGGCGCGTGAACGTCTATGTGCTGCCGGAATCGAGCGACGACGATAAGCAAGCCGTCGACAAGCCGAACACGCCGCAAGTGTGGCGTTTCTCGACCGGTCTCCATTGCCCCGAGAGCGATCTGCGCTATGCCGATCCGCAGCCGGGACTGTTCTCGTTCAACTCGGCCTACGGCGCTTGCGATGTCTGCCGCGGTTTCGGCCGCGTGATCGGCGTCGACCTCGGGCTCGTGATTCCCGACGAGCGCAAGACTTTGCGCGGTGGCGCGATCAAGACGCTGCAGACGCCCGCATGGAAAGAATGTCAGGACGACCTGATGCGCTACGGCGCGCGGGCGGGCATCCCGCTCGATAAGCCGTGGGCCGAACTCAACGCCGACCAGCGCGACTGGGTCATCAACGGCTCGCCTGATTGGGACGGCCAGTGGCAGCGTCACTGGTATGGCGTGAAGCGCTTTTTCAGCTACCTCGAATCGAAGGCGTACAAGATGCACATCCGCGTGCTCTTGTCGAAGTACCGCAGCTACACGCCGTGCGAGACCTGCGGCGGCGCGCGCCTGAAGACCGAGTCGCTGCTGTGGCGTCTCGGCACGAAGGCGAACGCCGACGCCGTGCTCGCCTTCGAAGCGCGCTTCATGCCGCGCGGTGTCGCCTGGTCGCGCGTTCAACTGGAAACGTTGCCTGGCCTCACGGTGCACGATCTGATGCTGCTGCCGATCGAGCGCATCCGCCGCTTCTTCGATGAGATCACGCTGCCGAGCGCGCTGCTCGACGACGCGTTGAAGCTCCTGATCGCGGAAGTGCGCACACGCCTGAAATATCTGTGCGACGTGGGCCTCGGCTACCTGACGCTCGATCGCCAGAGCCGCACGCTCTCGGGCGGCGAAGTCCAGCGGATCAATTTGACGACCGCGCTCGGCACCTCGCTGACGAAGACGCTCTTCGTGCTCGACGAGCCGAGCATCGGCCTGCATCCGCGCGATCTCAACCGGATCGTCGAGGCGATGCAGCGGCTGCGCGATGCGGGCAACACGCTCGTGGTGGTCGAGCACGATCCGTCAGTGATGCTCGCGGCCGATCGTTTGATCGACATGGGGCCGGGCCCGGGTGAACGCGGCGGCACGATCATCTTCGACGGCACGCCTGGCGATATCCGCAAGGCCGGCACGCTGACCGGCGACTATCTGAGCGGCAGGAAGCACGTCGCCGACGCATCGCACTGGGAGCGCCGGCGAATCGACGCGGACACGCCGCGCATCGTGCTCGAAGGCGCGACGCAGCACAACCTCAAGGACGTGACGGTCGAGATTCCGTTGAAGCGCCTCGTCTGCGTGACGGGCGTGTCCGGCTCCGGCAAATCGACGCTGCTGCAAGACGTGATGTATCCGGCGCTCGCGCGGCAACTGGGCAAGGCCACCGAATCACCGGGCGCGTATCGCCAGCTCACGGGCGCGCATCGCATCAGCGACGTCGTGTTCGTCGATCAATCGCCGATCGGCAAGACCGCGCGCTCGAATCCGGCGAGCTACGTCGGCGCGTTCGACGAGATCCGCAAGCTGTTCGCGAAGGCCCCGCTCGCCGCGCAGCGCGGCTATGGCGCGGGCACGTTCAGCTTCAACTCGGGCGACGGACGCTGTCCGACTTGCGGCGGCTCGGGCTTCGAGCACATCGAGATGCAGTTCTTGAGCGATGTCTACCTGCGCTGCCCCGATTGCGATGGCCGCCGCTATCGCGCCGAAGTGCTCGACGTGAAGATCGAGCGCGGGATGCCGCCGCGTGCGTTGTCGATCGCGGACGTGCTGGAGCTGACCGTCAGCGAGGCGGCGGCGTTCTTCGCGAAAGACGCGGACGTATTGCGCGTATTGCAGCCGATCGTCGACGTGGGCCTTGAATACGTGAAGCTCGGTCAACCCGTGCCGACGCTCTCGGGCGGCGAAGCGCAGCGCCTGAAGCTCGCGGGCTTTCTCGCCGAGACCGCCCAGGGGCGCGGCAAACAAGGCGCCTCCGCCGGCCGGCTCTTCATGTTCGACGAACCGACCACGGGTCTGCATTTCGACGACATCGCGAAGCTGATGCGCTCGTTCGGCAAGCTGCTCGCGGGCGGGCATTCGCTGATCGTGATCGAGCACAACCTCGACGTGATCCGCGCGGCGGACTGGCTGATCGACCTCGGTCCGGAAGGCGGCGACGGCGGCGGGCGCGTGCTCGTCGCGGGCACGCCGGAAGACGTGAAGGCCTGCGCCGAATCGCACACGGGCCAGGCGCTGATTCAATACGACGCGGCGATGGGTGCGGGCGCGAAAGCGGCCGCGCAAATCGATACCGGCGTGCCGTTGCAAAGCGCCCTCGCTGCTGCGCGCGCACGTCGAGCCGTAGAAGGCGACAACGTCGTACGCATCGTCAACGCGCGCGAGCACAACTTGAAGGCGCTCGATGTCGACATCCCGCATGGCCGCTTCAACGTGATCACCGGCGTGTCGGGCTCGGGCAAATCGACGCTCGCGTTCGACATCCTGTTCCATGAAGGTCAGCGCCGCTACCTCGAGTCGCTCAACGCCTACGCGCGTTCGATCGTGCAGCCTGCGGGACGCCCCGAAGTCGACGCCGTCTACGGCATCCCGCCGACCGTGGCGATCGAGCAGCGCCTCTCGCGCGGCGGCCGCAAGAGCACGGTCGCGACGACGTCCGAGGTCTGGCACTTCCTGCGCCTGCTCTACGTGAAGCTCGGCATCCAGCATTGCGTGCACGACGGCACACCCGTCACGTCGCAAAGCGTCGAATCGATCGCCGCGCAGTTGCTGCGCGATCACAAGGGCGAGCACGTCGGCTTGCTCGCGCCGCTCGTCGTCAATCGCAAGGGCGTCTATACGGATCTCGCGAAGTGGGCGAAGGCGCGCGGCAATACGCACTTGCGCGTCGACGGCGAGTTCCTGTCGGTCGACCCGTGGCCGAAGCTCGACCGCTTCCGCGAACATACGATCGAGTTGCCGGTCGCCGATCTCGTCGTATCGGCGGACCGCGAGGGCGAGCTGCGGGCAGCGCTCGACCAGACGCTCGAGCTCGGCAAGGGCGTGATGCATTTGCTCGCACCGTTGGACGGTCTCGGCGACGCATTGAGCAACGGTCACGGCACGTCGCGCGTGGGCGCGGTGAAAGTGCTTTCAGTGAAGCGCGCCTGCCCGGTGTGCGGCACGAGCTACCCCGAACTCGATCCGCGCATGTTCTCGTACAACAGCAAGCATGGCTGGTGCACGACCTGTGTCGGCACGGGCCTCGCGCTCACGCGCGAGCAGCGCGCCGTGTTCGACGACACGACCTTCGCCGAAGACGGCCGCGGCCGCGAACAGAGCCTGCCGTCGGAGGAGCAGGAGCCGGAAGGCGTCGGCGACGAGCCCTGTCCGGACTGCCACGGCACGCGCTTGAACGAGGAAGCGCGCGCCGTTAAGTTCGACGCGCAAGCGATCACCGATATCGCGCAGTGGACCGTGTCCGACACGCGCCGCTGGATCGACTCGCTCAAGATGAACGGACGCGACGCGCAGATCGCGCGCGATGTCGTCAGCGAAATCCAGAGCCGTTTGCAGTTCCTCGAAGAAGTGGGCCTCGGCTATCTGAGCCTCGATCGCGCGGCGCCGAGCCTCTCGGGCGGCGAAGCGCAGCGGATTCGTCTGGCCGCGCAACTCGGCAGCAATCTGCAGGGCGTCTGCTACGTGCTCGATGAACCGACGATCGGCCTCCATCCGCGCGACAACCAGATCCTGCTGAACGCGCTGAAAAAGCTCGGCGACAAGGGCAACACGCTCGTCGTCGTCGAGCATGACGAGGACACGATCCGGCGTGCCGATCACATCATCGACATCGGTCCGGGCGCGGGCAAGCGCGGCGGGCAGCTGGTGGCGCAAGGCGGAGTCGGCGACCTGTCCGCGCGCAAGGATTCGCTGACCGGCCAGTTCCTCGCGGAGCCGATCGTGCATCCGCTGCAGACGCGCCGCGAGGTCGCGCAGGAAACCAAGCGCTCGGGCGCGGTACCTGAGCGCTGGCTGACCGTGCACGGCGGCAAGCTGCACAACCTGCGCAACGTGACCGCGAACATTCCGCTCGCGCGGCTTGTCGCGATCACCGGCGTGAGCGGCTCCGGCAAGTCGACGCTCGCGCGCGACGTGCTGATGACGAACCTGCTCGACGCCGTGGGCCGCTCGGTGCTGTCGTCGCCGGCGACCAAGCGCGCCCGCAAGAGCGCTCAGGCAAGCGGCGCAGGCGGGCCGTCCGCCGAGAAGCGCCGCACGAGCGTGCTCGCGCGCACCGCGCCGCGCGCGTCGCTCAACGTGACGCATAGCTGGCAAGGGTGCGATTCGATCAGCGGCTGGGAAGCGATCGACCGCGTGCTCGAAGTCGACCAGACGCCGATCGGCAAGACGCCGCGCTCGTGTCCGGCGACCTATATCGGCGTTTGGGACACGATCCGCAGGCTCTTCGCCGACACGCTCGAAGCGCGCGCACGCGGCTACACGGCATCGCGCTTCTCGTTCAACACCGGCGACGGACGCTGCCCCGCCTGCGAAGGCCAGGGCGTGCGCACGATCGGCATGAGCTTTCTGCCCGACGTGAAGGTGCCATGCGATGTCTGTCACGGCCAGCGCTTCAATCCGGAGACGCTCGCGGTCACCTGGCGTGGCAAGAACATCGGCGACGTGCTGACGATGGAAGTCGACGAGGCGGTCGAGTTCTTCGCGGCGATGTCGAACATCGCGCATCCGCTGCAGTTGATGAAAGACGTGGGCCTCGGCTATCTGACGCTCGGCCAGCCTTCGCCGACGCTCTCCGGCGGCGAGGCGCAGCGCATCAAGCTCGTCACCGAGCTTTCCAAGGTGCGCGACGACATCACGCGCCGCGGCCAAAAAGCGCCGCACACGCTTTACGTGCTCGACGAGCCGACGGTCGGCCTGCACATGGCGGACGTCGCGAAGCTGATTCGTGTGCTGCATCGGCTCGTCGACGCCGGGCATAGCGTCGTCGTGATCGAGCATGACCTCGACGTGATCGCGGAAGCCGACTGGATCATCGATCTCGGCCCGGAAGGCGGCGTCGGCGGCGGCGCGATCGTCGCGGCGGCCGATCCGGAAACCCTCGTGCAAGTGCGCGCAAGCCACACCGGCGCGGCGCTTGCGCCGGTGCTGGCGCGCACGGCAAGCGGCGGCGCGAAGTCACGAACGAAGGAGGGGCTGCGGACGGCGTAAGCAGCGATGCGGTTACGAGATAAGCATTCGAAATGCTTTCTATCTTGTTAATTTTCGTTTAATTATTGCTCTTTACCTTGAAAGCCATCTGTTGGAGTTGAGTTGGTTCGAACTCCGCAGAACGGTTGGGGAATAGGCCCTGGCCGATTTTCAGATCGCTCGAGCGAGCGCACGAGTTCGAATCGCTAGCCGGGCTTTTCAAGGAAAGAAAAATGAAAAAAACACGCATCGCAAGCGCTCTCGTATGCGCCATGGCTTTGTCGGCAGGGTTGGTCGGTGTGTCGAACGTCGTAGCGGCTGAACCCGCCCAGGCAGCGGCTTCGGTTCCCAACGCCAAGGTGGCGAAGGATCTTCGCAAGCTGTCGCAGGAAGGCAGCAAGGCGTTCGATCAAATCGGCAAAGCGCGTGTCGCGCTGTTCGACGGCAAGCCGGAAGTGGCCGCGAAGCTGGTCAAGGAAGCACAGCAATCGCTGAAGCTGGCCAAGAAGGACGACACCGCGTTCCTCAAAGCGGAATCGGAAATGAAGGGCCCGGCAGCCGAGATGGCCAAGGCCGATGCGAAAGAGCCGGTGCAGTGGCTGCCGGTGGCCGGCGACATCTCGATCGTGGAGGACATCACGAAAGTGCCGTCGAAGATCGATGCAGCGAACAAGGCCAACGAGCAGATGAAGAACGGCGACCGTGACGGTGCGCTCGAAACGCTGCGGCTGGCTGACGTGAAGATCCGGTTCACGCTCGCCGCCGTGCCGCTGGCGAAGACCATCGCCGCGGTCGACACCGCAGACGGGCTCCTGACCGCGAAGCAGTACTACGAGGCCAATCTGGCGATGAAGCAGGTGCAGGACTCGGTGCGCTACGCGGAACTCGATGCGACGGCCAAGCCTGATTCGCAGCCGGCCGCTCCGGTGGGCAAGCCGGCCGCTGCTCAGGGCGCATCCGCGCCGCAAGCGGCGGCTCCGGCAGCGCAGCCCGCATCGGCGGCTGCTGCAGCGACGGCAGCTCAAGCCGACACGGCGGCGAGCGCAGTGTCGGGCGCCGTGCAGAAGTAAGCAGCACCGAGTAGTCGGTAGTCAGCCGAAAGGCGGGGAGCGGCGTCATACCGCTTTCCGCTTTTTTCGTTTCAGACCGTGACGACGATCTTGCCGAATTGCTGGTTCGATTCGAGATAGCGATGGGCTTCGACGATCTGATCGAGCGTGAAGACCTTGTCGATCACCGGCTTCAACGCGCCCGACGCGAGCCCTTCCAAGATGAAGCGTTTCGCTCGAGCGAGCCGCTCGGGATTCCCGACGATTTGCTTGTACTGATAGCCGTGCACGGTGAGCATTTTCGCCAGCACCGGGAACAGCGGGAACGGCGTCGGGGCGGGGGCGAGCGCGCCGTACTCGAGGATGATGCCGCCCGTCGACACGGCTTGCGCGAGCGCTTCCAGTGCCGGACCGGCGACCGGGTCGAAGGCCACCCGCGCGAGCTTGCCGTCCGTGATCTGCGCGACGCGCTCGGCGAGATTCTCCTCGTCGGTGACGATCACGTGATCGGCGCCGAACTCGCGCAGCGCGTCCGCCTTGGCGCGGGTGCGCGTCGTCGCGATCGAGGTCGCGCCAACCATTCTCGCGACCTGGATCGCGGCGAGGCCCACGCTGCTCGACGCGGCGGTGATGATGACCGCGTCGCCTTGCTTGAGTCCGGCGATCTCGATCAGCGCGCCGTAGGCCGTCACGTACTGCATCCAGATCGCGGCGGCTTGCTCCCAGCTGAGCGACGCCGGATGCTTCACGGCCAGTTCGGCCGGGAAGTTCGCGACTTCGCCATAAGCGCCCCAGCGCGTGATCGACAGCGGCGGGATGATGCTGACCGCATCGCCGACGGCGACGTTCGTCACGCCCGCACCCAGCGCGGTCACGACGCCTGCGCCTTCGTAACCCAACCGGGCGGGGAAAACCGGGGCTTCGACGTACTGCCCGGAGCGAAACATCGATTCAGCGCGGTTCAGCCCGAGCGCCTTGATTTGAACCGCGATTTCTCCGGCGCCGGGCGGCGGCACATCGACCTGGTCGATCTTGAGGACTTCCGGACCGCCGTTCTGATGGATACGCACGATGCGCGACATGGTTCGATCTCCTGCGAGTGAATGAGGAGCCCACTATAATTCGAGCCAAAAGCGCGATAAATACCGCGTAAGATCAATCTATCGAAACAGATCGTTTCTAATCATGGATCGACTCACGAGCATGGCGGTCTTCGTGAAAGCCGCCGAAACCGGTTCGTTCGCGAGTGCCGGCGAAGCGCTCAGCATGTCGTCGCAACTCGTCGGCAAGCACGTGCGCTTTTTGGAAGAGCGCTTTGGCATGAGGCTCATCAGCCGCACGACGCGGCGTCAGAGTCTGACCGAAGCGGGGCGCGCGTTCTACGAGCGCAGCAAGGCCGTGCTCGCGGAAGTCGAGGCCGCCGAGGCGCTCGCCGACAGCCTGCAAGCCGTCCCGCGCGGCAAGCTCAGAGTCAATGCGCCGGTCAGTTGGGGCGCCTACAGTCTGACGCCGATGCTCGCGCGCTATGTGCGCAAGTACCCGGAAGTGAGCGTCGACCTGACGCTGACCGATCGCGTCGTCGACTTGATCGACGAAGGCTACGAGGCGGTGATCCGGGTTGCGCCGATCGCCGATTCGGGCCTCATCGCGCGTCCGCTGGCGCCTTTCCGGCTCGTCGTCTGCGCCTCGCCCGCCTACCTCGCGGAGTACGGCACGCCGGAGCGGCCGGAGGATCTGGCCGAGCACGAATGTGTCGGCTTTGCCTATTGGGCGCGGCCGCCGGCTGTCGACTGGGAGTTCAAGAGTGCCCAAGGTACCCATCGGGTGCGGCTGAAGAGCCGCTTTTCGATCAACAACGGGCAGGCGCTGCGCGCGGCGGCGGTCGAAGGCGCGGGCATCGTTCTGCAGCCGCGCGACATGCTGCAGGAAGACCTGGCGGCGGGGCGGCTCGTTGAGTTGCTGCCCGGTTTCGAGGCGCCTTCGTTGCCGATGCACCTGCTCTACGCCCCAGACCGCCGGCCGACGCCGAAGCTGCGCAGCTTCATCGACTTCGTGGTCGAGACTTTCGGCGAGTGATGGCGATCGACGGCGGCCTGCGAGTCAAGCCGCCAACGTCAATCGCCGCTCACGCCTCGCCGACCAGCTCCCGCTTGTCCGGCGCCGGCGCGGCTTGGCCTTCGGCCGCGCCTTTCACCTGGCTCACCCACAGCAGCGCAACGACCAGCAGCGCGACCGCGAGCCAGCCGTTCGACCCATAGCCAAGAATGTGTCCGGCCGGTCCTTGCGACAGCAGCAAGCCGCCGAGCCACGCGCCGCAGCCGGTGCCGAGCGCCTGCACCGCGCTGTTCGCGCTCAGGAACGCGCCGCGCTGAGCAGGCGCCGGCACGGTGGTGAGCAGTGCCTGCATCGGCACCATGCGGCCCGACATCACGACCATGAAGAACGCGAAGAACACGGTGACGACCGCAAACGGCAAATCAGGCAAATGCGTCACGAACAGCAAGGGCAGCATCGACACGATGCCGAACACGCGAAAGATCTGGCGGCGTCCGTAGCGGTCGGCGAGCCGGCCGACCGCGCGCGACGTGAAGAACGTGGCGGCGCCGCCTGCCATATAGATCCATGACAGCTGCGCGGGCGCTACGCCGTGATTCGCGACCAGCACAGGCGAGATGAACGGGATCACGAGCATGTGCGACAGCATCATCGTGAACGTGAGTGCGAACGCCTTCAGATGCCGCGGATAGATCATGAGCCGCCACAGCGCGGGCAGCACTTCCGCGAGCGGCGGCGCACGGTGGGCGAGATGCTCGTTCAACTGCGGCACGATGCGCGAGCAGCCGAACCAGATCAGCACGGACAGCACGACGAGCAGTGAGAACGGTGAGCCCCAGCCGAAGTGCGCGCCGAGCACGACGCCGGCCGGCACACCCGCGATCGCCGCGAGCGAGAACGCCGTCATGATGACGCCGGTCGCGGCGCCGCGGCGCGCGACGGGGATCACGTCGGTCACGATCGCCATGACCACCGAGCCGAGCACGCCGCCCGTAATGCCGGCGAACGCGCGTGCCGCGAGCAGCATCGGGTAGCTCGTGGCGAGCGCGCAGGCGAGGTTCGAGAGCGCGAAGAGCGCGTACACCGCGAGCAGCAGACGGCGGCGGTCGAAGCGGTCGATATAGGTGGCGGCGAGGAGTCCTGACAGACCGGAGCACCACGAATAGGTCGACACCGCCGTCGCGAACGCGGCGGGGGTGATCTGAAACGCGTGCATGATCTGCGGACCCAGCGGCATCATGACCATGAAGTCCATGATCAGCGTGAACTGGGTCAGCGCGAGGAGCCATAGCAGGCTGCGCTCGCGGCTGGAGGAGAGGGCGTACATATTTGTTGATGTCCTCTTGTTTGTGACGTCCGTCGGGCGGGGGCTGAGGGTCAGTCGTCGAGTGACTCGTGAACCGCTGCCGCGCCGCGCCGCCAATAGCTTGAAGCGCGAATGCGCGTCTTGTCGATGCCGCGCTCGGTGCACAAATGCTGACGCACTGCGCGGATTGCCGAGGATTCGCCCGCTGCCCACACATAGCCGTCGCCGTCAGGGAGATAGGTGCCGCGCACGGCTTGCAGCAGGGCATCGTTTTGTGCGCCCGCTTCGTTGCGATGCCGCCAGACGACGTGAAGGTCCACAGCCGTGTTGAATTCGATCTGCGCCGAGAAATCGGCGACTTCGAGGATCGCCGCAACGCGTGCACCGGCCGGCAGTTCTTCGAGGCGGCGAGCGATCGCGGGCAAAGCGGTGTCGTCGCCGATCAGCAGGTGCCAGTCGAAGCCGGCCGGCACGATAAACGACCCGCGCGGGCCGCCGACACCGAGGTATTGGCCGGGCTGCGCTTGCGCCGCCCAGGTCGTGGCCGGACCTGCATCGTGCAACACGAAGTCGATGTCGAGCTCGCGTGCGGCGCGATCGAAGCGGCGCGGCGTGTAGTCGCGCGCGGTCGGGCGCGGTTGGTCGGACGGAAACGCCGGACCGTCCGGACCAGCGACCGGCATGACCGGCTTATCTGCGCCGGGCTCGGGGAAGAACACTTTGAGGTGATCGTCGAAGGACGCCGACTCGAAGTCGGCGAGATCGTCGCCCGTCAGCGTGATGCGCTTGAGATGCGGGGTCAGCGTATGGATGCGCTTGACCTGCAAGAGCCGGAACTTCAGCGGGTGACGCACGCGCGTCACGGTCAATTCGGGGTGGGTCTGCATAGATTCTTCCAGGAAATTCAAACGGTTTCGCCGGTGCCCGGGTTGCCGGCGGGCTGGCTCGCACCGCCTTCGATCTCGGCCGCGGCGCGCAAGAGGATCGCGGCGATGCGCTGCTGTTCCGCCGTCGATGCGCTCGCGTGGCGGAACAGCGCGCGCTTGAGCGCCTTCTTGGCTTCGTAGAGTTCAGGCAGCCAGCCGCCCGGCTCGCCGTCGCCCGCCTCTTCGCCCGCATAGGCGCGCCGCACGGAATCCATCCGGTGGGCGATGTGCGCGAGCTTGGCGAGCATCATCTCGACGCGTTCGCGGTTCTCGGCCAGATGCTCGCGGCCCGGCTCGGCGAGTGCATAGCGCTTGCGGTTGCCTTCGACCTGCACCGTCACGTAGCCGAGCTCTTCGAGATACGTCAGCGCCGGATAGACCATGCCGGGGCTCGGTGCGTAGAAGCCGTTCGAGCGCGCTTCGAGCGCCTTGATCAGCTCGTAGCCATGGCGCGGCTCTTCGGCGATCAGCGCGAGGAGCAGCAGTTGGAGGTCGTCGCCGGTGAATTTGCGGCCGCGCGGCAACCCTTCGTTATCGCCGTCGAAGCCGCCGCGGCCGCCTCCCCAGTAGCCGCCACCGCCGCCTCGCCCGTGGGAGTGGCGGCCGATCGCGTGCCAGAACGCGCGGAATGAGAAGGCGTCCGCGAACATCGGTTCGCGGTCCCAGGAGTAACGGGAGTGGTGAGAGTGACGCATGTTGGGTGCTCCAAATCTGGTTGTATCGTAAAACGTATCTAAAGATATATATCGAAAGATACAAAGTCAACCTGAAATTTGGGGATTTTTTGCGTCGGGTTGGTGGCGGCTTGTTGAAGGAAATTTGAAAGAAAGTGGCGGCGCGGCGAGGGAGGAGGGCGTCTTGGCCGCACGATGGGCAAGCGACCGGCGCGCGTGACGTTTTCTTCGCCACGCCGCGCCGTCCAAAGCGAAGCGTTTATTCGCTCGTCCTCCGACGCGCCGCTTGCAACTGGTTGCGACGCGCTTCGCCTTGGCGCGCGAGCATCCAGCCGGGATATTCGGCCGGCAGCCGGCTGACTTCGTCGAGCCGGGCGAGTTCGTCGGCGGTGAGTTCGATCTGCGTGGCGGCGAGGTTGTCGTCGAGCTGATCGATGCGCTTCGCGCCGATGATGATCGTCGTCACCGCCTCCTGATGCAGCAGCCACGCGAGCGCGATCTGCGCGACCGATACCCCGCGAGCCTCGGCAATCCCGCGCATCGCATCGATGCAGTCATACGCGCGCTCGCGATCGACCGGCGGAAAATCGAACGTCGTGCGCCGGCTGCCGGCCTCGGCTTGCGTTTGCCGGCCGTACTTGCCCGACAGCAGCCCGCCCGCGAGCGGGCTCCAGACCATGAGCCCGAGTCCCTCGCTTTTCATCATCGGCACGAGCTCGCGCTCGAGATCGCGGCCCGCGAGCGTGTAATACGCCTGCAGCGATTCGAAGCGCGCGAGGCCGCCGCGCTCGGCGATACCGAGCGCCTTGACGATCTGCCACGCGGCCCAGTTCGACACGCCGACATAGCGCACGTGTCCCTGCTGCACGAGCGTGTCGAGCGCACGGACCGTCTCTTCGATCGGTGTCGCGGGATCGAAACCGTGGATCTGGTAAAGGTCGACGTGATCGAGCTGCAGGCGGCGCAGGCTCGGCTTGAACCCGTCCATGATGTGATAGCGCGAGGCGCCGAGCGTGTTGGGCGTGCTCCCGGTCGCGCCCAACACCTTGGTGGCGACCACGACGTTCTCGCGCGGCACGCGCAGGTTTTTCAGTGCTTGTCCCGTGATTTCTTCGGACAGCCCGGCCGAATAGACATCGGCCGTATCGATGAAGTTGATGCCCGCATCGAGCGCGCGGCCGATCAGGCGGTCGGCGTCGTTCTGCTGCACGTTGCCGATCTGATCCCAAATGCCGGTGCCTCCGCCGAAGGTCATCGTGCCGAGGCAAAGTTCCGAAACGAAAAGGCCCGTGCGGCCGAGTCGGTTGTAACGCATTCGCAAGTCTCCATGGGTTGGGGAAGGACGACTTGCTAAGAATAGGTCAGCGGCTAAATCGCCGTATCGGCGCCATCAGAAGCGATACGCCGCAGCTCGTCGAGCAACTTGACGGCCGGGCCGGGGAGGATGCCTTGGCGGCGGCGAAACGCGGTCAGCGTGCGGGGGGCCGGAAGACCGTCGATGTCGAGCGCGCGCATGACGCCGGCCTGGCTTTCGATCCGATACATCGGTTCGGCCATCCACGAAAGGAATCCGCAGTGCGCGACGAGGCTTTTCAGCACGGTGACCGAGCGGGTTTCGACGACCACGTTCGGCATCCCGAGCCCCCGCGAAGCGAACGCCTCTTGCACATGCTCGAACGGCGCGGTGCCGCGCGGCGGGATCGCCCAGCGTTCATCGCGCGTGTCGGCGAGCTTCAGCGTCTTCTTGCGGCGCAGCGGGTGATCGCACGCCGCGACGACGAAACTGTCGTCCTGCCAGCGGCACTCGGCGATCGCGCAGATCTCCTCGGTATCGGGCGCGGCGATGCTGAGCGCGAGGTCGATCTCGTGGGTGAGCAGACCTTCCGCGAGACGGTCCCACACCCCTTCGATGATCTGCACGCGCAGGTTCGGCCACTTGTCGAGCACGCGGCCGATGGCGAGCGGAAGCACGAGGCTCGCCATGCTGCCGACCGTGCCGACCTTGATCGCCCCCTTCGCGAGCCCGCGCATTGCGTCGATCTCGTCGCGCGCGTGCTCGGCCTCGCGCAGCAACAGCATCGCGTGCGGCAAGAGCGCGCTGCCGATCGCGGTGAGCTGCATGCCTTTGGCGTGCCGCTCGAACAGCGGCGCGCCGAGATGGTCTTCGAGGCGTTTGATCGTCCGGCTGAGCGCGGGCTGGGTCAGATGCAACTCGGCCGCCGCGCGGCCGAGGCTTCCGCAAGCGACGATCGTCGTGAACGCGCTCAATTGCTGGAGATTCAACGTCATCTTGTTTGCGGCGGGAGCGCGCGAGGAGAGGGCCGGCGGAGGTGATGCCCAAACGCCGGCGGGGTCGGAAGGGGCATGCAAAACGGTAATGCCTTTGGCATCAAAAAGCAATTTCCAAACATGACCTGCTCTCGGATACTGCTGCGACACTCAACCGCGCCGGCCAGCCGAGCGGCGCCACGCAGAGGTATCTCCATGAATTCCTCGTCAACGCATGATGCGGCCGCGCCTGGCGCCGTGACGGTCCGCGACGCCGTGGTCGACCTGCTGCGGCGTCTGCGTCTCACCTCGATATTCGCGAACCCTGGGTCGACCGAATTGCCGATGTTTCGCGATTTCCCCGCGGACTTCCGCTACGTGCTCGGTCTGCAGGAAGCGATCGTGGTTGGCATGGCCGACGGCTACGCACAGGCGAGCGGCAACGCCGCGCTCGTCAATCTGCATTCGGCGGCGGGCGTCGGCAATGCGATGGGCAACCTCTTCACGGCGTACAAGAACCAGACGCCGCTCATCGTCACCGCGGGCCAGCAGGCGCGCTCGCTGCTGCCGTTCGATCCGTATCTGGCGTCCAGAGACGCGACCGAGCTGCCCAAGCCCTACGTCAAATGGAGCATCGAGCCCGCGCGCGCCGCCGACGTGCCGCTGGCGCTCGCCCGCGCGTATCACATCGCGATGCAGGAGCCGCGCGGCCCGGTCTTCGTGTCGATTCCCGTCGACGATTGGGATCAGCCCGCGCAGTATGTCGAGCCGACACAGGTCAGCACGGCAGTGCGTCCCGATCCGCACGCGCTGCAACAGCTCGGCGCGGCGCTCGATGCGTGCAAGCGGCCGGCGTTCGTCGTGGGCGCGTCGGTGGACCGCGCGGGCGCTTGGGACGGCGTCGTCGCGCTCGCCGAACGGCACAACGCGCGCGTGTTCGTGGCGCCGATGTCCGCGCGCTGTTCGTTTCCCGAGAACCATCGCCTGTTCGCCGGCTTCCTGCCGGCGATGCGCGAGAAGATCGTCGCCGCGCTCGCTGGGCACGACTTGATCGCCGTGCTGGGCGCGCCCGCGTTCACCTATCACGTCGAAGGGCATGGGCCGCACGTACCGCAAGGCGCCGTGCTGTTTCAGTTGACCGACGACCCTTCGGTGGCCGCGTGGATACCGGCGGGGGCGTCGGTGGTCGGCAATGTGCGCTTGGGTATCGCCGATTTGCTTGCGCGTCCGGCTCCGAAGTCGCGCGAGTTGCCTGCGGCGCGCGCCGCGCGTCCGCGCGCGGAACCGTCGCCGCTGATGTCGGTGGCGTTCGCGCTGCAGACGCTTGCGGAAGTGCGCGACGCGGCGGATATCGTCGTCGAAGAAGCCCCGAGTTCACGGCCGGTCATGCAGGACTACCTGCCGATCACGAAGAGCGGCGGGTTCTACACGATGGCGAGCGGCGGGCTCGGCTACGGGATGCCGGCTGCGGTGGGCGTCGCGCTCGCGCGGCCGGGCGAGCGCGTGATCGGCCTGATCGGCGACGGATCGAGCATGTACTCGATCCAGGCGCTCTATAGCGCGGCGCAATGGAACTTGCCGATCACATTCGTGATCCTCAATAATTCGCGCTACGCCGCGCTGCAGGATTTCGCGCCGGTGTTCGGTTTCGCGAAAACCGATCCGGTCCAGGGCACCGATCTGCCCGGCCTCGATTTTGTCGCGCTCGGCGCGGGCATGGGCTGCAAGGGCGTGCGCGTTGCCGATCCCGCGTTGTTGAAGAATGTGCTGGCGGCGGCGCTGGCGTCGCGCGAGCCGACGGTGGTCGAAGTGATCGTCGCTTGAAGTGCGGCGGGGCGGTCCGCCGCCGTCCGACCAAGAACAACTCTCAGGAGACACACATGCACCAGATTTCGATGCTGATCGACGGCGAGCACGTCCGGGCGAGCAACGGCGCGACCTTCGAGCGCCGCAATCCGCTCGACGGCGAGATCGCCTCGCGCGCGCCCGCCGCCACGCTTGAAGATGCGCGACGCGCCGTGCAGGCGGCGTCGATTGCGTTTTCCGGCTGGGCGGCGATCGGGCCGACCGAGCGCCGTCATCTGCTGATGCGCGCCGCCGATGCGCTAGAGGCCAAGGCCGACGCGTTCGCCGCGGCGATGGCCGCCGAGACCGGCGCATCGCGCATCTGGGCCGACTTCAACGTGCATCTGGCGGCCGAGGGCTTGCGCGAGGCCGCGGCGTTGACGACGCAGATCGCGGGCGAAGTGATTCCATCGGACGTGCCCGGCAGCCTCGCGATGGCTGTGCTCCAGCCCGCGGGCGTCGTGCTCGGCATCGCGCCATGGAACGCGCCGGTGATCCTCGCCGTGCGCGCGCTCGCGCTGCCGCTCGCGTGCGGCAACACGGTCGTGCTCAAGGGTTCGGAGTTGTGTCCGGCGACGCACGGGTTGATCGCCGATGCATTGAGCGAAGCGAGTCTGCCCAAGGGCGTCGTGAACTTCATCACGAACGCGCCGGACGACGCCGGCGCCATCGTCGATGCGCTGATCGCCGAGCCGGCGGTGCGGCGCGTGAACTTCACCGGGTCGACGCGCGTCGGCAAGATCATCGCGGCGGCCTGTGCGAAGCATCTGAAGCCAGCCGTGCTGGAGCTGGGCGGCAAGGCGCCGTTCATCGTGCTCGACGACGCCGACCTCGACGCGGCGGTCGATGCTTGCGCATTCGGCGCGTTCGCGAATTCCGGGCAGATTTGCATGTCGACGGAACGGATCATCGTCGCGGACCCGATCGCCGATGCGTTCGTCGAGCGGCTCGCGGCGAAGGCGCGTGGCTTGCCGCTCGGCGATCCGCGCAAGGGGCCGGTCGTGCTCGGCTCGGTGGTCGACATGACGACGGTTGCGCGCTGCAACGCGCTGATCGACGACGCGCTTGCGAAGGGCGCGCGGCTCGTCTGCGGCGGCAAGGCCGACAGCACGCTGATGCCCGCCACGCTGCTCGACCACGTGACGCCCGCGATGCGCATCTACGCGGAGGAGTCGTTCGGCCCGGTGAAGCCGATCGTGCGCGTGCGCGGCGACGACGAAGCCATCGCCTGTGCGAACGACAACGAATACGGTCTGTCGTCGGCGATTTTCAGCCGCGACATCGCGCGCGCGATGCAGCTGGCGAAGCGAATCGAATCGGGCATTTGCCACATCAACGGGCCGACGGTCCACGACGAGGCGCAGATGCCGTTCGGCGGCGTCAAGTCGAGCGGCTTCGGGCATTTCGGCGGCAAGGCCGGGGTGGCCGAATTCACCGATCTGCGCTGGATGACGGTGCAGACCGCGCCGCGCCGGTATCCGTTCTGAGTCGACGCGCCGATGAAAATCGATACGCCCGGCGCCGTCGCGATTGGCTCGCTGTTCGGCGGGCCGCTCGTCGACGGCGCCGGTTTTGTTACTCAAAACGATTAGTTATGCAGATCGAATCACGGCACGCCGCCGCGATAGGCCATGACGCATCGTTTCCACAGGCGGCCGATGGCCGCTCATTGCAACGTCAGAAGAGCGCCAGCCGGATCGAGGCGCCAAACAGGGAACAGGGAAGGAGACAATCAATGACGCATCGTGCGCGGCAAGACTCAGCTGCGGAAATTTCAAATGAAGGACAAGGGCTGTCGCAACGCCCGGGCAACGGATCGACAGCACGTTCAACGCCCGCCGCGGCACTCGACATCGGACGTGTGCTCGACGACGGGCCCTTCACGCCGATCCAAAAGATCGCGGTGCTGCTCGCGGCGCTGTCGATCGTGCTGGATGGATTCGACGGCCAGCTGATCGGTTTTGCGATTCCGGTCCTGATCAAGGAGTGGGGCATCACCCGCAATGCGTTCGCGCCGGCGGTGGCAGCCGGGTTGATCGGCATGGGCATCGGCAGCGCGCTTGGCGGCGTCTTCGCGGACCGTTACGGAAGGCGCTCGGCGATCCTCGCGAGCGTCGTGACGTTCGGCGCGGCCACTTGCGCGATCGGCCTGGTCAATAGCGTGGCGATGATCGCGGCCCTACGTTTTATCGCCGGGCTCGGCATCGGCGGCGCGCTCCCGACGGCGACCACGATGACCGCCGAATTCACGCCGGCGCGGCGTCGCACGCTGGCCGTCACCGCGACCATCGTGTGCGTGCCGCTCGGCGGCATGCTGGCTGGCTTCTTCTCGAGTCACGTGTTGCCGCATCACGGTTGGCGCGCGCTGTTCTTCATCGGCGGGGCGCTGCCGCTCGGGCTGGCCGTGCTGCTGTTCGCCGCGCTGCCGGAATCGCCGCGCTTTCTTGCGCGCGTGCCAGGACGCTGGGACGAATTGCGTGCGCTGCTCGCGCGCATGTTCCGGCCGACACAGGCGAACACGTCCTTCGCGGATGCGACAGAGCAAAAGGCCGACCAAAAAGGCGGGACTCGCGCCGGATTCGGCGCGTTGTTCGAGCCGGAGCGCCGCCGCGACACGCTCGCGATCTGGTGCGCGTTCTTCATGTGCTTGCTGGCGGTTTACAGCGCGTTCAGCTGGTTGCCGACGATGCTGGCCTCCGAAGGGCTCGATGTTGCGGTGGCGGGCAGGGGGCTGACGGCGTACAACCTCGGCGGCGTGCTTGGCGCGCTGTGCTGCGCAGTGGCGATCACGCGCTTTGGTTCGCGCTGGCCGCTCCTGCTGTTCGCGGCTGGCGGTGCGGCGACCGCGTTCATGCTGCGCGAAGTCAAGGTGGCGGAGCATACGGGCTGGCTCGTGCTGGGCCTGGGTCTGCACGGTCTGTTCGTGAACGCGGTGCAGTCGACGATGTACGCGCTCTGCGCGTTCGTCTACCCGACGGTGGTTCGCGCGACGGGGACGGCGGCCGCGCTTGCGTTCGGGCGGCTCGGCGCGATTCTTAGCGCGTTTGCTGGGGCGATCGTGATTACGGCAGGCGGTGCGCCGTTGTATCTGGGGATGCTGGGCGTGGCGATGTGTCTGGTTTGCGTCGCGCTGATGGCGGTCAAGCGGCACATTGCGCCGTTGCGGGGGTAGGGGAGCAGCCCCGGCGCGCGTAGGGCGTTCGTTTTCTAGTCAGACGAATAGTGTGCTAATTTCTGGGCAGTTTGCATGCTGCCTCAGCCGCACTTGCTTTGCCCTGGAGCAGCCCGCGCCGCGACGGCGCGCTAACGGGCCTGTCGCCGGCGTCAGATCGGCGTGGACAGGCCCGAAAGTTCGAGGTGCTCGCATGGCAATTTCCCGCCTTAGCATGCAGCGAAAAACGCACGGCCTCGAGGCGCATGATCCCGCCGGGAGGCCCCGCGCGCCGATTTCCGACACGGTTGCGCCTATGACGTCGATGGGCAGCTACCACTACGTCGATCACCCGCTCCAGCTTCGCGCGAGTTCGTCTTCTGACGCGCAGACCGGGTTTCACGGCTTGACCGCGAGACCCGCGACGACATTGCCGCGCGAGAACGGCAACGGTTTGCCGACTAGGTTGAAATCGGGCATCGAGCAGTTGTCGGGGATCGCGATGGGCGATGTCAAAGTCCGCTACAACTCCCCCAAACCGGCTGACCTCGATGCGCTGGCCTATGCGCGAGGGGCGATGATTCATCTCGGGCCAGGGCAGGAGGCTCATTTGCCGCATGAGGCATGGCACGTCGTGCAGCAACGTCAGGGCCGTGTCATGCCGACTATGGCGTCGCGTGGTGTCGCCATCAATGACGATCGCGGGCTGGAAAGCGAGGCCGATCGTATGGGCGCGCTCGCGATGAAGACGGCTGCAAGCCCCGAACTTCCGTACGCGCGGCCAGTGGGTGCCACCGCTGCAGCGGCGGCGCCCGTCGTGCAGCGACGCGTGGGTGGCTCGCTGGCGCGCGGCACCAGGGTTCGGGACCGGAAGACGGATCGCGCCTGCTATATCGTCAGGCTGTCTGATTCGCACCGCGAGACCTATATCGTGACGTTCGACAGCGATGTGGATCGGCGCGAAGACGAGGAGTATCGATCGTTTGATCAGCTGGACCCGATTGAGGAATCCGTTAGAGAGGAGAAAAAGACGGCTCGGAAGTCAGAGCCCGGCGATGGCCTCAAGCGAAAATCGAGCAGGTCGAAGAAAAAGTCGAAGAAAAAGTCGAAGAAAAAATCCAAGAAAGACAAGAAGAAAAAGAGGAGAAGGAAGGACAGACCCGTCGAGAGCGACACGGAAAGCGACTCGTCGTCGGAGGATGAAGTTGAGCGTGCCTTGGCATCCTCTGCTTCGCCTCTTGCATCCGCTTTCATTGGGCCGCCCGGGCCGCCGGACCTGATCGGTCCGCAACCCAGCGCGAGCACGGCGGTCGTCGCCCCCCTGGCGGCGCCGGCTCCTAAAGCACCGGCAAAACGCATGCCCGGGCCTACGTTTCCACCAACCGCGACGGCTTCGAGCAGCACTTCGATTAGCGAGTCGGAGCTGGACTATCTCAAGGACATGTGCAGAAGAATTGGCCCGACCACACTCGGCGGTCGTGAGGTTGTAGATGGAATCCTGCACGGCGGCGTCGGTATTAAAAAGCTACAGACGCACTCGCATGTGTGGTACACCACCGACCTCGGCGCCCACATCTATGCGAAAGATGGGAGGATCGCGCAGATTGAAGGGGCGGGGCGGGCCTCGATGACGAAATCGATAGGCGGAGTTGAAATTCCTAGTCACATTAGCGGCAAAGTTCGCCGCTAATAGTTCAGGATGCCTGCAAAGGAGCGAGCCGTTTCAAACGAAGGTGGGCCAACTTTAATTGGCGGCACAATGAAAAAAGCCCACGCATTTCTGCGTGGGCTTTTTAATCTTCGGTGCTTGTCTTTACCAACACCAGGAATTCTGGTGGGTAGTACTGGGATCGAACCAGTGACCCCTGCCGTGTGAAGGCAGTGCTCTACCGCTGAGCTAACCACCCGAAGAGAGGCGAATTATGTCAGAGCTTCGCGGTCTCGTAAAGCACTTTTTAAGCGACTAGCGTATCCGCGGCTTAAGTCGCGTCGGCTGACTCCGCCGGAGCAGGTTCGCGCCGCCAGACGCTTGTTCCCTTGAGCGCTTTGTCGAGATCGTCGAGCACCGCTTGATGCGCCGATAGCTCATCTTCGCTCGCCGCCACCACGGGCAGCGCAAGCGACTCGAACGCCACGCGCGGCCCGGCTTCGCCGCCTTCCGTTGCCGCCTCGCCGAGCATATCGATGACGAGGCTTTCCTGGCCGCGCGTCATCGCCAGATACACCTCCGCGAGCAGCTCGGAGTCGAGCAGTGCGCCGTGCAGCGTGCGGTGCGCGTTGCTGATGCCGAAGCGGTCGCACAGCGCGTCGAGCGAATTGCGCTTGCCCGGGAACATCGACTTCGCGCGCACGAGCGTATCGATCACCTCGCCGCAGGTCTCGGTGAAAGCCGGCAGGCCGAGCAGCGCGAATTCGGCGTCGAGAAAGCCAAGGTCGAATGGCGCGTTGTGAATGATGAGTTCAGCGTCACCGAGGAAGTCGCGCAGCTGATCGGCGATCTCGGCGAACTTGGGCTTGTCGCTCAGGAATTCAGTCGTCAGCCCGTGGACGGCCAGTGCGCCCGGGTCGCTGTCGCGCTCCGGGTTGATGTAGAAATGCAGGTTGTTGCCGGTCAGCCGGCGGTTCATCAGTTCGACGCCGCCAATTTCGATGATGCGGTCGCCCGTGCGCGCATTGAGGCCGGTGGTTTCAGTGTCGAGAACGATTTGGCGCATGGTGTCGGATAGCTTGGTTCTTCAGTTGAGGTCAGTGAGGGATGGGCGGCGCGGGGCGCTCAGCTTTCGGCGAGCGTGGCCACGCCGCGGTTCGCGAGCGCGTCGGCGCGCTCGTTCTCGGGGTGACCCGCGTGGCCCTTGACCCAGCGCCACTCGATCTCATGTTGAGCGACGAGCGCGTCGAGCCGCTTCCACAAGTCGGCGTTCTTCACCGGGGTTTTTGCCGCGGTCATCCAGTTCTTTTTTTTCCAGCCGTGGATCCACTCGCTGATGCCTTTTTGCACGTATTGCGAATCGGTGTGGACGATCGCCTTGCACGGGCGTTTCAGCGCTTCGAGAGCGGCGATCACCGCCATCAGCTCCATCCGGTTGTTCGTCGTCGATGGTTCGCCGCCGAAGAGTTCTTTTTCCTGCGCGCCAAAGCGCAATAGCGCGCCCCAGCCGCCAGGGCCGGGGTTGCCCTTGCAGGCGCCGTCCGTGAAGATTTCGATGAACTCAGGTGTCATATTTCCGGGTGGTATGGGTTTTCTGGGTGGCCGCGGGCGTGAGCCCCGGCGCCAAGACCGGCTTCTTCACCTTCACCGCGCCTACGAGGCGCATGCCGCGCACGCGCTTGATCGCGGTGACCATGTAGGACGCGCCGAAGATCGGCCACCAGCGGTCGCCGGCGGCTTCCATGAACGCATAGCGCGTGAGCCACTTGTCGGTGGCGAGGGGCGGACGATAGCAGCCGAAGCGTCCGCGTTCAAGTTCGAAGCCGAGCAGCTTGATCCAGTCCTTGAGCCGCGTGAACGCGATCAGGTCGTGAGCGGCCGGCACGAAAGGGCGCCCCGCCATCTTGCCGAACGATTGCCGCGCGCCCCACAGGCTCAGCGAATTGAAACCGAGGATGATCAGCTGGCCTTCGGGCATCAGCACGCGCTCGGCTTCGCGCAGCAGACGGTGCGGATCGCTCGTGAATTCGAGCGTGTGCGGCATCACGATCAGATCGACGCTCTGCGCTTCGAACGGCAGATCGAGCAGGTCGCACCAGACGGTCGCGCGGCCGTCGGGCGCGTGACGGTCGCTGGGCGTGGCCGATTCGCCGTTGCCCGCGAGCGAACTCGCGCGCGGGTACTCGTACGGCGCGCTCGCGCCGCTGGCGGCATCGAGGACCAGGCCGCGGCACGGCATCCGGTTCTCGCGCAGCGCGTCGAGCTGGGGCAGCCCGAGCTGCAGCGCGTGGTAACCGAAAACGTTGGACACGACCCGGTCCAGCTGCGCTTGCTCCCATGCGAGCACATAGCGTCCAGGGGGGGAATCGGTCCAGGCGGGCCAGTCTATAATCGATCGATCAGGCATATAAATATTGGCGTCGCCTATGAAATCGCTGGAATACGTGCCGGTGCCGGCATTTGAAGACAACTATATCTGGCTCGTTTCCGACGGGCACGACGCGTTTGCCGTCGACCCGGGAGAGGCTGCCCCAGTCCGCGCGTATCTCGCGAAGCGAGGCTGGCGACTGACCGCTATTTTACTCACCCACCATCATCAGGACCACGTCGGCGGAGTGGCCGAGTTGCTGAGGACTCAGCCCGCGTCGCTGCCGTTGGCCGTGTACGGCCCGGCCGGCGAGGCGATCGACCACTTGACCCAACGCCTGCGCGGCGGCGACCACGTGCGGATCGAGTCGCCGGCCGCCGAATTCACGGTGCTCGACGTCCCGGGTCATACGAGCGGCCATATCGCGTACTTCCAGGCTGCCGATCCGCGCGGCACGCCGCACGTGTTTTGCGGCGATACGTTGTTCGCCTGCGGCTGCGGACGGCTGTTCGAGGGCACGCCGAATCAGATGCTCGCGTCGCTCGACGCGCTCGCGGCTTTGCCCGGCGCGACCGAAGTGCATTGTGCGCACGAATACACACTGTCGAACATTAAGTTCGCACTCGCGTGCGAACCGGACAATACTGATCTGCATGCTTGGCGCGAAGAAGCGCTGGCGCGACGCGCGCGCAATGAGCCGACTTTACCGACCACGATTGCTCATGAACGCGCCGTCAATCCGTTCTTGCGGGCGGACGTCGCAGCGGTTCAAAACACGCTTGCGGAGCAACTGAATGAAACGGTGCCGGATCGGCTGACCTCGTTCACGTTGATGCGCGAGTGGAAAAATCGATTCCGCTGACGAAATGACAAATTCGGGGACAAGTTCATCCCGAACCTAGGGAATGCGAGGCAACTCTCGGATTTAGCAGGTTTTTTTTCGTCTTTTTCTTATTGACGCAAAGGGCACAACTTACGTACTATCGCCTGCAATTTCCAGCCTTTGGAAGCAGAGACGTTCCATGCGATTTATTTTCAGCGCGCTATTGGTTTTGCTACTCGCCGCGTGCGCGAGTCAGGGCCCAACAGCGTCCAATGCAACAGCCGCCTCCGATCCGCAAGCCGTATCCGACACCCTCCGCAAGACCGCCGCCGCCAACGAAACCATCGATGTCGACAACAGCTCGGTTGACCAACTGAAGAGTCAAGATACCGATCTTTGGGGCCGCATCCGCCGTGGTTTTCAGATTCCCGATCTGCAAAGCGATCTCGTCGACATGCAGGCGAACTGGTATGCGCAGCGCCCGGATTACGTCCAGCGCATGACGGAGCGCTCGCAAAAATATCTGTATCACATCGTCGAAGAGCTCGAGGCGCGGAACATGCCGACCGAGCTCGCGCTCTTGCCGTTCATCGAATCCGCGTATAACCCGCAGGCGCTATCGGTTGCGAAGGCGGCGGGGATGTGGCAGTTCGTGCCGGGCACCGGCAAGACCTATAACCTCAAGCAGAACATGTGGCAGGACGAGCGCCGCGACGTGCTCGCGTCGACGAGCGCCGCGCTCGATTACCTGTCCCGTCTGCACGATATGTTCGGCGACTGGTATCTGGCGCTCGCCGCGTACAACTGGGGCGAGGGCAACGTGCAGCGAGCGATCGCCCGTAACCAGGCGGCTGGCTTGCCGACCGACTACCAAAGCCTGCGCTTGCCGAACGAGACGCGCAACTACGTGCCGAAGCTGCAGGCAGTCAAGAACATCGTGATGAATCCGCAGCAGTATGGCCTGTTGCTGCCGGACATCCCGAATCACCCGTATTTCGTCACGGTCACCACCTCGCACGACATCGACGTGACGACGGCCGCGAAGCTCGCGAACATGACGACCGACGAGTTCCGCTCGCTCAATCCGTCGTTCTCGAAGCCGGTCATTCTCGGCGCGACTCAGCCGCAGATCCTGCTGCCCTTTGATAACGCGAGCGCTTTCGAGCGCAATCTGAAGTCGTACAGTGGCCAGTTGTCGTCGTGGACCACGTACACGGTGGACTCGCGCACGACGCCTGCCGCGCTTGCCGAGAAGATTGGCGTCGACGCGGACACGCTGATGTCGGTGAACAAGATCCCGGCGGGCATGCGTCTGAAATCGGGCTCGACACTCGTCGTGCCGCGCAATGACGATGACGACGAAGACATCAGCGCCGACGTCGCCGAAAGCGCCGTTCTCGCTATGGAGCCGGACGTCCCCGATACGCGCAAGATGTTGATTCGCGTTCGTCGCAAGCAGGAGATGTCGGCTCTGGCGAGCCGCTATGGCGTATCGATCGGGCAATTGAAGGGCTGGAACAAGACGAAGCGCGATGTCGTGATGCCCGGTCAGGTGATCGTCCTGCACGTGCCGGTCGGCAAGGCCATGCCCGCCGAGCCCGGTCCGCAGAAGATCGCTACGTCGATGGCCGGCGGCCGCATCGAAAAGGTCGATGCGCAGGTTCCGGATTCGAAGAGTAATTCGCGCTACGATAGCAAGAAGGGTCGGGGTAAGGCGACGGTCAAGGCCGTCAAGGTGTCTGAGCCGGCCGGCAAGTCGAAATCGTCGAAAGCCAGCGGTTCGTCGAACTCGACCAACAAGGCGTCGAAGGCTGCAGCTAGCCGCCCGAAGACTGCGGCCGGGACGCAGAAGCAGAAGCAACAATAAGCGGCTCCCACGAAGGTGACGCCATGCGCTGCGGGGGCAGCGCGTGAATTGCGCTCCGATCACCTCTCGTTCTTTTCAAGCGCCGTCACGTGTGTGGCGGCGTTTTCGTTTTTGCGGCGATCTTCGTCGGGTGTACGATCGGCGCATCACGAATTGCGCTTCGCGGAGCGCGGCCGCGCGTTGAGCCGGCTTGCTAATGTCCGTCATATGGCTTCCGTCACCATTTCGCGATTGAGGGAAGACCCATTTCCCGCTATAATTTGAAAGTTTGCACTAATCAACCCGCACCCTAGCGCCTACCTTCTCCACACCGTTTATCCGCCGCAAATCGCGTGATTTGGCGTGCCGGAGCGTGCCGCCGAGGCGTCTGTACCACGGACTTCATCGAGCCCTCCCACGTCAGCCGCGGCAGCGAGCGGGCTCATCGCGCGCCCATTTTTGGGATGATTGCGCGAGTGCCGCGATTCCAGCGAGAGCCCGTGCGTCGGAGAGACAGGTCGGCAACAGGGTGTTCCCCCAAGGAGCCTCTCGTGTTGCCGTCTTTTTCCCCCGCCATACTCGCGCTTGCCGACGGCACGGTCTTTCGTGGCTATTCGATTGGCGCGCCCGGTCACACGATCGGCGAAGTTGTGTTCAACACCGCGATCACCGGCTATCAGGAGATCCTGACGGACCCGAGCTACGCGCGCCAGATCGTCACCCTCACGTATCCGCATATCGGCAACGTCGGCGTCAATGCTGAAGATGTCGAGGCGACGAAAGTCCATGCCGCCGGCTTGATCGTGCGCGATCTGCCGGTTCTCGCGTCCAACTTTCGGATGGAGCGCACGCTCTCGCAGTATCTGCAAGATGAGGGTGTCGTCGCGATTGCCGGCATCGATACGCGCAAGCTGACGCGCGTGCTGCGCGACAAGGGCGCACAAAGCGGCTGCATTCTCGCGGGCAGCGACGACGAGGCCAAAGCCATCGAGCTCGCGCGCTCGTTCCCGGGGCTCGCCGGGATGGATCTCGCGAAGGTCGTGTCGACCACGAAGCCGTTTGAATGGACCCAGACCGAATGGCGCTTGGGCGAAGGCTACGGCGCGCAGCGCACGCCGAAGTATCGCGTCGTGGCGTTCGACTACGGCGTCAAGCACAACATCCTGCGCATGCTGGCCGAGCGCGGCTGCCATGTGACGGTTCTGCCGGCGCAGGCGAGCGCGGCCGAAGCGCTGGCGCTCAATCCGGACGGCGTGTTCCTGTCGAACGGCCCTGGCGACCCTGAGCCTTGCGATTACGCGATTGCTGCGACCAAGACGTTCATTGAACGCGGTGTGCCGACGTTCGGCATCTGCCTGGGTCACCAGATCATGGGTCTCGCGGTCGGCGCGAAGACGATGAAGATGAAGACCGGTCACCACGGCGCCAATCACCCGGTGAAGGACTTGACCGATGGGCGTGTCGTGATCACGTCGCAGAACCACGGCTTCGCGGTCGACGCGGAAACGCTGCCCGCCAACGCGCGCGCGACGCACATCTCGCTCTTCGACGGCACGCTGCAAGGCTTCGAATTGACCGACAAGCCGGCGTTCTGCTTTCAGGGGCACCCGGAGGCATCGCCGGGTCCGCACGACATCGGCTATCTGTTCGACCGCTTCACCGCGTTGATGGACGCGAAGCGGGCCGGCAGCAGCGAAGCGGCCTAACGAAACTAGCACGCGGTAACGGCGAATTCCGCGGCGGCAGCGGCGGTGCGCGATAGATCGCGCACTCGCTCGAAGCGCCGCGCAAGCCGAATCGCACGAAATACGAGCGCGCGCCGCACGGCAGCGCGCCAACAGCAAGAACTCAGGAATCCATTAGCGAGAGCGTTATGCCCAAGCGGACAGACATCAAGAGCATCCTCATCATCGGCGCGGGTCCGATCATCATCGGCCAGGCGTGCGAGTTCGACTACTCGGGCGCGCAGGCATGCAAGGCGCTGCGTGAGGAAGGCTACAAGGTCATTCTCGTCAACAGCAATCCGGCGACGATCATGACCGACCCGAACACGGCCGACGTCACTTATATCGAGCCGATCACGTGGGAAGTGGTCGAGCGCATCATCGCGAAGGAGCGTCCCGACGCGATCCTGCCGACGATGGGCGGCCAGACCGCGCTGAACTGCGCGCTCGATCTGCATCATCACGGCGTGCTCAAGAAGTACAACGTCGAGCTGATCGGCGCGTCGCCGGAAGCGATCGACAAGGCCGAAGACCGTCAAAAGTTCAAGGACGCGATGACGAAGATCGGCCTGGGCTCGGCGAAGTCGGGCACGGCGCATTCGATGGAAGAAGCGCTGAAGGTGCAGAACGAAATCGCGGCGGCGACGGGCGGCATGGGTTACCCGGTCGTGATTCGTCCGTCGTTCACGCTCGGCGGCTCGGGCGGCGGCATCGCGTACAACCGCGAGGAATTCGAAGAGATCTGCAAGCGCGGCCTCGACCTGTCGCCGACTCGCGAACTGCTGATCGAAGAGTCGCTGTTGGGCTGGAAAGAGTATGAGATGGAAGTCGTCCGCGACAAGAAGGACAACTGCATCATCGTTTGCTCGATCGAAAACCTCGACCCGATGGGCATTCACACGGGCGATTCGATCACCGTCGCGCCCGCGCAAACGCTCACCGACAAGGAATACCAGCTGCTGCGCAACGCGTCGCTCGCGGTGCTGCGCGAGATCGGCGTCGACACGGGCGGCTCGAACGTGCAGTTCTCGATCAACCCGCAAGACGGCCGCGTCATCGTGATCGAGATGAATCCGCGCGTGTCGCGTTCGTCGGCGCTGGCTTCGAAGGCGACCGGGTTCCCGATTGCGAAGGTTGCGGCGAAGCTCGCCGTCGGCTACACGCTCGATGAGCTCAAGAACGAAATCACCGGCGGCCAGACGCCGGCGTCGTTCGAACCGACGATCGACTACGTCGTCACGAAGATCCCGCGCTTCGCGTTCGAGAAATTCCGCGAAGCCGATCCGCGCTTGACGACGCAGATGAAGTCGGTCGGCGAAGTGATGGCGATCGGCCGTACGTTCCAGGAGTCGTTCCAGAAGGCGCTGCGCGGCCTCGAAGTCGGCGTCGATGGCCTCGACGAAAAGACCGCGAGCCGCGACGAGATCGTTCGCGAGATCGGCGAAGCCGGTCCCGACCGCATCTGGTACGTCGGCGACGCGTTCCGCATCGGCATGAGCATCAAGGAGATCTTCGAGGAAACCGCGATCGACCCTTGGTTCCTCGCGCAGATCGAACAGATCGTGCTGAAGGAAAAGGCGCTCGCCGGCCGCACGCTCGCGAGCCTGTCGAAAGACGAGCTGCACTACTTGAAGCAAAGCGGTTTCTCGGACCGGCGTCTCGCGAAGCTGCTCGGCGCCAAGCCCGCCGATGTCCGTACGCGCCGTATCGAGCTGAACGTGCGTCCGGTCTACAAGCGCGTCGATACCTGCGCCGCGGAATTCGCGACGAAAACCGCCTACATGTACTCGACGTACGAGGAAGAGTGCGAGGCGCAGCCGACCAACAACAAAAAGATCATGGTGCTGGGCGGCGGCCCGAACCGGATCGGGCAAGGCATCGAGTTCGACTACTGCTGCGTGCACGCGGCGCTCGCGATGCGCGAAGACGGCTATGAAACGATCATGGTCAACTGCAACCCCGAGACCGTTTCGACCGACTACGACACGTCCGATCGCCTGTACTTCGAGCCGCTGACGCTCGAGGACGTGCTCGAAATCGTCGACAAGGAAAAACCGCTCGGCGTGATCGTCCAGTACGGCGGCCAGACGCCGCTCAAGCTCGCGCTCGATCTCGAAGCGAACGGCGTGCCGATCATCGGCACCTCGCCGGACATGATCGACGCCGCCGAAGACCGCGAGCGCTTCCAGAAGCTGCTGCAAGACCTGAACCTGCGCCAGCCGCCGAACCGCACCGCGCGCGCCGAAGACGAAGCGCTGAAGCTCGCCGACGAAATCGGCTATCCGCTCGTCGTGCGTCCGTCGTACGTGCTGGGCGGCCGCGCGATGGAAATCGTCCACGAGCCGCGCGACCTGGAACGCTACATGCGCGAGGCCGTGAAGGTGTCGAACGATTCGCCGGTGCTGCTCGACCGCTTCCTGAACGACGCGATCGAGTGCGACGTCGACTGCATTTCCGATGGCGACGCCGTGTTCATCGGTGGCGTGATGGAGCACATCGAGCAGGCGGGCGTGCACTCGGGCGATTCGGCATGCTCGCTGCCGCCGTACTCGCTGTCGAAGGAAACCGTCGCCGAGCTCAAGCGCCAGACGGGCGCGATGGCGAAGGCGCTGAACGTGGTCGGCCTGATGAACGTGCAGTTCGCGATCCAGCAAGTGCCGCAGGAAGACGGTTCCGTGAAGGACGTGATCTATGTGCTCGAAGTGAACCCGCGCGCCTCGCGTACGGTGCCGTACGTCTCGAAGGCGACGAGCCTGCCGCTCGCGAAGATCGCGGCGCGCGCAATGGTCGGCCAGAAGCTCGCGGAGCAGGGCGTCACGAAGGAAGTCGAGCCGCCGTACTTCAGCGTGAAGGAGGCCGTGTTCCCGTTCGTGAAGTTCCCGACCGTCGACCCGGTGCTCGGACCGGAAATGCGCTCGACCGGCGAAGTGATGGGTGTCGGCCAGACCTTCGGCGAGGCGCTTTTCAAGTCGCAGCTCGCTGCGGGTTCGCGTCTTCCCGAGTCGGGCACGGTACTTTTGACCGTGATGGATGCCGACAAGGCGAAGGCTGTCGAAGTCGCCCGCATGCTGCACGAGCTCGGCTACCCGCTCGTCGCGACAAAGGGCACTGCGGCGGCGATCGAAGCTGCTGGCGTGCCGGTGAAGGTCGTGAACAAGGTGAAGGATGGCCGTCCGCACATCGTCGATATGATCAAGAACGGCGAGATCGCGCTCGTCTTCACGACCGTCGACGAAACGCGCGCGGCCATTGCCGACTCGCGTTCGATTCGCATGAGCGCGCAGGCGAACAAGGTCACGTACTACACGACAATGTCGGGCGCGCGTGCCGCGGTGGAGGGTTTGCGGTACCTGAAGAACTTGGAAGTCTATGATTTACAAGGACTCCACGCTCGCCTAAACTAAGACCTCGACAATCTGTCCAACCCATCGATGCCGCGGTTAAGCGGCGTCCCGCCGGGCTGCAGCGCGTGTTCGCATGCGGCGCCCGGCGGGATGCACTTAACCGCGGTGCTTTTTTATTGCCGTTTTTTTGTTACTGAATGCTATGAGCACGATTCCATTGACGAAGCGTGGCGCCGACCAATTGCGCGACGAACTGCAACGACTGAAATCGGTCGAGCGTCCGTCGGTCATCAATTCCATCGCCGAGGCGCGCGCGCAAGGCGACTTGTCGGAAAACGCCGAGTACGACGCTGCGAAAGAAAAGCAGGGTTTCATCGAAGGCCGCATCGCGGAGATCGAATCGAAGCTGGCTGCGGCGCAAGTGATCGATCCGTCCGCGCTCGATGCGGAAGGCCGCGTCGTGTTTGCGGCGACCGTCGAACTCGAGGACCTCGATTCGGGCAATTCCGTGACTTATCAAATCGTCGGCGACGATGAGGCCGATCTCGAACATGGCCTGATCTCGATCAGCTCGCCGATTGCGCGTGCGCTGATCGGCAAGTTCGAGGGCGATGTCGCTTCGGTGCAGGCGCCGAGCGGCGTGCGCGAGTACGAAATCATCGCAGTCCGCTACGTCTAAGGGCGAGCGCACGTGTCTCCGGTTCCTCATCGCCTGTTCCGGCTGTTGACGATGATCTGGGTCGGCAGTCAGCTGACCATCGGGTATGCGGCGGCGCCTACGTTGTTTGCGATGCTCGACCGGATCTCGGCGGGGGCTGTGGCCGCTCAGCTTTTCCGTATCGAGGCGATCGTCGGCGTGGTATGCGGCGTGTTGCTGCTCGCGCTCGGCAATTTGCTGGTGCGCCGCGGCGTGACGGCCTATCGACGGCTGCGCTGGGCGTTGGCCGGTATGCTGATCTGCGTACTGCTGGGGTACTTTGCGTTGCAGCCGTTCATGAACGCACTGCGCGTTGCGGCGCTTGCAGAAGGCACCGATGTCGGCCACTCGGCCTACGCAGCGCGTTTCGGCATGCTGCACGGCGTGTCGAGCTTGTTTTACCTGATCGAGAGCCTGCTTGGCCTCGTCCTCGTGTGGAAGTTGCCGGCTGGTGACGGTGTGACGGAGAGGGTGGGCATCGGCGCATCCAAGAGCGCGGTTCATTGACGCAGCGCGGTGGGCCCGGTCCAGCTGCGGGCGTCGGCGCGGCGCACATTCAGCACGCCGCGCATCATTCGATTTACTTCACGCTTTGATGCGAGCGCTTCGCGCTCGTCTGCCGCTTTTTAGCGCGTTTAACAGTGCCGCCTGCCGTCACGCGCTCATTGCCGCGAACGACCAGTTTTTGCGGGCGCGGGTGGCGCACCGGATTGTCGGGCGTATGTTTCACGACTTTGACGACGCGCGGCGCGGCGCCGCGTGTGGGTTTTTCGCCGGCGGCTTCGCGCGCGCTCGGCAAACCGGCTCCGCGTTTCGTCTTCACGGCCGGCTCGACCGCTTCCGGCTTCCAGATGACGAGCAGCTTGCCGATGTGCTGGACCGGCGCCGCGCTTAATCGATCGCAGATCTCTTCATAGATCGCGACGCGTTCTTCGCGCTCGTCGCCGAACACGCGAATCTTGATGAGCTGGTGAGCAGCGAGGTGGACCTTGATTTCGGCCAGCACGGCGTCAGTCAGTCCTTCGGCGCCGATCAGCACGACCGGTTTGAGCGCGTGTGCTTGGGAACGCAAGTCCGCGCGTTCGGCGGGGGAGACTTTGAGGGCTGGCATAGGGAAACTGGACGACTCGACTAAAATGATGGGCCCGCACGGCACGGCGGCGGAAGGCCGCGAGCGATACATGCGGCGCGGCGGCGCATCAGAACAACGTAGAATCGCGGATTGCCGCTCGGAAGCCGGCAGCCGCGCCGATAAGACGCGTATTATCCGCTAAAAGCGCGGCATCACGCAGCAAGAGTTCAACTGTTAATGGCAAAAAACCGCTTCAATCAATCGTGGCTGCACGACCACATCAACGACCCGTACGTGAAGATGGCGCAGCGGGAAGGCTATCGCGCGCGAGCTGCCTACAAGCTGAAGGAAATCGACGAGCAGGACAAGTTGATTCGTCCGGGGCAGATCATCGTCGACCTGGGCTCGGCGCCGGGCAGCTGGAGCCAGTACGCGCGCAATAAGCTCGCGCAGAGTGCGCGGCGCGATGCGGTCCGCGACGGCGGGATCGACGGCACGATCATTGCGCTCGACATGCTGCCGATGGAGCCGATCGCCGACGTCCATTTCATTCAAGGCGACTTTCGCGAAGACAGCGTCCTGAGCCAATTGGAAGAAGTCGTCGGCGGACGCAAAGTGGATCTTGTAATTTCGGACATGGCGCCCAATCTGTCGGGAGTGGCGGTGGCCGATGCGGCGCGAATCGAGCATGTATGCGATCTCGCGCTCGAATTCTCCCAAAACCACTTGAGGCCGGATGGCGCCCTTTTAGTCAAGTGCTTTCACGGCAGCGGTTACAGTCAGATTGTCGAAAAATTCAAGCATCAATTTAAGACGGTTGCCGCACGCAAGCCGAAAGCGTCGCGGGACAAATCGTCGGAAACGTTTATTTTGGGTAGGCACCTGAAACGCCCGGCGTAAAGGGCACGAAGTGCGGTGGGTCGAGGTTCTGCAGAAAACGTGAAAATACCGCGAAAATGCCGTCGGAACAGGCCGGCAAGCTATGTGAGCGGTAGAGAAACGCTATGGCAGGGCCCCCCGGTCTGGATTAGAATGGCTTGATAGCGCCGCAAGGAAAATGTAGGCGCGTGGTCTTCAGTGAAGGAGTGGTGCTTTGAACAACAATATGTTTTCGAAGGCAGCAGTGTGGCTGGTCATCGCACTGGTGCTGTTTACAGTGTTCAAGCAGTTCGACAAGCCCCGCGTCCAGGAAGGCGTCTCGTATTCGCAGTTCATGGACGACGCCAAGAACGGTAAGGTCAAGACCGTCATCGTCCAGGGGCGGAATCTCACGGTCACTCCAGCAGACGGTCAGAAATATCAGATCGTTTCGCCCGGCGACATCTGGATGGTCGGCGACCTGATGAAATATGGCGTGCAGGTGAGCGGCAAGGCTGACGAAGAGCCGAACGCGCTCGTGTCCGCGCTGTACTACCTCGGGCCGACGATCCTGATCATCGGGTTCTGGTTCTACATGATGAGGCAGATGCAGGGGGGCGGCAAAGGCGGGGCCTTTTCGTTCGGCAAATCCCGTGCGCGCCTGATCGACGAGAACAACAACGCCATCAATTTCACGGACGTCGCCGGCTGCGACGAAGCTAAAGAGGAAGTGTCGGAGCTCGTCGACTTCCTGCGTGATCCACAGAAATTCCAAAAGCTCGGTGGCCGCATCCCGCGCGGCGTGTTGCTGGTAGGCCCTCCGGGTACCGGTAAGACGCTGCTCGCCCGGGCGATCGCTGGCGAAGCGAAAGTGCCGTTCTTCTCGATTTCGGGTTCGGACTTCGTCGAAATGTTCGTCGGCGTGGGCGCGGCCCGCGTGCGCGACATGTTCGAGCAGGCTAAGAAGCACGCACCTTGCATCGTGTTCATCGACGAAATCGACGCGGTCGGCCGTCATCGCGGCGCCGGCATGGGCGGCGGCAACGACGAGCGCGAGCAGACGCTAAATCAGATGCTCGTCGAAATGGACGGCTTCGAGGCGAACTCGGGCGTCATCGTGATCGCGGCGACCAACCGTTCGGACGTGCTCGATAAGGCGCTCTTGCGTCCGGGCCGCTTCGACCGCCAGGTGTATGTCGGCTTGCCGGATATTCGCGGCCGCGAGCAGATCATGAAGGTGCACCTGCGTAAAGTGCCGATCTCGAACGACGTCGATGCGGCAGTGATCGCGCGCGGCACGCCGGGCTTCTCGGGCGCGGACCTCGCGAACCTTGTGAATGAAGCCGCGCTCTTTGCGGCGCGCCGCGGCAAGCGAATTGTCGAGATGCAGGACTTCGAAGACGCGAAGGACAAGATCTTCATGGGCCCGGAGCGCAAGTCGGCGGTGATCCGCGAAGAGGCGAAACGCGCGACGGCGTACCACGAGTCGGGCCACGCGGTTATCGCGAAGCTGTTGCCGAAGGCCGATCCGGTTCACAAGGTCACGATCATTCCGCGCGGCCGTGCACTCGGCGTGACGTGGCAACTGCCTGAGCACGACAACGAAACGTACTCGAAGGACTATCTGCTGGACCGCCTGGCGATCCTGTTCGGCGGCCGCGTTGCCGAAGAGCTGTTCCTGAACCTGATCAGCACCGGTGCGTCGGACGACTTCAACAAGGCCACCCAGACGGCCCGCGCGATGGTTGCCCGCTTCGGCATGACCGATGCGCTGGGACCGATGGTCTACGTCGACGACGAAAACGATGCTTCGCCGTTCGGCCGCGGCTTTACGCGGACCATCTCGGAAGCGACGCAGCAGAAGGTCGACTCGGAAATCCGCCGCGTGCTCGACGAGCAATACAGCTTGGCGCGTCGCCTGCTCGACGAAAACCGCGATAAGGTCGAGGCGATGACTGCTGCGCTGATGGAGTGGGAAACGATCGACGCCGATCAGATCAACGACATCATGGAAGGCCGTCCGCCGCGTTCGCCGAAGAGCTCGCCTAGCGACAACACGTCGTCGGGCAGCAGCGGCAGCGCCGGCACCGAAGTCAAGCCGGGCAGCGCCACCGCACCGGCGTGATTTTCCGCGCAATCGAATGACGGGCTGGTGTGATTTCACACCGGCCCGTTTTTTCGTTTATCCGAGTTCCCACCTGCTTGTTCTCCGTCGTGTCGCTCGCCGATTTCTCCAGCTCTGTTGTTCCCGAACCGCTGCAATGCGGCCGGTTCACATTGACCTTCGAACGCCCGCTCGTCATGGGCATCCTCAATGTCACGCCCGATTCGTTTTCCGATGGCGGCCGTTACGTCGAACGCGGCGAAGCGCTGCGGCAAGCGGAACAGATGCTCGTGGATGGCGCGGACATCATCGATATCGGCGGCGAATCGACCCGCCCAGGCGCGCCTCCGGTGCCGCTCGACGAGGAACTCGAGCGCGTCGTGCCGCTCATCGAGGCGTTGCGCGATGCGAACGTGCCATTGTCAGTCGATACCTATAAGCCGCAGGTGATGCGCGAGGCGCTCGCTGCGGGGGCCGATTTGATCAACGATATCTGGGGTTTTCGGCAGGAAGGCGCTATCGACGCGGTGCGCGATAGCGGCTGTGGGCTGTGTGTAATGCACATGTTAGGTGAACCGCAGACAATGCAGCGCGGCGAGCCGTCTTATAGCGATGTGGTCGCCGACGTGCGCGCGTTTCTCGAAGCTCGCGTCAAGGCGTTGATGGGGGCGGGCGTCGCGCGTGAGCGCATTAGCGTCGATCCAGGCTTCGGATTCGGCAAGTCGGCGATCGAGCATAACTACGCGCTGCTTGCGCATTTGCCGGAGACGGCGCCGCGTCCGACTGTCGGCGCGAGGCCGTTTCCCATCCTCGCTGGCATGTCGCGCAAGTCGATGCTGGGGGCGGTGATCGGGCGTCCCGCGCCGGAGCGCGTCGCGGCGAGCATCGCGGCGGCAGTGTGCGCGGCCGAACGGGGCGCCGCGATCGTGCGCGTGCATGATGTCGCGCAAACCGTGGACGCGATGAAAATTTGGGCCGCCGTGCGCGATGCGACACGACGCGGCTGAGTCAGTCGATTAGGAGAATTTTTCAACATGGCACGTCGCTATTTCGGTACAGACGGCATTCGGGGCAAAGTCGGCGAGGCGCCCATCACGCCGGATTTCGTGTTGCGGCTTGGGTATGCGGCAGGCAAGGTGCTCGCCGGCGCGGACAACTGGGCGAAGACGGGCACGCGCCCCACGGTGCTGATCGGCAAGGACACGCGCGTCTCGGGCTATATGCTCGAAGCCGCGCTCGAGTCGGGTTTCTCGGCGGCAGGTGTCGACGTGATGCTGGCCGGCCCGATGCCGACCCCCGGCGTCGCATATTTGACACGTGCGCTGCGGCTTGCGGCCGGCGTCGTGATCAGCGCTTCGCACAACCCGTATTTCGACAACGGCATCAAGTTCTTCTCGGCCGACGGCAATAAGCTGCCGGACGACGTCGAACTGGAAATCGAGAAGCAGCTCGACGGTCCGCTCGAATGCGCGCCTTCCGAACGTCTCGGCAAAGCGCGCCGGCTCGACGACGCCGCCGGCCGCTACATCGAATTCTGCAAGAGCACTTTCCCGGCGGCGTTCGATCTTCGTGGGATCAAGCTCGTCGTCGATTGCGCGCACGGCGCCGCGTACGACGTCGCGCCGCACGTCTTCCATGAGCTCGGTGCGGATGTCATTCCGATCGGCGTCGCGCCGAACGGTTTCAATATCAACGACGGCGTCGGCGCCACCGCGCCCGATGCGCTGGTGCGGGCGGTGCGGGCGAATCGCGCCGATCTCGGCATTGCGCTCGACGGCGACGCGGATCGTCTGCAGGTCGTCGATGCGGCGGGCCGCCTCTACAACGGCGACGAGCTGTTGTATGTGCTGGTCAAGGACCGCATCGCGACGCATGGCAACGTACCCGGCGCGGTCGGCACGCTGATGACGAATATGGCGGTCGAAGTGGCCCTCGAGCGCGAAGGCGTGAAGTTCGTGCGCGCGGCGGTCGGCGATCGCTACGTGCTCGAAAAACTGCGCGAGCACGGCTGGCAGCTCGGCGCGGAAGGCTCGGGGCATATCCTGTCGCTCGACCGGCATTCGACCGGTGACGGCATCGTCTCGGCGCTGCTCGTGCTCGCAGCGATGAAGCGCAGCGGCCGCTCGCTCGCCGACCTGCTCGAAGGCGTCACGCTGTTTCCGCAGACGCTTATCAATGTCCGCATGCGGCCGGGCGCCGACTGGAAGGGCAGCAATGCGATCAAGGAAGCGATTGGCGATGCGCAGCGTGCGCTCGGCAGCGCGGGCCGCGTGTTGATTCGAGCCTCGGGTACAGAGCCGGTGCTGCGCGTGATGGTGGAAGCCGAGCGTGCCCCGGATGCGCTGCAGCACGCGGAAAGCATCGCGCGCGTGGTGAAGGAAGCCACAGCCTGAGCGGCGCACACGCGCCGGCAAGTAGCCTGCTAGCGGGGGCCAGGAGTGCGCCAAACTGTCGCACCCCTGGCCCCATGAGCTTTCATCTGCTCATTGGCTTTTTTTGAAAGCCGCGTCCGTCTGTTTCAAGCGAGCTATGCGAGAACGGACAAAACCTTGTCTATATAGAATCCCGTCTTTGGGATTGTCACATTTCCCGCCAGGCGATTTATCGTCTAGTCTCTACAGACAGCACCCAACTTCGCCTTACATAAGCCTAACATCGGCTAATTTCCTTTCATGTCGGTAAAGTTTCTGTCACAGTTTCTTCACCGATAGTCATATTACTGTCACGGAGAGGCCCTAACCTTCGCGGTGTCGCAAATTACCGCTCACACCACCTGGAGGTTGTCTCATGAAATTGATGCAAACCGCGTTTGCTGGCTTGGCTAGCGCGCTCTTCGCGATCGCAGCGCAAGCCGCCGACATCACCGGCGCGGGCAGCACCTTCGCAGCACCGATTTACACGAAGTGGGCCGACGCCTACGCGAAGTCGGGTGGCGGCAAGGTCAACTACCAAGGCATCGGTTCGTCGGGCGGTATCAAGCAGATCAACGCGAAGACTGTTGACTTCGCCGGCTCGGACGCCCCGCTGAAGGACGACGAACTGGCCAAGGCCGGCCTGTTCCAGTTCCCGACGGTCGTCGGCGGCGTGGTGCCGGCTATCAACCTGCCGGGCTTCAAGCCGGGCCAGATCGTGCTGTCGGGCCCGGTGCTCGGCGACATCTATCTGGGCAAGATCAAGAAGTGGAACGACCCGGCGATCGCTGCGCTGAACCCGGGCGCCAAGCTGCCTGACACGGACATCGCTGTGGTCCGTCGCGCTGACGGTTCGGGCACGTCGTTCATTTGGACGAACTACCTGTCGAAGGTGAACCCCGAGTGGAAGACGAAGGTCGGCGAAGGCACGACCGTCAACTGGCCGACGGGCACGGGCGGCAAGGGCAACGACGGCGTCGCAGCCTTCGTGCAGCGTCTGCCGGGCGCAATCGGCTACGTGGAGTGGGCCTACGCGAAGCAGAACCACATGGTCTACACGGCTATGAAGAACGAGACCGGCGCGGTCGTTCAGCCGGACACCGAAACGTTCAAGGCCGCTGCTGCTGGCGCGGACTGGAAGAAGTCGTTCTACCAGATCCTGACGAACGAGCCGGGCAAGGACGCATGGCCGGTCGTCGGCGCGACGTTCGTGCTGCTGCACACGACGCAAGACAAGCCGGAGCAAGGCACGGAAACGCTGAAGTTCTTCGACTGGGCGTTCAAGAACGGTACGCAAGCCGCGAACGATCTCGACTACATCTCGCTGCCGGAATCGGTTGTGACGGAAATCAAGACGCAGTGGAAGGCAAAGGTCAAGGACGCTTCCGGCAAGGCAGTTGCTGAGTAATACAAGGCTTTCGGCCAGCCGCGGCGCCAGTTGAACCGGCACTGCGGCACATCGTGATCCGCCGCCCAGTCCTCGAAAGAGGCTGGGCGGCTTGCGGCATCGGCCGTGCGGTACGTGACGCGCGGCATCAGGAAAAAGGTCAAATGTCCGACATTAACCTCGCGTCGACGCCGCCCGCCAGTCAGGGGACGCAGCGCGCGCCAAGCCCCGCCGGCGACGTCATCTTTGGCGGACTTACCCGACTTTCGGCGATCGTGACCTTGCTGCTGCTCGGCGGCATCATCGTCTCGCTGATCGTTGCTTCGCTGCCGACCATCCACAAATTCGGCCTCGCCTTCCTGTGGACGTCCGATTGGGATCCACCCAGCGACACCTTCGGCGCGCTCGTGCCCATCTACGGCACGGTTGCCACGTCGCTCATTGCACTCATCATCGCGGTGCCCGTCAGCTTCGGCATCGCGCTTTTTCTGACCGAACTCTCTCCCGCCTGGCTGCGTCGCCCGCTCGGCATCGCGATCGAGCTGCTCGCCGCGATTCCGTCGATCGTGTACGGCATGTGGGGTCTGCTCGTGTTCGCGCCGATCTTCGCTGAGTACTTCGAAAAGCCGATCGGCCACGTGCTCGGCCCGATTCCGGTTGTGGGCGCGCTCTTTCAGGGCCCCCCGATCGGCATCGGTATTCTGTGCGCGGGCGTGATCCTCGCGATCATGATCATCCCGTACATCGCTTCGGTGATGCGCGACGTGTTCGAAGTGACGCCGGTGCTTCTCAAGGAGTCGGCGTATGGAATCGGTTGCACGACCTGGGAAGTGATGTGGAAGATCGTGCTGCCGTTCACCAAGACCGGTGTGATCGGCGGCGTGATGCTCGGCCTCGGCCGCGCGCTCGGCGAGACGATGGCGGTCACGTTCGTGATCGGTAACACGAACCTGCTCGACAACGTGTCGCTGTTCTCGCCCGGCAACAGCATCACGTCGGCGCTCGCGAACGAATTCGCGGAAGCGAGCCCCGGCCTGCATACGTCGGCGCTGATGGAGCTCGGCCTGATCCTGTTCGTGATTACGTTCATCGTGCTGGCGATCTCGAAGCTGATGCTTCTGCGCCTCGAAAAGAGCGAGGGCGCGAAATGAACACGCCGTCCATGAAAATGCCGGGCTCGGCGAGCCCGGAACAACTCGAAGCGGTGCGCAACCGCTTGCAAAAGCGCCGCCGTGCGACCAACGCGCTCGCGCTGACGATGTCGCTCGCGGCGATGGCCTTCGGCCTGATCTGGCTCGTGTGGATTCTTTACACGACGCTGCGCCTCGGCGTCGGCGGTTTGTCGATCGAACTGTTCACGCAGTCGACGCCGCCGCCGAACACCGATGGTGGCGGTCTCGCGAATGCGATCGTCGGCAGCTTGATGCTCGTCGTGCTCGCGACGGTCGTCGGCACGCCGATCGGCATTCTCGCCGGCGTCTATCTGGCCGAGTACGGGCAGAAGGGCTGGCTCGCGCAGATCACGCGCTTCATCAACGACATCCTGCTGTCGGCGCCGTCGATCGTCGTCGGTCTGTTCGTGTATGCGATCGTCGTCGCGAAGATGGGCAACTTCAGCGGCTGGGCCGGTGTGATCGCGCTCGCGCTGCTGCAGATTCCGATCGTGATCCGCACCACCGAGAACATGCTGAAGCTCGTGCCGAACGCGCTGCGCGAAGCGGCTTTCGCGCTCGGCACGCCGAAGTGGAAGATGATTCTGTCGATCACGCTGAAGGCGTCGGTGGGCGGCATCGTGACGGGCGTGCTGCTGGCGATCGCGCGTATCGCGGGCGAAACCGCGCCGCTGCTCTTCACGGCGCTGTCGAATCAGTTCTTCTCGCTGAACATGAATCAGCCGATCGCGAACTTGCCGGTCACGATCTACAAATTCGCAATGAGTCCGTTCGCGCAGTGGCAGTCGCTTGCGTGGGCGGGTGTGTTCCTCATTACATTGGGTGTGCTGGGTCTGAATATCCTGGCGCGCGTGATGTTTTCGAACAAGTAACGGCGGAGCAATCCGATGAATATGGCAGAGAGCCACCTGAACCCCATCGAACGCGCCACGGCGCCGGCCGGTTTCGACACCGCGACCCACGGCCGTCCGCTTGCGCCGATCACGCCGAAGATCGAAGTCAACAACTTGAACTTCTTCTACGGCAAGTACCACGCGCTGAAGAACATCAACCTGCACATTCCGGAAGGGAAGGTGACGGCGTTCATCGGCCCGTCGGGCTGCGGCAAGTCCACGCTGTTGCGCACGTTCAACAAGATGTATGCGCTCTACCCGGAACAGCGGGCCGAGGGCGAGATCATGATGGACGGCGAAAACCTGCTGACGACCAAGCGCGACATCTCGCTGTTGCGTGCGCGTATCGGCATGGTGTTCCAGAAGCCGACGCCGTTCCCGATGTCGATCTACGACAACATCGCGTTCGGCGTGAAGATGTTCGAGACGCTGCCGCGCTCGGAGATGGACGACCGCGTCGAGTGGGCGCTCACCAAAGCGGCGCTCTGGAACGAAGTGAAGGACAAGCTGAACCAGAGCGGCTACGGCCTCTCGGGCGGCCAGCAACAGCGTCTGTGCATCGCGCGCGGCATTGCGATCCGTCCGGAAGTGCTGCTGCTCGACGAGCCGTGCTCGGCGCTCGACCCGATCTCGACGGGCCGCATCGAAGAGCTGATTGCAGAGTTGAAGAGCGACTACACGGTCGTGATCGTGACGCACAACATGCAGCAGGCGGCGCGTTGTTCGGACTACACTGCCTATATGTATCTCGGTGAATTGATCGAGTTCGGCGATACGGAAAAGATCTTTATCAAGCCGGTCCGCAAGGAAACCGAGGATTACATTACCGGCCGCTTCGGCTGAGGCAAAAACTAAGACCGCGGGAGCTCATCATGTCCGATAAACACCTGTCGAGCCAATTCGACGCCGATCTGAACCTGGTCTCTTCGAAGGTGCTCGAAATGGGCGGCCTCGTCGAATCGCAGATCACCCACGCGATGCAGGCCCTCAACGAATTCGACGCCGAAGTGGCCGATCAGGTGATCGCCGCGGAAGAGCGCCTGAACGCGATGGAAGTCGAGATCGACGAGGAATGCAGCAACATCATCGCGCGCCGTCAGCCGGCTGCGCGCGACCTGCGTTTGCTGCTCGCAATCTCCAAGACGATCACCAATCTCGAGCGCGCCGGCGACGAAGCCGAAAAGATCGCCAAGCGCGTGAAGCGCCTGATGGAAGACGGCGCGTCGCGCACGGTCAACATCTCCGAGATCAAGGTGTCGGGCGACATGGCCGTATCGATCCTGCGCCGCGCGCTCGATGCGTTCGCGCGCCTCGATACCGTGGCCGCCGCGCAGATCGTGCGCGACGACAAGGCGATCGACGAGGAATTCCGCGCCTTCGTGCGCAAGCTCGTCACCTACATGATGGAAGACCCGCGCACGATTTCGGCGGGGCTCGAGTTCCTGTTCATCGCGAAGGCGATCGAGCGGATCGGCGATCACTCGAAGAACATCGCCGAATTCATCATCTACATCGTGAAGGGCACGGACGTGCGGCATAAGTCGCGCGACGCGCTCGAGCGTGAAGCTCTCAGCTAAAAAGGTACAGAGGTGCCGATGCCCAGCAGCATTCTCGTCATTGAAGATGAGCCCGCGATTTCCGAACTGATTTCGGTGAATCTTCAGCACGCGGGACATTGCGCGATTCGCGCGTACAACGCCGAGCAGGCGCAGACCCTGATCAGCGATGTGCTGCCCGATCTCGTCCTGCTCGACTGGATGTTGCCGGGTAAGTCAGGTATCGCGTTCGCACGCGATCTGCGCAACAACGAGCGCACCAAGCACATTCCGATCATCATGCTGACCGCGCGCGGCGATGAGCAGGACAAGGTGCTCGGCCTCGAAATCGGCGCCGACGACTACGTGACGAAGCCGTTCTCGCCGAAGGAGCTGATGGCGCGCATCAAGGCGGTGCTGCGCCGCCGCGCGCCGCAGTTGACCGAGGACGTGGTCGCGATCAATGGCCTGAAGCTCGATCCGGCCACGCATCGCGTCGCCGCGCACGCGGAAGGCAGCGAGATCAAGCTCGATCTCGGCCCGACGGAATTCCGTCTGCTGCACTTCTTCATGACCCATCCGGAGCGCGTGCACAGCCGTACGCAATTGCTCGACCAGGTGTGGGGCGATCACGTGTTCGTCGAGGAACGCACCGTCGACGTGCACATCAAGCGGCTGCGCGCCGCGCTCAAGCCCGCTGGCTGCGATGCTATGATTGAAACGGTGCGTGGCAGCGGCTACCGGCTCGCGAAGAGCGCTTAAACGACCGCTGCCTAGCGTGTTGGAATCAGCGTTGGATTCAGCCGTCGGCCGGGGTTAGCCGGCGGCGTCGATTTCATCCGCCGTGATGTTCTGTCACGGCGTGCGTCTTCCTCTCGATCGCGGGACTTCTACACACATGAACATCATTTGGGCGCGCTCGATTGTGTCGCTCGTGCTGCTTGCTGTTCTGTGCGTGGCGCTCGGCGCATTCGCCGGCGTCAAGGCGGCGTTGATACTCGCGGTGATCGCGCTGGTCGCTCAGGGTGTCTTTGCGCTCTATCACACGCAGCGCCTCTGGCGTCTGCTCGATGCGCCCGTTTACGGCGAGGTGCCGAGTGCACCGGGCGTCTGGGGCGAAATCTACTATCGGCTGCACAAGCTCGCGAAACGCTGGCACGCGCAGGTGCGGCAAGTCGAGCAACAGCACTCGCGTTTCATTCAAGCGATCCAGGCGTCGCCGAACGGTGTCGCGATGCTCGACGACCACGATCAGATCGAGTGGTGCAACGCGATCTCCGAGGAGCACTTCGGTCTCGACGCAAAACGCGATTTGCGTCAGCACGTGACTCACCTCGTACGCCGCCCTGAGTTCGTCCGCTATCTGAATTCGCAGCACTACGAGGAAATGCTGATCATGCGCGGCATGGGCGACAAGCGCCAGAACGTGCTGTCTGTGCAGGTGTTTCCGTATGGCGAGAATCGCAAGCTCATCCTGTCTCAGGACATTACGGAGCTCGAGCGCACCGATTCGATGCGGCGCGATTTCGTCGCGAACGTGTCGCATGAATTGAAGACGCCCCTCACCGTGCTGTCGGGCTTTCTCGAGACGATGCGCGAGTTGCCTCTCGGCGAGGAAGAGCGCGCACGCTATCTCGAACTGATGGAACAGCAGGCGTCGCGCATGCGGCACATCGTCGACGACTTGCTCGTGCTCGCGAAGCTCGAAGGCGACAACAAGCCGCCGAGCGATCACGTCATCGACATGGGTTCGGTGGTGCGGCATTTGCGCGAAGACGCGGCGACGCTCTCCGGCGACCGGCATCGGATCACGTTCAATGTCGACGAGACGCTGACCCTCAAGGGCGTCGAGACGGAAATCCTGAGCGCGCTCGGCAATCTGGTGACGAACGCGATCCGCTATACGCCGGACGGCGGCACGATCCACGTCGACTGGCGGATGGTCGGCAACAGCGCGGTGTTTTCGGTGACGGACAGTGGTTTCGGCATTCCTGCCGCGGACATTCCGCGCCTGACCGAGCGGTTCTATCGCGTCGACCGAAGCCGTTCGCGCGATACGGGCGGCACCGGGCTAGGGCTCGCGATCGTCAAGCACGTGCTGCAGCGGCACGACGCGGTGCTCGATGTGAAGAGCGAGGAAGGGCGCGGCAGCACGTTCACGGTGCGTTTCCCCGCGCAGCGCTCGATGCGCCATCAGACGACGCACGCGTAAGCCGCGCGCTCCCCGTTACGAACAGAACTTGGCGAGCAAGTTGAGTTGCGCGTTGCGTATCGACTTGCCCGGCCGCCGGCGCCGATAGTGCCCGTCGCTTTGCATGATCCACGCGCATTGGTTGTCGCCGATGAACGCCGACAAGCCTTCCGCGATCACGCGGCGCTTCAGGCGCCGGTTCTTGATCGGGAACGCGACTTCGACGCGACGGAAGAAGTTGCGATCCATCCAGTCGGCGCTCGACAGATAGACGTTTTCCGCGCCGTCCGCGTAGAAATAGAAAATCCGATGATGCTCGAGGAAGCGCCCGACGATGGAGCGCACCGTGATGTTCTCCGACAGACCGGCCACGCCCGGCTGCAACGAGCATACGCCGCGCACGATCAAATCGATCTTCACGCCCGCCTGCGACGCTTCGTATAGCTCGGCGATGATCGTCGGTTCGAGCAGCGCATTCATCTTCGCGACTATGCGCGCTTTCTTGCCCGCGCGAGCGTTTTCGGCTTCGGCGCGAATCGCTTCGACGAGCCGCGGATGCAGCGTGAACGGCGACTGCCACAACTCGTTCAACGACAATTCACCACCGATGCCGGTCAGCTGCTGGAACACGTGATGCACGTCCTCGCAGATTTTCTGGTCGGCGGTTAACACGCCGAAGTCAGTGTAGAGCCGTGCAGTGCGCGGATGGTAGTTGCCGGTGCCGAGGTGCACGTAGCGCTTGAGTACCGACTTGCCGCCGGCCGTCACGCGCCGCACGATCAGGACCATCTTCGCGTGGCACTTGTGACCGACGACGCCGTACACCACATGCGCGCCCACTGCTTCGAGCTGCGCGGCCCAGTTGATGTTGGTTTCCTCGTCGAAGCGCGCGAGCAGTTCGACGACGACCGTCACTTCCTTGCCGTTGCGCGCCGCCTGCATGAGCGCGTCCATCAGCGGCGAATCAGTGCCGGTGCGGTAGATCGTCTGCTTGATCGCGACGACGTTCGGGTCTTTCGCCGCTTGCAGCAGCAATTCGAGAACCGGCTGGAAGCTCTCGTACGGGTGATGCAGCAGGATGTCGCCCTGGTCGATCGCATCGAACAGGTTCGCCGAATTCGCGATCGAGGACGCAATCGCCGGAATATGCGGGACGAATTTCAGGTCCGGCCGGTCGACCATCTCGGGCAACTGCATCAGGCGCACGAGATTGACGGGACCGTCGACACGATAACAATCCTTTTCGCTGAGGCCGCTCTCGTCGAGCAGCCGCTTCACCAAATACGGCGGCGTTTCAGCAGACACTTCGAGCCGCACCGCGTTGCCCAGATGGCGCGCAGGCAATTCGCCCTGCAGCGCGACACGCAGGTTCGTGATTTCGTCCTCGTCGACGAACAGTTCGCTGTTGCGTGTGATGCGGAATTGGTTGCAGCTGCGCACGACGAGGTTCGGGAACAGCTCGTTGACGAAGCGCTGCATCAGCGAGCTCAGCAGCACGAAGCCGTGCGCGAAACCCGACAGCTCCTGCGGCATGCGCACGAGGCGCGGCAGCGCGCGCGGCGCTTGCACGATGCCCATTACCGCTTGCCGGCCGAACGCGTCCTTGCCCTCAAGCTCGATCGCGAAGTTCAGGCTCTTGTTCAGCACCCGCGGAAAAGGGTGCGCAGGATCGAGGCCGATCGGCGTCAGCACCGGCAGCAGCTCGTTGAAGAAATAGTGGCGCGCCCATTCGGTCTGCGCCTCGTTCCACATGTCGGTGCCGTGGAAGTAGATGCCTTCCTGTTCGAGCGCCGGAAGAACCGTGTCGTGCAGCATCGCGTACTGACGGTGCACCAGCTTTTGCGCACGCTCTACGACAAGGTCATACACGTGTTGGAGCGACATGCCGTCCGGCGACAGCGTGCCGGGGTTGTCGCGCATCTGCTCCTGCAGTCCGGCCATGCGGACTTCGAAGAATTCGTCGAGGTTGCTGCTCGTGATACAGATGAAGCGCAGCCGTTCGAGCAAGGGGACCGACGGGTCGGCCGCTTGTGAAAGTACGCGCTCGTTGAAACCCAAAATGCCCAGCTCGCGATTCAGAAGCGGGTAGCGTTGGGACATTTGCAGGTTGAAGGAGGGTTCGATGGGGGCTTCGAAAGGTCGCTCGGAAATTCTCACAATTTGGTGACAGGCTCGTGACGTACTCGTTGTCATCAATTTTACGCGGTAATTCATCTAATTTGAGACAGGGAGATCGGTATTTGGCGATCGCTCGCACATGATTCGTCACGCATGGCACTACGGGGGCACTATGCTTAAAATGGCGTCTTTGAATCGCGCTAGCGCCCCAACGTCACGGGCAAAGTCGCGTTCGCGAACGGAGCCCCTTTACCCGATGGTTACAACACCACATCTTCTGGCCTCCGTCGATCTCGGCTCGAACAGCTTCCGGCTTATCGTCGGACGCGTCGAGGAGACACCAGCCGGCAGTCAAATCTATCAAGTCGACGCGTTGCGCGAACCGGTGCGGCTCGCGGCAGGGCTGTCGGCGGACAAGCTGCTCGACCGCGCGTCGCAAGTGCGCGCATGGGACGCGCTCAAGCGCTTCGGCGAGCGTCTGCGCGATTTCCATCCCGATCACGTGCGGGCGGTCGCGACCAACACGCTGCGCGTGGCGAAAAACGCGCGCGAATTTCTCGTCGAGGCCGAAGCGGCGCTCGGCTTTCCGATCGAAGTGATCGCAGGCCGCGAAGAGGCGCGCCTGATTTATGCGGGCGCCGCGCATTCGGTGCCGGCGATCTCGGGCAAGCGGCTCGTCGTCGACATCGGCGGCGGCTCGACCGAATTCATCATCGGCTCGCACTACACGCCGCTCCACATGGAGAGCCTCTATATCGGCTGCGTGAGCCACAGCCGCGCGTTCTTTCCGGCGGGCAACGTCGACGAATACACGATGCGGCAGGCCGAACTCGCGGCCAAGCGCGAGATTCAGATCATCTCGAGCGAGTACAAGCAGACCGGCTGGGATCAGGCGATCGGCTCGTCGGGCACCGCGCGGGCGCTGGCCGAACTGGTCGAGGCCAACGGCTTCAATGACTCCGGCATCACGCACGGGATTTCGCGCGGCGGCCTCGAGCGGCTCAAGCGTGCGCTCATCAAGGCCGAGAACGTCAATCGGCTCAAGCTCATCGCGCTGAAGCCGGACCGCGTGCCCGTGCTGGCTGGCGGTCTGTCGATCATGCTGGCGGTGTTCGAAGAGCTGGGTGTCGACTATGTCGATACCACCGACGGCGCGTTGCGCCTCGGCGTCCTGTACGACCTGCTCGGGCGGTCGCAACACGAGGACATGCGCGCGGTCACGGTCGAAGGCTTCATGCGGCGCTACGGCATCGATCGCCCGCAGGCCGATCGCATCCGCGACCTCGCGCTCGGTTTCTACGATCAACTGAAGGAACCGGACGCCGAAATCGCCGAGGAAAACCGCATGTTCGTCGCTTGGGCTGCGGCGTTGCACGAGATCGGGCTATCGATTTCGCACAGCTCGTATCACAAGCACTCGGCATACATCGCGAGCAACGCCGATATGCCCGGCTTCTCGCGCACCGATCAGGCGCGTCTTGCCGCGCTCGTGCTGGGTCACGCGGGCAAGCTCGGCAAGCTGTCGCAATCGCGCGACGTCGAGTGGCCGTTGCTGTTCTGCCTGCGTCTTGCTGCGCTGCTGTGCCGGCGGCGGACCGATGTCGGGCTGCCCGGCATTCTGGTCGCGCAGGCGAACGGCGGCTATGAAGTGAGGGTGCCGAACGAGTGGGTCGCGAACAATCCGCTGACCGATTACAGCTTGATCCAGGAAGCGGCCGAGTGGGAAAAGGTTGGCATTCCGTATCGCGTGGTCTATACGGACGACCAGTAAGCGACATTGCTCCGACGTTGCTCGATAGCGAATAACGAAGCCCGGTTGCGTTGAAGCAACCGGGCTTTTTCTGTAGGCAGGAGCTAGTGCTTCAGCACCGACTTCTGCCCCATGCAACGCTGCGCAGGACGTTACTAGCGCGGCAGTGCGTCGCCGAGGAAGTGGCGGGCGTAGCGCGCGTTGATGTCCGACAAGCGGAACAGCGTCAGGAAATCAGCGCAGTTGAAGTCGGGGTCCCAGGCCGGCGCGCCGCAAATCTTCGCGCCAAGACGCAGGTAGCCTTTGATCAGCAGCGGCGGGGCGACTTGCGCGCCCGTTTGCAGCTCGTCGACCGGCAGCGGCGTGTGCGGGAACGCGCGGTATTCCGGCGCCGTCAGAGACTGGTCGCGCAGCGAGCAGTAGAGGTTCGCCGCGAAGTGGCCGCCGTCGGCCATCGGCACGCTCGCGCAGCCGAGCATCGTTTCGTAGCCGTTTTGCGTCATGTACGCGCCGAGACCGCCCCACAGCGACATGATCACCGAGCCGCTGCGATAGTCCGGGTGCACGCACGAGCGGCCCACTTCGACCATCTTCGAGCGCAGGTGCGTCAGGCGCGACAGATCGAATTCGCTTTCCGCGTAAAGGCGGCCGATGCGGGCGGCCTGGTGCGGCGGCAGCACGCGATAGGTGCCGACCACTTTGAGCGTGTCGAGATCGCGCACGAGCAGGTGGTCGCAGTAGGCGTCGAAGGAGTCGACGTCAAGGCCGGCGGGGCCGGCGACTTGCGCGCCCATTTCATCGGCGAAGACGCGGTAGCGCAGCCGCTGTGCTTCGCGAAGCTCCTCTTCGGTACGCGCCCAGGCCACTTGCAGGCGATGCTGCGCGGTGACCGTCTCTTCTGCGCGCGGCAGACGGCGGCGGGAATCGACGGGGATCGAAGCGAGGGGCAGGTCAGGCGTCGGCAGTTCTCGCATGAGTCTTCCTGATCGAGATTGGTCGGATGCAACGTTCCCGCCAATGTAGTAATCAGGGATGACTTTTGCGTGGCAAATCCATGTCTTTCGGATGACATGTTGTCATGCCGACACATCCCTTTCATGCAAGGTCGGGAGATATGACAGCACGTACGATCACTTGATCGTCGCCATTGCGCTCGCGCTTGGAGAGCCACCAGAGACCGCCTTTCTTGATGGTCCAGTCGGTCTCGTGGCCCGTCACCAGGAACGAAGCGACGCGTCCGAGCGTGGGCTGATGGCCGACGATGACGACCGTCGACGCGATGCCGCTGGGCCAGGCCGCGGCCTCCAGCACGTCCTGCATGCTCGCGCCGGGCGCGACTTCCTTCACGACGCGGTATTGGTCCGTCAGCGGCTCGACGGTTTGCACGGTGCGCGCGGCGGGGCTGACCAGGATCACGGCATCCGGCTCGAGACGATTGCGCAGCCATTTGGAGACCGTCAGCGCCTGTTTGCGCCCGCGAGGGGTGAGCTGGCGGGCGAGGTCGCTCGACGCGGCGTCTTCGGCTTCGGCGTGGCGCCATAGGATGAGATTCATGGTCGGCTCCGTTGTGCATGCACCAAGATGATGGGCTCAGACTATATCGGCCGCTCGCCGCGCCGTGAAGATGGAATTCGCGATTGACTGGGGAGATGCGGTCAGGCTAGAATCCACGATTCGTCGGAGCGTAGCGCAGCCTGGTAGCGCATCTGATTTGGGATCAGAGGGTCGAAGGTTCGAATCCTTTCGCTCCGACCAAAGAAATCAAGGGGTTACAAGATGTCATCTTGTAACCCCTTTTTCCGTTTACGGCATCGCTACCGGCGTCATGTTTACGGTCCGGTTCCCGATGTGTGGGCCTCGATGTCCTCGGCGAACTTTCGCATGAGGCGCACGAGTTCATCGACTTCCTGACGCTCCCAATCGATAAACAGCGTTTGCCCAAGACGATCACGGGCTGCGTCGACCGCGTCCGTCATCGCCTTTCCCTTCGGTGTCACGATGACTTGTCGAACGCGGCCGTCGTTAGCGCCCGCTCGACGCTCGACTAAACCCAGGCTTTCCAGTTTCGCCACCTGACGGCTGATCGTGGTGTGGTCACGGCCGACCCTTCCCGCTAGATCGACCATGCCAATCGGGCCGAACCGCTCGACTGCCACGATGAGAGGAAACAGCGCGCGATCGAGAGATATTCCCGCCTCTCGAATCATGTTTTCGTCCACATTCGGGCGGTTCATCACGCTGACGATCCTGATCAGCGCCCCATGCAATTCTCGAATCGATTTGGATATATGTGCATCTTGCACATTTTTTCGTGCTGACATAGCATCCTCCTATTCCGTGCATTTTACACATATCGAGGAAGCGATGCCGCAAGATACGACTGTCGACGTGGTGATTTCAGGGGCGGGCGCCGCAGGTTTGACGCTGGCCATCGAGCTGGCGCGACGCGGTGTGTCGTTCCGTATCTTCGATAAGCTCGACACGCCGTTCGGCGGTTCGCGCGGTAAAGGCATTCAGCCGCGGACGCTGGAAATCTTCGAGGATCTCGGCATCGTGGATCGCATGATTGTGACGGGCGGCCCGTATCCGCCGCAGCGCGAATATCGCGAAGACGGCAGCTACGCCGATTCGGACGCCGACGCGAACGAAGGGCCAACGCCGTCTGAACCGTATCGTTCGCCGCTGCTCGTTCCGCAGTTTTTGTCCGAGTCAGTGATGCGCGAGCGGCTCGCTGAACTCGGCCATCAGGTGGAATACGGCTGCGAGCTGGTAGGAATGAAGCAGAGCGAAGATGGCGTAATGGCCCGGTTCGCCACTCAAACTGGCGAACGGATCATTCAGGCGCGTTTTCTGGTTGGCGCCGATGGCGGTCGCAGCTTTGTACGCAACGCGGTCTCTATCGGGTTTCCAGGCAAAACACTGGGGGTGCGCGCCATCGTTGCCGACGTCTTTCTCTCGGGTCTGGACCGCAATGTCTGGCATCGCTTCAACGAAGGTTCCATGGAGCGGCAACTCGCAATATGTCCCCTCGCGGGAACGGAAATGTTCCAGATACAGGCGCCTGTCGCTCTGGAAGGAGACGTTGACCTTTCAGCCGGCGGGCTCTCCGCGATGGTTCACTTGCGTACAGGCCGCGATGACATACACGTCGAATCGGTGTCCTGGGCATCCGCATACAAGATGAATGCGCGCCTCGCCGATCGCTACCGCGATGGCCACGTGTTTCTCGTTGGTGACGCCGCGCACACGCATCCTCCCACCGGAGGCCAAGGGCTCAACACCAGCGTTCAGGATGCGTACAACCTCGGATGGAAACTGGCGGCGGTGATCGATGGCGCGCCTGTCGGGCTTCTGGATAGCTACGAGGAGGAGCGTAGGCCGGTGGCGGCCGGCATGCTCGGTTTGGCCTCCAGGCTTCTCGATGCGATGAAGCACGGCGATAACCGGCGAGGCCGCGAAGTGCAACAGCTCGACATTGGCTACCCTGACTCTTCGCTCGCGCTGGAATGTCCTGGACGACTGGCAGGTCTGCGTGCCGGCGAGCGTGCACCCGATGCTCCAATTCGCCGGATAAGCGGGCATTCAACGCGTGTCTTCGACCTGTTGAAGGGTACGCACTGGACCCTCTTCGGCTATGGCGCCAGCCGCGATCGGGTCGCGCCACGCGCGGGCCTGCACATTCATACGTTCGGCGATCGTGGCGACGTCATCGATGATGGCGGCCATTTCCGCGACGCCTACGCGGTGGACGCTGGCGATTGGGTACTCGTGCGTCCCGATGGCTACATTGGCGCTATCGTCGCGACCGACCACGTAGAGGCACTGGAGCGCTACTTCCAGCTTGGATGAAGAGCGTCGACCGGCTGCGGCGTCGCGTCCGGATCAACGACCGCAATGACCTGCGCCCGCATGCCTTGCTCATAAGCCTCGCCATGCAGCGCGCTCGTTCGCGCGATGGCCGCGTCGCCGTGCTGATGCGCGAAGACCGGGTCCTCGCTTTGCGTCGTGCGCGCAACCGTATTGCGACGATACGGGTCAGCGCGCATTAATCGCACCATCAACTCCTCCGAAAAGAACACCTGCCCAACGTGCGACACGTGCTCCCCAGCAAGCGACGTGTCCTGCACGCGCACCTTGAAGTGGATGTGATTCGTGCGTCCCGCATAAAGCCCCGGAACGATCGTGCGAAACGTGACGTTGCCGCGGTTATCCGTGCGTTGAATGCCGCGCAGAAAAGTGAGCTTGTCGGTGGGCATGCTTTGCGGCGGCGGACCAGGGGGCGGACCGTCGTGAGCGAAGCCGTGAGAAGCATCTCCCCATCCAGCCGGCGGCGGGCCGGGCGGCACGGTAGGAGCAGGGGCAGGGGCGGGTTGATTGCCGCCGAGTTTCGTAAAGCCCGAATAAACGCCGAGCGCGTCGCAATGCCAGATGTCGACGATCGCGTTGGCAAGCGGCGCACAGTGGCGCTTATCTATGATCGCGATATCGAGAGTCAAAGGAACGCCTGCTTTTCCTTCAGTGATATCGCTGCGAAGCAAGTTGTCTTCGAGATAGTACGGCCCGACTTCCTGCTCGGCGGTGAGCCTGCATAGTCCCGTGTCTTGCGTTTGCGCGGCTTCGCTTCTGAGTGGAAATTGAAGCGCTGTGCCGAGCGCGAGCGACGTGGTCAGAAAACGGCGACGCGAGAAGTGTCTGTCGAAGGTCATGGTTAGCCCTGGGTTGAACGGCGCTTTTTTGAGTGGCGCGCCTTCCCCCAATGTAGGCGAAGACCTTCGGGCGATCATCACGGCTTCGTTACAGCGTCTTAACCCTCAATCGTTCGAACCTTCCGCGTCGCTTTGCACCGGATCGCGTTCAAGCCGATAACCCACCCCGTAGATCGAGCGGATCATGTCCTGCTCCGGGCGCACCGCCTGCAGCTTGCGCCGCAGATTCTTGACGTGCGTGTCGACGGTGCGGTCGGCGACGACGCGGTGATCGTCGTACAAGCTGCGCAGCAGGAGATCGCGCGGATAGATACGGCCCGGCGTTGAATGCAGCAGAGACAGCAAGCGCAATTCGATCGGCGTCAGATTGAGATCGCGGTCGTCGAGACGCGCGACGTGACGCTCGACGTCGATCTCGAACGGCGAAGGCGCCGGATGGCCCGAGCGTGTCGCGTTCTCGACGTTTTCGACGCGTCGCAGAATGGCCTTCACCCGCGCCACGACTTCGCGCGGGCTGAACGGCTTGCACACGTAGTCGTCGGCGCCGAGCTCGAGGCCGAGCAGCCGGTCGATCTCATCGACGCGCGCCGTGAGGATGATCACCGGCACGTTCGAAAACGTGCGCAATTCGCGGCAGATTTCGAGTCCGCCGCGCCCCGGGAGCATCAGGTCGAGCAGAACCAGCGCGGGCATTCGCGTGCGCAGGTGGGGGATGACCGCGAGGCCGTCGGCGATGACCGTCGGGTCGTAGCCCTCCGTGCGCAGGTAGTCGCTGAGCAGCGCGGACAGCTTGGGCTCGTCTTCGACGATCAGGATGGAAGGGCGCAAGAGACGGTCAGTCATGGGGTGGTTTGACGATGGGAAAGCGGGCCATGATCCATAGGCCGCCTAACGGCGAACGCGAGGCCGTGATGGTGCCGCCGTGTTCGCGCACGATATGCCGGCACAGCGCCAGCCCTAAGCCCGCGCCGCCGCTTTGGCGGCTGCGCGAGGCGTCGACGCGAAAGAGCCGGTCGAACAGATGCGGCAGCAACGGTTCGGGCACGGCGGGGTAGGAGTCCTGCACGTCGATCTGAAGTTGCTCCGCTTCGGCCGTGACGGCGACGCGGACCTTGCCGCCCGGGTCGGTGTAGCGCAACGAGTTTTCGAGCAGGTTCTTCATCAGTTGCGTGAGCCGGTGCGGATCGGCGGACATCAACGCGGGCGCGGCGCCGAAGTCGGTTTCCAACGCGATGTCTTTGGCGCCTAGCCGTTCCCTGAACGTCTCGGCGGCGCCCTCGACGAGCGGAGCGACGTTGACCAGCACCTTCTCGAACGAGAGCGCGCCGATATCGGCGAGCGAGAGTTCGTACAAATCGTCGATCAACTGGCTCAGCATCGCGACTTCCGATTGCAGCGAGGCTAGGGTCGTCGCATCGAGACTGCGCACGCCGTCCTCGATCGCTTCCAGTTCGCCGCGCAGCACCGCGAGCGGCGTGCGCAATTCGTGCGAAATGTCGGCGATGAAGTCGCGCCGGCTGCGCTCGGCCGCTTCGAGCGAAGTGGCCAGCCGATTGAAATCGGTCGCGAGTTGATGGAGTTCGTCGCCGCCCGCTTCGGGCACGCGCGTTGCGTAGTCGCCGCTCGCGAGGCGGTGCGTGGCGAGCACGAGACGCCTCGTCGGCGCGATGAAGAGGCGGGCGAGGACGCTCGCGACGCCGGCCGCGAGCAGCGCGGCGAAGCCCACGATGATCCACGTTGCGCGGACCTGTTGCGCCTGGAACTGACGGTCGGCGGCATAGAGCAGATTCTCCGGCGATGCGATCGACAGCCAGCCGACCACCTTGCCGTCCACTGTCAAAGGACTGCGGCGCGCGTCGGGCGGCGGAGGCGGTCCGTTGCTCGCGATACGGTGCAGTTGGGCATCGTAGAGCGTCATCGGCGGCGTGCGTTCGGGGCCCGGGCCTTGGCTCGACCCCGCCGGGGGCATGTCGGGCGGCGGCCCGGGAGGGGCGCCCGGTGGCGGTCCCGCGAAGTCGCCGGGCGGGGCGCCGCCGGTGGACTGGCGATCCGGGGGCGGCAGGCCTCCGTGGTTCGGCCCAGGCAGCGAGGGATCGTCGGCGCGAGGACTCATCGGAATGTCCTTGATCAGCGCATACCACGCGCTCGGATCGTCACGCAGGAAATCCCAGTTGCCGTGCTGCGCGTAGCCATGTTCGAGTTCGCTAGTCAGCTTGGCGGCGCCCGCTGCGTTTTGCCCACTCAAGTAGGCGACAAAGCCGCGCTCGAAACTCCAGCGCACCGCCACGCCCATCGCGACCGCAACCAGAATGCAGGCCGCCGAGATGGCGAAGAAGAGTTTCGATGTAATGCCGACTCTCATGCGCGGATCGGGTCGTTGGGTTAGAGGTTGGGTCGGAAGGGCGGCGAAAAGCAGATTGAGAAGCGGCGCAGTGCGGCCCGAAGGTTGAGCCCGTCAGCCGCGCATGAAGCGCGACGATGCTGCGGCACGGCCCGTATTTTCGCGCGCGCGCCATGTCTGTGCACGCCACGGTTGCAACATTCACATTTTCTCCGCATTTCCCCCATCTTCGCTGCACAGTTGCTCTCTATGATCGGTGTCGATGTGATAACCGTTGAACGAGAGCGCATAGGCGATGATCACCCACCTTCTTGTTGTCGAGCCTGACCAGGCGATTCGCGACGAACTCCGCACCCATCTGCAGAAGAATCAGGTCGAAATGTCGGTGCTGTACGACACGACGTCGCTCATCCGACGCCTCGAGGTCGAGGTGCCGTCCGCGATCGTGCTGCGGCATGGCGTGCCGGGCATCGATGGCATGGCGGCGCTCAGAACGCTGCGTGCGGCAGGCTACGACATGCCGGTGATCATCGTGAGCCGCTCGACCGAGGTCGTCGACAAGATCCTCGCCTTCGAGCTCGGCGCGGACGACTATGTCGTCGATCCGTTCGACCCGATCGAGCTGTTGGCGCGAGTGCGTAATGCGCTGCGCCGTCATCATCGCGAGGGGTTCGCGGTGCCCGTCTATCGAGAGCAATACGTGTTCGGCGATTGCGCACTCGACTTCCTGGGCCGGCGCCTGCTCAGAAGCGGTGTCGAGGTGGCGCTCAGGCCCAGTGAATTCGCATTGCTGAAGATCTTCTCGGCGCATCCGATGAAGACGCTATCGCGCGCGCGGATCATCGGCATGCTGGGAAGAGACGGGACGGACCAGGCCGAGCGCGGGCTGGACGTGCTGGTGTTTCGTGTTCGAACGGCGTTGGGAACCTCTCCCGCTGGCCGTCAATACATTCAAACGATGCGGGGGCGAGGCTATGTGTTCGTGCCCGATGACGCGGTCGCGGCCACGGCGGACTGTGACGAACCCGAATCGCGGCGCTACGGCGCGCGACGTCAGGCGGTTCGATACGACGCGGTCATGCAGTGAGAAATCACGGCAGGGCGGGACGCGGCGCTCGCGAGCGAAGTGAGTGACGAAACGCAGCGAGCAGAATAAAAAAATTCCCGGCATTCGCCGGGCAAACGATACGCTGCTGAACGTATCGGAGCGTTGTACCGCGCAATCGCCGACTTCGAAGCGCGACTGCGCGATTCTTCCCGCTGAACACACCGCTGCGCGCCATCCATCGGCGCAGCAGCGGTGCGCAATCGCTTAAACCGCAGCGGCCTTCTTGCTGGCGCGCGAAGCTTGCTCGGCAGCCTTCGTCGCGGCCGTGGTGGCGGCGTTGAAGTTGCTTTCGGCGATTTCGACGGCTTGCTTGGTGGCCTTCTGAACCGTTTCGTACGTCGTGTTGGCGGCGGTGATTGCGGCCTTCATCACGGCGACAGCGGTTTCCGAGCCGGCCGGCGCGTTCTTCGCGACGTTCTCGACGAGCGCTTGGACCTTGCGGTTCTGATCTTCGTATTGCGTTTCCGCGACCTTCGCGAATTCGGCTTGCGTGGCCGACGCGATTTCATACAGGTGACGGCTGTACGACAGGACCTTTTCTGCGGCCGGCTGCACGACGCTGGCTTGCAGTGCGAGGAATTCCTGCGCGTCCTTGGCCGACAGCGCGCGTTGCGCGTTTTCCTGGCTTTCCGCGATCGTCGACTTCACGACTTGCAGGTTCAGTTCGGTCAGCTTTTCGAGGCCGTCGAAAGCCTTGTTCGTCAGGCCGAAGAGGGTTTCGAGGCTGGCTTTCTGTGCTGCGGCAAATTGCTCGGGCGTGAGCAGGGTCATGTCTGCGCTCCTGGAGGACGGACCCACCGGGTGTGGGCCTCGTTGAGTTGACGTTGGCACTGGGCTATTGCTGATGCGGCAAATCTTTGTGCGATGCAGCAATTAACGTCATTTTAGGACAGCGCGCCGGCATGTCAAGGATTTTTTGTGCAGTGCACAATGCCGATAATTTCTCAGTAAAACAAGATCTTATGAAGTCCGTGTGACATTCCGGAGCGCCTTTCCCAAGACGGGCGGCCGCGGCTGGCTCGCCGGGCGACCGCCCGCCGGCTCGATCGGGATACGGTGTGCGCGTCGCTTCACACCTCCGTGAACGTCGGCGGCGGGGCAGGTGGCTCCGGTGACGCAGACGGCGACGGCTCCGGAGCCGCCGCAGTTCCCTTCGGTCGCGCGACCCCTGCGACGCTGACCCCGAGCCCGACCATCGGTTTCGGAATCGGGGGCAGGGCAACCGGGAACGGCAACGGTATCGCGCCCGGCGCGGGCGGCGCCGTGTCGCCCGGATTCAGGTGCAGATTCTTCCCTTGAACGGTGACATCGTCGCTGCCGATCATCTTGATCGCGCCGCCCGCGATCGCGATCGTGCCGTCCTTCAGCAGTGCGATGGCCGCCTTTCCGCACTTGATGCTGATCGCCTCGCCAGCCTCCAGCAGATACCCGAGGCCGACCGCCGTCGACGCCGCGCCGCCGATGGTCGTAATCGACGCGCCGCCGATCGTGTTGGTGCACATGCCGCCGACGGTATAAGCCGCCACGCCGGCCACCATGCTGGTCAGCGCCCCGCCGATCGTCGAGCTCTGGTTCAGGCCGACGCCGATCGAGTAGTTGACGCCGACGGTGTGCGATTCGCAATGCTTCGTCAGGCGGTTCATATCCTTTTCCGCCTGCATCATGAATTCCTCATTGCCGGTTTTGTCCTCGAAGCGCATGCCGTTGTAGTTCTGCTGGCCGCCGGTGATGGTCCGGCTCATGAAGCCGCTCTGCGTGGCGTTGCCAGGCAGCTCCCACGGCGGGCGGGTGACGCTGTTGTAGAGGCTGCCGATGATGACGGGGCGATCCGGGTCGCCGTTCCAGAAGCCGATGATCACTTCCTGACCGATCCGTGGGATATAGATGCCGCCAAAATTCACGCCGGCCCACGCCTGGCTCACGCGCACCCAGCAGGAGTCGTGCTCGTCGTTGTTGCCGTAGCGGTCCCAGAGGAAGCGCACCTTGACGCGCCCGAATTCGTCGGTCCACAGCTCTTGCCCCGCAGGGCCGACGACGATCGCCGATTGCGGTCCGCTGACGGTTGGCTTGGGCGTCGCGCGCGGGAGCCGGAATACCTCGCTCGTGGGCTGAACGCAGAACGCGTTGTCGAACGCGTAGCGTTTTTCGCTGCCGGATTCCTCCGCGATTTCGGTGATCTTGAGCGTCGACGAGATGACGAGATATTCGCGGTTGGCTTCGTCTTGAGGGTAGCCGGTCAGCTCGAACGTCTGACCGCACGCGAGGCCGCGGACGCTGCCCGCCCCGGAGCTGCGAACGCTTGGGGCGCGCAATGCCTCCATCTTCACGCGGCTCGACAACTCGCCATGCCGGCCGTCCGAGTAGTCGCCCGGCCACTCGTAGCGTTCGCCCATGTTCCAGCTCGTCTCGCGCGGCTGCTGATCGACGGAGGCCAAGTTAGCTCGCGGGCGCGTGAAATCGAAATCGTCGATGACGATGCGACCGGAGAAGAGCGACTCCTTGATCGAAAAGCGGCTGATGAATTCGGCGTCGACGCGATCTCCCTGCGGGTGATAGGCGAGCGCGTGGTAAGCCTCGCTCGCCGATTTCCGGTGTGCGCCGATATGGTCGCAAAGCACGAGCCGGTGCTTGCCTTCCGAATGCTCGAAGAACCAGTAGATGCCCCATTCCTCCATCAGCCGCTGGATGAAGTGAAAGTCGGTTTCGCCGTATTGCACCTGGAACGCACGTGGCTCGTTGCGCTCGCTCTCGCTTTGCAATTGATATTTGGCGGTATCGAGGCGCTTTTCGACGGGATAGGGATAGTCCTTCAGAACCTCGTCGATGATGTCGATGACGGTTTTGTCCTGAAAGACCTTGTAATCGGTTGTGAGCGTCGCGAGCCACAACCAGGGCCGCAATTGAATTTCGTACACGTTGTAGCGGTTCTCCGTGCGAGCGAAGGCCGCCTCCGTGACGATGCCGCTGATTTCGCGCGTGCCCGCGCCCACGCCGCCGAGCGAACCCGTGCCCATGCCGTCGAGTTCGATGGCGACGGTCATTTCCTTACCGAGCAGCGCCTTCAAATCCAGGTTGGCGCTGACGGAGAGCGCGACTTGATAGTCGTCCGGCGTGCGCAGCTCCAGGTTGTAATAGTGCTTGTCCAAGTCCCCCAGCTTTTCCGTGCCGTTCATGGACAAGAATCGCAGCGCCGGCAGCCCGAGCAGGCGAGGCATCGCCTCGCTGGCTACCGTGACGGTCCGGTCCTGCAAGTCGAACGCTTTGAGCAAGTCGTTTTGCATTCAATCCTCTCGATCCCATTCGTCAACCACATTGGTTTTCCATGCCGGAAGATTCGGCATGGGCGTTATCCCCTGGGCCTGTTAATCGTGCGAACAGATCCTGGATGGAGTTTCGTGATCGCGATATTGAAATCGAATTCGATTTCCAAAATTGATCAAGATCAGGATCGCTAATCAATCGGGTGACGTCGATGGCAAACGGACGCATGTAGCTATTTTTATTTACGTATTCCGAATTGTTAGCGAGATAGTTATTCGGAATTTATGGTCGGTGTTTTTATCTTTTTTCAACGATATTCGCGGTGCGCATGAAATCCCAGCGCATGACCACCTCAGCGGCCCGAGGCGGCGATCGGACGTGCCGCGCCGGCCGGGGCAGGTCAGGCGCCGCTTTTTGCCTTGCAATATTTGGCAAAAGTTGTTTTTTCTCTCAGGGAATAAACTACTCGACTCGGGCGTTCTCCCTGACAGTTGCCCGGAAAATTACGGGCGACTTACTGAATCCACGATTGCTTTCACTTCATTCACGCGACAGATGACCACGCCAGCCGAGCTTACTCAACACCAAACCGGTTCGCCGCATCATGGCGAGCCACTGATTCGCTACAGCCGCACGGCGATGATTCTTCACTGGCTGATCGCGGCGGGCATCCTCTGCAACGTCGCGCTCGGCCTCTCGGCCGATTTCCTGCCTGACGACTGGATCCGCCCCGTGATCGACACGCACAAGTCGATTGGCATCACGGTGCTGGGGCTCGTGCTGCTTCGGATCCTCTGGCGCGTCGCGCACCGGCCGCCGCCGTTGCCGAAGGCGTTTCCCGCATGGGAACGCGCGAGCGCGCATGTGGCGCATCTGCTGCTCTATGTGCTGATGATCGGTCTGCCGTTGTCGGGCTGGCTGCACGATTCCGCGTGGAAGGACGCGGCAACCCATCCGATGACGCTGTTTCATCTCGTGCCGTGGCCGCGCATCGGCTTCGTGATGAATCTGGAGCCCGCTTACAAGGAGCATATGCACGACGTGCTCGGCGCCGTGCACACCTGGTTCGGCTACGTGCTGTACGCGGTGCTCGCGCTGCATATCGGCGGCGCGCTCAAGCATGAGCTGATAGATCGCGAATCCGTTTTGCGCCGGATGTTGCCATGAGTTCGCCCACCCATCCGGCCTTCGCGCCGAGGCGGCGGCGCGTCCGCGCGCAACGCCGGCAGCCTGCGTCCTCCAGCCGCGCCGCGCTCGACGACGCTTTCGCGCGTCTGTCGCCACGCGTGTCTCCGCGCGGCACGCCGCTCGTCAGCGTGCTGATTCACGGCGGCGTGTTCGCACTATGGATCGCGCTGTTCGTCCGCGCATTCATGCTGCATGGCGTGGTCGCGTGGTCGGTCGGCATTGCGTACGTGATCTACGACACGCTGCTCCTGGCCTTCGTCACGTTCAAGACGTTGCCGTTGCTGAAGCCGCGAATCGACAGCCCGATCGATCAGTCGGCGTTGCCGACGCTCGGCGTCGTCGTCGCCGCCTACAACGAGGCGGCGGTGCTGCCCGTGACGCTCAAAGGTCTGCTCGAACAAACGGCCGCACCGGCGCAAATCGTGATCGCCGATGACGGTTCGACCGACGGCACCGCAGCCTTGCTAGTCGGCGAATACGGGTTGATCGAGCCGCCGCAAGGGCAGCTCAGCGCGCCGAGTTCGCGGTTCCCGTCACTGCGTTGGCTACGTGTGCCGCACGGGGGCAAGGCGCGCGCGTTGAACGCGGCGATCACGGCGCTCGACACCGACGTCGTGCTGACCGTCGACGCCGACACGCGCGTCGAGCCCGACGCATGCGCCGCGATGCGCCGCGCGTTTGCCGCGGAGCCGGAGCTCGTCGCCGCGACCGGCATCCTCACGCCGCTTTGCGCGAAGGATGCGGCCGGCCGCTTCTTCCAGTGGTTCCAGACCTACGAGTACATCCGCAACTTCATCTCGCGTTTTGCATGGATGCGCGCGGATAGCTTGCTCCTGGTGTCGGGCGCGTTCGCGTGCTTCCGGCGCGACGTGCTTCTGACGGTCGGCGGATTCGACCCGCAGTGTCTCGTCGAAGACTACGAGCTGATTCATCGCCTGCGCCGTCATGCGGTCGAGAGCGGCTTGACGTGGCGCGTGCGCGTGATCGGAGATGCGCGCGCGCACACCGATGCGCCGGGCACGCTCACGAGCTTTCTGCGCCAGCGCCGCCGCTGGTTCGCGGGATTCCTGCAGACGCAGTACTGGAACCGCGACATCACCGGCAATCGCCGCTACGGCGCGCTCGGTCTCTTGATGATGCCGGTGAAGGCATTCGATACGCTGCAGCCGATCTACGGGCTCACCGCCTTCGCTTTGCTGCTGATGTTTCTGTTCACGGGGCGGCTCGGAATCGCGCTGTCGATATCGGGCGTGATCCTCGCGAAGATCGTGGTGGATCTCGCGTTTCACCTCTGGTCCGTGCATCTGTACCGGCGCTGGACCGCCAATCGCCAAGGCTCGCACCTGTCGATGGCGATCCTGGCGGCGCTCGCCGAGCCGTTCACTTTCCAGTTGTTGCGGCACACCGGCGCCGCGCTCGGCTGGATGCACTTTTTGAGCGGCCGCCGGAGTTGGGGCGCACAGCAGCGCACAGGGCTTGTCGCGAACGACGGAGGCGGTGCGGGAACGCCGTGATCGCGGCGCGGGACATTGGGATTTGTCCTATGGCTTGGATGGATCGGTCGGATATATAAAGTTGGCTTTTCTTCGGGCGCCACGGCGCCCGAAGGGATCGTCTAACCGCTTGCACAAACGCAAGCTGCACGACAGAATCGCCAAAATCCAACCGCTCCTAGCCGATGAAGACCTATACCGCACTGTCCGTCGTCCTGCTGCTGTGCGGGTGTACCAGCGTTTCGCCGATCCAGCGAGAGGCGCGCGAGCGCTACACGGTGACCTCGAAGACGAGCAATCCGTTGGTCTCCTGGCGTCATCTGATGAATGCGAGCGTCGGCCATGCGACGGAATTCTGCGCCGAGCAGGACAAGGCGATGCACCAGGTCGATCTCGGCACGTTCGGCGTGCGCGGTTTCAGCCCGCGCGAGGCCGATCTTCGCTTCGAGTGCGTGCCGCGCTGGCAGCAGCAATAAGTCGCCTGCCGTAGCGCGGCTTTCACTTTGGCGGCACGCGCTGCCGCCCTTATACCTTCCAACGCGCTTCGGTCACGGTCAACGGCTTCGGAATCAGCTTGAGTTCGTTGAACGCATCGGCGATCTGCTGCTGATAGGCGAGCGTGGCGTCGGTGATGCGAGTCACGCCGAATGTCGTGCGCTTGACCGCCAAGTCGACCGTCGCGCCATCCAATCCCGTTTGCCCCGCCAATAGCGTCGATACCTCGGCGAGATGCTGCGCGCTCCACGTGTCGAGCGTCGCGATTTCGTCGAGCAGCGCATTGACGATCGCCGGTTGCGAGGCCGCGTAGCTGCGCGTGGCGACGTAGAACTGCAGGTTCTTTACTAACCCGGTCCCGTCGGTCAGCACGCGGGCGTTTTCCTGATGCTGGATGGCGGCGAAGTAGGGGTCCCAGATCACCCACGCATCGACTCCGCCCTGCGTGAACGCCGCGCGGGCATCGGACGGCGTGAGGTAGCTCGGCTGGATATCCGTGTATTTGAGGCCCGCCTTTTCGAGCGCGCGCACGAGCAGAAAGTGGACGTTCGAGCCGCGGTTGAGCGCCACGCGCTTACCGCGCAAATCCGCGAGAGTCTTGAGCGGCGAGTCGTGCGGGACGACGATCGCCTCGGCGGCGGGCGCGGGCGGCTCGTTGCCGATGTAGACGAAATTGACGCCGCCCGCTTGCGCAAAGATCGGCGGCGTCTCGCCGACGGTGCCAACGTCGACTGCGCCCGCGTTCAACCCTTCGAGCAATTGCGGCCCGGCCGGAAACTCGCGCCACTCGACCGTGACGCCCAGCGGTGCGAGCCGTTTTTCGAGCGTGCCGCGCGCTTTCAGCAGGATCAGCGTGCCGTACTTCTGATAGCCGACGCGCAGCACTTTGGCGCTGTTGTCGGCGCGCGCGGCGAGCGGTGCGAGCGCGCCGGCGCCGGCGATCAGCGAGCCGGCGGCAGCCGCCAGGGATGCCAAGAGCCAAGCGCGCCGCTCAAGGTTTGAGGGGTTGTCGTGTTTCATGGGGCGGTGGTCTCGCGTGAGGTTGGGCGCCGCGGCGAGTGAAAGAAACGTTGCGCGCAACGCGGTATCGAAACCACCGAATCTACGGGCCGCCGGCCCGGCTGAAAACCAACGATTTTCGATAAGGATTTTACGAATTGCCGCTAAACGCGTGCTCGGCGGTTAGCTGGGGCTCGCGAAAGCAATTGGCGGCGAAGCGCGGAAGATGCGCAAAAGGACCCACCCGGCGACTTGGCGTGCCGGTGCTTAGCGCGTTTCAGGCATGACGAAGGGGTTGCATGCCTGCGCATGCAACCCCAGAAATTTGCAAGCAAGCGAAACGTCAGTGCTTCGTCCGCCGCCCGCCGAGCATGTGATGCTCCGCGAGCCAGTGATGCACCATGCCTTCACCGTTGTGCTCGCGCTTGTACGATCGCGATTCGAATATCGTGAGCGCCAGTAGCACCAGCAGACCCACTCCGAGCCCGACCAAGCCAGCGATCGATTCAGCATCCATGGCAGCCTCCTCTTAGCGATTGCAGCCATTCGTACATCTTAGGACATGCGGGAGGAAATCGTCACTTGGTAAAACCTCGCGCGAAAGCACGGTTTTTGTCGGCGGTTAGTAAGGGCGGGATTCGGGGTGTCGGAAGAAATCGTGCGCACGTTGCGAACGGCGTGGCGACGGCAGGAAGTCTCGAGTCGATCCCGGCCGGCGTTTTCATTTAGACTCACGCGTTCATTTTGCCGTTCTTCATCCGATTCGAGCCCTTTCATGAAGCGTATTGTCTTTGCTGTCCTGCTCGCGACGATGGTCGCGGGCTGCGTCGACGCCCCTCATCACGGCAAGCCGCCGCAAGATCCGCCCGACTACCACGGCGTGCCGACCGACGACCGGCCGCCCTCGATGATCGACGCGCCCGCTGCGCCGCAATAACGGCGAGAGAAGCGCGGTTGGCGTCGGGGTCTGATCGAATGCGGCGGGGCGCGTTGGATTCACGCGGGGTCCGCGCGATCCGCAACGCGCAGGTCCTCAGGTCGCGGCCGGCAGATTCTGCGAGCGCATCTCGCCAAAGCGAGTGGAAAGTCGCGGCAGATAGGCGGCGAGCGTCACGCCGCGCGCGGCCATGAAGATCGTGAGCGCGAGCCATAGGCCGTGGTTGCCGAGCGGCCCGGCGAGCAACCATGACGCGCTCATGAACACCGCGAACGACATCGCCATCGATTTCATCAGCTCACGCGTTTGCGTCGCGCCGATGAACACGCCGTCGAGCAGAAAGCCCCACACCGAGATCACAGGCGAGAGCGCCGCCCACGGCAGATAGCGCTCGGCGGCGGCGCGCACGAGGGCCTGATCGGTCAGCCGCTCGATGATCCACACGCCCGCGCCCCAATAGACGAGCGAGAAGCCGAGCGCGCCGAGCACCGACCACCACAGCGTGACCTTGACCGCCTTTTGGAACGCGTCGCGATTGCGTGCGCCGAGCGCCGCGCCGACGAGCGCTTCGGCGGCGTGCGCGAAGCCGTCGAGTCCGAACGCCATGAAGGTCTGGAAGTTGAGCAGCAGCGCGTTCGCGGCGAGCGTCGCGTCGCCTTCCTGCGCGCCGACGTGCGCGAACCAGCCGAACGCCGCGAGCAGGCACAGCGTGCGAATGAAGATGTCGCGGTTGATCGCGATGAGACGCTTGAGCGCGGCCGTGTCCAGCAGCGACGCGGCGTCGAGCGCGGGCAAGCCGCGCGGCCGCAACTGCCACAGGATGAACGCGCCGAGCACGAAGCCGCAGGCGTCGGCGGTCGCCGTGGCCGCGCCCATGCCCGCGACGCCCCAGTCGAATACGTACACGTACAGCAGCACGGCGACGATGTTGACCGCGTTGATGAAGACTTGCGTGATCAGCGCGAGCCGCACGCGCTGCGCGCCGAGCAGGAAGCCGAGCACGACGTAGTTCGCGAGCGCGAGCGGCGCGGCCCAGATGCGCGCGTGGCAATAAGCGGCGGCGTTTTCGCGCACGGCATCGCTGCCACCGAGCGCGGCGAGCGCATAACGGATCAGCGGCGTCTGCAGTGCTAGCACGGCGGCGCCGATGGCGAACGCGAGCAAGAGCGCGCGCACGACGTTCGAGCGCAGCCCGGCGTGGTCTTGCGCGCCGAACGCCTGTGCGACGAGCCCGGTCGTGCCCATCCGCAGAAAGCCGAAGCCCCAGAACACGAAGCTGAAAAAGAGACCGCCGAGCGCCACGCCGCCGAGATAGGCGGCGCCGTCCAGATGCCCCGCGACGGCGGTATCGACCGCCGACAACAGCGGCTGCGTGAGATTCGCGAGAACGATCGGGAACGCCAGCGTCAGCACGCGGCGATGCCAGCGTGTCGGCAACGCGTAAGCGGCGTTGTCCGCCGCGCTTCTCGCGGGCTCGGGGCTAGAGTCGTCTGCGGAATCGGCCGAGTGGGGGGACGGGCTCACGCGGGCGTGCCTAGCCGCGTTCCTGCACGCATACCCACGGCGACACGACGACCGCCCACAGGTCCGGGTCGCGCGCCGCGAAATCGGCGGCGGTCTCGGCTTGCACGCGCTCGACGAGCCCCGCTGACAGCCACTGCGCGACTTGCGTCGTGTCGTCGTTGGCGACGGCTTCGGCCACGCTGACGAGATCGAGGTCGCGCGCCACGCGCAGCAGCACGCCGCGCGCAAAGAACCGTTCGAGTTCGGACCAGCCGATCTTGGCGGTTTCGGCGAGCAGCTTCATGTAGAGCGGGCTTTGGGCGCCCGCGCCGGAGGTGTCGGGGGAAGTCATCGAATGTGCGTGGTGTATGACGAGCGGGCGTAACTATAAACCATCGGAACCATCGATTAAGGCGCTTTGGCGCTACGCAGTTCGCGGCGGATGATCTTGCCGGTCGCGGTCATCGGCAGGCTGTCGACGAAGGCGATCTCGCGCGGATATTCGTGCGCGGCGAGGCGTGTCTTCACGTGTGTCTGGATCTCGCGGACGAGCGCGTCGCCGGGCTCGAAGCCCGCGTTGAGCACGATGAAAGCCTTGACGATCTCGGTGCGCGTTTCATCCGGCATGCCGACCACGGCCGCCATCCGCACGGCCGGATGGCCGAGCAGGCAGTCCTCGATCGGCCCCGGGCCGATGCGGTAGCCAGCGCTCGTGATCACGTCGTCGTTGCGTCCGACGAAGCGCACGAAACCGTCGTCGTCCATCACGCCGATGTCGCCTGTCACGAGATAGTCGCCCGCGAACTTTTCGCGCGTCGCCTCGGGGTTGCGCCAGTAGCCGAGGAACATCACGGGGTCGGGCGCGCGGATGCCGATGTTGCCCTCGGTGCCGTGCGGCAGCAGGCGGCCGGCGTCGTCGACGATCGCAATCTCGTGACCCGGCACCGCCTTGCCGATCGAGCCGATGCGCGGCTCGAACAGCGTGCTGCAGGAACTGAGCACGACGTTGCACTCGGTCTGCCCGTAGAACTCGTTGATCGTGACGTTGAGCGCCGCGCGGCCCCATTCGATCAGCTCCTCGCCGAGCGATTCGCCGCCGCTCGCGACGGCGCGCAAGGCGAGGCGGTAGCGCTCGGCCGGACGCTCGACGGTGCGCATCATCTTCAACGCGGTGGGCGGCAGGAACGTATGCGTGACGCCGTGGCGCGCCATCAGGTCGAAGGCGGCATCGGCGTCGAACTTCTCGAAGCGCCGCGCGAGCACGGGCACGCCGTGATGCCACGCGGGCAGGAGCACGTCGAGCAAGCCGCCGATCCAGGCCCAGTCCGCCGGTGTCCAGAACAGCTTGGCGCCTTCGGGGAAAAACGCTTGCGGCATCTCGACGCCCGGCAGGTGGCCGAGCAGCACGCGGTGGCCGTGCAGCGCGCCTTTCGGCTTGCCGGTGGTGCCCGAGGTGTAGATGATCACGGCCGGATCGTCGGCGGCGGTATCGGCCGGTTCGAAAGCATCGGACTCGCTTTGGAGAGCGGGCCAGAAGGCTTGAACGCCTGCGGTACCGGTCTCGGCAGGATCAGCGTCGATGCAATAAACGCACTTCAGCTCTGGCAATGCCTCTCGTAACGACGCGATTTTTTCGAGCCCCTGCTTGTCGGTCACGAGCGCCACCGCGCCGCTGTTCGACAGCCGGTATTGCAGCGCTTCGACCCCGAACAGCGCGAAGAGCGGCACAGCGATCGCGCCTAGCTTGTAAGCGGCCAGATGGGCGAGGGCGGTTTCGGGCGTCTGCGGCAGGAAGATGCCGACGCGCTCGCCGCGCGCGACGCCGTGCTTGGCGAAACTGTTCGCGAGCCGGTTCGACAGCGCTTTCAGTTCGTCGAACGTATAGCGGGTTTGCGAGCCGTCGTGCTTCTCGTAGATCAGCGCGAGCCGGGCGCTGCCGTCGGCCCATTTGTCGCACGTATCCACGCCGATGTTGTAGCGCTCGGGGATCCGCCAGGAGAAGCCTTCGATGAGCCGTTCGTAGCTGTCGCTCGGGCAAAGCATGGGTGTCACCTCGTCTCGTCTTTTATCGGCTAATTGGAAATGAATGAAGAAAATCCACCGCTCAATATCGATCGAATTCTCGAATCGTTTTGCAAATAATCCGATGAAATCCTTCGCGTTGAATTGAATATTAATATTCATGCGAAAGGCGAAAATATCGCGCGGCAGCAATTTTCGTGCAATACGTCAGATTTTACGCGTGCGGGGCCGCGCCGCCAAATCGTCCACAGTATGGGCCGCTGGCTCGGCCCTGGATTGACATTTGATATGACAAACATTCTTTCCGAGGTCTATCGATCTTTCACATCGATAATCGACTCGCATTTCTCGGACATTCCTCCTGCTTCATGCGCCGATTCTCGATTATCGAGCGTTAATCCATTGCCGACGCTTTAGAGCGTTGTTAGATTGGTTCTCGGCGCATGGTGAACCGGTCCTTTGCCTATATGCGCCGAACCCCCGTTAGCCCGGCCACGCCGGGCTTTTTTTTGTGCCCCCGATTTTTGTGCACCCGCTAGTGGAGGCCGACTAGCAGCAAGAGTATGGCGTTCTCGATACCCGCGTATGATGCGACGGATTCCAAGCTCGAGATCGCCATGCGACTGCTCTTGATCTTCGTGGGCATGTGCCCGCTTGCATTGATTGTGCTGATCGCGTTCGCGCGGCGAGTCGACCCGCTGTCGGGCCGGCTGCGCAAGCGCAGCGCCGCCCGGCGGAGCGACGCCCGGCGCAGCGACGCCCGGCTTGGAAACGCCTTCTCTGAGAAGGCATCCCGTCCGGTTGTAGCGCCGAGCTGGCCGCTCGATATGTCGGAAGAGGCGTACGCGACCGACGAGGCCGGCGCCGGTTTCTCTCAGCGTGCGGGCAGGTAGCGCGCCGGATCGATCGAACGCCCGCCGTAACGCAGTTCGAAGTGCAATGCGACGCGATCGTTGTCGGTGTCGCCCATCTCCGCGATCTTTTCCCCTTGTGAAACTTGCTGGCCTTCTTTGACGAGGAGCGTGCGGTTGTGCGCGTAAGCCGTCAGGAAGTCGGCGTTGTGCTTCACGATCAGCAGATTGCCGTAGCCGCGCAATCCATTGCCTGCGTAAACGACAGTTCCCGCCGCGGCCGCAACGACCGGCGTGCCGGCCGCATTGACGATGTCGATGCCTTTCGAGTTGACGCCATCGAACCCGCGCGCGACCTTGCCCGTTGTCGGCCATACAAGCGAGATGCTGGTCGGGGGCTTCACCGCGGGAGCGGCCGCCGCGCTCGACGACGAACTTGCGCCGCTCGGGCGCGTGCTGCCGGAGCCGCCGGTCGACGGGCTCGTCGAGGCGCGGCCCGAGCCGGTCGCCGTGGCGGAATTGGCCGGCGGCGCGACGCGCAGCACCTGGCCGACCTCGATCGCATCCGGGTTGGGCAGGTTGTTCCAGCGGATGATGCTCTGGACAGACTGACGGTTGCTGCGGGCGATCTTCGAAACCGTATCGCCGCGCTCGACTCGATAGAACCCCGGTCCGACAGGCGCCGAACCACAAGCGGCCAGTGCTGCGACAAGCGACGCGCAGACGAGCCGCGTTATTTTTCTTCTCAACATTGAACCTCGCAAAGCGCTGCCGAGAGGGGTTTCCCGAGAGGCTTCCTCTCGGTTTCTCACGGCAGGTACAAAACGTCTAATTTTAACGGCTTCGGCTTGCGCACCCCGTTTGGCGCAGACACCGAAGCGCGATTAGCGGTCCATTCACACACTCGATCGCACGTTGAACCCCCGTGTGCGAAGTGGTGCGGGCTTCATGCCGAAGCCTGGCTCATTGCCCTTCAGGTTCGAAGGCGACCGCGATGCGCAGCGCCGCGGTTTCCGTCTTGCCGGGCGCCAGCCAGCGCAGCCCGAGACCGTTGTGAATCGCGTCGGGCAGCCCGAGCCAAGGCTCGACGCAATAGAAATCCGACGTGTCCGCCTCAGTCCAGGTCGTCGCGGCATACCACGGCACCGAGCCGGGGCGCTGCAGATCGATTTCGACGACGCGGCGAAGACTCGGCGATACGAGGCGCACCGGCTGCGCAGGCACGCCGCTCAGGCAATGGAAGCGATCATGGATGCGCGGATCGTCGAGCTGATAGGACGGCTCGCCGGGCTCGGGCGCGCTGATCGAGCCGTCGGCTTGCTGGTGCTGGCGCGAGGTGGGCGGCAGCTCCACCGTCGTCTCGCCACGCAGCGCGTGCGGCAGCGTGAAGTAGAAATGGTGGCCGGCGTAGTGGGGCAGCGGCGCGTCGCCGAGGTTCGTGACGGTCAATTCGACATCCAGCGTTTGCGGGTCGACGAGCCTATAGGCCGCTTCGAAGCGGAATGCGAACGGGTAGGCGGCGCGGGTCGCCTCGGTGTCGGTGAGCGTCATGCGCACGCCGTGTCCGTCGGCATCGACCGTGGCCGCAAACGGCAGGTCGCGCGCGAAGCCGTGCATCGGCAGTTCGCGCACGACGCCCGCCGGGTCTCGCCATTCGCCGATCCGGCCGTCCACGCGATGGCGGCCGAGGAACGGGAACAGCAGCGGATTGCCGCCGCGAATCCTGGCTGGCTGGCTCCAGTCGGCCGAATCCGGCCAGTGAATGACCGGCACGCCGCCGATCTGCCACGACAGCAACCGGCCGCCGGCCTGGGGCGCAATGCGCAAGAGCGCGTCGCCTTGCGTGATTTCGAGGATTTCCTGCTGCTGGAATTGGGGCATGGTCGGATGAGCCGGGGAATAGGGAATGTTGCGCCGCCCTATGTTACGGAGAAACCCTTGATCGGGAAACTGCGGGTGTTGCCACGGTTGCGTTTCCGGATAATGCCGAACCTGGGCCGGCATTTTTTGCCGCGCCACCTACTTTCGAAGGAGGGCGCATGGATATCGCCATGGCAATGGGCATCGCTCTGTTCGGCACGTTCACCGCCAGCACTGTGGTTTTCTTCTACAAGTTCGCGCGCTAACGGCGCGTGACACCAGAGCATGCGCTCCATGCGGCGACAAGTGCCGCAGCCGAGCGCCGATCCTCGAGCGCCGGCACCGGCGCTTTTTTTCCGCCCGCTTTTCGTTTTTACCTCCTTCGCATCCGGCGTTGTTTCGCATCCGCCCGATCGCCCGAAGTGCGCATGAGCGCGCGCTGATCACGCACCGCGCCGCTGACGCACTGCCGCAAAAAAATCGTGAAAAAATCCTGAAAACTTGGCGCGCCCGCTGCCCATAGGCATAATCGTTGCGCCACCGGGCATCGGCGCAAGCGCGCCACGTCTCGATTTTGCCATCCCACCCCATCGAAAAGGACCGACGCGTGAGTCTCTGGTTTTTGATTTTCTTGAGCGTGCTGCAGGGCGTCACCGAACTCTTCCCCGTGAGCAGTCTCGGACATACGTTGCTCGCCCCAGCGCTGTTCGGCATGCACATCGACGCGCACGCGCCGCAATTGCTGCCCTTTCTGGTCGCGCTCCACCTCGGTACCGCGCTCGCGCTGCTGTGGTACTTCAGGAAGCGCTGGGTCGCGCTGATCGGCGGCTGGTTCGGCACGTTTGCCGGGCGCCGCAGCGACGACGGCCACATGATGTGGGCGCTCATCATCGGGACGATACCTGCGGGCCTCGTGGGCCTCATCCTCGAAAAGCGTCTCGAGCGGGTCTTTCACGATTTGCGCATCGTCGCGCTCGCGCTGATCGTCAACGGCGTGCTGCTGTGGCTTGGCGACCGCCTGCAACGCGGTCGCACGCATCGCGCACCGGAAAAGCTCACGTTCAAGCAGGCGTTCCTGGTCGGTCTCGCACAAGTGGGCGCGCTGATTCCCGGTTTCTCGCGCAGCGGCCTGACGATGATCGCCGGCAATGCGGCAGGCCTCACGTCTGAGAAGGCTGCCGAATTCGCGTTCCTGCTGGGCACGCCGATCATTTTCGCGGCCGGCCTGCTCGAAGTGCCGAAGCTCTTTCACGCTCCGCAGCAACTCGCCGATGCGTTCCTCGGCGGCGTGCTGACCGCGGTCGCCGCGTATTTGAGCGTGCGCTTCCTGATGCGCTATTTCGAGGGCCGTGGGCGCCTCGCGTCGTTCGGTGTCTATTGCATCATCGCGGGCGCGCTGTGTTTTGGCTGGTTCATGCTGCACGCGCAGCCGGTCTAAGCGGCGTGCTTGGCGGCTCGCGTTTCAGCGAGTCGCGCGGGTCTGGCGAGGGCCGGGGAGGGGATCGGTTATAATCCCGGCCCCCGGCGCAATTATCCGGTCCGCTTTAAAATTTCAGTTTTGCCTCCCCATAGTTCAACGGATAGAACACGGGTCTTCTAAACCTGAAATCGAGGTTCGATTCCTCGTGGGGGGGCCAAAAAATTATCCTGACCTTGCCGTCGTTGCTCAAAACGCCAAGATCGCAATGAGCAAACGAAATCCGAAGCGCGTCTCCATCGTGACGCGAAACTTGCTGACTGTCGCCGCGGGCATCGTGACGCTGATTGCCGTCGGCACGGTGGTTCTCTATGGCCCGATCGTGTACGGCGACATGATCGAGAACTACGGCATCGTCATGATGATGACGCTCCCGGTCATCGTCGCCGTGGCATTCCGCATCGGGCTGGACGCCTGGCTCGACCGTTGACCCGTGTCGGCTCGCATCGGATCCTGTGCCGACTGTCTTTCGTTTCCCCGCTAGCCAAGCCATGAAAAAGGGCAGCCGAAGCTGCCCCGAAACATAACGCTCGATATTTACGGCGCGCTTATTGCGTCTGCGCGGCGTTCAGATCGAGCGCGTTCGTCAAGTCGCCCATCGGCTTTCCGCCGTTTGCGGCCAGCGCCTTGTCCCGCGTCACCAATCCCGGCAGTTCCGGCAGCGCGAAGCGCCGCGTGATGAAGCGCAGGATCGACGTCGTGTCGTACTGTGTGTGATCCACATAGCCCTTCTTCGCATACGGCGAGATCACGAGCGCCGGCACGCGCGAGCCCGGTCCCCAGCGGTCGGCTTTTGGCGGCGCGACGTGGTCCCAGAAGCCGCCGTTCTCGTCGTAGGTCACGATCACGACCATGTTGCTCCACTGCGGGCTCTTTTGGAGGTGCGCGATCAGATCGGCGATGTGCTGGTCGCCCGAGGCCACGTCGGTATAGCCCGCGTGCTCGTTCAGGTTGCCTTGCGGCTTGTAGAACGTGACTTGCGGCAGCGTGCCCGCGTCGATTGCCTTGATGAACTCCGTGCCGTCGAGGCCGCCATCGCGCAAATGCTGTGCGCGGTTCGGCGTGCCCGGCGCGAGATCGGCGAAGTAGTTGAACGGCTGGTGATGCGGCTGGAAGTTCGGCGCCGTCAGGTTCTTGCCGTAGATCACGCCCGCCTGGCCGCCTTCGGCCGCCGACAGCGCTTGGCCCCATGCGCCGCCGTACCAGGCCCACGATACATGCGCGTCGTTGAGCAGATCGCCGATGTGCGCTTGTGTCTGCGGGGGCAGCGTCGTCGGAATTTTCGGGTCCGCGAATGCGGTGTCGCCGCCCGTCGCCGGCTTGTTGCCGCTCGGCTGATACGGCGGCTGCATCGTGTTGACCGCGTAGAAGTCGGGCGTCAGGTTGCCCGAGTTCATGAACTTCGGCGGGCCGCTCAACGCCGAGGGTGGCGCGTTATGCGCGACTTTCAGCGTGACGCCGTCCGCCTCGACGGCCGAAATCGAGCCGGACGCGACACTCTTGTCCGCATTCGGATAGATCGGCGTGCAGGCGCAGACGAGCCACTGATGGTTCAGGAACGAGCCGCCGAACGCGCCCATGAAGAAGTTGTCCGCGAGCGTGTACTGCTGAGCGACCTTCCACAGCGGCAGGGTCGACTCATTCATCGAGTAGTGGCCCATCACGAGACCGCCGGAATCGGCCCACGCGGCGAACTTGTCGTTCTTGCCGCCGTCGATCTGCATCTGGTTCTCGTAGAAGCGGTGCCACAGGTCGCGCGTCGTCGTCGAGAGCGGCGTGTTGAAGCCGTTCGGGTCGTTGATCGCAAACGGGGCGTTCGGCAGGTTGACCGTCATCGCCTGCGTCACCACCGGCGTCACGCCCGTTTGCGTGAGACCGTTCCAGACCGGCGGCAGCGTCGGTAGCACTTCGCCGTTGCGATCGAGTTGCCGTGCGCTCGCGGGCGTCACGTTCTGCAAGCCGTTCGCGCCGGGAAAGTGCCCATAGAGATTGTCGAAGCTGCGGTTTTCGGCGTAGATGACGACCACCGCCTTCACGTCCGTCAAGCTCGGCTTCGTGACGTTCGTGCTCGTGCAGCCGGCGAAGGTGGCTGCGGCCGCGAGCGCCAGGAGCGCTATGCCGATCCGTTTGTTGTTCATGCGTGATCTCTCTCTTCACGTGGGGCCGGACGGCGCGAAGCGTCTGCCGGCAAATGGCGAAAGTGTCGCAACGTGATTTGACAGAATCATGCACGCGAATGCAATACTGGCGCCCGTGTTGCGGCGGGCCGTCATATCGGCGTGCGGGCCGCGCACTTGTCCTATGCTTGGCCGGTTTCGAAAAGCGGGTCGTGCCGATATGTCGCAGCGTTTTCGGAGGAGTGTCGAAGTGCCCGAGGTTTGGCAGCGGTGGTCACGGTGGCGGGGGCGGGTGCCTTCGGGTGTGGCGGCGCGGTTGGCGGGGCTGTGGATGGCGGCCGTGCTGTCCGTCGGGCTTGCGGCGTGCGATGTGCGCGGGCCGGGCATCCACGCGGAAAACGGGGGTGCCGCGCCAATGACCGCGACGCAGGGCCTCGCGCGCGGCGGCGCAAGCGCGGCCGTTGGCGAGGCGGCAATCCGTCTCGTCGGCACGGACACCGGCGGCCCACAGACGCGAGCCCAAGTCTACGAAGCCGTGCGCCAGAAGACCGCGCTCGGCAAGCAGCTGTTCTTCGATCCCGCGCTCTCCGGCTCCGGCAAGCTCGCCTGCGCGACCTGCCACAGCCCCGCGCACGCGTTCGGGCCGCCGAATGCGCTCGACGTGCAGCTCGGCGGCAGCGATATGCGCCAGCCGGGTTTCCGCGCGGTGCCGACGCTCAAATATCTGCAATCGGTGCCGGCCTTCACCGAGCACTTCCACGACTCGGACGACGAGGGCGACGAAAGCATCGACAACGGTCCGACCGGCGGCCTCACGTGGGACGGCCGCGTCGATACCGGCGCGCAACAGGCGCGCATTCCGCTGACCTCGCCGTTCGAGATGAACAGCTCGCCCGCGCGCGTGGCGGCCGCCGTGCGCGCGGCGCCCTATGTCGAAGCGTTTCGCGCGACGTTCGGCGCACACGTGTTCGACGACGACAACGCGACCTTCGACGCCGTGCTCGAAGCACTCGGCATCTTCGAGCAGACCCCGGCTACGTTCTACCCCTACACGAGCAAGTACGACGCCTATCTCGCGGGCCGCGCGACGCTCACGCCGGCCGAGCTGCGCGGCCTGCAGCTCTTCAACGACGAGCGCAAAGGCAACTGTGCGAGCTGCCACCTGAGCGAACCTGCGAGAGACGGCTCGCCGCCGCAGTTCAGCGATTTCGGCCTGATCGCAATCGGCGTGCCGCGCAACCGCGCGCTCAAGGTGAACCGCGACCCGCATTTCTTCGACCTCGGCGCATGCGGGCCCGAGCGCGCCGACCTCAAGGGCCAGGACGAATACTGCGGTCTCTTCAGAACGCCGACGCTGCGCAACATCGCGCTCAAGAAGACGTTCTTCCACAACGGCATCTACCATTCGCTCGACGAGGTGATGCGCTTTTACGCCGAGCGCGATACGAATCCCGAGAAGTTCTATCCGGTGGTCAAAGGCAAGGTTCGCAAGTTCGACGACTTGCCCAAGCGGTACTGGGCCAACCTGAACACCGATCCGCCATTCGATCGCAAGCCCGGCGACGAGCCGGCTCTGAACGAGGCCGAGATCAAGGACATCATCGCGTTCCTTGGCACGCTGACCGACGGCTACGAACCCGATGCGGCAAGCGCACAGCAAGGCCTGGCGCCGCGCGCCGGCGAGCACGCGCCGCACCTGACGTCGGCCGGCGCGCCATAGCCTGCGTGATATTCTGTCGACCGTTTTTCACGGCCGAAAGTCACGAAGGCCACGAGAGCCACGACGTTCCAACAATCGATCCAAGGAGAAACAATCAATGTCGATGCGAACTTCATCCCTGTTGCGCGCGATCACCGGCGGCCTGCTGCTTGCGGGTGCCGTAGCGGCGCATGCTTCGAATTTCGGCTTCCTGTCCGATACCCCGATGAGCTACATGCACCAGCGCGATATCGACTCGCTGCTGAAGGCTGCCAGCACCGCGCTCGATACGAAGCGCGACGGCGAGACGGCCGCGTGGACCAACGAGGGCACGGGCAACAGCGTCAAGCTGGACGCGACGATGACGATCAGCCAGACGACGAAGGAAGACGACCGCACCTGCCGCCGCATGACGGCCACGTTGAACGCGAAGGGGCAGTCGATAACGTTGCGTCCGCAATACTGCAAGACCGGCGACGGCGCATGGCAATTCCAGAAGCAGAAGTGATGACGGCGGTGAGCTCGTACGCGCCGCAGTGGCAAGCGTGGCAAGTCGAGCAGCGGGAATGCCGATGATCGAGCGCGTGACTTCCTGTGGTGTCGTATTGCTCGACCATGACGGGCGCGTGCTGCTGGCGCACGCAACCGAAACGAGCCATTGGGACATCCCCAAAGGTCACGGCGAGGAGGGCGAGGCGCCGATCGTCGCGGCGCTGCGCGAGCTGGTGGAGGAGACCAGCATCGTGCTCGCGCCGGAGCGCCTCAAGGACTTGGGGCGTTTTCTCTACCGCCGCGACAAGGACCTGCATCTGTTCGCGGCGCGCGCGACCGACGACGAACTCGATCTGAGCCGTTGCGTCTGTACGTCGATGTTTCCGCGCCGCTCCGACGGCGTGATGATTCCCGAGATGGATGCGTTTCGCTGGGTCGAGCCCGGTGAAGTGGAGCGCTATGCGAGCCGTAGCCTCTTTCGGCTCTTTCAGACGACGCTTTCGCTAGCCGATCTGCATCGGTCGCTGTAAATCGGTGCGGCGCGGGCTGTTTTGCCGCGCCGTCGCGGTTCGGCGGTTCGGCAGTTCTGTTGCGCCAGATCAATCCAACGCCTTGTCGTTCGGATGCGCGAAGAGCGCCTTCATTTCATCCGACATCGGATAGTTCAAGTTGAGCCCGCGCGGCGGGATCGGCTGCGTGAACCAGGTCTCATAGAGCTTCTGCGCAGCGCCAGTCGTCTCCAAACGGGCAATCACGCCATCGACGAGCTTCTTGAACGGCGCGTCGCCTTGCCTGAGCATGCACGCATAGACTTCCTGGCGCAGCGGCGTGCCGACGATCGCATAGTCGTCCGGACGTGCCGCTTCCGCCTTGTTCCCGTAGAGCAGCGGCTCGTCCATCACATAGGCGGACGCGCGATCCGTACGCAACGCCTCGAACGCTTCGGGATGGTCCCGCACGCTCATGATGCGCATGTTCAGATGCTCGTCGCTGTTCAGCTTGCGTAGCAGGCGCTCGTCCGAGGAACCGGCCGTCGTGACGACCGGCTTGCCGGCGAGATCGCGGAAGTCCGCAATACCCGACTGCTTCTTGACGAGCATGCGGACCGAGTACTGAAAGAAGCTATTCGAGAACGCGACTTGCTCGTCGCGCGCATGCGTGTGGGTCGTCGATCCGCATTCGAGATCGATCTGGCTGTTCGTCATCAGCGGAATGCGGTTTTGCGGCGTGATCGGCACCTTGTGCACGACCAGCTCCGGGAGGTTCATCTCCCGCTTGATTTCGTCGACGATCTCCATCGCGATCGCGTATGAATAGCCGACGGTGCGGTCGTGGCCGTCCGAGTAGGCGAAGGGCACCGACGATTCATGCACGCCCAGCGCGATCGCATTGTCGTCGTGAATTTTTCTCAGCGTGCCCTTGAGCTCGTCGGCGTGGGCGGCGAATGCAAGAAGCATCGCCGCCGCGCCTGCGAGCGGCATGAATCGAGCGGAAAACTTCATCGATCCCCCGGATGAACCACTCGACGACGAATTATTGTTTGAGGACCTGCGCGAGCGTGCCTAAAGCAAACTCAGGCAAACTCAGGCCGGCTTGCCCCAGGTGTCGCGCAAGCCGACGATGCGGTTGAACACCGGCTTGCCGGGTTTCGTGTCATAGCGGTCGGCGACAAAGTAGCCGTGCCGCTCGAACTGGAAGCGCTCCTCGGGCTTCGCATCGCCGGCGCCCGGTTCGAGGTAGGCGTGGGCGACGCGCTTCGAATCCGGGTTCAGTGCTTCGAGGAAGTCGCGGCCGCCCGCGTCGGGTTGCGGTTCCTTGAAGAGCCGGTCGTAAATCCGCACTTCCGCCGGAACCGCTTGCGCCGCGCTCACCCAGTGAATGTTGCCCTTCACCTTGTAGTTGTTCGCGCCTTCGGTGCCCGACTTGCTGTCCGCATAGTAGTTGCAGTGCACGGCGGTCACGTTGCCGTTCTCGTCCTTGTCGGCGCCCGTGCATTCGATCACGTAGCCGTAGCGCAGACGCACCTTGTTGCCCGGGAAGAGCCGGAAATAACCCTTCGGCGGCGTTTCGGTGAAGTCGTCGCGCTCGATCCACAACTCGCGCGAGATCGGGAACTTGCGCATGCCGCGTTCCGGATGATGCGGGTGCACCGGCGCCTCGCATTGCTCGGTGAGATCGGCCGGGTAGTTGTCGATGATGAGCTTGAGCGGGTCGAGCACCGCGGCCGTGCGCGGCGCCTTGTCGTCGAGATCGTCGCGCAGCGCGCCTTCGAACACGCTCATGTCGATCCACGAATCGACCTTGGTGACGCCGATGCGCTCGCAAAAGAGCTTGATGCCGTCCGGCGTGAAGCCGCGCCGGCGCACGCCGACGATGGTCGGCATGCGCGGGTCGTCCCAGCCGTCGACATGGCCTTCGGTGACGAGCTGCAGCAGCTTGCGCTTGCTCGTGATCGCGTAGGTGAGATTCAGGCGCGAGAATTCGATTTGCTGCGGCAGCGGCCGCGTGAAAACGCCGGCGTCGGCGAGCTCTTCGAGAATCCAGTCGTAAAGCGGGCGATGGTCTTCGAATTCGAGCGTGCACAGCGAATGCGTGATGTTTTCCAGCGCATCCGAAATGCAGTGCGTGTAGTCGTACATCGGGTACACGCACCATTGGTCGCCGGTGCGGTAGTGATGCGCGAAGCGAATCCGGTAGATCACCGGGTCGCGCATGTTGAAGTTCGGCGACGCCATGTCGATCTTCGCGCGCAGCACGTGCTCGCCTTCCTTGAACTCGCCGGCCTTCATGCGGCGGAACAGATCGAGGTTCTCTTCGGGCGTGCGATCGCGGTACGGCGACGGTTTGCCGGGCTCGGTCAGCGAGCCGCGATTGGCGCGCATTTCGTCGGCCGACTGGCTATCGACGTAAGCCTTGCCGCGCTCGATCAGCAATTCGGCGAACTGATACAGCTTGTCGTAGTAGTCGCTCGCGTAGTAGCGGTGCTCGGCGCCATCTTTGTTCCACTCGTAGCCGAGCCATTGGACCGCATCGACGATCGAGTCGACGTACTCGACGCTTTCCTTCTCGGGGTTCGTATCGTCGAAGCGCAGGTGGCACACGCCGCCGTAGTCGCCCGCGACGCTGAAGTTCAAGCAAATGCTTTTGGCGTGACCGATGTGGAGATAGCCGTTCGGCTCGGGAGGGAAGCGCGTTTCGACGCGGCCGCCCCACTTGCCGGTGCGGTTGTCTTCGTCGATGATGTTGCGGATGAAATTGGATGCCGCCGGAGCGTCGTTGCGTTCGGTGTTCATGCGAGATGGAGAGAGTCTGCTAAATGGACGCGCCATGCGCCCGCTTGATCCGTCAATTCTACCTGAGCGGCCGCCTGCGCGGACGGACCGCCTTGCGGGAATAGCAAGCGTTCGGCAAGATGGCGGGCTCTACCGGCGAGGGCCGCGGAAACGGGGAAACACAATGGATGCAAGAAGAGTATGCGTGCTGCCGGGGTACGCCAATTCGGGACCGGACCACTGGCAAAGCCGCTGGGAAGCTGCCGACCCGATGTTCGTGCGCGTATCGATGCCGGACTGGGACAACGCCGTTTGCGAAGCCTGGTGCCACACGCTCGATACGGTTGTCGCCGCGGCGGAGGAAGATCCCCTGCTGATCGCGGCGCATAGCCTCGGCTGTCTGACGACCGTCTTCTGGGCAACGAACATCGCGACTCCTGATCAGCTCGCCAAAGTGGCGGGCGCGTTGTTTGTCGCCGTGCCCGATCCGGCGAGCGTCTCGTTTCCGAGCGAAGCGCACGGTTTTGCGAACGTACCGTTCTCGCCACTGCCGTTTCCGACCATCGTCGTCGCCAGCAGCGACGATCCGTATAGCGGCATCGAGTTCACCGCGCGTTGCGCCGACGCCTGGGGCAGCCGCTTCGTGAATATCGGACCGCGCGGCCATATCAACGCCGAAAGCGGGCTCGGCGATTGGGAAGAAGGGCGGCGTTTGCTGGCATCGCTGGTCGACTGACCGGTTCGATGGTTCGCCCGTTCGCCCCACTCTAGCTTCTTCGATCAAATCACCGAGCGTCCCCGCAGCGTGGCGATGGCTTCGTCGTCGTAGCCGAGCACGCGGCGCAAGACGTCGTCCGTGTGCTCGCCGAGCGTCGGCGGGTGGCTGAGCGCCTGTGGCGGCGTTTCGCTCATTCGGATCGGGTTGCGCACGAGCTTAACCGGCGCGCCGCTCGGATGCGGCAAGTCGACTTGCATGCCGCGCGCGACCACCTGCTCGTGCTCGAACACCTCGGCGAGATTGTTGATCGGGCCGCACGGCACGCCGGCTGCCTCCAAGAGTTCGATCCACTCGTGCTTGCTGCGCGTCTTCACCATTTCCGCGATGATCGGCGCGAGTGTGGCGCGGTGGCGCACGCGCTCGGGGTTGGTCGCGAAGCGCACATCGTCGGCCAGCTCCGCGCGATTGCCCGCTTCGACGAACTTGCGGAACTGCCCGTCGTTGCCGACCGCGACGATGATCCAGCTGTCGCTCGTCTGGAACGCCTGATACGGAACGATGTTCGGATGCGCGTTGCCCCAGCGCACCGGCGGCGCGCCGCTCGCCAGGAAATTCGAGTTCATGTTCGCGAGCATGGCGACCTGCACGTCGAGCAACGCCATGTCGATGTATTGCCCCACGCCGGTGCGGTCGCGATGCGCGAGCGCGGCGAGTACGGCGACAGTCGAATACATGCCGGTCATCAGATCGGCGATCGCGACGCCGGCTTTCTGCGGCCCGCCGCCCGGCAAGTCGTCGCGCTCGCCGGTGATGCTCATGAAGCCGCCGATGCCCTGGATGATGAAGTCGTAGCCCGCGCGCTGCGCGTGCGGGCCGGTCTGCCCGAAGCCCGTGATCGAGCAATAGATCAGCTCCGGCTTCACTTCCTTGAGCGATGCGTAGTCGAGCCTGTACTTCTTCAACTGGCCCGCCTTGTAGTTCTCGAGCACCACGTCGCTTTGCGCGGCCAGCTCGCGGACGATCTTTTGCCCTTCGGGCGTGGCGATATCGACGGTGACGGAGCGCTTGTTGCGGTTCGCGGCGAGGTAATACGCGGCTTCTGCGGTATCGGCGCCCTCTGGCGTCTTGAGGTACGGCGGGCCCCAGTGGCGCGTGTCGTCGCCCGCGCCGGGGCGTTCGATCTTGATGACGTCGGCGCCGAAATCGGCGAGCGTTTGCGCGCACCACGGACCGGCGAGCACGCGCGTGAGGTCGAGTACGCGGATATGGCTTAGGGCTCCCATCTTCGGATTCTGTCTCCTGGTTGGCGGCGCTCGTCTCGGCGGGCGCGAGTGGCGGTTCATCGTGGCAGTTCAGAAGGATGGTAAGCGATTCGGACCGTCCGGCCCATTCGGCCGGACGGCATAGGACGAAATCGCGCGGCTTCGACCAGACGGCCCGGACCAGACGGCCCGGAACGAACGCCTTGGCCAAACGGCCAACGCTCGCTGTGGCTTGGGCCCAGGGGCTGCGCACACGCGGCAATCCCGTATAATCAGTCGTTTAAGCAATAATCCACAGGCCCACCGGCGCAACTCCTGCGCGGTGCCGCCAGATCCAGCCAGACTGTCCCCAGCACGCTATGAAAGCCTCCGAAATCCGCGAGAAATTCCTCAAGTTCTTCGAATCGAAGGGCCACACGATCGTCCGGTCGTCGAGCCTTGTGCCCGGCAACGATCCGACGCTGCTCTTCACCAATTCGGGGATGGTGCAGTTCAAAGACGTCTTCCTCGGCGCCGAATCGCGTCCGTACTCGCGCGCCACGACCGCGCAGCGCAGCGTGCGCGCGGGGGGCAAGCACAACGACCTCGAAAACGTCGGCTACACGGCGCGGCACCACACGTTCTTCGAGATGCTCGGCAACTTCTCGTTCGGCGACTATTTCAAGCGCGACGCGATCCACTACGCGTGGGAGCTGCTGACGGGCGTCTACCAGTTGCCGAAGGACAAGCTCTGGGTCACCGTCTATCAAGAAGACGACGAAGCGTACGACATCTGGGCGAAGGAAGTCGGCGTGCCGACCGAGCGCATCATCCGCATCGGCGACAACAAGGGCGCGCGCTACGCGTCGGACAACTTCTGGCAGATGGCCGACACCGGCCCGTGCGGTCCGTGCTCGGAAATCTTCTACGACCACGGCCCGGACGTGTGGGGCGGCCCCCCGGGATCGCCGGAAGAAGACGGCGACCGCTACATCGAGATCTGGAACCTCGTGTTCATGCAGTTCAACCGCGACGCGCAGGGCAACATGACGCCGCTGCCGAAGCAGTGCGTCGACACGGGCATGGGCCTCGAGCGGATCGCGGCGGTCCTCCAGCACGTGCACAGCAACTACGAAATCGATCTGTTCCAGGCGCTCATCAAGGCAGCCGGTCGCGAAACGGGCGTCGCGGATCTGACGAACAATTCGCTGAAGGTGATCGCGGACCACATCCGCGCCTGCTCGTTCCTGATCGTCGACGGCGTGATTCCCGGCAACGAAGGGCGCGGCTACGTGCTGCGCCGGATCGTGCGCCGCGCGATTCGCCACGGCTACAAGCTCGGCCGCAAGGGCGCGTTCTTCCACAAGCTGGTCGCGGATCTCGTCGCGCAAATGGGCGGCGCGTATCCGGAGCTCAAGGATGCCGAGCAGCGCGTGACCGACGTGTTGCGCCAGGAAGAGGAGCGTTTCTTCGAAACGATCGAGCACGGCATGTCGATTCTCGATGCGGCGCTGGCCGATCTCGACGCCAAGGGCGGCAAGGTGCTCGACGGCGAAATCGCGTTCAAGCTGCACGACACCTACGGCTTCCCGCTCGACCTGACAGCGGACGTCTGCCGCGAGCGCGGCATGAGCGTCGACGAGCCGGCGTTCGACGAAGCGATGTCGCGCCAGCGCGAGCAAGCGCGCGCCGCAGGCAAGTTCAAGATGGCGCAGGGCCTCGAATACTCGGGCGCGAAGACCACGTTCCACGGCTACGAAGAGCAGGTGTTCGACGATGCCAAGGTGGTCGCGCTCTATGTCGACGGCGCGGCCGTCAACGAAGTCGCGAAGGGCCAGCAGGCGGTCGTCGTGCTCGATCACACGCCGTTCTATGCGGAATCGGGCGGCCAGGTTGGCGACCAGGGCCTGCTCGGCAACGCGAGTGTGCGCTTTGCGGTCGTCGATACGCTGAAGGTGCAGGCCGACGTGATCGGTCATCATGGCACGCTCGAACAAGGCACGCTCAAGGTCGGCGACATCGTCAAAGCGGAGATCGACGCGATCCGCCGCGCCCGCACGGCCCGCAATCACTCGGCCACCCACTTGATGCACAAGGCGCTGCGCGAGGTGCTTGGTTCGCACGTCCAGCAGAAGGGCTCGCTCGTAGACGCCGACAAGACCCGCTTCGACTTCGCGCACAACGCGCCGATGACGGACGAGCAAATCCGCCGCGTCGAAGAGATCGTCAACCAGGAAGTGCTCGCGAACGCGCCCGGCATCGTGCGCGTGATGCCTTTCGACGAAGCGGTGAAGGGCGGCGCGATGGCGCTCTTCGGCGAAAAGTACGGCGACGAAGTGCGCGTGCTCGATCTCGGTTTCTCGCGCGAGTTGTGCGGCGGCACGCACGTGCATCGCAGCGGCGATATCGGGCTCTTCAAGATCGTGATGGAAGGCGGCGTCGCGGCCGGCATTCGCCGCGTCGAAGCGATCACGGGCGACAACGCGGTGCGCTACGTCCAGGAACTCGATGCACGGATCAACGCGGCGGCGGCAGCGCTGAAGGCGCAACCGGCCGAACTCACCCAGCGTATCGCGCAGGTGCAGGACCAGGTGAAGGCGCTCGAAAAGGAACTGGGCGCGCTGAAATCGAAGCTCGCGTCGAGTCAGGGCGACGAACTCGCCGGCCAGGCGATCGACGTGTCGGGCGTGCAGGTGCTCGCCGCGACGCTCGAAGGCGCGGACGTGAAGACGCTGCGCGAAACGGTCGACAAGCTCAAGGACAAGCTCAAGCACGCGGCGATCGTGCTGGCGTCGGTTGAAGGCGGCAAGGTCAGCCTGATCGCGGGCGTGACGCCGGACGCGAGCAAGAAAGTGAAGGCGGGCGAGCTCGTCAACTTCGTCGCGCAGCAAGTCGGCGGCAAGGGCGGCGGCCGGCCGGATATGGCGCAGGCAGGCGGCACGGAGCCGGCGAATCTGTCGAAGGCGCTGGCTGGCGTGCAGGGCTGGGTCGCCTCGCAACTGTAACTTCAACGGTAACGCAGGCCGATTGAGTGGTCTGCATGTTGATGCAATAGAAGGAAGCCGCGGGCAGCGATGCCCGCGGCTTTTTTTGTCGAGCCAAGTGATGCGGAGCATGACTTGGGTCCCATGCAAAGCTGCCTGAGCGGGCCACCGGCGCATGCGACACAAAGTCGCTAAAATGTCCGTTCGCCGGCGGTGACGGATCGATGCCTCGCCGCAGGCCCCGCCCGCGCGATCCATCCGCGCCATCCACACTCTCCGTATGTCCGACTACCAATTCTGCCCGCGCTGTGCCAAGCCTTTGATCGAACGAGCCGATGTCGATTCGGATGGCGGCCTGCCGCGCCGGGCGTGTCCCGACGATACCTGCGGCTTCGTGCACTGGAACAATCCGGTGCCGGTCGTTGCCGCGATCGTCGAGTACGAAGGCAAGATCCTGCTCGCTCGCAATGCGGCTTGGGCCGAAGGGGTGTTCGCGCTGATCACCGGCTTCCTCGAGAACGGCGAAACGCCCGAAGCGGGCATCGTTCGCGAGGTGCTCGAAGAGACCTCGCTCCACGTAGAGACGACCGAGCTCATCGGTGTCTACGAATTCATCCGCAAGAACGAGCTGATCATCGCGTATCACGTGCGCGCGCACGGGGAGATTGCGCTGTCGCCGGAGTTGCTCGAATATCGGCTGGTCGAACCGGCGAAGCTGCGTCCGTGGCGTGCGGGCACGGGGCAGGCGCTAGGCGAGTGGATGCGCCGCCGCGGCTTGCCGTTCGAGTTCGTCGAGAGGCCCGGGCAGTAACGCCAGGGGCGGTCGCGGCAGCCAGGAGACAGGCTGTGCGCGGGATTGGATTTCATGCGGAGCGAAGACTCGCCATGTCCTACATCTATTACCTCACCCACATCCATCTCGGCTACGACGCACTCGGCATGCTCGACGCGGAATGCGCGCGCGTCGGCATTAAGCGGCCGCTGGTCGTCGCCGATAAAGGCGTCGTCGCTGCGGGGCTCGTGCAGCGCGCGCTCGATGCGCTCAAGCTCGGCGATGTGCCGGTCTTCGACGACACGCCGTCGAACCCCACCGAGGCCATGGTCCTGGCCGCCGCGAAGCGCTATCGCGACGAAGGTTGCGATGGGTTGATCGCGGTGGGCGGCGGGTCGTCGATCGATCTGGCAAAGGGTGTCGCGATCGCGGCGACGCACGACGGCAGCCTGACCCAATATGCGACGATCGAAGGCGGCAGCGGCAAGATCACCGAAGCCGCCGCGCCGCTGATCGCGATACCGACGACTTCCGGCACCGGCAGCGAAGTCGCGCGCGGCGCGATCATTATCCTGAACGACGGGCGCAAGCTCGGTTTTCACTCGTGGCACTTGCTGCCGAAGGCCGCGATCTGCGATCCGGGTCTCACGCTCGGCTTGCCGCCGATGCTGACGGCCGCGACCGGCATGGACGCGATCGCGCATTGCATCGAGACGTTTCTCTCGCCGGCCTTCAATCCGCCTGCCGACGGCATTGCGCTCGACGGCCTCGAACGCGCCTGGGCGCACATCGAGCGCGCGACGAACGACGGCAGCGACCGGGCCGCGCGCTTGAACATGATGAGCGCGTCGATGCAGGGCGCGATGGCGTTCCAGAAGGGCCTCGGCTGCGTGCATTCGCTGTCGCATCCGCTCGGCGGCGTGGAGGTCAATGGACGCACGTCGCTGCATCACGGGACGCTCAATGCGGTCGTGCTGCCCGCGGTGCTGCGCTTCAACGCGACGGCGGAATCGGTGGTGGTGGAGCGGCGTTATGCGCGCATGCGCCGCGTGATGGGGCTCGACGCCAACGCCGACCTGCCGCAAGCGCTGTTCGACATGACCGCGCGCCTCAAGCTGCCCACGGGGCTCGCGCAAATGGGCGTCGACGAGAGTGTGTTCGACAAGGTCATCCAAGGCGCGCTCGTGGACCACTGCCATAAGACCAATCCGCGCGTCGCAAGCGCCGAAGATTACCGGCGCATGCTGACGGAGTCGCTTTGACGATCATGACCAAACCCATCGCCGCGCCGCGCGCCGCCTATCCCCACTTCCTGACGATCCCGACCCGCTGGATGGACAACGATGTATACGGGCACGTGAACAATGTCGTCTATTACAGCTACTTCGATACGGTCGTGAACGAGTATCTGATTCGCGCCGGGGTGCTCGATTTCGAAGCGGGAGCGACGATCGGGCTCGTCGTCGAGACGCGGTGCAACTACTTTTCGTCGCTCGCGTTTCCGGACCGCGTCGAGGCCGGGTTGCGCGTAGTCCGGTTGGGCTCGACGAGCGTGCGTTACGAGGTGGGGCTCTTCAAGGAGGGCAGTGACGAGGCGTGCGCACAGGGGCATTTCGTGCACGTCTATGTCGACCGCCTGACGCGGCGGCCCGTCGCGCTGCCCGATGCCTTGCGCGCCGCGCTCGAACCGCTCGCCTAGGAGCGGCAGCACGTGCAGTCGTTTGTGATCGGGACGCTGAACGGCATCAGCTACGGCATGCTGTTGTTCATGCTGTCGGCCGGGCTCACGCTGATCTTCAGCATGCTCGGCGTGCTCAACTTTGCCCACGCCAGTTTCTACATGCTGGGCGCGTACGTCGGTTATTCGATCGCGGCTTATGCGGGCTTCTGGGCGGCGCTCGTGGCGGCGCCGCTCATCGTCGGGCTCGCGGGCGCGGCGCTTGAACGATGGCTCTTGCGGCGCGTGCGTCCGCATGGCCCGTTGCATGAGCTGCTGCTGACATTCGGCGTGGCGTACCTGCTTGCCGAGGCCGTCAAGCTCGCCTGGGGCTTGAGTGCGTTGTCGGCGAACGTGCCCGCCGCGCTCGACGGCACCTTCTTCACCGTGTATGGCGCCGCGATCTCGCGGTATCGCGCGTTCATGATGGGCGTGTCGGCCGCGATGCTGGCCGCGTTGTACGCGGTGCTGCGCGTCTCGAGGATTGGGCTCGTCGTGCGAGCGGCGCTCACGCATCCGCACGCGGTCGAAGCGCTCGGCCACGACGTGCCGGGCGTGTTCACGCTGGTGTTCGCCGTCGGCACCGCGCTTGCCGCGGCGGCCGGCGTCATCGGCGCGCCGCTATTCGTCATCGAGCCAGCGATGGCCGAGTCGATCGGCTCGGTCGTGTTCGTCGTCGTCGTGATCGGCGGGCTGGGGTCGCTTGGCGGGGCACTGGCCGCATCGCTCATCGTCGGTTGCCTGCAGACGTTGGCGGTCGGCAGCAGCGCGTCGCTGGGGGCGCTCGCGGCGTCAGCCGGAGCGTCGCTGCCGCAGGCGTGGGCCGGGCTGACGGTGGCGCAGCTTGCGCCGCTCGTGCCGTATGGGCTCCTCGTCGCGATGCTCGCGGTGCGGCCGCGCGGCCTTTTCGGGCAGCGCAGCGACGATGCGTAGCGCACAGAACGAAACGCCGCCGCAACGGCGGGCGAGAGCGTCTTTCATGCTCTCGTGGACCGCCAACTGGCGAAGCACGTTGCCATGGATCGCGTTGGTCGCTTTTCTCGCCGTGCCTGCACTCGTCTCGCGCGAGAGCTGGCTGCTCGCGTTTCTCGCGCAGACCGCGACGATGATCGTCTTCGCGCTCTCGTACAACCTGCTGCTCGGCGAGACGGGCCTGCTCTCGTTCGGTCACGCGGCCTATGCGGGGCTGGCCTCGTTCGTCGCCGCGCAGCTCTTCAATCGCTTCGGTTTTGCGCTGCCGTATCTGCCGCTCGTCGGTGGATTCGCGGGTGCGCTCTTTGGCGTCGTGTTCGGCTATGTCGCGACGCGGCGGGCGGGCACGGCGTTCGCGATGATCACGCTCGGCATCGGCGAGCTCGCCGCGGCGGCCGCCTGGACGCTGCCCGACTGGTTCGGCGGGGAGGCCGGGGTACCGATCGACCGCGCCGCCGGTCCGCACTGGGGTGCGTGGAGCTTCGGGCCGGCGCGCGAGGCGTACGTCGTGATTGCCGTGTGGTGCGTGCTGGCGTGCGTCGCGATGTTCGCGCTGTCGCGCACGCCGCTCGTGCGGCTCGCGAACGCGGTGCGCGACAACCCTGTGCGCGTCGCGGCGCTCGGCACCGACCCGAGGCGCATTCGCTACGCGATGACCGTGCTGTCGGCGTTTTTTGCGGGCGTGGCGGGGTCGCTGGGGCTCGTCAATATCGAGCTGGCGTCGGCCGAAGGCGTCGGCATGGCGCGTTCGGGGGCGGTGCTGATCGCGACGGTGATCGGCGGCAGCGGCGTGTTCTTCGGGCCGGTGCTCGGCGCGGTGATGCTCACGTTTTTCAGCGTCGCGCTCGCGAGCGTCACGCGCGCGTGGCAGTTCTATCTCGGTCTCCTGTTCGTCGTCGTGGTCATTGCGGCGCCGGATGGGCTTGCGGGCCTGGCGGCGCGCGGCGCCGCGCGCATTGGACGCTTCGGCTGGCGTGCCTGTTTGCGAGCTTTTTTGCCGAGCGCCGTGGCGGCCCTGGCGTGGCTCTCTGCGCTTGTGGTGGCTGTCGAAGCGGTCTACGCGCGGCAGTTCGCTGCTGATACAGGCGGCGTGTTTCGCATCGGCGCGCTGGCCCTGCAGGCGGATTCGCCGCGCGTGTGGGGGGCGGTGGTCGTGTTGGCCGGCCTTGGGTGGGTCTCGCTCGGTCTCGCGCGTCGCGCCGTGAACAACACCAGCCGATCAGGTAACACGGAGACAGAACGATGACGCACGCGCTCGTTCTGCAAGGCATCGAGAAGCGCTTCGGCGCGACGCAAGTGGTGTGTGGCGTCGATCTGTCGATCGAAACCGGCGAGCGTCATGCGCTGATCGGTCCCAACGGCGCGGGCAAGTCGACGCTCTTCAATCTGATCGCCGGAGCCGTACGGCCTTCCGCCGGGCGCATCGAGCTGAACGGCGCGAACATTACGGGCCGCGCGCCGTACGCGATTAGCCGTCACGGCCTTGCGCGCAGCTTCCAGACGACGAGCGTATTTCCACGTCTCACGGCCCTCGACAATCTGCGTTGCGCCGCGCTGAGCGGAGCGCCGCGCGGCGTGCGTTGGCGCAATCTCGTCGCGGGTTCGCGCGCGGTCGACGAGCACGCACGCGGCGTGCTCGATGCCATCGGCTTGGCGGCCTGCGAGCACAGGCTCGCAGGCGCGCTGAGCTACGCGCAACAGCGCGCGCTCGATCTAGGGATGGCGCTCGCGAGCGGCGCGCACACGCTGCTGCTCGACGAGCCGACCGCCGGCATGAGCCGCGATGAGGCGCGCGCCGCGCTGGCGCTGATCCGCGCGACGACGACGGGCAAGACGCTGCTGATGGTGGAGCACGACATGGAGGCGGTGTTCGGCCTGGCCGACCGCATCTCGGTGCTCGTGCGCGGCCGGATCATCGCGACCGGCACGCCGGACGTCATTCGCGCCGACGTCGCGGTGCGCGACGCGTATCTCGGACCGGGGGCCGCACGATGAGCGCGCTCCTCGACATCCGCAATCTCGACGCCTGGTACGGCGCAAGCCAGGTGCTGTTCGGCGTCGATCTGCAAGTGGACGCGGGCGAAATCGTCGCGCTCGTCGGACGCAATGCGTCGGGCCGCTCAACGCTGGCGAAAGCGATCGTCGGGCTGGTGCGCGCGAGCGGGACGATCCGTTTCGCGGGCCGCGAGCTTATCGGGCTGCGGACGTTCGAAATCGCGCGGCAAGGCATGGGCTACGTGGCCGAGCAGCGCGACGTGTTTCCGGCGCTGACGGTCGAGGAGAATCTGCTGCTCGGCAAGATGCCGGGCGCGGGCGGGCAGGCGCGCCGTTTCGCCGCCGCTGACGCCTACTCACTGTTTCCGATTCTGGCGGAACGCCGTGTCGCGAAGGCCGGAGCGTTGTCGGGCGGGGAGCAGCAGATGCTGGCGCTCGCACGCGCCCTGATGGGCGAGCCGCGCTTTCTGATCGTCGACGAGCCGGCCGAAGGGCTCGCACCGCAGGCGGTCGAGCGCGTCGGCGCGTGCTTGAGGCAATTGAGCGCGCAAGGCGTCGCGATCCTGCTCATCGAGCAGCGAATGCAGTTCGCGCGCGATCTGGCGACCCGCGCGGCTGTGATCGGCGGCGGCGGTATCGTCTGCGAGGGGCGCTTCGATGAACTCGATCCTTCTACGGTGGAAGCCTGGCTCGCGCCAGGTTGATGCGGCGATTCACGCTGGCTGGAACGCATACGCGCAAGTGCTGTGCGCGGAGCCACGCATCGCTGCCGTGAATGCCGTCGCCAACGGTTCGGAGCTCAAACGAACTTTAGGCAAACGCCTATATACGCTGATTCCACACGTCGGCTAAGTTTAATCATCCATATGCGCTACGCATGCGTCGAGTGGAAGATTCATTTTAAGCTGTCCACTGGCGATCTCACTCAAAACGTACGGGAGTACTAATGAGAATAGTTAAGTGGCTCATTGCGGCCGTGGTGGTCGGCTTGATTGTGATCGTGGCCGTACGCTGGGCGGGGCAGAAATCATCGCCTCCGCCTGCCGGTGAGGCCGTTTCGTCTGGCCTTGGAGCTTCGACCGTCGCGGTCGCCAATGGCTTTGTCGACGCGAGCGGCAAGCCGGTTCAGTCCGGCACGGCCGCAGATTCGACGGCAGTCGCTCAGGCCGCCGCATTTCAGAGTTTTCAAAGTGATGTTGCGGGCTTTCTGCAAGGGCGCGATGCAATGTCGCCAAAGGAGCGGCAAGCCGCGGCCAAAGCACTTGTTCAAGCGCTGACGGAGCACATGCGGGCCGGACAGATATTGCCGGTCCAGGCTCTGGCCTACGGCGAGATGGTGCTCAGCAAAGCCGACCTCAATACGCCCGAACGCGCCGAACTGTCTTCGAACCTGCACAAAGAGGTCGAAGATTACTCCGCCCGTATGGTTGGCCCTTCACCGACTGCTGACCCGAGATTTCAGATCTACCAGGCAAAAAGTAAGATCGTCGTGGATGAAGTCACTCGCACGCTTCCCCCGGAACAACAGCAGGCTGCCATTGCCGCTCGCCTGCAACAGCTGCGCGAACAGATTTACAGCAAGCCGGCACAGTAAATCTTGATCTGAATATTAAAGAAGCTTAACAGGAGTGGAAATTATGAAGAGACTTGTTTCGTTGCGCTGCATGGCATTATTAGGAGTGCTGTTCGGATTTTGGTCCGGGTCGGCTATCGCAGCGACGCTGTACAACATGTGGGAACAGGTGACGTTGGATGCGTCGACCGGTGCCAGCTGCGGAAATGGCACGCCGTACCGCTTTTACGTCAACCGCTCGCTTCGGTACAAGTCTTCGGGCAATGGTCCGGCACAGCCGGTCTATTCGAAGAATCTGGTCGTTGCGTCCGAGGGGGGCGGCGCGTGCTGGGACTATGCGAGTTGTACTGGCAATGGCATGTTGGGCGCCTCCAATCCGAATGGCATCCCCGATGGCTACACCAATGTCCTCAAACTGGATGGCAACGGCTTGAGCGTCAACATGAGCGGTCTCCAGCTCATGCTTCTTTCCCCGATCATCAGCCGGCTTCCGGATCTTGCCACCGGCCAGAGTGCACCCACCGCAGACTGGAACTACGTTTTCCTGCCGTATTGCACGGGAGATATTCACGGCGGCAGCGCTGTGCATTCCTACACGTCATCGGATGGTCGATCGACGCGTATCCAGCAGTTTGCCGGTCAGGCAAACGTAAACGCCGCGCTCGATTGGCTGAAGCAGCACGGGATGAGCAAGCCAGACCAGCTGCTGGTGTGGGGGGCGAGTGCGGGCGGATACGGCTCCACGCTGAACTACGCTTCGATCCGCACGGCGCTGCAACCAGGCAGGAGCGCTCTCTTTAACGATGCGGGAACGATCTTCCCCGCCAGCCTGAACGGTAATGCATCGCAGCCGAGTCGAGCTTGGCGCATGTACAGCAAATCCTTCGACGAATGGAATTTCCGTCAGCCTGGGGGGGCGTTCGAGCGGATTTCGAACCTGACCCATTTGAGCGCGAACAGCAAGGCGGCGCTGAACGATAACCCTGCCACGATCTATGGGGCGCTGTCGCAAGCGTTTCCCAGCGATCGCATGGGTCTGGCGACGTATCAGCTCGACGGCATCATCGCCGAGTTCACCTACGACCAGTTCTATCCGGAGATTGCCAACGCATCCAGCCAGGCGGCCAAACAGTCATTGCGTATGGCGATGTTTACGAATGACCTGGGGTTGCTCGTGAATGACCTCAAGGGCAAATATCCGAACTTCGGATACTTCATGCCGGCGGAGCGTGGAGGGCTGATGACCAACCATACGGTTTCGACGCTTACGTTCGTAGGATCGGAAATCAACGGTAACGGCCAGAATGTCGGCGCGTTCCTCGATGACTTGGTGTCGAATCAGGACCCGGCGAGCAAGCCTGTCATGCAGGCATATTCGACACGAACGGATCGACCTTGGTACCTCCAGCTTTTACTCTCGCTTTTGGCTAGCATTCAGAACTTTTTTGCTTGAGTCTGAGCGATGAATAAGCGCGCCGCCTGTAGTCTGAGGCGGCGCGCTTGCTTGGTGATACGACACCAGCGGATGCACCCGCGCGGCAACCTCTTTGTCGCGCGACACCCCCTCGCTTACTTGAGCACCGCCAACAGGCGCGGCAACGAATCCCAATCGCATCGCTGCAGTGTCTGCTCGACGCGTTGCGCGAACCCCGAGTGATGCAGGAAAGCCCGGCTGTAGGCCCAGACGACCTCGGCCACTTCTTCGTCGCGCAGTGGCCGGTCTGCGGCGTTCGCGCAGGCGGCGAGCATGCCGCGCAGGATGCCGAACGCAACCACCCAGCGCCGATGCTGCAGGAGCGGCGATTCGCCGCCCCACGGGAACGTGTCGCGAATCGCTTCGTTGAGCAGATAGCGCGTGAGGATGGCGTCGTAGTGCTCTGTCCGATCGAGGAGCGCGCGGCCTGCACGATAGCGCTCGATGATCGTGTCGAGCTCTGCCTGGCCTTCCGCGTTGGCGCCGAGTCCGGTCGCGACGCGCTCGAACACATCGGCGAGACGCCCGTCCTTCCTTTGCCGGGGCGCTGAGCAAAGCATGAGCAGAAAGAGTTCGGCTTGCAGCCGTTCGTTGCGCGGCAGACCGGCGAGACTCGGACGTATCTCGCCGCTTTCCACCAGCGCCGTCATTTGCGTGAGCAAGGCGGGTAGCTGCTCTTGCCGGTGTTCACGCATCAGCGTTTCGATCTGGTCGCACAGCAAGCCCAATACCGCGAGGCGGTCGGCCAGATCGAGCTCGCGCACGCGTAGCAGCTGCATCGCCCAGGCGCGTGTCGCGAATAGCGCTTCGTCGGAAAGGGCGCCGAACTTTTTCTCGTCGACGGTTGCGGCGCGCGCCGAGAGTGCGATCGCCTCGAAATCGAAGGCTTCGTCGGAGAGCAGCGCGAGTTTCGCGGCCTCCGGGCACGACAGGGTAAGAATCTGTTCGACTTGGCCCGCAAAGCGCTGCGTGGTGCGGGGATAGACATGGCAAGTGTTGCAAAGCGCCTCTTCCCCGAGCTTCATCTGAATTTGGCACAGTCCGCTCGCATCCTGCATGCCGCAATGGCCGTCTTCATCGTGTTGCTTGAGCGTGCCGTAGTCGTGTGCGCCCCGCGCATGGCGGTTGCGCTGGAGAAACAGCTTGAAGCGCGGCGCGAGATCCGGGTCCGTTGTCGTCTTGTAGCGCAAGAAGGTCGGCTTATCGACGGTGACGCGCCAACCCGCGCAGCAGGTGGCGGGGCATTCGGGCCCGACGCAGGCGAAGCGCGTCACGTAGCGGGGCACGATCATCGTATGGGTGACGAGAGTCTGTTTCATATCGACCGGCAGCGTTTTCCAAAGTAGTTTGAGCGGGCGCGCGGGGCTGGCGGGCGCCGCGGCGCGGGAGGCCCGGATTGCAATGGGCTACGAAAAGCAGAGGGCGGCTGTATCTCAAAAGGACTTAAGGCGCTGCGGCAGAAGAGCGCGGAGACGGAGCCGGCGGAATGCTGCGAGGCGGCGGATGCGGCTATTGCCGCGGATTTCTTCTGTCGGTGCGATTGACGAAAAAAAGCCCGGTGCAACGCACCGGGCCGGAAGTCTCGGAAAGCACTCGACGATCGGAATCAGGTTGGGGGCTTCTCGATGATCCACTCGTGCGCCGGATCGTTCTTGAAGTGCCAGACGCGCTCGCGTCCGGCCATCACGTTGAGGTAATACGAATCGTACCCGTAGGGCACCACCACCGGGTGGTAGCCGCGCGGCACCATCACGACGTCGTGATCTTCGACCGCCATCGATTCGTCGATATCGCGCAGGTCCGTATAGACGCGTTGGAACGCGAACCCTTGCGGCGGATTGAGGCGGTGGTAGTACGTCTCTTCGAGCGAGCTTTCGAGCGGCACGTTATCGGTGTCGTGCTTGTGCGGCGGATAGCTCGATGCGTGCCCGCCCGGCGTGCGCACCTCGACGACGAGCAACGACTCGGCCGGCTCGGTCTGCGGAAGGATGTCGCAGACGTAGCGCGTATTCAGGCTCTTGCCGCGCACCGAGCGTGTCATCTTTCCTGGCTCGATCAGGCGCACGGGGTAGCGCCCTTCGGCCGGCGCGGTCGCCACGCCGACTTCGGCGTTACGCTCCGCGCGAACCGTCGTGCGCACATTCGGCGGCAGATAGACGGCGTAGGGGGCCGAGTCTTCGAACACGCTGTCGCGCGAGCCGAGGCTCGTCCATTTCTGATCGCCGGTTTCGATCGTCACCGCGCCCGTGAGCACGACGATGCACGCTTCGCGCGCGCTCTCGTAGACATACAGCACCTCGTCCTTTTCGAGCCGATACGCGGCGAACCCGACGTACCGCCACATCGCCGATTCCGGCGTCACGCGCGCGATCGTCTGACCTTCGCGTTGTGCCTTCACTAGTAAGCTCATGCTGCCTCCCGCTGGGCCGCCCCGAGGGAGGCAGCAGCCCCCTCGGGGGGCAGTGAACGAAAGTGAACGTGGGGGTGGTTCATCATGCCGCCTCCATGCTGGCATCGAACGGCGCATCGACGAGCGCGCGCAGCGTCCGATAGCCCTTTTGCGCGTATTCATAACTGCGCGCGATGACCGGGTCCTGCTCGGCTTCGACAACGAGCCAGCCGCGATAGCCATGCCGTTTCAGCTTGTTGATGATCGCCGGAAAATTCACCGCGCCGTCGCCCGGCACCGTGAACGCGCCGGCGATGACCGCGTCGAGAAAGCTCCAGTTGCGATTGCGCGCGAGCTTGACCACCGCGGGCCGGACGTCCTTGCAATGCACATGGCACACGCGCGCGATGTGCTTGTCGAGCATGGCCAGCGGGTCGCCACCCGCGAACGTGATGTGCCCGGCGTCGAACAGGAGGCCGACCGCATCGCTCGTGCGCGCCATCAGTTTGTCGACGTCGTCGGCCGTCTCGACGTAGGCGCCCATATGATGATGATAGGCGACGCGCACGCCCTGGCTAAGCGTGTAGCGCGCGAATTTTTCGAGGCGCTCGGCGTAGGCGTCCCATTGCGCGTCCGTAAAAAAGCGCGGGCGCTGATAGAGCGGCTGCGGCGCGCCCTGGATCGAATTTTCGACCTCGCCGTAGACCATCACGGTCGCGCCGTTCTTCGCGAGCAGTTCCAGATGCGGCCCGACCGCTTCGATCTCCTCCTCGGCGCTGCGGCGCGCCAAGCGCCCCGAGTACCAGCCGGAGACGAGCGACAGGTCGTATTGCTTGAAGAGCGCCTTGAGCGCCTCCGGCTCGCGTGGAAATTTGTTGCCGAGCTCGAAGCCTTCATAGCCGATCTGGCGGCCTTCGGTCAGTGCGACTTCGAGCGGCGTCTCGCCGCCGAGCGACGGCAGGTCGTCGTTCATCCACGACAGCGGGTTGATGCCGATGCGTACTTCGAATGCGTTCATGCGAGCGATCCTTAGATATTTTCGAAGCGGTGCGCGAGGCGGAGCGGAAGCATCCCTGATGCCTGGCGCGATGGTTCGTTCTTCAGTGCTGCTTCAGCCGTTGTCCTTCGTATCGCCCTCGGCGCGCTGCGCGACCTGCTTGTCATACGCTTCGCGCGCCGCGCGCACGGCTTCGCGCGCCGACACTTCCGGCACGGCGACTTCCCACCACCAGCCGCCGTCGTCGGTCGTGCGGGCGCCGTCCGTGTCGATCACGACGACATAAGTACGGTCCGCCGCGCGGGCGCGCTTCATCGCCGCTTCGAGTTCGGCGACGTTCGCGACGTGTTCGGAAAGCGCGCCGAGCGAGCTCGCATGCGCGGCGAAATCGATCGACGGCGCGCCGAGCGGGCCCTGCGTGCAGTCGTCGAACATGTTGTTGAACGGCGCACCGCCGCAGGCTTGCTGCAGACGGTTGATGCAGCCGTAGCCGCGGTTGTCGAGCACGACGATGACGAGCTTGGCGCCGAGCATCACCGACGTCGCGATCTCGCTGTTCATCATCAGATAGCTGCCGTCGCCGACCGTCACGATCACTTCGCGCTCGGGCCGCGCGAGCTTGGCGCCCAAGCCGCCCGCGATCTCGTAGCCCATGCACGAGTAGCCGTATTCGACGTGATACGCGCCCGGGCGGCCTGCGCGCCACAGCTTGTGCAGCTCGGCGGGCAGGGTGCCGGCGGCGCACACGACGATGTCGTCGGCGGCCGATTGCGCGAGGCCGCCCTCGGCCGAGCGCTGCACCGCGCCGATCACGTCGGCGTCGTACGGCAGCACGCCAGACTGCTGCGGCGTGTTCGTGCGGGTCGTGACCGTGTCGCGCCATGCGTTGGCGAGCGATTTGGCGCGCGAGGTCCACTCGGCGTTCGCCTTCCAATCGGCCAGGCGCGTACCGAATGCGTCGAGCGCGCGGCGCGCATCCGCTTGCACGATGTGCGCGCGCGCTTTGAGGCCGTCGAACGCGTTGGCGTTGATGCCGATCACGTCGGCCTGCGTGAAGAGCGTGTTCGAGCCGGTCGTGAAATCCTGCAGCCGGGTGCCGACGGCGAGCACGCAGTCGGCTTCATGCGCAAGCGCATTCGCGGCGGACGAGCCCGTCACGCCGATCGGCCCCGCGTTGAGCGGGTGATCCCACGGCAGCGCGCCTTTGCCCGCTTGCGTTTCGCCGACCGGGATGCCGTGCTTCTCGGCGAACGCGCGCAGTGCGTCGGTCGCGCCGCGGCTGTAGAGCGCGCCGCCGCCCGCGACGATCATCGGCTGCCTGGCGTTCGTCAGGCGCGCGAGCGCCGCTTCGAGTTCTTCTTCGACCGGCGCGCCCGCATGGAACGTGACGGTGCGCGGCTCGAAGAAGCCGGCCGGATAGTCGTAGGCCATCGCCTGCACGTCTTGCGGCATGGCGAGCGTGACCGGGCCGCACAGCGCGGCGTCGGTCAGGACGCGCAGCGCGCGGGGCAGGGCGGTCAAGAGCTGCGCCGGATGGACGATGCGGTCGAAGTAGCGCGACACGGGCTTGAACGCGTCGTTCGCGGAGATGCCGCCGTCGTGGAAGTCCTCGATTTGCTGGAGCACCGGGTCGGGCGCACGCGAGACGAACACGTCGCCCGGCAGCAGCAGGACCGGCAGGCGGTTCACGTGCGCGAGCGCGGCGGCCGTCACGAGATTCGTTGCGCCCGGGCCGATCGACGTCGTCACGGCCATCATCCGGCGCCGGAAATGCGCCTTGGCGTAAGCGATCGCGCTGTGCGCCATCGCCTGCTCGTTGTGCGCGCGGTAGGTCGGCAGCTCGTGCCGGTATTGATACAACGCTTCGCCGATCCCGGCCACGTTGCCGTGGCCGAAGATCGCGAAGACGCCGCCGAAGAGCGGCTCGGTGCGCGCGCTGCCGTCTTCCGCTGCGACGCGTTGTGCCGCGAGATAGCGCACCAGCGCTTGCGCGGCGGTCAGGCGGATCGTCGTTCCTTGATCGGCCTGCGCCGATGAGGCCGTAGCCGAGGCCGCCGCGTCATGGTGCAACGCGCGTTGGTTCATGCTGCCTCCTGGCGAACACCGTGATGCGAGGCGCCCGCGCGGCCGCCCTTGGCCTTGCGCCACGCCGCGATCAGCGTCTCGAACGTCTTGCGCACGTTGGCGATGAGTTCGGCGTCGCCGATCTCGCCCGCGAGCCACGCGCGGCTCGGCTCATGATGAATCGTGCGGCCGACGGTAAAGCCCTTGCAGCTTTGCGACGCCGCCGCCGCCCCGAAGCCTTCCATCAACTGCTCGGCCGGCGCCGACAAACCCAGCAGCACGACGCCGCGGCAATACGGATCGCGCTCGGCGATCAGCGCATCGACCGCCTGCCATTGCGCCGCTTCGAGCGGCGCGAGCTTCCACCACTCGGGGTAGATGCCGATGTTGTAGAGACGCTTGAGCGCGCGGAACACGGTGTCCGGTTCGCTCGGCAGATCGGCGCGTTTCGGCGGGATCACTTCGAGCAGCAGTTCGTGTCCGCTCGCCTGCGTCGCATCGTAGAGCGCGCGCAACTGCGCTTCCTGTTCGAGCCGCTGCTCGGTGGGATCGTCCGGGTGGTAGTAGACGAGACACTTGACCACGTGCTCTTGCGGCCAGCTGATGAGCGATGTGCCGATCGAGCGGCCATGGTCGAATTCGAGCGGCGCCGAGCCGGGCAGCTCGACGGGGCGGCCGATCCACCAGCCGCGTCCGGTGGCGGCGTTCAATGCGTCCTGGCCGTAGCGGTCGTCGATCAGCACGCCGATGCGGCCTTGCAAGCCGAGCGCGGCTTCCGTCTGCGCGACGGCTTCGACGAACAAGCCCTTCAGCGTCTCGATGCGTGATTCGCTCGCGCCGGTCTGCTGTGCAAGCTCGAAGAACTGGTTGCGATGGTCGAACGCGAAGCCGAGCACTTCGTCCCATTGCTTGCGGGCAGGGGTGACGCGATGCAGGCGCGCGAGCGTTGCGTCCTTGTCGGGACGGCGCATGCGCTGCGGATCGGCGGCCGCGGCGCTCAGGAAGTAATCGAGTTCGGCGGGTGTCGGCATGGCGGGCGCGCAGCCGTGGCGCGAGACGACGAGCGCACCGCTCGCATTCGCGGCGCGTGCGCAGTCTTCGAGCGACTGGTCGCGCAGCCACCCCGACAGGAAGCCCGACGCGAACGCATCGCCCGCGCCGAGCACGTTCAGCACTTCGACCTGCACGCCGCCGTGAATCGGCGCATCGTCGATCGAGGCGGGCACCGCGCCTTCGATGATCGAGCAGCCGAGCGGACCGCGCTTGACGACGAGCGTCGCGCTCGTCACCGCACGCACCATCGCGAGCGCGTCGATCAGTTCGTGCTTGCCGCCGGCGATGCGGAATTCTTCCTCCGTGCCGATCACGAGATCGAACAGCGGCAGGATGCGCTGCAAGTGCGCGGTCACGCTTTCGTTCGCGACGAAGCGGGTCTCGCCGTCGGCCTTGCCGGTGAGGCCCCACAGGACCGGCCGGTAATCGATGTCGAGCACGGTGCGCACGTTGTTGCGGCGCGCGTATTCGAGCGCGCGGCGGCTCGTGCGATTCACTTGTTCGGTGGAGAAGTGCGTGCCCGTGATCAACAGTGCCTTCGACGACGCAATGAACGCCTCGTCGAAATCGGCTTCGTCGACGGCCATGTCGGCGCAGTTCTCGCGGTAGAAGACGAGCGGGAACGTGTCGCGATCTTCCAGCCCTAGCAGCACCAGGGCCGTGAGACGGTCGCGATCGATGCGCGTGTGGCTGACGTCGCAACCTTCCTTCTCGAGCGTCTCCGTCAAAAAGCGCCCCATATGATCGTTGCCGACGCGCGTGAGCATCGACGATTTCAAGCCGAGCCGCGCGCAGCCGAACGCGATGTTCGCCGACGAGCCGCCGAGATACTTCGCGAAGCTCGTCACGTCTTCGAGACGCGCGCCGACTTGCTGCGCGTAGAGGTCGACCGCGAGCCGTCCCAGGCAGATGATGTCGCGCTCGCGGCCGGCCGCGAAGCGGCTCGGCTGCGACGCGTTCTCGGCAGAACGCCCGGTGGTGAGGTCGGTGGTGAGTGCCATGGTATTTCCTGGAAGTGGTCTTTTAGATCGTTGCGCCTTCGAGCTCGCTGATCATCTTTTGCATTTCGGCGCCGCCGGCCATCATGTCGAGCACTTCGTCCTTGGTGATGGTTTCCTTCGTGTACGTGCCCATCGACTTGCCGCGATTGAGCAGCGTGAACGAGTCGCCGATCGGGTAGGCGTGGTGCACGTTGTGCGTGATGAAGATCACCGAGATGCCTTTCGCGCGCGCCTTGTGGATCAGCTTCAGCACGTTGAAGCTCTGCTTCACGCCCAGCGCGGCGGTCGGCTCGTCGAGAATCAGCACGCGGGCGCCGAAGTGGATCGCGCGCGCAATCGCGAGACACTGCCGCTCGCCGCCCGACATCGTGCCGATCGCCTGATTCGCGTCGCGCACGTTGATGCCCATTTCGGCGAGCTTTTCGCGTGCGACCTTGGCGGCTGTTTCGATATCCATCACGTTGACGAGGCCGAAGAGCTTCCTCTGCGGCTCGCGTCCCATGAAGAAGTTGCGCGCGACCGAAAGCAGCGGCACGAGCGCGAGATCCTGGTACACGGTCGCGATGCCGAGATCGAGCGCGTCTTTCGGCGACGCGAAATGCACGGGCTTGCCGTCGACGAGGTAGGTGCCTTCGCTTGGCGCATGAACGCCTGCGAGCGTCTTGATCAGCGTCGACTTGCCGGCGCCGTTGTCGCCGAGCAGGCAATGCACTTCGCCGCGCCTGAGCCTGAGCGTGACGTCTTTCAGCGCGATCACGTTGCCGAAATAGCGGCTCACGTTTTCGAGTGCGAGGATGTAGTCGTCGCCGGATTGTTGAGTGTCGGACATCATGAACTCCTGTCGATTCGAGACGATCTCAGCGCGCTGCGGCCACGCGGCTGCGCACATAGTGATTGAACAGCACGGCGAACAGCAGCATCACGCCGAGGAACACGCGGAACCAGTCCGAATCGATGTTCGTGTAGGTGATGCCGATTTGCACGACGCCGAAGATCAGCGCGCCGAACGAGGCGCCGATCACGGAGCCGTAGCCGCCCGTGAGGAGCGAGCCGCCGATCACCGCCGCGATGATCGCTTCGAATTCCTTTTGCAGGCCGCGGTCGGCGGCGGCCGAGCCGATGTCGCACACTTGCAGCACGGCGAACAGGCACGAGCAGAACGCGGTCAGCACGAACAGCGAGATCTTCACGCGCCTGACCGGCACACCGACGTTCTTCGCGGCGTTCGCATCGCCGCCGACGGCGAAGATCCAGTTGCCGAAGCGCGTCTTGGCGAGCGTGAACGCGCCGACCGCCGCGAGCAGGAACCACCACACGATGACCTTCGGCACGCCCGGCACGAGCGGTTCGCCGTTGTCGAGCAGCTTGACGAGGCCGATATGGCCGAGCCACTTGAAGAGGCCGTGGAACGCGACGCCTTGGAAGAACGCATGGGCAAACCAACTCTGCGCGGCGACGTCGCCCACGCCCGAGATGATCGTGCGGTCCGCGAACATCACCGAAAGCGCGAGCGTCAGGCCGCGCAGGATGAACAAGAACGCGAGCGTGACGATGAACGACGGCAGCCGCGTGCGCATCACGAGATAGCCGTTCAGCGCGCCGAGCGCCATCGAGCCGACGAAGGCAAAGGCGATCGAGAGCTCGATCGGCCAGTGGAAGTACATGGTGGGCAGCGCGACCATCATGCCGGCGAAGCCGATCATCGAACCGATCGACAGGTCGAACTCGCCCGCGATCATCAACAGGCAGGCGCCGACCGCAATGAGCCCGAGATAGGCGGCCACCTGCGACCAGTTCATGATGCCGTCGAGATTGAACATGCCGGAGTTGCCGGCGCCGATCGCGAAGACGATGAACACCATCACCGTGCCGGCCAGCGCCGCGAACTCGGGGCGCGAGAGCAGATGCTTGAACCACGACTCGCGGCGCACGCGCTCGTCTGACGAGGAAGAGGACGCACCTTCTTGAGCCGCTTCGTGATGCTTGCGCGAACCGAGGTGGAAATGATCGACGACACCCATCTAAGTCTCCTTGATGCGCCGTGCAATTGGCCCCTGTCAGGCGAACCGCGCGGCGCTATGAAGCGTAGGAATGCAAATCAATGCTACAAAGGTAAGAGCAAATCTTCGTGCAGCCGGTTGGCCGGCCCCCGGAGCGCCGCCTTGCAATTGCCTCGACGCTCCGGTTTAGCTACTTCACTACATTAGCGATACTGGCCTGCGTACTTGACCACCTTGTCGACATTGGTCTTCGTGATGAAACCCGGGCCGGAGCTGATGTTGCGTGCACCGTACACCGGCTGGAGACCGTAGGCTTCAAGCCGCGCCTTGAACTTCGGGTTCGACTTGAGGGCGGCCTGGATCTTGGCCGGGTCGGTCGTGTGGTCCTTCTTCGCGATCGCGAGCACGGCCACCGCGATATAACCCTGCAGGTACGGCTGCTGGTCGATCGCGAACTTGATCGTGCCGTCCTGGATCGCCTTGGCGATGTCATCGGAGAAGTCGAACGTCGCGAACCAGATCTTGCCGGCGAGGCCCATTTGCTGCAGCGCCTTGATCGTCGGCGAGGCCGACGTCGGTCCGAGCGCGAGCACGGCGCCCGTATCCGGATGGTTGCGCAGGTAGGCGCTGACTTTCGACTGGATGCCGGTCGGGTCCTGGCCCGCGTCGAGCGTCGACGCCTTGTAGTCGACGCCGAGCGCTTCGCCGAAGCCGCGGCAGCGTTCGAACGAGGCCGGGTTCGTCGCGTAGTGGTTCACGCACAGGAACGACTTGATGCCGGCGGCTTTCGCCTTTTCGCCGGCGGCCTTGCCCGCGTCGTATTCCGGCTGGCCGATGTGCATGATCGCGCCGAGCTGCGCGCTCTGGTCGGCGGTGCCGGAGTTGATCGTGACGAGCGGGATATGTTTCTCGGTGACTTTGGCGATCGAGCCTTTCAGCACGTCGAAGTCGGCGATCGTCACGATGACGCCGTCGTAGTTGCGCGCGGCGGCCTGTTCGATGAGACGCGCCATGTCGGCGATGTCGCCGTTGGGCGGATTGCGGTAGTCGGTCTGGACGTTGAAGTCTTCGTCCGCTTGCTTGATTGCGTTCTTGATCGTGTTCCACCACGAATCGGAATCCGGCGCGTGGCTGATCAGTACGAAGTGAGCCGCGGGATCGGCCTGGGCGGCCGATGCTGCAAAGCCGCTGCCTAGCGCCAGCGCGCATGCCGCTACGAACGTCCTCAGTGCAGCCTTGCCAGTGCAAAGTCTCATTGTCTCCACCTATCCAGGTTATGTCGTTATTGATCTCCCAGGGCCATCGAGGCGGCATCCGCGCGGGGCGGGCGGTGATGTCCTCAGGGAGGGTGAGCGTCAAGTGACAGCGTGTTGTGTTGCCGCTCACGAGCAAGATTAGGCCAACTTTTGTGAGATTGCAAAGAAAATTTCATTGCAAATAAAAATGGAAAATACGTTCCAATTTGACGCAGCGCGTGCCTATAATCAGCACCGTCTGGCGAGCTGTTGCGAGAGGCGCAGAGCCTTGCCCCACTTGGCTTTGCGCCGCGCTGCAGCAATTTAAAGAGGAGACCGGTCATGCAGGACGACAACACCGCCGAATTGCCGAGCGTTGACGAATTGATGCAGCGCATCGCCGACTCCTATGACGCCCTGCCGCGCCAATTGAAGAGCGTGGCGTCCTACCTGGAGCAGCACCGTTCGAGCGTGATGGTCGACCGCACGAGCGACATCGCGTCGAGTTGCGGCGTGCATCCGTCGGCCGTGGTGCGCTTTGCGCAGCGCTTCGGCTTTTCCGGCTTTTCCGATCTGCAGGAAGTCTTCAAGCAGGCTTACACGGGGCAGAGCCCGTCCGGCCAGACCTATAAGCAGCGCATCCGCAAGCTGATCGACGACAAGCCCGGACAGCTCTCGGGCGGATCGGTCGCGCGCGAATTCGTCGCCGCGTGTAAGAGCGGCCTCGACGAGCTCGACGAGAACCTCGACGACCAGGAGTTCGACGACGCCGTGAAGATGCTGCAGCAGGCCGAAAACATCTATGTGATCGGCGTGCGGCGCTCGTTTCCGGTCGCGAGCTACATCGTCTATGCGTTGCAGCACACGCCCAAGCGCGTGCATCTCGTCTCGGGTTTCGGCGGCATGTTTCGCGAGCAGATCCGCAGCGTGAAGAAGGGCGACGTCGTGGTCGCGATCAGCTTCGAGCCGTATGGCAAGGAAACGCAATATTGCCTGCGCGTCGCGCACCATCATCAGGCGAAGACGCTCGTCATCACCGACAGCCGTCTGTCGCCGCTCGCCCGCTACGCGACCACGCAACTCTTTGTGAAGGAGGGGAGCGCGTTCGCGTTCCGCTCGCTGACCAGCACCATCTGCTTGTGTCAGGCGCTGTTCGTCGCGCTTGCGTACAAGCTGGAATTGACCGTTGAAGAATCGAAAGACATTGGAGGATACGATGACTAACGTAGCACCCAGCTCGCCGATCAACGTTGCCGTCTTCGGCGCAGGGCGGATCGGCCGCATTCACGCGGCCAACCTCGCACGCCAGCCGGGCGTGAAGCTCAAGTACGTGGTGGATGTGAATCGCGAGGCGGCCGCGGCGCTCGCGGCCGAGCATGGCGCGCAGGTCGCGGATGTGGATGGCGCGATGGGCGATGCGTCAATCGGCGCGACCGTGATCTGTTCCAGCACCGATACGCACGCCGATCTGATCGAGCATTCGGCCGCGCAGAAAAAGCATGTGTTTTGCGAAAAGCCCGTCGACCTGACGGTGGAACGCGCGCGGGCTTGCGCGGCTGCGGTGGAACGCGCGGGCGTCGTCTGCATGATCGGCTTTCAGCGCCGCTTCGACCCGACGTTCGCCGCCGTGAAGGCGCGCATCGACGCGGGCGAGATCGGCTCGCCGGAGATGCTGATCGTGACGAGCCGCGACCCGGGTGCGCCGCCTGTCGAATACATCAAGCGCTCGGGCGGCATCTTCAAGGACATGCTGATCCACGACTTCGACATCTTCCGCTGGATTCTCGACGACGAAGCCGAGTCGCTGCACGCGACGGGCAGCGTGCTGTCGGACCCGGCGATCGCCGATGCGGGAGATATCGATTCGACGGCGGTGACGATCCGCACGAAGCGCGGGCGTCTGTGCCAGATCAACACCGCGCGGCGCGCGGCCTATGGCTACGACCAGCGCTTCGAGATCCTCGGCAGCGACGGCATGCTGCAAGCGGGCAACGTGCGGCCGACGGAGGTCGTCGCGTACTCGAAGAAGGCAGTGTCGAGCGACGTGCCGGAGGCGTTCTTCCTTGAGCGCTATCGCGCCGCGTATGCGCTGGAAATTGCGCATTTCTTCGAAGCGGTGACGCAGGGTAAGCCCGTTCGCACGACGGTCGCCGACGGCTTGAAAGCGCTCGAACTCGCCGAAGCCGCCACGCGCTCATGGCGCGAAGGCCGCGCGGTGCGGGTGGGAAATGAAGCGGCCAATGACGCGTGACAGGCAAGGGGAGAGCGTTCGATGACTCATGTTGCTAACCGCGCGCCGGTGAAGATCGGCGTGGTCGGCTTGGGGCGCCTCGGCAAACGCCACGCGCAGAATCTCGCGTTTCGCGTGCCTGGCGCTGTGCTCGTCGCGGCTTGCAGTCCCGTCGACGAGGAGCGCGCGTGGGCGCAAGAGGCGCTGCCCGCGCCGCGCCTCTACGCGGACTACGAAGCGCTGCTGGCCGACCAGGACGTCGATGCCGTATGGCTCGTGACGCCGTCGGCGCTGCATGCCGACCAGATCGTCGCCGCCTTGCGTGCCGGCAAACACGTGTTCTGCGAAAAGCCGCTGTCGCTCGACGTGGCCGAATGCGAGCGCGTGCTGGAAGAAGCGAAGCGCCAGCCGCATCTGCAAGCGACGATCGGCTTCATGCGCCGCTTCGATCCGAGCTACCGCGACGCGCACGACAAGATCCAGCGCGGCGCGATCGGCCGGCCGTTCATGATCCGCTCGCAGACCACCGACAAGAACGACCCCGAAGGCTTCTTCGTGCGTTTCGCGCCAACTTCGGGCGGCATCTTTCTCGATTGCACGGTGCACGACATCGACGTCACGCGCTGGCTGTTCGGCAATCCACGCGCCAAGCGCGTGTTCGCCACCGGCACGATCGCGCTGCACGAAGGCTTGCGTGCGTGCGGCGACGTCGATAACGGCGTGGCCGTCTGCGAGTTCGAGGACGGGCGGCTTGCCGTGTTCTACGCGTCCCGCACGATGGCGCACGGCAACGACACGCACACCGAAGTGATCGGCACGGCGGGCGCGCTCGCGATCGGCCATATTCCGCGCGCGAGCCGCGTTGAGATCTACGACGAGCACGGCGTGCGCAACGAATGCACGCCGACGTTCTTCGAGCGCTTCGAGGAGGCTTTCTTGCACGAAGCGCAGGCGTTCGTCGATGCGGTAAGGGGCGGTAAGGCATCGGGCGCGACGCTCGCCGATGCGCTCGAAGCGACGCGTATCGGCAGCGCGCTGCGCGAAGCGCTGACGACGGGGCAGCCCGTCGAGCTTTAACCGCGCGACTTGCCGGGCCACGCCTCCGGGCCCGGCAAGCGCTCTCGTGCCGCCACGACTTGCCATCGCGAATAGGCGATGCGCGCCTCATCCCATTTCTCCCTGTAAAACAGTTCGTCAGCGCAAGCGAGCCATGAATCGCTTAGCGTCACAGTATTACGCCCAATCGGATATCTGATAGCGGCAGTCTTAAGTCAATTGGATAAGATATTTAAGATCGAATATCGAGTTAATTGATGTGACTAGAATGCGACAATAAATCGTATGGATTGCTATGCAAATTGTTCTATACTCACGCCCTTTCACGGCGTGCTACTGGGCGCCCCGTGTCGCATCCATGCATAAACAAGAAAATGCGTTTATTAAGTATTGGATATTTCCGATACCGAATTTCGTCTAACAATCTTTAGGATATTTACTATGTCGCTATCTAAACGCCTCGCTGCAGAGCTATTCGGGACTTTTTGGCTCGTGCTTGGGGGATGTGGAAGCGCGGTGCTTGCCGCGGGTTTTCCGGGGGCGATTCATGGCATGGGAATCGGCTTTGTGGGCGTGTCGCTTGCGTTTGGCCTGACGGTGCTCACGATGGCTTATGCGATCGGTCACATTTCGGGTTGCCATCTGAATCCGGCGGTCAGTGTGGGGTTGACCGTGGCGAAGCGGTTTCCACTGCGCGATCTCGTGCCCTACATCGCTGCGCAGGTTATCGGCGGCGCAATGGGAGCCTTCGTGCTGAAGCTGATCGCCTCGGGCAATCCGGGTTTCGATTTGGTGGCGAGCGGTTTTGCGACCAATGGCTATGACGCCCTTTCGCCGGGAAACTATTCGATGGCGTCGGCATTTCTTTGTGAAGTGGTAATGACGGCTGTCTTTGTGCTCGTCATTCTCGGCGCGACCGGCAAGCGTGTACCGGCAGGTTTTGCGCCCATTGCGATTGGTCTGTGCTTGACGCTGATCCATTTGATCTCGATTCCGGTGACGAATACGTCGGTGAATCCGGCGCGTTCGACGGGGCCCGCGCTCTTTACCGGCGGCGCGGCGATGGACCAGCTGTGGCTTTTCTGGGTTGCGCCAATGGCAGGGGCAATCATCGCGGGACTGACGCACGTGGTGTTTAGCGAGAAGGCGCGGGAAGAGCAGCCGCTGTCGGTTTCAGAATGCGTGCAATGATTTGGGGATGCTCCGAATCGCTGACCACCGCACGCGGCAACGACCCGCGTAGACCGCTGGGAGCAGGTCTGGCTCAAGCTCGGCGCTCGACTGACGCGTGCGGTAAAATTTGACCCTCTGTCCGTATGGCGCGAGTCGAACGCCGGCTCAACGTTGGATGACTCGACGCCTCAACTCCGAAGGTCGATTGCAGATGCAAATTCATAAGGAAGTCGATGCGCGCGGATTGAACTGTCCGCTGCCCATCTTGCGCGCGAAAAAAGCGCTCGCCGACATGGAGAGCGGTCAAATCCTCAAGGTCCTCGCGACCGATCCCGGCTCGCAGCGCGATTTCGCGGCGTTCGCGAAGCAGACGGGCAACGAGATCGTCGAGAGCTCCACTCAGGACAAGACGTTCGTGTTTCTGATGCGCCGGCGCTAAACGCACTGACGCGTTTTCCACCGCTGCGTAAAAAAGCCCTGCTTCGGCAGGGCTTTTTTTCGTCTGCTGATAACGGCGCTTTCGTGTAGCGCCGCCTGTCTGATTCCGCCGAATCGCCTGCCTGATCCGCCAATTTCATTTTGTTTGGTCCTGGGTCCAAGGAAGTCCTAAAGACAAGTTCGTCTACGCCGTAAACCTGCTCGAGCGTGCCCATCGTTGCGAATCGATGCGCGCGCTTTCATTTCCTTACCTGCGCAAACGTTGTCTTTCGGGTCATTCCGTCAAACAAGGATTTCAACAATGAAGAAGTGGGTCGCCGCACTCGTTGCGGTTTTCGCCGTGTGTTCGGGATCGATTGCGCATGCCTCCGAGGTGTATGGGCAAGTCGGCACCGAAGGCGTCGGCATTGGTTACGGTTATTCGTTTGCTTCGATGGCGAACGTCCGCGCGGAATTCAACGGCTTCAGCTTTTCACACGGCTTCGACGCCGGCGGCCTGCACTACGACGCGACGCTCAATCTGTACCACGGCGGCATTTACGGCGATTTCTTTCCGGCGCCCAGCGTCGTGCCGTTCCACTTGACGGCGGGTCTCTTGATCGGTGGCGACAACCTCGACGGCACGGCGACCGCGATGTCCGGCACGTACTCGATCAACGGCACGACGGTCTCGGCGGCGGGCGAACAGATTCATGCGAAGGTGACGTTGCCGGCGGTGCGGCCGTATATCGGCATCGGTTTCGGCCACTCGCCGATTGCGAAGAAGGGCTTCTCGATGTTCTTCGATGCGGGCGTGGCCTATGGCCAGCCGCACGTGTCGTTCGACGTGCCCGCCGAGATCGTGGCGGAAGCCGGGCAGGCGAACGTGAATGCCGAACAGCAGCAGTTGCAGGACAAGGCGAACAACTGGCGCTTTTATCCGATCGTGAAGATCGGCGTGTCTTACCGGTTCTAAACGGTGTTATCTGATTTCGCGTCGCGCCAAGCGGATTGAAGCGAGGCGCGGTGTTGCTGCCGCATTACCCTGTAGTTCGTTTAGTCCCGCCTGTCGTGCCGCACAGAAGCAGCGGCCACGCAGGCGGGCTTTTTTCTTTCGGGTAACGGCAACGCAAAGGGTGACTTAGCTATCCATCACCGGCTGGCGCGTGCGCAGATAGTTCTCGAAGTCGGTTGCGACTTCGGGATGGCGCAGCGCGAACTCGACGGTCGCCTTCAAGTAACCGAGCTTGCTGCCGCAGTCGAAGCGCGTGCCGTGGTACTTGTACGCGAGCACTTGCTCGTCGGCGAGCAGCGACTGGATCGCGTCGGTCAACTGCAACTCGCCGCCCGCGCCCGGCTTCAACGCGCGCAGGTGATCGAAGATGCGCGGCTTCAACACATAGCGGCCCACCACGCCCAGGTTCGACGGCGCGACTTCCGGCGCCGGCTTCTCGACGATGCCCGACATCTTGATGATCGCGTCTTCCCATTCCTTACCGTCGACGATGCCGTAAGACTTCGTATCCGACGGCGGGATCTCTTCGACCCCGATCACCGAGCTGTGATAGTGATCGAACACCTCGATCATCTGCTGCATCACGGGCGGCTCGCCGTACAGCAAGTCGTCCGCGAGGATCACGGCGAACGGGTTGTCGGCGACGAGCTTCTCGGCGCACAGCACCGCATGGCCGAGGCCGAGTGCTTCGGGCTGGCGCACGTAGAAGCAGTCGACATGGCTCGGCTTGATGCTGCGCACGAGCTCGAGCAGCTTGTCCTTGCCGCGCGCTTCGAGTTCGGCTTCGATTTCATACGACTTATCGAAGTGGTCCTCAATGGCGCGCTTGCTGCGGCCCGTGACGAAGATCATTTCGGTGATGCCGGCGGCCATCGCTTCTTCGACCGCGTATTGGATCAGCGGCTTGTCGACGACCGGCAGCATCTCCTTCGGGCTTGCCTTGGTCGCAGGCAGGAAGCGGGTGCCTAGGCCCGCTACCGGAAAGACGGCTTTGGTGACTTTCAACATGGGATCTGCGTCCTCGTGTGTGCTCGAAATAATTCAACCGCCAAGGTCACGCGGGAAGCCGCGAGAGTTGAGCGCTCAGCTTGGCAATGGTGTCTCGATATTCTGACAGCCTTTTCTGTTCCTGTTCCACAACTGCGGCGGGGGCTTTTGCGACAAAAGCCTCATTACCGAGTTTCGCGTTGCACTTGACGATCTCCGCATCCAGACGAGCAATTTCCTTGCCAAGCCGTTCGCGTTCGGCCGCGACGTCGATCTCGACCTTCAGCACGAGCTTGTCGCCGCCGACGATGGCAATCGGCGCGCCGTGCGCTTCGGCGTCGAGCGTCGCTTCGTCGGCGATGATCTTGACTTCCGAAAGGCGTGCGAGCGCTTGCGCGTAAGGGGCGAAGGTGCGCAATTGTTCAGCGTTGCCGGTTGCCAGGAGCGGCACTTTGGTCGCCGGGGACAGATTCATTTCGCCGCGCAGATTGCGGCACGCATCGATGACCGCTTTCAGCTCCAACGCCCAGCGCTCGGCGCTTTCGTCGATCTTTTTCGGCTCGGCGATCGGATAGGGCTGCACCATGATGGACGCCGCGCCTTCCGCTGCGTCGGCCGGGTAGCTCTTCGCGAGCGGCGCGACCTTCTGCCAGAGCGCTTCGGTGATGAACGGGATGATCGGGTGGGCGAGGCGCAGCACCGTTTCGAGTACGCGCAACAGCGTGCGGCGCGTCGCGCGCTGCTGCTCGGGCGTGCCGTTCTGGATCTGCACCTTCGCGAGTTCGAGATACCAGTCGCAGTATTCGTCCCACACGAACTTGTAAATTGCATTCGCGACATTGTCGAAACGATAGTCGGCGAAGCCCTTTTCGACTTCGGCTTCGACGCGTTGCAAGAGCGACACGATCCAGCGGTCCGCCTGCGAGAAGTCGAGATAGCCGCCGGGGCCGCAGTCGCCTGCACCGCACAGCTCGGGCTTGTCGAAGCCGCACTCGTGGCCTTCGCAATTCATCAGCACGAAGCGCGTCGCGTTCCAGAGCTTGTTGCAGAAGTTGCGATAGCCTTCGCAGCGCGCGAGGTCGAAGTTGACGTTGCGGCCGAGCGTCGCCATCGATGCCATCGTGAAGCGCAACGCGTCGGTGCCGAACGACGGAATGCCCGAGGGGAATTCCTTGCGCGTCTTCTTTTCGATCGTCGCGGCCTGCTTCGGATTCATGAGGCCCGTAGTGCGCTTCGAGACGAGCGATTCGAGATCGATACCGTCGACGATATCGATCGGGTCGAGCGTGTTGCCCTTGCTCTTGCTCATCTTCTGGCCTTCGGCATCGCGCACGAGGCCGTGCACGTAGACCGTATGGAACGGTACCTTGCCGGTGAAGTGGGTGGTCATCATGACCATCCGCGCGACCCAGAAGAAGATGATGTCGAAGCCCGTGACGAGCACCGACGACGGCAGGAAGTGTTTCAGTTCCTCGGTCTCGTTCGGCCAGCCAAGCGACGAGAACGGCACGAGCGCCGACGAGAACCACGTGTCGAGCACGTCGTCGTCGCGCTTCAACGCGCCGGTGTAGCCCTTCGCATCGGCTTGCGCACGCGCGTCGGCTTCGGTCTTCGCGACGAACACCTCGCCGTTCTCGCCGTACCACGCCGGGATCTGATGGCCCCACCACAGTTGACGCGAGATGCACCAGTCCTGGATGTTTTCGAGCCACTGGTAGTAGGTGGTCGTCCAGTTTTCCGGCACGAATTTGATCTCGCCGCTGCGCACGACGTTCAGTGCCGTTTCCGCGATCGACTTGCCCGGATTGAACGTGCCTTCGGGAGCCGGCTTGCTCATCCCGACGAACCATTGGTCGGTCAGCATCGGCTCGAGCACGACGTTCGTGCGGTCGCCGCGCGGCACCATCAGCTTGTGCGGCTTCACCGATTCGAGCAGCCCTAGCGCTTCGAGATCGGCAACCACTTGCTTGCGCGCTTCGAAACGATCGAGGCCGCGATACTTCGCGGGCGCGTTGTCGTTGATCTTCGCTTCGAGCGTGAGGATTTCGATCTGCGGCAGCTTGTGGCGCTGGCCGACTTGGTAGTCGTTGAAATCGTGCGCGGGCGTGACCTTCACCACGCCGGTGCCGAACTCGCGGTCGACGTAGTCGTCGGCGATGATCGGGATCTCGCGGTCCGCGAGCGGCAGCTTCACCGTTTTGCCGATCAGGTGCGCATAGCGCTCGTCTTCCGGATGGACCATGACGGCGACGTCGCCGAGCATGGTCTCGGGACGCGTCGTCGCGACCGTGAGATGACCGCTACCATCGGACAGCGGGTATTGGATGTGCCACAGATGGCCGTTCTCTTCCTCGCTCGCGACTTCGAGATCGGACACGGCGGTCATCAGCACCGGGTCCCAGTTCACAAGCCGCTTGCCGCGATAGATGAGCCCTTGCTCGTAGAGCCGCACGAACACATCGGTCACGACCGCCGACATCTTGTCGTCCATCGTGAAGTATTCGCGGGACCAATCGATCGACGCGCCGAGGCGCCGCACCTGGCCCGTGATCGTCGAGCCCGACTGCTGTTTCCATTCCCACACGCGCTCGACGAATTTCTCGCGGCCGAGATCATGGCGCGACACGCCTTGCGCATCGAGCTGGCGCTCGACGACGATCTGCGTGGCGATGCCCGCGTGATCGGTGCCGGGCAGCCACATCGTGTTCTCGCCGAGCATGCGGTGATAGCGCGTCAGGCCATCCATGATCGTCTGGTTGAACGCGTGGCCCATGTGCAGCGTGCCCGTCACGTTCGGCGGCGGCAGCTGGATCGAGAAGTCCTTGACGCCGGCCACGAAGGCCGGCGCAGCGTAACCGCGTTTTTCCCATTCCGGGCCCCACTGGGCCTCGATGGTCTGGGGTTCGAAACTCTTCGCAAGCGTGGTGTCGCTCATGGTGGGGAATCTGCCGAAAAATGCGTGAAAAGATACGTCGAAACGTTCGATTATAAAGGGTCGATGGGGGCGCCCGGGACCGAGCGCCGCACAGGGTGCGGGCGGCGCACTACTCCGGCGGGAACCGCAGCCGCGAAAACGCGCGGCCGGCGAGAATCGCGCGGCGCTCGATGTCCGCGGCGGATTCGATCAGCCCGCGCTCTTCGAGAAACAGCAGATACGCTCGCGTCGACACCTTGCGGCAGTTGTCGGGGAGCAGAAAGCTCGCGCGGGCGATCTTGTGGTCTTCGAATAGGAATACGCCGGTTTTCCCCGACGACAGGCCGAAGTCGTTCATCGCTTCCTGGATCGCCAGTCCGCCGAGGTTCGACTTGCGGACCGTCGATGCCTCCACCTGCGCCTGCGTGTAGCGGCGATGGACCTTGGTCTCGATGACTGGCAGGCGCCGCTCGCCGACCCAGCGGGCGATGCGCTCGCTCGTCGGGGTGCGGTTGCGCGTGACTTCGTGCAGCACCATGTCGACGATCTCGACGGACCAGCCCGGCTTCAGAAGCAGATCGAGCGCATCGGCATAGGCGAGGGTGATCAGCGGCCCGGCATCGGGGAGCAGGGCGACGGTTGAAGCGGCCGCCATCCGTCAGTCGAGCAGCGAGTTCAGGTCGTCGGCCATGCGCCGCGTTTGCGCGTCGGGCAGGCGCGGCATCGGCAGGTGCGCCTGGGCCATCAGCAGGAACAGGTCTTCGTCGCTGTCGATGCCGAGCGCATCCATCGCCTTGCGGTCGTGGATGCGGCCCAGCGAGAAATCGAGCAGGGTCCGGAAGTTCTGGTTGCCGCTCGCTTCCGCCGCTTCGAAGGTCTCGACGAGATAGCGCAGCTCGGCGTTGAACAGCGCGTTGACCGAGGTGTCCGCCTTCGCGGCGAGAACCTTGGCCCGCTTGAGCAGGTCGCGATCGACCGAGCCGGTGAAATTGACGGTGTCTGCCATGACTAAGCTCCGATGGAGTAGGTCAATCTAACACATAATTATGTGTTGCACTTAGTTGTGTGTCGGCTTGTGCCTCACGATCCGATCCAAAGGGATAAACAGGATCGCGGCAGGGCTAGGCGTCTGCGGTCACGCCCGCGACTTATAATGTGCGATTCGCTGTCGACTCCGCCACGCACGCGCCGGGCACGCCGCCCGCGCTGTCCCGGCCGCTAAGCTTCTCCATTCCCGCTCTCCCATGCCCGAACTGCTTGCGAATCTGAATCCCGAACAACACGCCGCCGTCACGCTGCCGAACGAACCCGCGCTGATCCTGGCCGGGGCCGGCAGCGGCAAGACGCGCGTGCTGATCACGCGCATCGCGTGGCTGATCCAGCATGGGCTCGCGTCGCCTGCCACCGTGCTCGCCGTCACGTTCACGAACAAGGCCGCGCGCGAGATGATGGCGCGCCTCTCGGCGCTGCTGCCGATCGACACGCGCGGCATGTGGATCGGCACCTTCCACGGCCTGTGCAACCGGATGCTGCGCGCGCACCACCGCGACGCGGGGCTGCCCGCCACGTTCCAGATTCTCGATACCGCGGATCAACTGTCCGCGATCAAGCGCCTGATGAAGGGCCTGAACGTCGACGACGAGAAATATCCGCCGAAAAACCTCCAGTACTTCATCAACAACGCGAAGGAGCAGGGGCTGCGGCCAGAGCACGTCGATGCGTCCGACAGCTTCAATCTCAAGTTCGTCGAGCTCTACCAGGCGTACGAGCAGCAGTGCCAGCGCGAAGGCGTCGTCGACTTCCCGGAACTGCTGCTGCGCTGCTACGAACTGCTCGCCCACAACCCGCCGCTGCGCGCGCATTACCAGGCGCGTTTCCGGCACATCCTCGTCGATGAGTTCCAGGACACCAACAAGCTCCAGTACGCCTGGCTCAAGATGCTCGCCGGCGAATTGAACGCAAACCCGAACGCGATCTTCGCGGTCGGCGACGACGATCAATCGATTTACGCGTTCCGCGGCGCGAACGTCGGCAACATGCGCGACTTCGAGCACGAATTCAAAGTGCGGCACCTGATCAAGCTCGAGCAGAACTACCGCTCGCACGGCCATATCCTCGACGCGGCCAATCAACTGATCGCGAACAACTCGCGGCGGCTCGGCAAGAACCTGCGCACCGACGCGGGCCACGGCGAGCCGGTGCGCGTCTACGAGGCGGCCACCGATTCGCAGGAAGCCGGCTGGATCGTCGAGGAGATCAAGGCGCTGATCAACACGGGGCTCGCACGCGGCGAGGTGGCGGTGCTCTATCGCAGCAACGCGCAGTCGCGCACGATCGAGCACACGCTCGTCAATGCGGGCATCGCGTACCGCGTGTACGGCGGCCTGCGCTTTTTCGAGCGCCAGGAAGTGAAGCACGCGCTCGCGTATCTGCGCCTCATCGACAACCCGAACGACGACACCGCGTTCGCGCGCGTCGTCAACTTCCCGGCGCGCGGCATCGGCGCGCGCTCGATCGAACAGCTTGCGGACGCGGCGCGTCTCTATAACTGCTCGATGGCGGCGGCGATTCCGTACGTGACTGGCAAGGCCGGCTCGAGCCTCGGCGCGTTTGCGAATCTGGTCGCGAAGATGCGCGCCGAGACGCAGCAGATGAGCCTGCCGGAGACGGTCGAGTACGTCGTGCGCGCGAGCGGTCTCGCGGACTTCTACCAGAACGAGCGCGAAGGCCAGGACCGTCTTGAGAACTTGCAGGAACTCGTGAACGCGGCCACCGCGTTCGTCAGCGAAGAGGGCTACGGGCTCGACACGCCGGCCCGCTCTATCCCGCTGCGGCCCGGCGCCACCACGGCGCTCGAGATCGCGGCGGTGCCGGGCGATCCGTCCGCCGTCGTGCTCGATCCGGCCAGCATCACCGATCCCGCGCAGAACCCCGACACGATGACGCCGCTCGCGGGTTTCCTGTCGCACGCCTCGCTGGAAGCGGGTGACAACCAGGCGCAAGCGGGCCAGGACGCCGTTCAATTGATGACGGTGCACGCGGCGAAGGGGCTCGAGTTCACGGCGGTCTTCATTACGGGGCTGGAAGAGGGACTCTTCCCGCACGAGAACAGCGCGCTGGAACAAGACGGGCTCGAGGAAGAGCGGCGGCTCATGTACGTCGCGATCACGCGGGCCAAAGAGCGGCTGTATCTGTCGTTTGCACAGAGCCGGCTGCTGCACGGCCAGACGCGCTACAACATCCGCTCGCGCTTTTTCGACGAGCTGCCGCAGGAAACGCTCAAGTGGCTCACGCCCAAAGTCGAGGCGGGGGCGCGCTGGGGCGGCCGCTCGGACAACGCCGGCTGGGGCCGTGATTGGTTTGCGCGTCCCGATCGCCAGGAAAGCTATGCGGGCGCAGCAGTCGATCAGGCTCCGTTGCCCGCGTTCGCGAACACGCAACGCGCGGCCGACACGGGCTTCAAGGTCGGCCAGGCCGTGTTTCACACGAAATTCGGAGAGGGCACCGTGACGGCGCTCGAAGGCAGCGGCGCCGACGCGCGTGCGCAAGTCAGATTCAAGCGGCACGGCGAAAAGTGGCTCGCGCTGGCCGTCGCTAAATTGCAGGCGGTCGAATGAGCGAGGCAACGATGGAACCGACGGAATCGAAGCGGCAACGGCCGCTGGGCGTGCTGGCGGCGCTGCCGCAGGAATTGGGCGATCTCGTCGACGCGATGCGCGCCGACGGCGGGTTGCGCACCGTGACGCTCGGCCGGCGCGATTATCACGTCGGCACCGTGTACGGCGTGCCGTGCGTCGTGACGCTCGCGCGCGTCGGCAAGGTCGCGGCCGCGGCGACGGCGAGCGCGCTGATTCACGTGTTCGATGTCGATGCGATCGTGTTTACGGGCGTCGCGGGCGGCGTGGGGAGTCATGTGCGCGTCGGCGATGTCGTCGTCGCGAATACGCTGCTGCAGCACGATCTCGATGCGTCGCCGCTGTTCCCCCGCTATGAGGTGCCGCTGCTTGGTGTGACGCACTTTGCCGCACACGCCGGGCTCGCCGATGAACTCGCCGCTGCCTGCGATCGTTTCGTCGCCGACGAGGGCGCGGCGCTCGCCGAGCGTTTCCGCTTGCACGGCGCAAATGTGCATCGCGGGCTCGTGATCAGCGGCGATCGGTTCGTGTCGAGTTCGGAGGAAGTCGGCGCGCTGCGTGCCGCGCTGCCTGACGCGCTCGCGGTCGAAATGGAAGGCGCGGCGATTGCGCAGGTCTGCTACGAGCACGACGTGCCGTGCGCGATCGTGCGGACCATCTCCGACACCGCCGACGATCACGCAACCGCGTCGTTCACGTCGTTTCTCACCGATATTGCGCACGCGTATTCGTCGGGGATCTTGCGGCGGTTTCTGGAGGCGCGCTCGCGGGTTTGAGCCGCGAGCCTGTACCAGCGAGTCTCGCGCGCTCAACCTCCTTCAAGCACCGCGCGCAGCATCTGCAACGCCGCCGGGTCTTCGATCGTCGGCAAATCCCCCGGATCGCGGCCCTCGGCCAGCGCCGCGATCGCGCGGCGCAGCAGCTTGCCGGAGCGTGTCTTCGGCAGCATCGCGACGAAGTGCACTCGCGCCGGGCGCCCGACCGCACCCAGGTAACGGTCGACGGTCGCGAGCAGCGCCGCTTCGAGCTTCTTGCGATCGTCGGGCGCCGCCGCCGCTTGCGCATCGCGCAGCACGACGAACGCGAGCGGCACTTGTCCCTTTTCCTCATGGGCCACGCCGACCACCGCCACCTCGGCGACCGCCGTATGGCTCGACAACGCCTCTTCGATCTCGCGTGTTCCGAAGCGATGGCTCGCGACATTGATGACATCGTCGGTGCGGCCGAGGATCGACACGTAGCCGTCGTCGTCCTGAATCCCCCAGTCGAACGTCGAATAAACAGACTCGCCCGCCATCTTCGACCAATAGGTGTCGACGAAGCGCTTGTCGTCGCCCCAGACCGTCGTCATGCAGCCGGGCGGCAGCGGGTAGCCGAGCGTGACGACCCCTTTCTCGCCGGGCCCGCACGGCTTGCCGTTTCCCACGTCGCGGATCGTGAGGTGGTAGCCATACACCGGCACACCCGGTGAGCCGAGCTTCGGCGGCAGCGCCTCGACGCCGCGCTGGATCGCGATGATCGGCCAGCCGGTTTCGGTCTGCCAGTAGTTGTCGACGACCGGCTTGCCGAGCGCGTCCTGAATCCACGCGGCAGTCGGCTCGTCGAGCGGTTCGCCCGCGAGGAACAGCGTGCGCAGGCTCGACAGGTCGGCGGCCTTCATCAACGCCGGGTCTTGCTTCTTCAGCACGCGCAGCGCCGTCGGCGACGTGAACATCAGGTTGATCTTGTACTGCTCGACGAGCCGCCACCAGATGCCGCCGTCCGGGCGGACCGGCGTGCCTTCGTACAGCACGGTCGTGAGCCCGGCGATCAGCGGCGCATAGATGATGTAGCTGTGGCCGACCACCCAGCCGATGTCCGACGCGGTGAACATCGTGTCGCCCGCGCGTCCTTCGAAGATGTACTCCATCGATGCCGCCATCGCGACCGCATAGCCGCCGACATCGCGCTGCACGCCCTTGGGCCGCCCGGTCGTGCCCGACGTGTAAAGCACGTACGACGGTTCGTTCGATTCGAGCCATTCGCACGGCACGTGGGTGTTGAAGTACTGCTCGCGCAGCGGCTCGTAGGCGACCAGATAGCTCGCGTTGAGCCGCTCGGGCGCGAGCTGCCGGTCGATCAGGAGCACGCGCGCGGTCTTGTGTTCGGCGCGCGCGAGCGCCTCGTCGACGAGCGGCGTGTAGTCGATGACCTTGCCGCCGCGCGCGCCCGCGTCGGCGGTAACGATTAGCGCAGGCTTGGCGTCGTCGATGCGCGCGGCGAGGCTCGCCGCGGCGAAACCGCCGAACACCACCGAATGGATCGCGCCGAGCCGCGCGCAGGCGAGCACCGCGAATACGGCCTCGGGAATCATCGGCAGATAGATCAGTACGCGCTCGCCGCGCGCGACGCCCAGCGAGCGCATCACCGCGGCCATGCGGTTCACTTCGTTGTACAGCTCGGCATACGTGAAGCGGCGTTCGATGCCGGTTTCGGTCGATACGCTCACGAGCGCATCCTGCTGCGCGCGCGTGGCGAGATGGCGGTCAAGCGCGTTGTGGCACAGGTTCGTGCGGCCGCCGACGAACCAGCGCGTGAAGGGCGGACGGTTCGCGTCGAGCACCGTGTGAAACGGCGTCTCCCAATGGATGCGCGTGGCTTCGGCACGCCAGAATTCATCGGGGGCGTCGATCGAGCGGCGATGGAAATCGCGGTAGCGGGTCATGGTCGGCGGTCCTCGGGGACGTTGGCGGGGCGGTGGGGGGCGCTTGTGCACCAGGCGCTTCAATGTGTGCCGCAATACAGCATAGGACCCGGAGTCGGCGGCTCACAACCCGGGTTCTCCATGACCGTGCCGCAGATTCCGAGCCAGCATCTTCGCCTTTGCGCGTGCGGCTTATCCAGCGGGGCTTCGTATGCGTTTTAGGAGGGGTTTTCGTCCGCCATACTGTCATCGATTTGGCGTAACCTGGAATGGCCGATGCTGGTTTGACCAGGACATTCGCCATGGTTACGAAGACTGAAATGCCGAATCCGTTGCACACGGAGCTCGATCTCTATTCGGCCGACGACCTGATCGACGTACTGATCGACGACCAGCGCAACGCGTTGAAGGCGGTCTGGGAAAGCCGGGAGAAGCTGGCCGAGGCGGTCCGCGAGGCGCTTCCCCGGATGCGCGACGGAGGCCGGTTGATTTACGTCGGAGCCGGGACGTCGGGGCGCCTTGGGCTGATGGATTCCGTGGAACTCTACCCGACGTTCTCATGGCCCAAACATCGGGCGATTGCGCTGTTGGCGGGCGGATCGAGAGCGATCCGAGAGTCGATCGAAGGGGCGGAGGACGACGAGCGCCAGGGGGCGTCCGACATCCTGTCGGTCGAGCCGGCGCCCAACGACGTCGTGCTGGCGATCGCCGCATCCGGCCGCACGCCCTATGTGCTTGGCGCACTGCGCGCGGCGCGCAAGGCCGGCGCGCTGACGATCGGTCTGGCGAACAATCCCAACGCGTCGGTGGTGACCGAAGCGCATATCGGCATCGTGCTCGACACGGGTCCCGAGGTGATATCGGGCAGCACGCGTTTGAAGGCCGGAACTGCGCAGAAGATCGCGCTCAACAGCTTTTCGAGCGCCCTGATGGTGGGGCTCAACAAGGTGTACGGCAACCTGATGGTCGACCTCCGGCCGACCAACGCCAAGCTCATCCACCGCTCAGTGAACCTGACCACGCATGCCACCGGCGCATCCGATGAACTGGCTCGCCGCACGCTGGAGTCGTGCGGCTTTCAGGTCAAGGTGGCGATCGTCGCGCTAAAGCGCGGGATTGGCGTGACGGAGGCGGAGTCGCAACTGGCTGCGGTGGACGGCAGCGTGCGGCGGGCCATCGCCGAGTGAGTCAAATTGCGAAAACTTAAAAGGAATCCTGTGCAAGTGCCGGTGCGATAGCGCGCGGGGCACTCGCTCGACACCAAATGCAAAAGCGCCGCAGTTGCGGCGCTTTTGCTTGGAACGCTGAATGATGAGCGCGGCTCAAGCCTTCGCGCGCTTGCCTTCGACGTCGGGCAGGAACACGGTCAGGATGCCGATCAGCGGCAGGAACGAGCACACCTTGTAGACGAACGCGATGCTCGTCGCGTCCGCGAGCTGGCCGAGCACGGCGGCCCCGACGCCGCCAAGCCCGAACGCGAATCCGAAGAACAAGCCGGCCACCATCCCCACCTTGCCGGGAATGAGTTCTTGCGCATAAACCAGGATCGCCGAGAACGCCGACGCCAGCACGACACCGATCACAACCGTCAGCACGCTGGTCCAGAACAGATTCGCGTACGGCAGCAGCAGCGTGAACGGCGCGACGCCGAGGATCGACGCCCAGATCACGTACTTGCGTCCGATCCGGTCACCGACCGGCCCGCCGATGATCGTGCCCGCCGCGACCGCCGCGAGGAACACGAACAGGTGAATCTGCGCGGCTTGCACGGGCAGGTGGAACTTGTCGATCAGATAGAACGTGAAGTAGCTGTTGATGCTCGCGAGATAGAAGTACTTCGAGAACACGAGCAACACGAGCACGCTCATCGCGAGCATCACGCGGTTGCGCGGCAGCGCATGGCGGGCGGCGTGCGCGTTCTTCGCTTTCTTGGTCGCGGGGTGCCGCTTGTACCAGCGGCCGATTTGCGCGAGCACGACGATGGCCACGAGCGCCGCGACCGAGAACCACGCGATGCTGCGCTGTCCGTGCGGGATCACGATCAGCGCCGCGAGCAGCGGCCCGAGCGACGAACCGGCATTGCCGCCGACCTGGAACAGCGACTGCGCGAGCCCGTGCTGTCCGCCCGAGGCCATGCGCGCGACCCGCGACGATTCCGGATGAAACACCGACGATCCGCACCCGACCAGCGCCGCCGCGACGAGCAGCACGCCGAAGTTCGGCGCGACCGACATCAGCACGAGCCCGCTCAGCGTGAAGCCCATGCCGACTGGCAGCGAGTAGGGCTTCGGGCGTTTGTCGGTGTAATAGCCGACGAGCGGCTGCAGCAGCGACGCGGTGATCTGATAGGTGAGCGTGATGAGGCCGATCTGCCCGAACGACAGCGAGAAGCTCGCTTTCAGCATCGGATAGATCGCCAGAATCAGCGACTGAATCATGTCGTTCAGCAGGTGCGCGAAGCTGATCGCGCCGAGCACCGAATAGACGGTGCGCTGAACTTTTGCGGCGGCAGGCTGCGCCGATGAGCTGGCCTGGCCGGAGGCGGAACCGGCGAGGGCCCGTTTGTCGAGGCTCGTTTCCATTGGATTGACCGCGATAGAAAGGTGGATGGGGCATGCGCGGCGCCGGGGCAGGCAACGCGCAGTGAACGTTCGAAGCAGTGTAATGTGGCGCGTGCGAAATGTAAGGACAAGTTTTGTCGCAATTCGGACATGGTTTGGGCGTGATCTGCGCAAGACGGACACGAACGTCCGCACCGAAAGCGTGCAAAACGGTGGCCGTCAAGCGGGTATCGAGGGGATGTCACCGGGCCGCGACAGGTCCTTACCTTCCTTGACGCGCGCTTGTGCGCGCGATTTTTGTCCGGTTATAAACCGTCCGAGGCGCGCGGCGACAGACCACGCCGACGCTGCTGGGCCGGGTTTACATCAGGGCGCACGACGCTAAAGGAACCACGCCCAAATGCCGTTGACCCGGGCAAGGTAAGCCGTGCTCCGGACCCACCGGTCCGGCGGCACGTTTTGAAAAAGCGGGGATATCTATGAAGGCAGTTTCGCTGGGCCGCCGTTCGGGCGCGGGGTTCGTACCGGATGACGAGTCGGCCGGTGGCCGTCCGAGCAACAACAAGAAGCGCTCGGCGGCAAGCGGGCTCAATAGCTTGTCGGTCAAGGCGACGCTGCGGGTGGCGTTCGCCGTGCTGCTCGCCGGCACGCTCGCCATCGGCGTTTTTTCGCTCACGCAGATCAGCCGTCTGAACGGCTCGACGCAATCGATCTACGATCAGGGGCACGTCGCGAGCCGCGCGGCCGAAGAGGTGCGCGCGAACGTGCTGCGCGCGAGCCGCGCGCAGAAGCAGCTGCTCACGGCGACCACGGCCAAGGAGCGCGACGATCTCGGTGGCGATGTCGACAAGGGGCTCGCCGCGATCACCGGCGAACTGTCGACGCTGCAGCAATTCACCGACTCGTCCGATGCCGACGCGCTGGAACACCAGAAGAAGCTCGCTGCGGCCGTGTCGGCCTGGAGCGATCACCTGCGCGCGTTCGTGACGCTCGTGAAGGCGCAGCCGCTCGATCTGTCGCAGATGAACTGGCAGGTCGGCACGCAGGACGTGTCGCTGCTCGTCGAAACCGAAAAGCTCGAAAAGCTCGTCGACGCGCTCGTCCAGTCGCGCGGCACCGCCGCGAAGGCGACGATCGAAGCGTCGTCGTTCATCTTCAAGTCGTCGTTCGTGATGATCGCGGGGATGACGATCGGCCTCTTCGTCGTGGCGTTCCTGATCGGCGAATGGGTGGTGCGCAGGCTCACGAAGCAGCTCGGCGGCGAGCCGGCCTACGCTAAGAACATCGCGAGCCACATCGCGGCCGGCGACCTCTCGCATCCGATCACGCTCGCCAAGAACGACAAGTCGAGCGTGCTCGTCGCGCTGCGCGACATGCAGGTGGGGCTGTCGGAAACGGTCAGCGAGATCACCGCGAGCGCCGAGGCGATCGCGTCGGCGGCCGGCGAGATCTCGATGGGCAACCTCGATCTGTCGCAGCGCACCGAAATGCAGGCGGTGTCGCTCGAAAAGACCGCGGCGAGCATGGAGCAGCTGACCTCCACCGTGAAGCAGAACGCCGACAACGCGAAGCAGGCGAGCACGCTCGCGAACAACGCGTCGGACATCGCGGAGAAGGGTGGCGAGGTCGTCTCGCGCGTGGTGTCGACGATGGGCGAGATCAGCGACAGCGCGAAGAGCATCGGCGACATCATCGGCGTGATCGAAGGGATTGCGTTCCAGACCAACATCCTCGCGCTGAATGCGGCGGTCGAGGCGGCGCGTGCGGGGGAGCAGGGCCGCGGCTTCGCGGTGGTCGCGGGCGAGGTGCGCAACCTCGCGCAGCGCAGCGCGCAGGCGGCCAAGGAAATCAAGGGGTTGATCCACGCGTCGCTCGAGCGCGTCGCGAACGGCTCGCACTTCGCGCAGGACGCGGGTCAGACGATGGACGAAGTCGTGAAGGCCGTGAAGCGCGTGACGGACATCATGGGCGAGATCTCGGCGGCGTCGTCGGAGCAGAGCGCGGGCATCGAAGAGATCAACCAGGCCGTCACGCAGATGGATTCGGGCACGCAGCAGAACGCGGCGCTCGTCGAGGAGGCGACGGCCGCCGCACGCTCGCTCGACGATCAGGCGAAGTCGCTCAAGCGCCTCGTCGGGAAGTTCAGGCTGCGGTAGTGCCTGGCTAGCGCCCGCTCAGGGCTTCACGACCACGGTGCACGTGGTGCCCGCCGCCAGCACGAGACCGTCGGGCACCTCGTCGATATGGATGCGCACCGGCACGCGTTGCGCGAGGCGCACCCAGTTGAAGGTCGGGTTCACGTCGGCGACGAGGTCTCGGCTCGCGGGATTGTCGCGATCGTAGATGCCGCGCGAGATGCTTTCGACGTGGCCCTTCAGCACGCCGCCGCCCATCATCCTCATCTCGGCCTTCGCGCCGACCTTTACGCCTCGCAGCTTGGTTTCCTCGAAATAGCCGTAGACCCAGAACGAATGGCTGTCGATCAGCGCGAGCTTCGGGGAGCCGGTCGTCGCGTAGTCGCCCTTGAACACGCTCAGGTTGGTCACGTAGCCGTCGACCGGCGCCACGACGCGCGTGCGCTCGAGGTTCAGCTTGGCCGCGTCGAGCGCGGAGATCGCCTGCTGGTACTGCGCCTCGGCGCTCGACGCGGTGTGCGTCGCGTTCTCGCGGTTTTCCTTCGACACGACCAGACTGTCCATGTCCGCGCGGCGCTTGGCGTCATCGATGCGCATCTGCAATTCGGCCTTGCGCGCGGCGACCGCGGCCTGTGCCTGCTCGACCGCGATCTGATAGTGCGACGGGTCGATTTGCATCAGGAGGTCGCCCTTCTTGACGAACTGGTTGTCCTTCACGGGCAGCTCGACGACATAGCCCGAGACGTCCGGCGCGATGTTGACGATCTCGGCGCGCACGCGGCCGTCGCGGGTCCATGGTGAATCCATGTAGTACACCCACAGCTTGTAGCCGATCAGGATGGCGACGGCGAAGATGACGGCGGTCGCGAGAAAGCCGAAGAGTTTTCGGATGGTCATGATGTGACTCTAATGAACGCGTGATTCAACGATAGACGGCGAGCCCCAGCACGCCGCAGATGCAGACGAGCAGGCTCGCCCGGAACAACGAGGGATGCCAGACGACGCGGTACAGGCCGGTCCAGGCGAGGACGCGATCGAGCGCCCAGGTCAGCGCCGCGCCGATTACGCACAGCAGCAGGATGGTCGGCACATAGGCGTCGAGTACGGCGATTTCACGAGGCATGGGGCTCTCCCGAAGGTTGTGCCGCGGCGGGGCGCTGGCGCTTGCCCACGAAGTGCTCGAGCGGCGACTGCGGATCGAGCAGCGCCGAGCGCATGAAGTGGAGATGGCTCAGGATGCGTTGCAGTTGGCGCCGCTCGTCTCGCGGCGGCTCGAAGGCGATGAGCGTCTGCTGGACGGCGGCGATCGCATCGCCGGTCGCGGCGAGCGCGGCGTCGAGGCGCTGCGCGTCCGGCCTCGAGAAGAGCGAGGTGATCGCTTCGCGCGTCTTCTGGACGGTCTGGCGCCACGGCATTGTCTCGGCGTAGCGCGGATCGCGAGGCAGTGTCGCGAGCTCCTGGCGCAGATCGATGATCGCATTGCCGACTTCGAGCACGGCGACGAGCCAGCGCAGCGTGTCGCGCCGCACTTCGGGTTCGTCTTCGGCGAGGCTGTGCGCCTGGAACGCCAGATCGCGCGTGCCGCTCTCGAAGCGGGAGCGCACGCGCTCGAGCCCGGCGCTGCAAGCCATCAGGACCTGCCGCCGCATGTCGGCGAACAAGTGGTTGCGCAGCCACGGCGTGGCGGGCGGCAGCAAAATCGCGAATGCGATTGCCGCGACGATCGTCGACATGACGAGCGCGATCGCGTCGTTCATGAAGCCCGAGGGATCGTAGTTGATGACGTTGTCCGGGCCGGCCAGGTTGCAGAAGAAGATCAGGTAGCCGGCGCCATAGCCCGCCAGGCCGCGGCGCGTCGATACATAGATGCCGAATGCCAGAAACGGTGTGAGCGCGACGCACAGCATCGGGAAGCCGTCGATATGCGGGTAGACGCCGAACTCGCAAATAAAGGCGGCAACCACTGACGCTGCGATGCCGACACCCATCTGCGCCGACATGCGCGTTGGATTCGGCGCAGAGGAGGCGAGCGCGCAGATCGCCGCCGCCGTCGACACGAGCATCGTGCCGCTCGGCCACGCCGTCCAGAGCCAGAACCAGCTGAGCGCGGCCATCACGATGGCGCCGCGCACGCCGGCGACGATCACCTGAATGTGATTGGTCTTCGGCTCGTAATGCTCGATCCAGCGCTCGCGCGGCCTCGCCTCGGCTGACGCGAGCGAGCCGTACGTTTGCGCGTACTTTTGCAGGTCGTCGATGAAGCGGTACAGCATCTCGGAGGCCGTATCGAACTCGAGCAGCGGGAAATCGGGGCGGTTTTCGAAGGCGGCGCGCTGTTCGCGCACGCGGCGCGGCAGTGTCGCCTTGTAGGCTTGCAGTTGTTCCGCCGTGACCTGCGCGTCGAGCGCTGTCAGCACCGGCTCGCCCGTCTTCGTCAGGAGCGGCGCGATTTCCTTGAAGTACGGCTCGAGCGCGTTGATCGCCTCGGTGGCGCCGGCGTCGTGCAGGCGGTTCATCAGCTGATGCAGCGCGTGAAAGCGCGTCGACGCCGACATGAACTCGCTGTTCAGGCGCGAGAGCTGGCCGCTGCGCTGGCGCGCGTCGGGACCTTCGAACTGCGTCATGCTGCGCATGGCCTCGAAGCCGACGATGTCGACGAGAAAACGCGCGTTGGTTGTCTCGATGTAATTGCGTTGGACGCGGCCCGAGAACGCCGCCGACACATAATCCACGAACGCGGAAAAGCGCGCACGCACGGTGGTGCGCATCTGCTCTCCCGTGTGCTGCGGGAACACGAGCGCGCTGACGATGCCTGCGCAGGCGACGCCGAGCGAGACTTCCGAGGCCCGCGTGAGCGCCGACAGGAACGCGCCGTTAGGCGACTGCGCAGCGGGCAGGCCGATCAGCGCCGCCGTGTAGCCGGCGAGCAGGAAGCCGTACGAACGGAAGTTGCGGTTGCGTGCGGCGCCGGCCGTGCAGATGCCGACCCAGATCGCGAGCGCCGCCAGGAAGACTTCGGGCTGCTGCGCGAAAAGCCCGACGAAGACCAATGTGGCGACGAGTCCGATCAGCGTGCCGCAAAAACGGTAGAAGCTTTTAGCGAGCACGGCGCCGCTTTGCGGCTGCATCACGATAAACGCGGTCGCCATCGCTGTTTTGGGCTGCGACATCTCGAGCCGCATCGCGATCAGCAGCGTGAGGAATGCCGCGAGCAGCGCCTTGAAGACATAGATCCACGTGGCGCCGTCGGTGCGCGCCCAATCGCTGAAGATCGCGTACCAGTCGCGAAGCGTGCGCGGCGTTCGCTGCAACGAGGAGGAAGAAGGGGCGGACATGGCCGGCGCGCCTTATTGTGCGGGGGCCGGCGCGGCGGGTTCGGCCGCGGGCGCCTGCGCCGGATTGGGCGACGCCGGAGCGCCGGCCGCCGGAGCGCCGGCCGCCGGAGTGCCGGCCGCCGCCTTGGCGGCCTTGGCCGCTGTCGACGAAACGGCTTCCGCCACCGTCGACACCGCCCGTTGGGCGGCCGTCGTGTGGCCTGGTACCGTATCGGCGGCGCTCGGACCGTTCGCCGGATCGTCGAGCCCGCCGCCGAGCGCCGCCATCAGCGACGCGTGCGCGACGAGCTGCTCGGCCTGAATGCGCGCGACGCCTTGCTGCGCGCTGAGCCACTGCGATTCGGCGACGATCACGTTGACGTAGTCGGTGAGCCCGCGCCGATAGCCTTCCCGCGAGAGGTCGAAGCTCTTCTTGGCCGCCGCCACGGAGCGCTGCGCGTCCTGTTCCTGTGTCGCGAGCGAGCGTATCCGCACGACCTGGTCGGAGACGTCCTTCAACGCGCTGACGATCGTCTGGTTGTAGTTCTCTACCGCGAGGTCGTAGCCTGCGGTCGCCGCGCCGAACTCGCTGCGCCGCGCGCCGCCGTCGAAGATCGGCAGCGACAGGGCGGGCCCGGCGGTCCAGCTGCCGTTTGCCGCATTCAGGAACTGGAAGAGCGGGCCGCCCGTGGCGTAGCCGCCAAGCGAAGCGGCGAGATTGATGTTCGGATAGAACGCGGCCTTCGCGACGTCGATGCCCCGCGCTTGCGCCGCCACGGTCCAGCGGGCCGCGACGATGTCCGGGCGATGGCCGATCAGTTCGGCTGGCAGCGTGGACGGCAGGCCCGCCTGCATCGCCAGCGACAGCGTGGGCCGCGTGATCGCGTCGCCCGCGCCCGGGCCCTTGCCGAGCAGGGCGGCGAGCTGATTGCGGTCGAGCGCGATCGATTCCTCGATCGCATCGATCTGCCGCTCGTATTCGGGGAGCGGGGCTTCGGTCTGGCTCACTTCGAGCTGGGTGCCGAGGCCGCCCGCGAGACGCCGGTGCGCGAGCGCCGCCAACTGCTTCTGCTGTTCGAGCACTTGCTTCGCGATATCGAGCAGCGCGTAGTTCTTCGACAAATCGACATACGCGCGCACGACATTGACTTCGAGTTCGAGCTGCGCGGTGCGCGCGTCGGCGGCCTGTGCGTGGGCGGCGTCGAGCGCGCGTTCGAGCGCGTTCTTGTCGGCGCCCCAAAGGTCGAGGTGATAGGAGAGGCCGATGCTCGCGCTGTTGTTCCAGGAGTTCGTGTTCGCCAGCGTACCCGGGCCATAAAAGGTCGGATCATCCGGCCAATGCTCGCGCGTCACCGACAGGCTGCCGTTGACCTGCGGCGCCAGCGCCGCCTGGGCGCGGCCCGCCAGCGCCATCGCCGAGCGCACGCGCGCCTGCGCGGCCGCGAGCGTCGGGCTGCCCGCGCGGGCGGCGTCGACGAGCGAGTTCAATTGCGGATCGCCGTAGGCGCGCCACCAGTCGGCGGCGGGCCATTTGGCATTGGCGTCGGCGGCGCGTACCGCGTTGCCGATGTCGAACGAAGACGCGTCGGCCGCTTTGCTTTGCGGTGCGATGCCTCCGGTACTGGCGCATCCGGCGATTATTATTGAGAGTGCAAGAAAGGCGAGCGCAACGCTTCCTTTCGTTACCGGAGACCGCACGATTCTCTCCTTAAATGAGTATATAAACCTAATATGAATTATATTTTTTGAGAGATTATCGAATAACAAGTAAAAATGTAATGGTTCTTTACGGAAACTGAGACAATCGATATTTCAGATTGTGTAACAATCGGCCAGAATTCAAAGAAGGAATAGTATGGACACGCTGCAAAACATGCGCGTATTCGTCCGAGTCGTCGAAGCGGGGAGCTTCACGGCCGCCGCGCAGCACTTGAACACGACGACCGCTTACGCGTCGCGTGCCGTCTCCGACCTGGAAACTCATCTGCGCACGCGGCTCCTGAACCGTACGACGCGCCGCATTGCGCTCACCGAAGCCGGCGAGCGCTACCTGCAACGCTGCGAGCAGATTCTCGCCTACGTCGACCAGGCGGAGGCCGAGGCGGGCGACGCGCACGCGCATCCGTCCGGCAAGCTCAAGATGCACGCGATGAGCAGCTTCGGCATGCACTACGTGGTGCCGGCCATCGGCCGCTACCGCCAGCGCTATCCCGATGTCGATATCGACCTGACGCTCTCGAATCGCATTCCCGACCTGCTCGACGAAGGCTACGACGTGTCGCTCGTGCTCGGCTACGACTTGCCGGACTCGGGGCTCGTCTCGCACCGTCTCGGCAGCGCGTTCAGCGTGGCATGCGCGGCGCCGGCGTATCTCGAGGAGCGCGGCGTGCCCAAGGTTCCTGCGGATCTCGAACATCATGTCTGCCTGCACATGGTTGCGCCGACGCTCGCGGCCGGCAAATGGACTTTCGACGGCCCCAATGGACAGGAGGTCTTCTCCCTGCCGCCGTCGACGTTCCAGGTCAATGTCGCCGAGGCCATGGCGGTCGCGGTGCGCGAAGGTATGGGCATTTCCGTCCTGCCGACCTACTCGGCGATTCAATGGCTCAAGAGCGGCGAGCTCGTGTGGATTTTGCCCGAGTACACGTCGCAGCCGATGAATGTTTATGCGCTGTATCCGTCGCGCCAGTACCTCGACGCGAAGATCCGCACCTGGGTCGATTTCCTGCGTGAAGAGCTACCCGCGACGCTCGCTGCCGATCAGGCTACGCTGCGCCAGTTTGCCCGGACTTGAGCGGCGAAGAGATGAATACACCGGCGGCCTGGCGTGCCATAGCGTGCAATAGGCCGCTGATCAATGGCTGTTACAGATTTGCTGTGCGGCAACATTTCTTTACGCCTCGCCGACAAACGATTTGCTACCGTGTCGTGACTGCCTACACATCGAAAGAAGGGAACTCATGGATACGCATGTGCTGATCGGCGTTGCCGTCATGTTTGGTCTGATCGGAATCGCCGCGTCGCGCGACTTGCTGCGCCGCCTGAAATACGTGCCGCAGCTCATGCTGGTTCCCGTGCACCGCGCGGCCAAGCGCGTGACGCGATAAGTCAGATCTCGACGACCTTATCCCAAGCGAAATCCGGGTTCTCCAGACGCCGGGTCCTGCGGTCCACGTAGCCGCGCGGATTGCAAACGACACGCGTGCCGTTCACCGTGTAGTCGAACGCCGTGTGCGTGTGTCCGTGAATCCACAGCGCGACCGGTTCGCGCACCAGCGCCGTCAGGTCGCTGATGAATCCCGCCGACGCCCAATCGTTCGCGTAACGCGCCGCGAGGCTCAGCCGATGCGGCGCATGGTGCGTGACGACGATCGTTTTTCCATCAAAAGGTTTTGCCAGTTCCGCTTCGAGCCATGCGCGCGCATGGCGGTGCAGCGCGAGCGTGTCGGCCGGCGTGAAATCGCGCGGGGCGCCGGCGCTCGTTGTCGTCACATCGTTGCCGCTGCCTGGCCACGCCACCTGGATCAGCCCGCGAAAATCGAGCATGACTTTTTCGGCCGCGGCGATCGATTGCGCGCGCTCGTCATCGGTCGCGCCGAACAGCGCGAAATCCGTCCATAGCGTCGTGCCGAGCACGCGCCAGCGACCATCCGGGTCGATCAGCGCGCCGTTGTTCAGGTAGTGCACGTTGTCGACGCTTTGGGCCGCGTCGCGCATCGCCGTTTCCAGCGCGCCGAATTCGCCGTCGTAGTACTCGTGGTTGCCGGGCACGTAGACGACCGGCACTTGCGCGTCGAACGTCTCGGCGGCCCAGCGCAGACCTTCCGCATGGTTGTGGATGTCCCCGGCCAGCACGACGAGATCCGCGCTCGCGTGCGCAATCACCTCGGGCTCGTCGCATTCGAGATGCAGATCGGACAACACGCGGATTTTCACGGGTACATCTCCTGCCGGTCGGATTCGGTCGGTTTCGATTGGGGGGGGCGGCTCGCCGCCGACGCTTCTTTAGCGTAGCACCTTGCCGGGATTCATCAGGCCGAGCGGATCGAGCGCCGTTTTCACCGCCTGCATGAGCCGCACTTCGACGGGCGATTTGTAGTGCGCGGCTTCGTCGATCTTCAATTGTCCGAGGCCGTGCTCCGCGCTGATGCTGCCGCCGTGCTTGTGCACGCTGTCGTAGACGATCCGGTTGATCGGCGCTTGATGCTGCGCGAGGAAGGCCCTTGCGTCGCCGCCTTCCGGCGCCTGCACGTTGTAGTGCAGATTGCCGTCGCCGAGATGGCCGAACGTGACCATGCGCACTCCGGGGATCGCGTGCGCGATTGCGGCGTCGGTTTCGTCGATGAACGCGCCGATGCGCGAGATCGGCACCGCGATATCGTGCTTGATGTTCAAGCCTTCCTCGGCTTGCGCGAGCGGAATGTGTTCGCGCAGGTCCCAGAACGCGCGCGATTGCGCGAGATTTTCGGCGACGACCGCATCGGCGACGAGCCCATCTTCCAGCGCGGTTTCCATCAGCCGCTCGAAGATCGCGCGTGCGTGCTCTTCGCTCTCGCTGTCCGACAGTTCGAGCAGGACGATCTGGCGATGCGGGGCGTCGAACGGATAGCGCAGCTGCGGGAAATGCTTGCCGACGAGCCGCAGGCAGAAATCCGACATCAATTCGAAGCCAGTCAAAAGCGGCCCCGTGAAGCGCTGCGTGAGCGACAGGAAATCGAGTGCGGCATGCGGCGATTCCAGTGCGGCGAGCGCCGTCACACGCGCGGCCGGCTGCGGATGCAGCTTCATGACGGCCGCCGTGATGATGCCTAGCGTGCCCTCGGCGCCGATGAAGAGATCGCGCAGATCGTAGCCGGTGTTGTCTTTGCGCAGGCCGCGCAGACCGTCCCAGATCTCGCCTTGCGGCGTCACGACTTCGAGGCCGAGGCACAGCTCGCGTGCGTTCCCGTAGCGCAGCACGCCGGTGCCGCCCGCGTTCGTCGCGAGATTGCCGCCGATCGTGCAGCTGCCTTCCGCGGCCAGGGATAGCGGAAAGAGCCGGCCGGCCTCTTGCGCCCGCGCTTGGACTTCGGCGAGGATCACGCCGGCTTCGACGGTGATCGTGTTGTTGTGCGGATCGAGCCCGCGCACGCGATTCAGGCGCGCGAGGCTCACGACCGCTTGCGCGCCGCTCGTGTCCGGCGTCGCGCCGCCTGCGAGCCCGGTATTGCCGCCTTGCGGCACGAGCGCGACGCGATGCTCGACGGCGAGCCGCACTATCGCCGCGACTTCCTGCGTATTGGCCGGCCGCAGGACGGCGCAGGCGGCGCCGTTGTAGCGGCGGCGCCAGTCGGTCAGATAGGAGGCGGTGTCGTGCGCATCGGTCAGCACGTTGACCGCGCCGATCGCGTCGCGGCACGCCGCGACGAAAGCCTGTTGGGATGCGTTGGCGGAATCGGTCATAAGTATTTCTTTCGTTATGGTCAGGCGCCGCGCCGGGCCGCGCGAGCGGCGCGCTTGAACGGGGCGACGTAGCCCAGCGCGCAAATGAAGAAGGTCACGGCGAGTGCCGCCTCGATCCATCCGAGCCGCGCGGAGAGCCCGCCGTCGGTCATGCCGCGCACGATGCCCTCGGCGAAATAGAGGAGGATCAGCATCGACGCCCATTGAAACGTGTAGACGCGGCGCTTGAGCACGCCAATGAGCGGCAAGAGAAGCGGCACGGCCTTCAGCACGAGCGCCGAGCCGCCGGGGCGCAGCGGCGCGAGCCATCCCTCCCAGACGATCGCGAGCGCGATCAAGGCGATGAGCGAAAGCGCCGCGCCTAACGCGAAGCCGCGGCGCGGGACCACTTGGGTGACGGCCTGCGTCGCGGGTGCGGTGGGCTGCATCGACGATTCCGCTGCGCTTACACGCGTTCGGTGAGCTGGGCTGCGGCTCGCGCGACGCGCACGCCAAGCGCGACCGCAAGCGTCTTCTCGTCAGCCGAGATGCCGCCGTCGCCGGAGCCCGCGCGCGCGTGATGCGAGGCGCCGTACGGCGTGCCGCCGCCTTGCGTCGTGGTGAGCGTGCTCTCGGTGTACGGGATGCCGAGGATCAGCATGCCGTGATGGAGGAGGGGCAGCATCATCGACAGCAGCGTCGTTTCCTGCCCGCCGTGGAGGCTGCCCGTCGACGTGAACACGCAGGCCGGCTTGCCGGCGAGCGCGCCCGATAGCCACTGGGGCGTCGTGCCGTCGAGAAAGTATTTGAGCGAGGCGGCCATGTTGCCGAAGCGGGTCGGCGAGCCGAGCGCGAGACCGGAGCATTCCTCGAGATCGCGAAGCTCCGCGTAAGGCGGGCCGTCAGCGGGGATGTCGGGCTGCGTCGCCTCGCAGACGGTCGAGACGGGCGGCACGGTGCGGATGCGCGCCTGCACGCCGGGGACGCTGTCGATGCCTTGCGCGATGGCGAGCGCCAACTCGCGCGTGGCGCCGTGGCGGCTGTAATAAAGTACAAGAACGTCTTTCATAAACCTCTCAAGAAACCGCCGGGCCGCCTCGCGTTTTCCACCCCGCGGGAGGTCCGCCCGGGGGCTCACGCGCAGCGGCAGCGCTAGGGGCGCTCATCGATGAGCGGCTATTATAGGAGGCTGAGATGCCCGTTGCCTGGCGCCCGGCGCCAAATAGGAGAAGGTTTTTGCCGAAGCTGAGTCTGGATTTCGATACGATCAAACGTCTTGCGCAGTTCGCCGCGAAGCGCAGCAGCGAAGACCGTATTCCGCAAGTGGCCGGCAGCCTCACATTCACGACGATGCTCGCGCTCGTGCCGCTCGCGACGGTGGCGTTCGCCCTCTTTACCGCGTTTCCGATTTTCTCGTCGTTCCAGGCTTCGCTGCAGGGGTTCCTCGCCGACCACCTGATGCCTGACCAGATCAACAACCAGATCTTCAACTATCTGAACCAGTTCGCGACGAAGGCCAAGGGCCTCACGACGATGGGGATGATCGTGCTCTTCGTCACGGCGGTGATGACGATGATGACCGTCGAGTCGGCATTCAACGTGATCTGGCGCGTGACCAAGTCGCGGCCGTTTGCGCAGCGCGTGCTCGTCTATTGGTCGATCGTCACGCTCGGGCCGCTTTTGATCGGCGTGAGTCTTTCGATCTCGTCGTACTTGTTCACGCGCTCGCCGTTCTTTGCCGGCTTGCGCGTCTCGGCATTGATCGACTGGGCGCTGACCGGCGCGGCGCTGCCGCTCACGGCGCTCGCGTTCACGATGCTCTACGTCTACATGCCGAATTGCGTCGTGCAATGGCGCGACGCGGCGGTCGGCGGCCTATGCGCGGCGATCGCGTTCGAATTGACGAAGCGCGGCTTCGGCTTTTACGTCCGCCGGATTCCGACTTACACGGCCGTGTATGGCGCCTTCGCGACCGTGCCGATGTTTCTGCTGTGGATGTACCTGTGCTGGTTCATCACGCTTGCGGGCGCGATGATCGCATCGGCGCTGCCGGCGATACGCATCGGCCAGTTTCATCGGCAGCGCTATCCGGGCGGCGATCTGCTCGACGCGCTCGAACTGCTCGCGCGTCTCGATGAGGCGCGCGAGGCGGGTCAACCAGGCCACACCGTGCCGGAGCTCGCGCGCATGCTCCGCTGCGACATGGACACCGCCACCGACCTGATCGCCCAGCTCAGCAAACGGGAATGGGTGGCGCGTCTCGAAAGCGACGGACGGCTCGCGCGTTACGTGCTGCTCGCGAATCCGTCGCAGATTACCGTTGGCCGGCTTTTCGATCTGTTCGTGATTGATCGCGCCGAACTCGAATATCAATTGCGGCTCGCTCCGACGCGTGTCGATTGCACGAGCTTGCTCGGCGCCCTCGACAACGAGAAGCTCGATATTTCTCTCGCGGCGTTGCTGACGGCACGCAAGGCGCGCGAAACGCTCGCCGTCGACGACACCGGCGCGGCGCAAACGATGCCACACCAGGCGGCGGGGCTGTAACGCCGGCTTGGCCCGCTACAGCGATATCTTCCCGACGCAGATGTCCTTGAACATCACCCAATCGCCCATGAGGCTGTAGAGAGGGTGGCGGAAAGTGGCAGGGCGGTTCTTCTCGAACGCGAAGTGGCCGATCCACGCGAAGCCGTAGCCGCACAGGATCGCAGCCGGCAGCCACAGCCAGTCGCCGGTTGCGATCGCCATCGCGAAGCAGCCGATCACGCCCAGCGAACCGACGAAATGCAGCCGGCGGCACGTGACGTTGCGATGCTCCCCGAGATAAAACGGATAGAACTCCGCGAAACTCGCGAAGTGATCGGTTTGAGCGGTGTGAGCCATCATCGCCTCCTTTGCTCCGGGCTTGATTGCCTGTTCGCGGCCTGCGCCAAGCAATCGAGCAAATTCAATTCCATCAAATAGTTAGATTCATTTTGCTGCGATTGGTGCGGGCGCGCAACTTGGCCATTCGGCCGATGGTGCAGTCGCCCACATGCCGTTATCGTGAATCAACGCTGGGTTCCGGAGCGAAGCGGCGCTGCGAAGCTGAATAGCGCGTCGAGCGTGGCGTCGGGCTGTTCGGACATCAGGGCGTGGCCGGCCTCGAGCGTCACCGTATCGACCGCTACGCCGGCCGCGCTCAGGGCGTCCACGAGCGCGCGCGTGGCGCGCGGCGGCGTCATCGCGTCTTTTCTGCCGAGCACGAGGCGCACCGGGCAGCGCACCTGCGCCGCGCGTGCGAGCCCGTCGGCATATTGATTGCACGCCGTAAAGTCGGTGTGAAAGAGCTGCGGTTCGCCGTTTGCCGCGATGCGCTCCATCAGGCGCTGGTTCATGCCGTGCAGCCAGAAGCCGGGGCCGGGAGCCGACGGCTTGGCGGCGATCGTCGAATGCGACCAGTTGTTGACTAGCTCGATCGCCTCGCTTTCGCGATTGAGCGCCGCATCGAGCAGCGCGTCGGAGACGGCCATTGGCACGGCCGTCGCGACGAGCGCGAGCCGGGCGGCGCGCGCCGGATAGCGGGCAGCAAAATCGAGCGCGACGAGCGAGCCCATGCTGTGCCCGGCGACGAACGCCGCGTCGGCGCCCACTGCATCGAGGAGCGCGGCGAGCCAGTCGGCGAGCGCGCCGATGCTGGTTAGGGCGGGGCCCGCGCTGCGGCTGTGGCCGGGCAGATCGACGGCCAGCACGTTGAAGCCGTGATGCGCGAAATAGCGGCTTTGCAGCGCCCAGACGCTGTGGTCGTGCTGCGCGCCGTGGATGAACACGGCAGTGGGCAGGGCGCGGTCGAAGCGCTTGCCGCCGGTGTAGGCGTAAGCGGCGGCGCCGTTGAGGTCGATGATCATGCGGCCCCCTTGTTCGCGGGCGCCGGCGTTGCCGCCGACTTCGCTGCGGCCTTGAGCGCGCGCTTGAGATCGTCGATCAGGTCGTCGGGGTCTTCGAGGCCGATCGACAGGCGGATCGTGCCTTCCGTGATGCCGGCGGCGGCGAGCGCCGCGGCGTCCATGCGGAAGTGCGTGGTCGACGCCGGGTGGATGACGAGCGAGCGTGCATCGCCGACGTTCGCCAGATGCGAGAACAGCGTGAGCGCTTCGATGAAGCGGCGGCCCGCGGCGCGGTCGCCGCGCAGGTTGAAGCTGAACACGGCACCCGCGCCGCGCGGCAGCAGACGCTTGGCGAGCGCGTGGTCCGGATGTGACTCGAGTTCCGGATAGGCGACCGATTCGACGGCCGCGTGCGCCACCAGGAACTCGACGACGCGGCGCGTGTTGGCGACGTGCCGTTCCATGCGCAGCGGCAGCGTCTCGATGCCTTGCAGCAGTTGCCATGCGGCTTGCGGGTGCAGACAGGCGCCGAAGTCGCGTAGTCCTTCGCGGCGCGCGCGCAGCAGAAACGGCGCAACCGTACTTTCCTCGGCGAACACCATGCCGTGAAAGCCGTCGTACGGCTCGGTCAGCTCCGGAAAGCGGCCCGACGCGACGAAGTCGAACGTGCCGCCGTCGACCAGCACGCCGCCGATGGTCGTGCCGTGGCCGCCCAGGAATTTGGTCGCCGAGTGATAGACGAAATCGGCGCCATGCTCGAACGGCTTCAGCAGATACGGCGTGGTGAAGGTCGAATCGACGAGGAGAGGCACGCGATGCTCGTGCGCGATCTGCGCAACCGCGGCGATATCGAGGACGTCGAGTCCAGGATTGCCGAGCGTCTCGCCGAACAGAAGGCGCGTGTTCGGCCGCAGCGCCGCGCGCCATCCCGCGAGATCGCCGGGCTTGACGAAGGTCGTCTCGACGCCGAAGCGCCGCAGCGTGTAGTTCAGGAGGTTATGCGAGCCGCCGTAGAGCGCGTTCGACGCTACGATGTGCGAGCCGGCGCCCATCAGCGTCGCGATCGCGAGATGCAGCGCGGCTTGCCCGCTCGCCGTTCCGATCGCCCCCGCGCCGTTCTCGAGCGCGGCCACGCGCTCTTCGAAGACGGCCACGGTCGGGTTCGAGATCCGCGAATAGACGTGGCCTGAGCGCTCCATGTTGAAGAGCGCTGCCGCGTGGTCGGTGTCGCGGAACGAGAAGGAGGTGGTCTGGTAGATCGGCGTGGCGCGCGCGCCGGTCGTGGGGTCTGGGGCTGCGCCGGCATGCAGCGCAAGCGTGTCGAAACGATTGGCGGACATCGGGGGCGGCGGGGCCGTTTTTCTCGAACGGCGCCCGCAATGGTTGAAGTGGCGGCCATCGTATCACTGCGCCGTATGGCTTCAAGCCCGTCGCGGGCAAACCCGTAGGGCGCGTCGGCAGGCGCGCTGGCTTTCCTTTTGAGGGGCTTTCCGCTACGATCAAACGTCAGTTGTGCTTTATCGGGAGACAAATATGAAGGTCAGCGACATTCTAAAAGTGAAGGGCAACACCTTGTTCACGGTTACGCCCGATGCGTCGCTGCATGAGGCAGTGGATACGATGGCCGAACACGATATCGGTTCGCTCGTCGTGATGGAGTATGGCGAGTTGGTCGGCATGCTCACGTTCCGTGAAATCATCATGACGCTGCACAAGAACGCGGGCAGCGTCGGCACGTCGTCGATCCGCAAGGTCATGGACGATCATCCGCTCACCTGCACGCCGGAAACCGACGTCAACGAAGTGCGGCGAATGATGCTCGAACATCACGTCCGCTATCTGCCGGTGCTCGAGAGCCGCACGCTGATGGGCGTGATCTCGTTCTACGACGTGGCGAAGGCGGTGGTCGAAGAGCAGGGCTTCGAAAATCGGATGCTGAAGGCGTATATCCGGGATTGGCCGGAAGAAGAGCCGGAGCAGCGCGAAACGCGTTAGCCCGTTGGCCCGGCGCCGTGAGCGGCGGGCGCAAGCGTGTCCGCCACGGTGTTTTGTTGCAATGCGGAATAACGCGGCGCCCAGTTCAATCGATCCGGAAAAAAGCGCGCGCTCAATGCGCGCTTTTTCTTGTGTCGACCAGAGTAAGGCTCGTTTCATATCGCCGCCATACCATTGCACGGCACACCGGTAGCGAACACGGCCCAACTTGGCGGCCGCCGATCGACCCTCTCGACACTTCCCCGACCGCATGAGCGATCACCCCATCTCGACCGCGCAACGCGAACGTCATGCCGAGCGCGAGCATCACTCCCAGTTCGGCCTGCTGCGCGAGCGCCGGTTCGCGCCGTTCTTCTGGACGCAATTCCTCGGCGCGCTCAACGACAACGTATTCAAAGTCGGCTTCACGTCGCTCGTCACCTATCAAACCGCGCGCTTTTCCGGCGTCGACGCGAAAACGGCCGCCTTCCTGATCTCCGCGATTTTCATCGTCCCTTTCGTGCTGTTTTCGGCGACGTCGGGACAAATCGCGGACAAATACGACAAAGCCACGCTCACGCGCTTCGTGAAGACGTTCGAAATCGCGGTGATGCTGGTGGGCGGCGCGGGCTTCTGGATGCATAGCGCGCCGTTGCTCTACGCGTGCACGTTCCTGATGGGCGTCCATTCGACGCTGTTTGGTCCGGTCAAGTACGCCTATCTGCCGCAGCATCTGAACGATCGCGAATTAGTCGGCGGCAACGGCCTCGTCGAAATGGGGACCTTCGTCGCGATCCTGATCGGCACGATCATCGGCGGTGCGGCGGCAGGATTCGTCGAGCACGGCGCGGCGATTCTCGCATTCGGCTGCGTTGCGATCGCGCTGGTCGGGCGCACGGTGTCGACGTTTGTGCCGGTGTCGGCCGCGCCGCAGCCGGATTTGCGGATCAACTGGAATCCGGTGACGGAGACGTGGCGCAACCTCGCGCTCGCCCGCGAGAACCGCACGGTGTTCCTGAGCCTGCTCGGCATCTCGTGGCTGTGGTTCGTCGGTGCGACGTTTCTCACTTCGTTCTTCAATTTCGCGAAAGACGTGCTCTCGGCTAATCCGGACGTCGTCACGGTGCTGCTCGCCACGTTCTCGCTCGGTATCGGCATCGGGTCGCTGCTGTGCGAGCGGCTGTCGAAGCGGCGCGTCGAAATCGGGCTCGTGCCGCTTGGGTCGATCGGCATGAGCGTGTTCGCGATCGATCTTTACTTCGCGAGCCATGCGTTGCCGCCGGCGGGGCATCTGCTATCCGTCGGCGAATTTCTCGCGCAGCTCGGACACTGGCGCATCCTCGCGGACCTGTTCCTGCTCGCGATGTTCGGCGGCTTCTACAGCGTGCCGCTCTACGCGCTGATCCAAAGCCGCAGCCAGCCGACGCACCGCGCGCGCATCATCGCCGCGAACAACATTCTGAATTCGTTCTTCATGATCGTGTCGGCGCTGATGGCGATCGCACTGACGTCTTTTGGTGTAAGCATTCCCGGCATCTTTCTGACCACGGCGCTGCTCAATGTCGTGGTCGCGAGCTACATCTATTCGCTCGTGCCGGAATTCCTGTTGCGATTCATGGCGTGGGTGCTCGTGCACACGTTCTATCGCATTCGTCTTGTGCATCCGGAGCGCATTCCGGAGACTGGCGCGGCCGTGCTCGTTTGCAATCACGTGAGCTTCGTCGACGCGGTCGTCATCATGGCCGAAAGCCCGCGCCCGATCCGTTTCGTGATGGACCATCACATTTTCCGGACGCCGATCGTCGGCTGGCTGTTCCGCCATGCGAAGGCGATTCCGATCGCGCCGGCGCACGAGGATGCCGCGATGCTCAAGCGTGCCTACGATCAGTGCGCTGCGGCGCTTGCCGAGGGCGATCTCGTTTGCATCTTTCCGGAAGGCAAGCTGACGAAAACCGGCGACATCAATCCGTTCAAGCACGGCGTAAGCGAGATCATCGCGCGCACGCCGGTGCCCGTGGTGCCGATGGCGCTGCGGGGACTCTGGGGAAGCGTGTTTTCTCGCGCGAATGACGCGCGTTGGCCGCGGCCGGTCAAAAAAGGCGTCATGAGCCGCTTGACGCTTGCGGTGGCGGAACCGCTCGACCCGCACGCAGCGACGCCGGAGGCATTGCAGCAGATCGTCGCCGAGCTGCGCGGCGCGCGCAAATAGCGCCGGCAGCCGCGCGGGGCGGGGGGCGTCGCGATTAACCGGCTGGTATAGTAGCGGTCTCCCCGATTTTCTTTTGGACGACGCTCATGTCCGGCAATACTCTCGGTACGCTTTTCACCGTCACGACGTTCGGTGAATCGCATGGTCCCGCTATCGGCTGCGTGATCGACGGCTGCCCTCCCGGCATGGCCTTGACTGCTGAAGACATCCAGATCGAACTCGATCGCCGCAAGCCCGGCACGTCGCGCCACGTGACGCAGCGCCAGGAAGAGGACAAGGTCGAGATCCTGTCGGGCGTGTTCGAGAACGTGACGACCGGCGCGCCAATCGCGCTCCTGATCCGCAATACCGATCAGCGCAGCAAGGACTACGGCAACATCGTCGACACGTTTCGTCCCGGCCACGCCGACTACACCTACTGGCAGAAATACGGCATCCGCGATTATCGCGGCGGCGGCCGTTCGTCGGCGCGCTTGACGGCGCCGACGGTGGCGGCAGGGGCGGTCGCGAAGAAGTGGCTGCGCGAGCATTTGAATGTCGAGGTGCGCGGCTACATGAGCGCGCTCGGCGAGATCGACGTGCCGTTCATCGACTGGTCGCACGTGCGCGAGAATCCGTTCTTCGTGCCGAACGCCGAGATCGTGCCGCAACTGGAAGCCTATATGGATGCGTTGCGCAAAGATGGCGACTCGATCGGCGCGCGTATCAATGTGGTGGCGTCGGGCGTGCCGGTCGGCTTGGGCGAGCCTTTGTTCGATCGGCTGGATGCCGATATCGCGCACGCGATGATGGGCATCAACGCGGTGAAGGGCGTCGAGATCGGCGCGGGCTTCGAAAGCGTGCGGCAACGCGGCTCGGTCCACGGCGACGAGCTGACACCCGAGGGCTTCGTCGGCAACAACGCGGGCGGCGTGCTCGGCGGCATCTCGACGGGACAGGACATCACGGTCTCGATCGCCATCAAGCCGACGTCGAGCATTCGCACGCCGCGCCGCTCGATCGACAAAGCGGGCGAACCGGCTGTCGTCGAGACCTTCGGGCGGCATGATCCGTGCGTCGGCATTCGCGCGACGCCGATCGCCGAGTCGATGCTCGCGCTCGTGCTGATCGATCACGCGTTGCGTCATCGCGCGCAATGCGGCGATGTTGTCGTGACGACGCCGAAGATCGCGGCGAGCGCGCCTTAAGCGACAGAGCGGGGCATAAGCCGCCTAGCAGCAATAGGCGGTATCGCAAGAAAAAGGGCGCTGAGGCGCCCTTTTTCAGTTGATGATCAACGGCGTCACATATTCGGGTAGTTCGGTCCGCCGCCGCCTTCCGGCGTGACCCACACGATGTTCTGCGTCGGATCTTTGATGTCGCAGGTCTTGCAGTGCACGCAGTTCTGCGCGTTGATTTGCAGACGATCGCTGCCGTCGTCGTTCTTCACGAACTCATAGACCGCCGCCGGGCAGAAGCGCCCCTCGGGACCGGCATACGTGCGCAGGTTCACGTTCACCGGCACCGAAGCATCCTTGAGCGTCAAATGCGCCGGCTGGTTTTCCTCGTGATTCGTGTTGGAGATGAATACAGAGGACAAACGGTCGAACGTCAGCTTGCCGTCCGGCTTCGGATAGTCGATCGGCTTGCACTGCGAGGCGGGCTTGAGCGTCTCGTGGTCCGCGTGCTTGTGGTGTAGCGTCCACGGCACGTTGCCGCCGAGCAGCTTCTGCTCGAGCCCGACCATCAGCGTGCCGAGATACAGGCCCTTGCTCATCCACTGCTTGAAGTTGCGCGAGCGATGGAGTTCGCTGTGCAGCCACGAGGTCTTGAACGACTCGGGATACGCGGTGAGCTCGTCGCTTTGACGGCCTGCCTGCACGGCATCGAACGCCGCTTCGGCCGCGAGCATGCCGGTCTTGATCGCCGCGTGCGAACCCTTGATGCGCGACACATTCAGGAAGCCCGCATCGTCACCGACCAGCGCGCCGCCCGGAAACACCAGCTTCGGCAGCGACATCAAGCCGCCCGCCGTGATCGCCCGCGCGCCGTACGAGACGCGCTTGCCGCCGTCGAGGTAGGCGCGGATCGTCGGATGCGTCTTGTAACGCTGGAATTCTTCGAACGGCGAAAGATACGGGTTCGTGTAGGCCAGACCGACCACGAAACCCACCATCACCTGGTTGTTGTCGATGTGATAGAGGAACGAGCCGCCGTAGGTGTCGGTATCGAGCGGCCAGCCGGCCGTGTGGATCACCAGACCCGGCTGGTGCTTGGCCGGATCGATTTCCCACAGCTCTTTGATGCCGATGCCATAGACCTGCGGATCGGAGTCCTTGTTGAGCTTGAACTTCTCGTTCAGCTGGCGACCCAGATGCCCGCGGCAGCCTTCGCAGAAGAGCGTGTATTTCGCGTGCAACTCCATGCCGAGCTGGAAGTTCTCGGTGGGCTCGCCATCCTTGCCGACGCCCATGTTGCCAGTGACGACGCCCTTCACCGAGCCGTCGTCGTTGTACAAGACCTCAGCGGCCGGAAAGCCCGGGAAGATTTCGACGCCCAGCGCTTCGGCCTGCTGGCCGAGCCAGCGTGTGACGTTGGCGAGGCTGATCACGTAGTTGCCGTGATTCTTGAAGTTGTCCGGCAGCGCCCAATTGGGCGTCTTGACGGCGCCTTTCTCCGAGAGGAACAGGAACCGGTCTTCGGTCACCTCGACATTGAGCGGAGCGCCTTTTTCCTTCCAGTCGGGAATCAGCTCGTTGATCGCGCGAGGGTCCATGACCGCACCCGACAGAATGTGCGCGCCGATCTCCGACCCCTTCTCGAGCACGCAGACGCCGATTTCGGCGCCTTTTTCCGCCGCCAATTGCTTTAGCCGGATCGCCGCAGAAAGCCCAGCGGGGCCGCCGCCGACGATCACGACGTCGTACTCCATCGACTCGCGCGGGCCGTATTGCTCGATGAGACTTTCGGGGGTCATTGGGGCTCCTCTACCGTTAGAATGCTTTTTTCGGGTTCGTATTGTCAGGGAACGGTCGGACTGCCGCAACCGCATCTGTGCAGATTAGCACGATCGTTCTATTTTGTGATAGGGTGTCGCCGCGCAAGTGTGGCGAGCCTGCGATCCGCAAACCTTCACCAAACAAGGAATGACAATGGGCCGTTCGATCAATCTAGAAGGCAAAGTCGCCCTGATCACTGGCGCGTCGAGCGGGCTTGGCAAGCGCTTCGCGCAAGTGCTGTCGCAAGCGGGCGCGAAGGTGGTGCTGGCCAGCCGCCGCGTCGAGCGGCTGAAAGAGCTGCGCGCCGAGATCGAGGCATCCGGCGGCGCGGCGCACGTCGTTTCACTCGACGTGACCGACTACCAGAGCATCAAGTCGGCGGTTGCGCACGCGGAAACCGAAGCGGGCACGATCGATATCCTCGTCAACAACTCTGGCGTGTCGACGACGCAGAAACTCACCGATGTCACGCCTGCCGATTTCGAGTACGTGTTCGACACCAACACGCGCGGCGCCTTCTTCGTCGCGCAGGAAGTGGCGAAGCGAATGATGATGCGCGCGGGCGGCGCGCAGAAGCCGGCTTACCGGATCATCAATATCGCGTCGGTCGCGGGCTTGAGGGTGCTGCCGCAAATCGGCCTCTATTCGATGAGCAAGGCGGCCGTCGTGCACATGACGAAGGCGATGGCGCTCGAATGGGGTCGCCACGGCATCAACGTGAACGCGATTTGCCCCGGCTATATCGACACGGAGATCAACCACCATCATTGGTCGACCGAACAGGGGCAAAAGCTGATGTCGATGCTGCCGCGCCGCCGCGTCGGCCAGCCGGAGGATCTCGATGGCCTGCTCTTGCTGCTCGCCGCCGATGAATCGCAATTCGTCAACGGCGCGGTGATTTCCGCCGACGACGGGTTCGGTCTCGCCTAGTCCTGAGGCTTTCCGCCGTTCGGGTCGTTGCGCCCGGCGGCGCCGGCGCACGGCATCGATAGACGCCTGCGCCGGGCACTACCCCGATTTTCCTTTGTAGAAGAGCAGAAGAAGTTCGATGAGCGATTACCACCCTGTTTTTGAGATGTCGATGCCGATCCGCTGGGGCGACATGGACGCCTTCGGCCACGTGAACAACACGGTTTATTTCCGCTACATGGAGCAGGTGCGGATTTCGTGGTTCGAGCATCTCGGTCTTATCGGCAATCACGAGGACGGGCAGGGGCCGGTGATCGTGAACGCGTCGATGGAGTTCTTGAAGCAATTGCACTATCCGGGCGACGTGATCGGCCGGATGACGATCGGCAAGCCGGGCCGCAGCAGCTTCGATACCGGGTTCGAGCTGATGCGCGCCGATGACCCCGGCCAGCTCTACGCGCGCGGCAATGCGCGCTGTGTGTGGATCGATTACGCGGCGGGCAAGTCGGTGCCGATTCCGGACTTGCTGCGCGATACCCTCGAAAACGCCGTGCTGATCAAGGCGTCTTGAGCGCGGCCGTCCGATTCGCGCGCCTTCGCCGGGCTCGCCGCCGCCCGGCTAATTCCCCAGCAGCCTCTGCAGCAGTTCAGTCGCGTTGCCCGTCCCGTACTTGCGCATCAGTCTCGCACGGTAGACATCGACCGTGCGCGAGCTGATGTCGAGCGCGCGTCCGATCTGCTTGCTCGTCTTGCCTGTCGCGAGCAGCGCGGCGATCTCGCGCTCGCGCGGCGTCAGTTCGACAGCGACGCGGCGCGTCGCGCTCAAGTCCTCGAAAGTCCAGACGCCCGCCGCGAGCGGCGCGCGCCGGTCGAGCGCGCGTCCCGTCACATGACACCAGAACAGTTCGCCCGTCGCACGCTTCATGATGCGGTCGTCCGCATAGCTGCCCTGCGCCGTCATGATCGGACTAATGCGCTCGCCGATCCGCTCGAACTCCGCGGGCGACGGGTAGAGCACTTGAAACGACTGCCCGATCAGCGCCTCGCGTGCGCAACCAAAGATTGCGGCCACCGCGTCGTTGCAGTCCTCGATAATGCGGTCACGCGACAGCACGAGGCCGATCGGCGCGAGTTGGAAGGCGGTCTGATAATCGATCTGGGGCATGGTTGAAGCGGTGCGGGGACAAACCCGCCGGGCGATTGCTTATGTATTTTTGCGTATTGTGCCGTAAGGCCCGCGCATCGTACCCTTTCTCAAATCACATCACGACGGTACGCGCGCCACGGTTTGTCCGGGTTCACGCCGGCATTTTCCGTAGATGACTAGAATGATGAGGCATCGGAACCGTTCGATGCTGACCGCGCCGATCCGGTTTATTCGGTTTCCAAGTCGAGGAAAGGAAGGGACACACAGATGAACAAAGTCTATCCAAGCGCGTCCGCCGCGCTCGAAGGCATCGTCGAGGACGGGCAGACCTTCGCCGTCGGCGGCTTCGGTTTGTGCGGCATTCCCGAGGCGCTGATCGCGGCGTTGCGCGATTCGGGCGTCAAGGGCATCACCTGCATCAGCAATAACGCGGGCGTCGACGGTTTCGGCCTCGGCCTTCTGCTCACGACGCGGCAGATCAAGAAGATGATCTCGTCGTATGTCGGCGAGAACAAGGAGTTCGAGCGTCAATATCTGGCCGGCGAACTCGAACTCGAATTCACGCCCCAAGGCACGCTCGCTGAAAAGCTGCGCGCGGGCGGCGCGGGCATCCCCGCATTCTTCACGAACACCGGCTACGGCACGATCATCGCGGAAGGTAAGGAGACGCGCCAGTTCGGCGACCGTCAGTACGTGCTCGAACCGTCGCTCACGGCCGACGTCGCGCTGGTCAAAGCCTGGAAGGCGGACAAATCCGGCAATCTGATCTACCGCCGCACCGCGCGCAACTTCAACCCGATGTGCGCGATGGCCGGCAAGATCACGGTCGCCGAGGTCGAGGAGATCGTCGAAGTCGGCGAGCTCGATCCGGACGCGATCCATACCCCCGGCATCTTCGTGCAGCGCATCGTGCTCAATGCGCATCCGGAAAAACGCATCGAACAACGCATCGTCCGCGCGAAAGGAGAGTGATCATGGCATGGACTCGTGACGAAATGGCCGCGCGCGCGGCGAAAGAATTGCAGGACGGCTTCTATGTGAACCTCGGCATCGGCCTGCCGACGCTGGTTGCCAACCACGTGCCGCCGGGTGTCGAAGTGTGGCTGCAATCGGAGAACGGTCTGCTCGGCATCGGCCCGTCGCCGTACGAAGAGGAAGTCGACGCCGATCTCATCAACGCCGGCAAGCAGACGGTGACGACGCTGCCGGGTTCGTCGATCTTCTCGTCGGCCGATTCGTTTGCGATGATTCGCGGCGGCCACATCAATCTCGCGATCCTCGGCGCCATGCAGATCAGCAAGAAGGGCGACCTCGCGAACTGGATGATCCCCGGCAAGATGATCAAGGGGATGGGCGGCGCGATGGACTTGGTCGCGGGTGTGAAGCGCGTGGTCGTGCTGATGGAGCATGTCGCGAAGGGCGATCAGCACAAGATCCTCGAAGAATGCACGCTGCCGTTGACGGGCGTGGGCGTCGTCGATCGGATCATCACCGATCTCGGCGTGATCGACGTGACCGAAGACGGGCTGAAGCTCGTCGAGTTGGCCAATGGCGTGACGGTCGACGAAATCAAGGCGAAAACGGGTGCGCCGCTCGATGTGAGCGCGGTGCACTGACGTCTCTCCAGCCGGCTTTGCCGGCGGAGAAGCGATCCGGGAGAACGGGTGGGGCGAAAGCCCCGCCCGTTTTTTCTTGTCGACCCAAGTTTGTGCTTTAGCGCTTACTTGGGTCCCATGCTGTGGTTGCCTGGAGTTGGCGCTTTAGCGCTTACTCCAAGCCCACAGTGAGTGCATCGATCTCGTGGTGCCGGCGAAGCGCGTTGGCCGTTTGGCCAGGCGTTCCGATATCTCAAAGCGTTTACAATCGACGGCATGTTCAACGTGCTGGCCCAAGCCTTTCGCGACGATGCCGCGTATCGCGTCGTTCGTCCGCTCCCAAGCCCAAGGAAAGCTCAGATGACCACTACACCCGCTGCATCTTCCGCCGCTACGCTTTCGTCCGTGCCGCGCCAACGTTACGTGCAATGCGCGAGCGCGAGCGGTCTGCATCGTGTTGCCTATACCGAGTGGGGCGATCCGGCGAATCCGCGCGTGCTCGTGTGCGTGCATGGGCTCACGCGTTCGGGCCGCGACTTCGACCGGGTGGCCGCGGCGCTTTCCGATGTCTACCGGGTGGTGTGTCCCGACGTGGCGGGACGCGGCTTGTCCGATTGGCTCGGCAACCCGAATCAATACGTGGTGCCTCAGTACGTCGCCGATATGGTCACGCTCATCGCGCGGCTCGACGTGGAGTCGGTCGACTGGTTCGGCACGTCGATGGGCGGATTGATCGGGCTCGGTCTTGCCGGCTTGCCCAATTCTCCGATCAGAAAGCTGCTGCTCAACGACATTGGTCCGCATATCGAGCCGGCGTCGCTCGAGCGCATCGGGGAATATCTCGGCAAACCCGCGCGCTTCGCTACCAAGCAGGAGGGCATCGACCATGCGGCTGCGCTTGCCGAGTCGTTCGGGGCGTTGACACCGCAGGAATGGAGCGAGATCAACACGCCGCTCTTGCGCGAGCGCGAGGACGGCGCTTGGGAGTTTCGTTACGATCCTCGCGTCGCGGTGCCGTTCGCCGCGACGACGCCCGAGATGAGCGCCGCCGGCGAGGCGGCCCTTTGGGGCTCGCTCGCGGTGACGCCTGGACCGGTGCTCGTCGTGCGCGGCGCGGAGTCGGACTTGCTGTCGCGCGAGACGGTCGCGCAAATGGTCGAGCGCGGGCAGGCGGTATCGAGCGTCGAAGTCGCGGGCGTCGGTCACGCGCCGGCGTTCCTCGACGCGGCGCAGATCGACATTGCGCGCCGCTTCTTCGTCGGCGACGCGTCATAATATGAGGTTGTGCGGGACGACACGACCCTGTCCCCGCGGTCACTTTCGATAAACGCATACTCATTCATTCAGGACACTCCATGGCAGTCATTCGTCATCACGTCGGTGCGCGTCTTTCTGAAATCGCGATTCACAACGGCACGGTTTATCTCGCCGGCCAGATCGCGGACGACACGGAGCAGGACATCAGCGGCCAGACGCGCGAAGTGCTCGGCCATATCGACCGCTTGCTTGCCGAAGCGAATAGCGACAAGTCGCTTCTGCTATCGGTGCAGATCTATATTTCGGACATGGCGGACTTCGGCGGCATGAACGCCGTGTGGGACACCTGGGTTGCGGCTGGCGCGACGCCGCCGCGCGCGACCGTCGAGTCGAAGCTCGCGAATCCGAAGTGCCTCGTTGAAATCGTGATCGTGGCCGCGCAGCGGGATTGATATCCATTGAGTTCAAGTTTTTGCTTGCGTAGTCCTCCACGATGAATGCCGACACTGTCACGACCGAAACGAATCCGACGCCGTCATTCGACGACGCGTTGACGTTCGTGCGCGAGCACGCCGGCGACGTGCGGCTTTCGACCGGGGAGTTGCTTGCGGATCATGCCGCGGGTACGGCGGCGATCATGCGCACGCTGAACGTCGATCCGCCTGCCGTGCTCGCGGCCGCGCTGTTCGTGCTGACGCCGCATCTCGACGATCCCGAGCACGTGATCGCCGAGCGCTTCGGCGAGGAGGTGGCGCAGCTCGTCGGCGATGTGAGGAAGCTGCTGCGCCTCGGCACCGTCAGCCTGCGCGCGGCGCAAAGCGCGGCGCCGGATGCCGGGCGCGATGCACAGGCCGCGCGCCGTGCGCAGATCGAGGCGCTGCGCAAGATGCTGCTCGCGTTCGCGCAGGACATCCGGGTCGTGCTGATCCGCCTCGCGTCGCGCTTGCAGACACTGCGCTACTACGCGGCGGCGAAGCGGTCGCCGGGGCCTGACGTCGCGCGCGAAACGCTCGAGATCTACGCGCCGCTCGCGAACCGGCTCGGCATTTGGCAGTTGAAGTGGGAACTCGAGGATCTCGCGTTTCGCTTCGAAGATCCCGATACGTACAAGCGCATCGCGAAGCTGCTCGATGAAAAGCGCGTGGAGCGCGAGACCTATGTCGATAGCGCGATCGAGCGCCTGCAGCAAGAACTGGCTGCCGCGAACATTCGCGCCGACGTCAGCGGGCGGCCGAAGCATATCTACAGCATCTGGCGCAAGATGCGCGGCAAGGAGCTCGATTTCGCCGAGCTCTACGACGTGCGCGCATTTCGCGTGATCGTGCCGGACATCAAGGATTGCTACACCGTGCTCGGCATTGTCCACAACTTGTGGCAGCCGATCCCGAAGGAATTCGACGATTACATTTCGCGTCCCAAGCCGAACGGCTATAAGTCGCTGCATACCGTGGTGATCGGCGATGATGGACGTGCGTTCGAAGTGCAGATTCGCACGCAGGAGATGCATCAGTTCGCGGAATATGGCGTTGCCGCGCACTGGCGCTACAAGGAAGCAGGAGCGCGTGGTTATGGCGGCCAGGTCACCGCGAGCGAAAAATATGACGAGAAGATCGCGTGGCTGCGTCAGTTGCTTGCGTGGAAAGATGACGTCGCCGAGGGCGAGCAGGGTGCAAGCAAACCATGGGAGCAGTTGCGTCAGGCAACGCTCGATGACGATCATATCTACGTGCTCACGCCGCAGGCGCGCGTGATCGCGTTGCCGCAAGGCGCGACGCCGGTCGATTTCGCGTATCACCTGCATAGCGAGCTAGGTCACCGTTGCCGCGGTGCGCGCGTCGAGGGCGCGATGGTGCCGCTCAACACGCCGCTGCAAAACGGTCAGACGGTCGAGATCGTCGCCGTGAAAGAGGGCGGGCCTTCGCGCGACTGGCTCAATCCGCAGCTCGGATACCTGCAAAGCCACCGCGCGCGACAGAAGGTGCGAGCGTGGTTCAACGCGATTGAGTTGCAAGAGAACATCGCTGCCGGACGCGCGTTGGTCGAAAAGACGCTGCAGCGCGAAGGCCGGACGTCGGTCAATCTCGATCAGCTTGCCGCGAAGCTCGGCTTCAAGGCGCCCGACGATCTGTTCAACGTCGTCGGCAAGGAAGAGTTCAGTCTGCGCAACGTCGAGCAGGCGCTCTCAGACGCTCCGCCGCCCGAGCCCGAGGTCGAGGCACCCGAACAGTTCGAGAAGCGCAGCAGCGGGGCGAGCGTTGCGCACGGTGCGTCGGCGGGCGTGCTCGTCGTCGGCGTCGATGCGCTCTTGACTCAGCTCGCGCGCTGCTGCCGGCCCGCACCGCCCGATGCGATCAGCGGTTTCGTCACGCGCGGCAAAGGCATGTCGATACATCGCAGTGATTGCGCGACGTTTCAGCGGATGGCCGCACGCGCGCCCGAGCGCGTATTGGAGACGGCGTGGTCCGCCGATGTGCTTGGCGGGCGCGGCTCGTCCGTCTACCCGATCGATCTCTCGATCGAAGCGGTGGATCGCCAAGGACTCTTGCGTGATATCTCCGAAGTCTTCGCTCGCGAGAAGATGAATGTGATCGGCGTGAAGACGATGAGCCGTCGCAACGCGGCGTTCATGCAGTTCACTGTCGAAGTGTCGAATGCGGCGCAAGTGCAGCGTGCGTGCACACTGCTTGGCGAGGTGAGCGGCGTGATGCGTGCGTCGCGCAAGTCGTGAGTGAGCGTGATCGCGATTGGCGCGACGTCGCAGAAACGATCATCGACTCAAGCATCGAACTGCACGCGCTATCTTTTTTTAATGTCGATGCATAAAAGTGCTTGCCAAGTATCGATAGGCTCCATATAATTTCAGCTTCTTCAGGCTCGTAGCTCAGCTGGTTAGAGCACCACCTTGACATGGTGGGGGTCGTTGGTTCGAGTCCAATCGAGCCTACCAACGAAATCGAAACTCTGGTTCACCAGGGTTTCAAAGAAACGCAGAAAGCGCCTCGGCGCAAAAGGCGAATACGGTTATGACACCGCGAACGTTTACCGAAGTCACTTCGGAGCGACGCTAGTCGAGGACCTCTTTCGCCCTGTAGCTTGCTGAAAAGTGAATGCGGCCCCTCGAAAGCGGGGCCGCATTTTTTTTCGCCGCTTTTTGGTCGCCCTTATTGGTCGTCTATTCGCTGTGAGTCCGCCGGTTGCTGACTGATAGCGATGTTTTGTTGCCAACACGTTGTTTCATGCACCGCCTTGTGCGGGCATTTCGGAGAACACAATGGTTTCGATACGTCTGCCTGACGGTTCGGTTCGACAGTACGATCATCCGGTGACGGTTGCCGAAGTCGCGGCCTCGATCGGCCCCGGTCTCGCGAAGGCCGCGCTCGGCGGCAAGCTCGACGGCGAGCTGGTCGATACGTCGACGCTGATCGATCGCGATGCAGCGCTTGCGATCGTCACCGAAAAAGATGCGGACGGTCTCGACATCATTCGCCATTCCACGGCGCACTTGCTCGCGTACGCGGTGAAGTCTCTCTATCCGGAAGCGCAAGTGACGATCGGTCCGGTGATCGACAATGGCTTCTACTACGACTTCTCTTATCAGCGTCCCTTCACGCCGGAAGATCTCGAGAAGATCGAAAAGCGCATGCAGGAACTCGCGAAGAAAGACGAGCCGGTGTCGCGCCGCGTCGTGTCGCGCGATGAAGCCGTCGACTATTTCAAGAGCATCGGCGAGAAGTACAAGGCCGAGATCATCGAATCGATTCCTGCTAGCGACGATATCAAGCTTTACGCCCATGGCGGCTTCACCGATTTGTGCCGTGGCCCGCACGTGCCGTCCACTGGCAAGCTGAAGGTCTTCAAGCTGATGAAGGTTGCGGGCGCGTACTGGCGCGGCGACTCGAAGAACGAGCAGTTGCAGCGCATCTATGGCACGGCCTGGACGAAGAAAGAAGATCAGGACGCGTACCTGCACATGCTCGAAGAGGCGGAAAAGCGCGACCACCGCAAGCTCGGCAAGCAACTCGATCTCTTCCATATGCAGGACGAATCGCCGGGCATGGTGTTCTGGCATCCGAAGGGCTGGTCGCTGTGGCAGCAGGTCGAACAGTACATGCGGCGACGCGTGAACAACGACGGCTACCTCGAGATCAAGACGCCGATGATCATGGACCGTTCGCTGTGGGAAGCGTCCGGTCACTGGCAGAACTATCGTGAAAACATGTTCACGACGGAATCGGAAAAGCGCGACTACGCGATCAAGCCGATGAACTGCCCGGGACACGTGCAAGTCTTCAAGCATGGCCTGCGTTCGTATCGCGATCTGCCGCTGCGCTACGCCGAGTTCGGCTCATGCCATCGGAACGAAGCGTCGGGCGCGTTGCACGGTTTGATGCGAGTGCGCGGGTTCGTGCAGGACGATGCTCACATCTTCTGCACTGAAGAACAGTTCATCGCCGAATCGATCCAGTTCAATACGCTCGCGATGAGCGTCTACAAGGACTTCGGCTTCGACAAGATCGACATCAAGCTGTCGCTGCGTCCCGAGCAGCGCGCGGGTACCGATGAGATCTGGGATCGTGCCGAGCAGGGTCTGCGCGACGCGCTGACCGCCTGCGGCCTGCAGTGGGAAGAACTCGAGGGCGAGGGCGCGTTCTACGGCCCGAAAATCGAGTACCACATCAAGGATGCACTCGGTCGTTCGTGGCAGTGCGGCACGCTCCAGCTCGACATGGTGCTGCCGGAGCGTCTCGGCGCCGAGTACGTGGCGGAGGACAACAGCCGTCGCCGGCCGGTGATGCTGCACCGGGCAATCGTCGGATCAATGGAGCGTTTCCTCGGAATTCTGATCGAGCACCACGCCGGGGCAATGCCAGCATGGCTCGCGCCGGTGCAGGTCGTCGTGATGAATATTGCGGAAAGTCAGGCCGAATATGCGCAAAATCTGACCCAATCGTTGCAAAAACAAGGGGTTAGAGTTGAGGTCGATTTGCGCAACGAGAAAATTAGCTATAAAATACGCGAGCACACGCTGGAAAAAGTGCCGTATCTGCTTGTGGTCGGCGACAAAGAGCGTGATGCACAAACGGTAGCCGTGCGTGCCCGTGGCGGTGTGGATCTGGGCGTCATGCCGATCAGCACCTTCGTTGAACGCCTGCGTGAAGACGTAGAGGCGTTCAAGTAAGCCATCTGGCAGCGCGGCTCGTTTTTTTAATTTTTAGAGGAAACGTAACATCGCTACTGATAAGTCGTCGCATCGCATCAACGGTGAAATCACTGCACCTGAGGTGCGTCTGGTCGGAGTCGAGAACGAACCGCTCGGCATCGTGAAATTGGCCGATGCTTTCCGTTTGTCGGAACAGCAGGACGTGGATCTGGTTGAAATCGCCCCGCAGGCGGTGCCGCCCGTTTGCCGCTTGATGGATTACGGCAAGTTCAAATACCAGGAAGCGAAAAAGCAACACGAGGCAAAGCTCAAGCAGAAGGTCATCCAGGTCAAGGAAGTGAAGTTCCGCCCTGGCACGGATGACGGCGACTACAACGTCAAGCTGCGCAACCTCGTTCGCTTCCTCGAAGACGGCGACAAGACGAAAATCACGTTGCGTTTCCGTGGCCGTGAAATGGCTCACCAGGAAATCGGCATGCGCATGCTCGAGCGCCTGCGAACCGACCTCGATGAAGTCGGTCAGGTCGAGCAGATGCCGAAGATGGAAGGACGCCAGATGATCATGGTGCTGGCTCCGAAGAAGAAGAAGTGATTGGGCAGCGCGCCGTATGGTGCGCGCCATCGGTTGTACGGAATCGAGTAGTAACTGGCAGGTTTCGGTGAAGAGCCCGAATATCGGGCTCTTTTCCTGAAAAGGCGGCGGCCGGCACGATCGGCTTGCTGCACACAAGTGGACTGGGTTTCGAAGGGCGGGTCAGGGGCTTTCAGCCAACCGCACACCCATCGCCATCTAATAAACTGGAGTTGTTCGTCATGCCTAAGATGAAGACCAAGAAGAGCGCTGCAAAGCGCTTCGTGGTGCGTCCCGGCGGTACCGTCAAGCGCGGTCAAGCCTTCAAGCGCCACATTCTTACCAAGAAAACCACCAAGAACAAGCGTCACCTGCGCGGCGCCACGGCAGTTCATGATTCCGATCTGAACTCCGTCCGCGCGATGCTGCCGTTCGCCTAACCCTTAACCGATACTCATAGGAGCGAAACATGCCTCGAGTTAAACGTGGGGTTACCGCACGGGCCCGCCACAAGAAGATCATCAACCTTGCGAAGGGCTACCGCGGCCGTCGCAATAACGTCTACCGCATCGCCAAGCAGGCGGTCATGCGCGCTGGCCAATACGCCTACCGCGATCGCCGCAACAAGAAGCGTGTGTTCCGCGCACTGTGGATCACGCGTATCAACGCGGCGGTGCGTCAGCACGATATGACGTACAGCGTGTTCATCAACGGCCTGAAGAAGGCGTCGATCGAACTCGACCGCAAGGTGCTGGCTGATATGGCGGTGTTCGACAAGGCTGCTTTTGCTGCGATCGTGAAGCAGGTGAAAGCCGCCGTTGCAGCCTAATTGCGAAATTAGCACTGCGTGGTTCGTTGCAGCGAAGATCCGGTAGTTTCGGTGCCGCTGCAACAAAAACGGGGCTCCTCACCGAGCCCCTTTTTTGTTGGTACGAACGAATTCGCATGTGTTCGCCGCTCGGGTCTGCGTACTCGAGTACGTGTCACTTTTCAATGACGTTGAAATGATGGGATCAATGGATCTGGACCAGATTGTCGCCGATGCGCAAAAAGCTTTCGAACATGCCGCCGATGTCACCACGCTCGAAAACGAAAAGGCGCGGTTTCTCGGCAAGTCGGGTGTATTGACCGAGCTGTTGAAGGGCCTTGGCAAGCTCGATCCCGACACGCGCAAGACCGAAGGTGCGCGCATCAACGTCGCGAAGCAGCAGGTCGAGGCTGCGCTGACGGCGCGCCGTCAAGCGCTCGCGGACGCGCTCTTGAATCAGCGCCTCGCCGCTGAGGCGATCGACGTGACGCTGCCCGGGCGCGGCGCCGGCGCAGGCAGCCTGCACCCGGTGATGCGCACGTGGGAGCGCGTCGAGCAGATCTTCCGTTCGATCGGCTTCGACGTGGCTGACGGCCCCGAGATCGAGACCGACTGGTACAACTTCACCGCGTTGAACAGCCCGGAAAACCATCCGGCGCGTTCGATGCAGGACACTTTCTACATCGACGGCAAGGATGCCGACGGCCGCCAACTGCTGCTGCGCACGCACACGAGCCCGATGCAGGTGCGCTATGCGCGCATGAACAAGCCGCCGATCAAGGTGATCGTGCCGGGACGCACCTACCGCGTCGATAGCGACGCGACGCATTCGCCGATGTTCAACCAGGTGGAAGGGCTCTGGATTGAAGAGAACATCAGCTTCGCGGACCTGAAGGGCGTCTATAGCGACTTCCTCAAGAAATTCTTCGAGCGCGACGATATTCTCGTGCGCTTCCGTCCGTCGTACTTTCCGTTCACCGAGCCTTCCGCCGAAATCGACATGATGTTCGAAGAGGGCAAGAACGCTGGCAAGTGGCTCGAAATTTCGGGCTCCGGACAAGTCCATCCGAACGTGATTCGCAATATGGGCCTCGACCCGGAACGCTATATCGGGTTTGCGTTCGGCAGCGGTCTGGAGCGGCTCACGATGCTGCGTTACGGCGTGCAGGACCTGCGGCTCTTCTTCGAAAACGATCTGCGCTTCTTGCGCCAGTTTGCATAACGCGAGCCGAGCGCGGTGCGCGCGTCAGACGCGAAGCGCGCCGCGAGCTGTGTTCCGGCGGAGTGTCAAGCATTGAGCCGGACGTGGACATAACCCATTTCGAACGTAGACATCCATGCAATTCCCTGAATCCTGGCTGAGAACCTTTGTCGACCCGCAACTGACGACAGACGAACTGTCGCATGCGCTGACGATGGCGGGCCTCGAAGTCGAAGGTCTGCGGCCGGCTGCGCCGCCGACGTCGAAGATCGTCGTGGGCCGCGTGCTGGAAGTGGTCAAGCACCCCGATGCGGACAAGCTCAATGTGTGTCAGGTCGACGCCGGCACGGGCGCCACGCTGAACATCGTGTGCGGCGCGCCCAACGTGTCGCCTGGCATCAAGGTGCCGGTCGCGCTGGTCGGCGCGCAACTGCCGCCGGCCGAAGAGGGCGGTGCGCCGTTCGCGATCAAGCTGTCGAAGCTGCGCGGCGTGGAAAGCCAGGGCATGCTGTGCTCGGCGCGGGAATTGAAGCTGTCCGAAGATCATAGCGGCCTCTTGATCCTGCCGGAAGATACGCCGATCGGCCAAGACATCCGCGAGACGCTCAACCTCGACGACACCATCTTCGAAATCAAGCTGACGCCGAACAAGGCCGATTGCCTGTCGGTGTTCGGCGTGGCGCGCGAGACGTCGGCGATTACGGGGGCTGCGCTCAAGTCGCCCGAATTGAAGCCTGCCGAAGTTTCGCTCGACGAAGTCCTGCCCGTGACGATCGTCGCTCCGGATCTGTGCGGCCGCTTCTCCGGCCGCGTGATCCGCGGCGTCAATGCGCGCGCGAAGACGCCGCAGTGGATGGTCGAGCGCCTCGAGCGCTCGGGCCAGCGCAGCATTTCGGCGCTCGTCGATATTTCGAACTACGTGATGCTCGAGCTGGGCCGTCCGTCGCACGTGTTCGATCTCGACAAGATCCACGGCTCGATGGAAGTGCGCTGGGGCCGTCGCGGCGAGTCGCTGAAGCTTCTGAACGGCAACACGGTCGAGCTGGACGAGACGGTTGGCGTGATCTCGGACGATCGCCACGTCGAGAGCCTCGCGGGCATCATGGGCGGCGACAGCACGGCCGTCTCGCTCGACACGACCAATATGTATCTGGAAGCGGCGTTCTGGTGGCCGGACAGCATCCGCGGCCGCGCGCGCAAGTACAACTTTTCGACCGATGCCGCCCATCGCTTCGAGCGTGGCGTCGACTACTCGACGACCGTCGAGCATATTGAGCGCATCACGCAGCTGATTCTCGACATCTGTGGCGGCAAGGCTGGCCCGGTCGACGATCAGACCGTCAACGTGCCGCAGCGTGCGCCGGTGAAGATGCGTGTCTCACGTGCGAACCGCATCATCGGCGTGCAGATCGGCGCCGACGAGATCGCGCAGATTTTCACGCGTCTTGGCCTTCAGTTCGAGCGCGATGGCGATACCTTCGCCGTGACGCCGCCGCCGTATCGTTTCGATATCGAAATCGAAGAAGACTTGATCGAAGAGGTCGCGCGCATCTACGGCTTCGAGAAGATTCCAGCGCGTCCTCCGGTGGCCGCGAGCGAGATGCGTGCGACCAACGAAACGCAGCGCTCGATCCACACGATCCGTCATGAACTCGCCGCGCGCGACTATGCGGAGACGGTGAACTTCAGCTTCGTCGATGCCGAGTGGGAGCAGGACTTCGCGGGCAACGACAATCCTGTGCGCCTGTTGAACCCGATCGCGAGCCAGCTTTCGGTGATGCGCACGACGCTGTTCGGCAGTCTCATCAACGTGCTGCGCCACAACCTGAACCGGCGCGCGGAGCGCATTCGCGTGTTCGAAGCGGGGCGCGTATTTCTGCACGATCCATCGCTGAAAGCGGGCGAGCTGGCTGTCGAGGGCTATGCTCAGCCGAAGCGCTTCGGTGCGCTCGCCTATGGTCCGGTGGTCGAGGAGCAATGGGGTGAGAGCTCGCGCGCGGTCGATTTCTTCGACGTGAAGGGCGATATCGAGGCGCTGCTCGCGCCGCGCGTCGCACGTTTCGTCAAGGCCGAACATCCGGCGCTGCATCCAGGACGCAGCGCGCGCATCGAGCTCGATGGCCGCGCGGTGGGTTGGGTCGGCGAATTGCATCCGCGTTGGATGCAGAAATACGACCTGCCCAATGCGCCGATCCTGTTCGAGATCGACGCCGATGCGCTGATCGCGCGTTCGCTGCCGACGCCTGGCGAGGTATCGAAATTCCCGCCGGTGCGGCGCGATATCGCAGTCGTCGTCGATCAGAAGATCGAGGTTCAGGCACTGCTCGACGAGATGCAAAACGCGCTTTCCGAGGATGCTTGCAAGTCTGTCCAGAGGGTTGCGCTTTTCGATGAATTTCGTGCAAAATCAAATACTTCTGGTGGGCTTGGGGCCCATGAGAAAAGCCTTGCGTTCCGGGTAACCTTGCAAGATACTGCGGGTACTCTTCAGGACGAAACGGTCGATCTGGCCGTCAAAACCCTGGTGGATCGCTTGGCTCGAGTCTATGGCGCCCGGTTGCGTGGATAAGCGCGGACGACTTCTTAAGGTTGCTCCTGCATTGTCCGGTATTCGTGTAACGCGCCATCAATTGATATGAACGAAATGAACTCGAGTGATTTCGAAGCCCTTCTTACGGCGCAGCGTAGCGCCATGATTCGCGACATTCCGACATCACCCGCCGGCGCTTCGGCTGAAGCGCCGACGCTCACCAAAGCCGAGCTGGCCGAGTTGCTGTTCGACAATGTCGGGCTCAACAAGCGTGAAGCGAAGGACATGGTCGAGGCGTTCTTCGAGGTGATTCGCGACGCGCTCGAAAGCGGCGACAGTGTGAAGCTGTCCGGTTTCGGCAACTTCCAGTTGCGCGACAAGCCGCAGCGTCCCGGACGTAACCCGAAGACCGGCGAGGCGATTCCGATCGCGGCGCGCCGCGTCGTCACGTTTCATGCAAGTCAAAAGTTGAAGGCGCTCGTCGAAAACGGCGCCGAAGAAAACTTCGCGCGCTGATACACACGGCGCGTTTCCGGCGCAACTCACCACGACGGTTAACTGACGATGACAACGACGGTCGAAAAAGTCGTCTTGCCTCCGATTCCGGCGAAGCGCTACTTCACCATCGGTGAAGTCAGTGAACTGTGCGGCGTCAAGCCGCATGTGTTGAGGTACTGGGAGCAGGAGTTCACGCAGTTGCGTCCGGTGAAGCGGCGGGGCAATCGTCGCTATTACCAGCATCATGAAGTGCTGCTGATTCGGCGGATTCGCGAGCTGCTGTATGAGCAGGGGTTCACGATCAACGGCGCGCGCAATCGTCTCGATTCGCATGGAGCTGTGATCGATGAGCCTGCTGCGGCGCCTGCACCGAGCGAGGAGCCGGTTGCCGCGACTGGTGCAGTGCCTTCGTCGACGTCTTCAAGCAAAGAGGTCAACGTCGAGCAGTTGCGCAAGGACCTGCTGAATGTGATCGATCTGTTGCGTCGCTAGTTGTGAGGCAGTGGTTCTAATCGGTGGAAGTGTCTGTTATACTTTCATGCTTTCGGGGCGTAGCGCAGCCTGGTAGCGTACCTGCATGGGGTGCAGGTGGTCGGAGGTTCAAATCCTCTCGCCCCGACCAGAATAAAGCCCGCATAATCAATAGGTTATGCGGGCTTTCTCTTTTGGCGGCTGTGGCGCCTATTAGACAGATATTGGACGACAGTCCAAAAATCGCGGAGCCAGGAGCGCTAGCCTGCCGTTCGAGACCGACACCTCGCGCGACTTGATGTTGCCGTGTGTCGTAGTCGCGTCGGTCTTCGGTTCTCCCTTCGCGTCGCGCAAGAGACGTACGCCTGCCCAGACACCACCACTCGCTCGTGCGCAGTGCGCTAACAGAGCAGAAGTCGGCTTACACCGCACTCGAAAAGCATTACGGCGTAGACCAGCACACGGTCGCGAAGAATGCGTTGGTCAATGTTTGTAGTTGTCCAAAATAGGTGCTGTGGGCATACGCGATGCCGCGTCATTACCTTCCTGCCCCTGCGCCGCAGTCGCGGCAATTCCCGGTTCGCTGTTCACCCGTCGTGTCGACCAGGTCGCCGTTTCGAGGCGACCGCGTTCGAAGCCAACGTCGCGCGCGGCATCTTCACGCACTACAAGCGCGAGGAGGGCGCGACGATAGTGACTGCACCGTGCATGTGCATCGGGCTCGTTTCGGACGCTCGTTCGAATTCGCATCCCCATTCAGCGGTTGATTTGTCTTTAAGCGGTACCGTAACAAGCCTCCGGAATGCAAGAAGTGGCTGCTGCATGTATTGCGCAACAGCTGTGTGAAAGCGCACTGATCGCCTAGGCACATGAAGCGCGATTTCTTGTAGGCGCTGTGTGCGCAAGCACCTATTTGACTCCCGAATCGAGGTGGGAAGATCTCCAAACAGCCATCGAGCCGCCCGGAACGCGTCGCGCTGAACGACGTCAATGAATTGATCGCGGCAGCCCTAAAAAGACACTAGAGAATGACGGAAATACGCGATTTCCTTAGCCTAAACTTTCGCGGGCGCTGGAGGAAATCACGGATGTGTTAGGTATCCGAAGAAATTGCTTAATAAATAAACACGGAATTGGAATTCTGGCCGGCTATCCATAGCTGGACAGGATGATTGAGCATCCCACAAAGGGGTAATCATGCGTCTTCGACACTTTTCCTCACGTCTGCGCCGTGCCGATTTTCTGCCCATCGTCCTTACCGCTGCCGCCATGCTGATCGGCAGCGTCGCGACGCACGATGCGCTAGCGCAATCCGCCAACGCAAACGTGAACGCCGGCGCCAATTCAAACGGAAACGGAAACGGAAACGGAAACGGAAACGGCAAGAAGCAAGACCCCACTAAGACGTTCAAGGTGCCTCCATTGCCGACTGGCTCGGCGCACGTGACGCTCAAAGCCGGCATGTCGGACAAGGAGTGGGGCAACGCCTATAAGGAAACGGGGCGGCCGCTCTTTGACCGCAACACGGTCAAGAAGGTAGGCGACACGGTCGAACGGGACTAGGGAGCAGCGGTCATGAAAAGAATCATCCTCATCCTCGCGCTGCTTGCGGGTTTCGCGCAAGTCACCGTGCCGAATACCGCGTACGCTCAAGCGACGACGGCAAGCACGCTGATCCTCTATGACAATCCGGCCAATGATCCGTACTCGAAGCTTGGTCTGATGTACGCCATCATGCTTAGGAACTTGCTCGGGCACTTCAACGCAACCGTTCAAATCATGCCGGTGCAGAACTACACATCCGGCATGGTCAACAGCAATACGGTCACGTTCTACATTGGCGACTACTACAACAATCCGCTCCCGGCTGCGTTCATGAACGACGTGATGACGACCCAGAACACGGTGGTCTGGTTCAAGTACAACTTGTGGCAGATCGCGTGGAATAGCGCATACAACTTCAATCAAACCTTCGGCTTTAGTTTCTCGGGGCTGGCGGGTCTGAATGCGACACCTTCGTCAAGCAACCCGAATCCGGGGTTCTACGACACGATTACCTATAAGAACATGTCGATGGTGAAGTACTACTTGTATGACGCCACGACAGGCGCCGTCAACGCCGATCCGGACGTGGGACTGACGCAGGTGGTCAATGCTTCCCAAGCGCAGTCGCTGGTGACAATGACCAACAGCCAGACGGGGGCGACCGCGCCTTACGTCATGCGCTCGGGCAATTTCTGGTACTTCGCGGACATTCCGTTCACGTACATCGGACCGACGGACCGCTATTTGGTGATCTGCGACATGCTGCACGACATTCTCCAGACGAACGCGGCGACCAACCATCGCGCGCTGGTGCGGTTCGAAGACCTCGACGCCTACACGACGACCTCTTCGATGAATTCGCTGGTGAACTATATGTCTGGCAAGAAGATCCCGTTCACGATGGCGACGATTCCGGTCTATACGGATCCGAATGGCTATTACAACGGCGGCGTTCCCGAAACCATTCACCTTGCGCAAGCGACCGGTCTGAAGTCGATTCTGACAAACGCCGTCGCAAAGGGCGGGACGATAGTCGCGCACGGCGAAACGCACCAATACGATTCGACGCCGAATCTCCAGAACGCCGTCAGCGGCAACGACTACGAGTTCTGGTACGCCGTGCAGAATCGCCCAGTGGACGAAGACTCGGAGCAGTGGGCAGAAGGCAGAATGACAGAGGCAATCTCCGAATTCACGACGAACGGATATAAGGTCGCGGGTTGGGCGGCGCCGCAGTATCAAATGTCGGCTAACGCTTCGATGGCTGCGGCGACGGTGTTCCCGACGGCGACGTTCCAGAGGGCGGTCTACTACACGGCCACGGACCCGCAGATCGGTACGGGTGCAGCAAATCAGGACTTTTCGGCAGGTCAGTTCTTCCCGTACATCATCAACAAGGATTACTACGGCGAGCGGATCATTCCGGAAAACCTCGGCTGCATTCAATACAACATTTGCAGCGTCGATCCATATTCGTGTGTGACCTATACGTGGCAGCAGTTGGTGACGAACGCGCAATACGGTCTGGTAGTACGCGATGGCTTCGCATCATTCTTCTTCCATCCGTACTGGCTCGAGCCTAGTTTGAACTTGCCCGCGCTCAGCGACTTCGAGAGTCTCATAACGGGCATCACCAACCTTGGCTACACCTGGGTGGACGGCACCACGGCCCAGTAAGGCCGCAGGCGCTGTCGATCAAAGCGGCTCGCGCGAGTTACGCGCGGGCCGCTCCTGAAGGTGGAAGGTGGTGTCGGCCTGACATGGTCACACTCCGGCCGCCGCCGCTTCAGGCGCAGCGAGCGCGACCAATTCAGACAACATACCGGTCAAAAAAACACGCACGCCGACCCGCGGCAGCATCACCTGACGCCGCCCGCGAGCGCGGTGAAGCCGAAATAATTCAATCCCCGCGTAGTCCCGCTCATTTTTCACGCAGCCGCACGGGAACCGATTTCGCGGCCGGCACGAGGCGCACGCCCTCGCCGGGAACACCTCTTGCACGTCTTTGCGAATCGGCGAGCGTTCGAGCGGCTGGCTCGGCCGCCTGACACTGATCTCGACCGAAGACGCGTTGTTCGGCGACTTGATCTTCTCGAACCTCCATCTGGCCATCCAGAACCCGCAGCACGGGCCGTCGGAGGGCATGCCGAAGCGACTTCGCGATCACGCCGTACGTAATCCAATGACTTTCGATTGGGAGAATGCATGTCTGTGGAAGAAAAGACCTTGCCAAGCTCGACGCGCGGCGAAGCGCAGCAGGGCGAGCAAGCCGGCGCCAAGCCGTCCGGTTCGACGCTGCGCGTCACTGTCCGTCATCCGCTCGGTGCGCCGGCGCTGCTGATGGGCATTCTGGCTGCGCCGCTCGCGTGGTTCGCACAACTCGGCATCATCGAGGCGCTCGCGGCGCAAAGCTGCTTCGCTTTCGACCAGCCGCAGCCCCAGCCGTTGCTGCATGGCGCGCTGTCGGCGATCGCGGCGGTCAGCGCCGTGTGCTTGTGCATCGGCCTGTGCGGGGCCACGTTCGCCTGGCGCAACTGGCGCGTCGCGGCGTCGGCGGTGCGCGAAGCGTCCGCGCGTTCGGACCACGCGCTCTTGCGTCGCGTGGCATTCATCACGCGGGTGAGCCTGCTGTCGACCCTGCTGTTCCTGGCCGGCCTGGTGGCGACCGATGTCGCCGGGATGATCGCGTCGCCGTGCGGCCGATGGTGAACCCCTGGCGCGAATGCGGTACCCGCTTCGCACCCGGTAGCCGCGCGCTCAGATATCGAGCCGCGAGATCTTGGCGCCTTCGAGCGACACGCCAGCCATTAGGCCGGCATTGGTCAGCACGAATGCCTGAACAGGGGCGGTGGCCGTTCTCGTGTCGATATCGCCGTTCGCGCCCACCTTAACGAGCGCCACAGTTGCATCGCCGCCGACCGACCAGCCTTGGCTATTGCGGAATCGGTTCAGCGCGTCGTCGGTCATGAAGAGGAAGATCACCCCCTTCGACTGCGCGCCGATCTGCAGACCGAATGAGCCGGCAGCCGTGCTGTAGTAGCCCGCCGTTTGCCCGCCGACGCGAAGCGCGCCTTGACCGTATTGTCCGCCGATCCAGAAGCCGGCTTGCACGACGGACGGAAACACCAACACGCCGCGCGCTTTGGCGACGAGTTCATGCGAGCCGTGTACGTTCGAATAGAGACGCGACAGCGTTTCATCGATGCTCGAATTGATTGCACTGCGCTTGTCAGCGTTACTGGCTGCTGTCGTGGAGTCCGAAGGCGTCGTCGTGCAGCCGGTAAGCGTCAGACCGCCGGTGGCGAGGGCTGCACCGGTACTGAGTATGAAATGTCGTCTGTGCATAGCGTTCTCCTATCTATGTAACTCAATGTCATCCGGTGTGCGCCTCCCAAGGCGCATCGCCGCAGTCAAGCAGAGTTGTGAAGTCAATAATTGGCATGACTGAAGAACGATCAGCAGTTCGCGTGCCCGCCGACTCGCCTGGGCCTGATCGAGATTGATCGCCTGCAGTATTTGCAGATGAAACGAGCGGAATATCGCGTCAGCAGACGAACCAGCAGTGACTGAGAGTCCAGGGCAAGCAACGCGCGCTTTACACATTCCTGGTGAGCGCGGCTGAAGCTGACGCGACGCGAGAGGCCGTCTAGCGACGCTTCTGGCGGTAAATCTCGTGGCCGGCGTAGACGGACAGATACCCGCCGACTAGCACGGCTGCGACCGCCAGTGCCCCGTCCGATCGACTGGCATCCCACGGCGATACCGAATAAAACCAGAGGCCGATTCCGACGGCTAACAAGAGGGCGCCGAGAAGCACCCCCCAAATCGGACCGATTGTTTGCCGCGGCGGCAATTCGCGAGCTTTTTTCACCATGACTTCCTTTTTTCGTTCTGTTTGCCCTGTTTTCACTATAGGCAGCATTTCGCGCGCCCGCTTTACCCCGTCGCCAACGATCGAAAACTCCATCTTCGGACTGAATCGTTTGCCGGCCGATGGCTTGCAGACGCCAGTGCAACTCGCCCCATCAGGCGTAGAAAATTACCCTTGGCCGATCTTCAGAATGACCGTCCCGCGCCGTTATCCTTTCTGATGGCGGGCCGTGTTGCGCATGGGTGAGTTTGCCGTGCCGGCAACCGCGGCCTGGACGGCATGGTGCGGATACAGAGCTTTTTGACGGCATGGATAACCCCGAGATCGACAGCGACGACGAATACCAAGTGCCGGTCGGCGATTTGCCGATGCCTGTCATCCGATACGATGCGGGCGGCCAGCGGCGCTACCTGAACCGCGCTGCCTTGGCGATGATGAGCGCCGCATCCGCGGGCACCCCGGTATTGCTTACCGAAGCGGAATTCATGCCGCCGGAGATGCACGAGCTTTACGTCGACGCGATTCGCGAAGTGGCCGCCACCGGCGTGGCGCGCGAGCTGGAAGTCGCATTCGACCGCGTCAGCGCGGAGCGCCAGCATTACTTCGTACAATTCGTGCCCGATCCCGTTCGAGACGGCGATCCCGGCGTACTGGCGATCTGTTTCGACATCACCCGGCGCAAACGTGCCGAGGCGAAACTTCTTGAGCGGGAGTCTTTCCTCGAATCTCTGCTCGACACGATTCCGATCCCGGTTTTCTCCAAGGACAGGCAAGGGCGTTATCTGCACCTCAACCGGGCTTTCGAAGAATTCCTGGGCGTGCCCAAGCAGCAATTCGTCGGCAAGAGTGTCTTTGAAACCAGCCCGCCCGAATTGGCGAAGACCTACTTCGCCATGGACGAGGCGCTCTTCGAGAGCGAAGGGATTCAGCGGTACGAATTCAAGGTTCGAAACGCACAGAAAGCGGTGCGCGACGTGGAATTCAGCAAGGCCGTCTTTCACGACGGCGAGGGCCGCCAGGCTGGATTGATCGGCGCCATTCTGGACATCACCGAACGCAAGCGGGCGGAAGCCGATCAGCGAGAACAATACGAAAAGATTCTCGAGCTCAACAAACGCCTCGAAGAGAGGGCGCGCGAATTCAGAACCCTCGTCGAACACTCCCCAGATACGGTCGCCCGCTACGGAAGGGATTATCGGCGCATCTACGTCAATCCGACTTTCGCGTCGCTGGCCGATGGCGGCGCAGCGGCACTGCTCGGCAAGAGGCCGAGCGAATATCCAGGAGGCCCGAATACGGTCCTCTACGAGCAACAGCTCGAGGAGGTCTTCACCACGGCTGGCGATCGGGAATTCGAGTTGAAATGGGCGCCGATGAAGAACCGGCAGTACTGCCACCTGATCAGGCTGACTGCGGAGTTCGGGAAGGACGGTACGGTCGAGACGGTGCTCGCCGTGGGACGGGACATCACGGAGCTCCATGCGTCGAGAGAAAAGATCCATCGCATGGCGTATTTCGATGCGCTGACCGCGCTGCCGAATCGAGGCCTCTTCTACGAATGCTTGCGCCACGCCATCTTCGGCGGCTCGCAAGGCCGTTTGACGGCGGTCATGATGATCGATATGGACCGCTTCAAAGGCGTCAACGACACGATGGGCCATGCGGCCGGCGACGAGCTGTTGCGTGAAGCGGCGGCGCGCCTGAGCGCCTGCGTGCGGCCTGGCGACACGGTCGCGCGTTTCGGCGGCGACGAGTTCGCCATTCTGCTGCCCGAGATTCACGATCGCAGCGCGCTGGAGCAGATCTCCGCGACGATCATCGAGAAGCTCGACGAGCGTTTCCTGCTGAACGGGAAAGAAGTGTTCGTCTCGTGCAGCTTAGGCATTGCGCTGTACCCAATCGACAGTGTCGATCCCGAAGATCTGGTCCGATACGCCGATTCGGCGATGTACCTCGCGAAGCGTTCAGGCCGCCGCGGTTTTCGTTTTTACACGAAAGATCTCACCATCGAAGCGACCGCGCATTTGCAGCTCGAATCGGAGCTTCGTCGAGCGATCGATCAAGGCGAGCTCGAGCTGCGCTACCAGCCTCAAGTGTCGTTTCGCGGCGCGGAAGTGATCGGCTCCGAAGCGTTGTTGAGATGGAACCGTCCGGGCGTAGGTTACGTATCGCCCGCTCAGTTCGTGCCGGTTGCGGAGGAAACCGGCCTGATCGTCGACCTCGGCAGGTGGGTGCTTCGCGAGGCCTGCCGCGCGGCCGCTGAGTGGAACGCGGGCGGCGCCGTGCCGCACAAGGTGGCGATCAATCTGTCGGCCAGGCAGTTTCAGTCTCAAGACCTGGCGCGAATGGTCGAGGATATCCTCGACGAAACCGGTTGCCGCCCCGAATGGCTGGGGTTCGAGATCACCGAAAGCCTGCTGCTGGAGGAGGATGATTCGGTGCTCGGCACGCTTCACGCGTTCAAGGACATGGGGCTGTCGATCGCGATCGACGACTTTGGCACCGGCTACTCCGCGCTTAGCTACCTCGCTCGCTTTCCTATCGACACGCTCAAAATCGATCGCTCATTCGTGCAGCGGGTCACGACCGACCAGCGTCACGCGGAACTCGTCAAGGCGATCCTCTCCATCTCGCGCTGCCTTGGGCAGCAGGTGGTGGCCGAAGGCGTCGAGACGATGGAGCAGGCGGCCTTTCTGGAGGCGCATGGCTGCCAGGCCGCCCAAGGCTTCCTGTACAGCCGGCCATTGCGGAAACACCAGATTCCTGCGCTGCCACGGTTTCTCTTGCCGCAATTGTCGACTGAGACGGAATCCTGAGGTTTGCCGCTCATGATGTCGCGTGGGTTCACCCGCACGATTGCAGTCGAGTCAATTGCTCCTCCACGCTTAGAGATCTTGCGCGCGAGCCACCTTTTCCCATCCATGCCGTACCGCGGCCTTGAAGCGCTCCCAGGCACTGTCCGGATAGTGCGACTCCCAATGCTCGCGGGCGTGCGGCTCGACCTGCTGCCAGTCGCGCCCGCGGTATTTCACGTCCTGGCCGAGCGTTGCCCCGTGCGAATAGGCGCGCTGATAGTCGCCGTACGATGCGCCGCTGTTTGCGTAGTTCGTATCGAAGTCGCTGCGGAAGTCGTCTTCTATCGCTTCGCCGCTCGCCCGCGCCGGGAGCATAGACGCGCGGCCCGTGGGCAACGGGCGTTCTGACGGAGTTCGAGAAAACCGAAACCTCATTCGCTTCGAGCCCGGCTTCCGCTAGCGCGCGCTGTGCGGCGCATGCATCGGCGTAACTGTCGTAGATCCCTATTACGGTTTGCTTCACGGTTGCCTCCCGTTTCGTTGGTTACGGACCGTACGGGTCCATAGATATGACGCGCACTGTTGCTCATGATTTGCAATCCGAACGACGTCAGATCATGCCGAGAAGCAGCAGCACGATCACGACCACGAGGATGACCCCGAAGATGCCCGAAGGATAGTATCCCCACGCGCGGCTGTGCGGCCACGTCGGGATTGCTCCGACGAGCAGCAGGATCAATACGATCAGCAAGATGGTTCCAAGAGTCATCTGAACTCTCCGGTTAGATCCGTATGCTTGGGATTCACGCAAGCGTTGTGCCTCGCAGACAGTCGAATACGAGGCGCGACGGCGTGGCACTTTGCCTGCTTATGGGAATACGAGCCTCTGCGAGGCTTGTATCCGTAACTTTTCCTGAAGGAGGTGTTATGAACGACGATATCGCTGCAGGCAAGTGGAAACAGCTGATCGGCAAAGCTAAGTCCGCGTGGGGCGAACTGACGGATGATGAAATCACCAAGGCCGAAGGTCGCGCGGATAGGCTTACCGGATTAATCCAGGAGCGGTATGGAAAGACCCGTGAAGAGGCAGAACGCGAAGTCCGCCGCTTCTTCGATACGAACCGGGACTAGCCGCTATCGGAGGCGTGTGCAAAAGCTGAAACGGCGCACGCCTCCGATGCCGTAGACCGTAGGCCGCAACGGCCATGCCTCACCGGGCCGTACCGCGCCAGCGCCGATACCAGTTCATCAGCGGCGTCGACGAGATGCCGTGCACGACCACCGACGCCGTCACCGCCGCCAGCACGAGCGGCACCAGCGGCAGCACGTCGGCGCGCGGCCCGTATTCGAGCGCGTACGCGAGGTAGTAGAACGAGCCGATCCCGCGAATGCCGAACCAGCTCATCAAGCGCCGTTGTCCAGGCGATGCCTGCGATCCGACCAGCGAGGCCTCGACGGCGAGCGGCCGCACGATCACGAACAATGCGGCGATCAGCGCCGCGCTTGCCCACGTGAATAGCGGTACCGACAGCGTCGCGATGACGTTGCCGATCATCATCATCGTCGCCATCTCGGCGATTCTTTCGAGTTCGATCGTGAAGCCCAGCACCGATTCGGCCATGTACGCGTGCGCTTTATCCGGATGCGCGGCGGTCGCATCGACATCGCCAGGATCGACGGCGCCGATCGCCGCGTGCGCCGAACGTTCGCCGCTCGCGCGGTGCTCGACCCGGCGCATCGCGACGCCCGCTGCGAACACAGCAAGAAAGCCAAAGGTGTGAAGCAGTTGCGCCGCGCCGTACGAGAGCTCGATCAAGCCCAGCGCGAAGAATCCTTCGAGCCCAAGGGCCTGCGCATGATGCGTGCGCAGCCACGCCACCGCATGCGTGGTCGTCCAGCTCAGGAGCGCGCCTACGGCGATCGCGCCGGCGATGCCCCATGCTGTCATGGCCAGCCAACCGGCGGAGAGCAGATGCGATGCATCCGCTTGCGAGCCCGGACACAGCGCGAGTCCGGCCAGCACGAACGGCAGCGCGACGCCATCGTTCAGGCCGCCTTCGCCGGAGAGTGCGAAACGCATGCGGTCCAAGTCGCCCGAGTGATGCACTTGGACGTCGTGCGCGAGCACCGGGTCGGTTGGCGCGAGCATCGCGGCGAGCAGCAGAGCCGGTCCCCAGTCGAGATGCAAGAGGACGACGCCCGCCAGCGCCATGAGCGGCACCGTGACGATCATCGCGAGAAAGCCGAGCCGCAGCGGCAGGCTCCATAGCGAGTCGAACACCGGCACCCTGAGCCTCAAGCCGATGGCGAAGAGCGACACCAGCAGCGCGACTTGCGTGAGCACGCGCAGCATGGCGGCATCGCGAGGAAGAGAGAGCGCGAGCAGCCCGGCTCCCGCTGGGCCGAGCGCGAAACCGGCCGCCAGGTAGAACATCGCAGTGCTGCAAGGCAGCCGCTCGAACATCGAGGTGGCAATACCCATTGCCACGAAGATCCCGCCGACTACGAGAAACCAGCCTGTTTCGTGCATGCCGCCCGCGTCCGCGCTCCGTAAGAGGGTATTAGCGGGGAAGGGCGCAATGCGTATGCCAGCACTTTGGAATCCGGGCACGAAGAATGCCGAATGTGGCGGACTGTTCGGAGTGCAGGGGCTTGGAGACAAGTAGAAACTCATAGAAAAACATCGAAATCCTAAACGATGATCCTTGATGGGAGGCATGCGGACCGAACGGGTATGGCGTTTGCAAGGATGGGAATGAACACCGGCAGAGCGCAAAAGGGCACGCCTCAGCACCAATCCAAGCATTGAACGAAGCTGCGGCGAGCTCGACTAGCGGCAATGCGAAGCCGCCTTGCAACAACGTTTACCGCCCAATGGCGGGTTAAAGGGAGGAGGTGCCATGCTTCAATATGCGCTGATTTTCTTCGTCATCGCGATCATCGCAGCGGTCTTGGGCTTCGGCGGCATCGCAGCCGGCGCGGCGGCGATTGCGAAGATCCTGTTCTACATCTTTGTCGTGATTTTCCTGGTCACGCTGATCATGGGCATCGCCCGACGATGACGGCGTCGTTTTCGGCGTCGATCTTTCGGATTGCAGCTATTACGACAGCATGGGAAGGATTGCAACGCCAGCCGGCCACTCGCGCATGCAGCGGGTGGCCGGCTTTGTTTTTGCGCGCTGGGCATGTCGTATGCGTGCCTATCAAACTGGAGCCGATGTTGGCAACCGGAGTTGCTTCGTGACTGCGCGCCGCACATCCCGCCACCCCGGTGGCAAACATTCACCGTCCGACGCTTCCAGTCTGCGAGCCTTGGTCTCGCTGACGAGCGGCGTGGTCGTGATCGGCGCGTTGTACGTCGGCCGAGCCGTGCTGATTCCCATCACGCTCGCGGTGCTGTTGAGTTTTCTGCTTGCCCCTTTTGTCGATCAGCTCCGACGCCTGCGGATCGGACAATTGCCGTCGGTGCTCATCGCGGTGCTGCTCACGCTGTCGTGTCTGACCGCGGTGGGGACCTTGATCGGAGCGCAGGTCGCGCAGCTGGCGGGGGATTTGCCACGCTACGAGGTGGCGATCGAGCGCAAAGTCGACCGTGTCGAGCGGGAAGCGATTGGGCGGGCGGACGCCTTTTTGCATCGCATGTCGAATGCGCTGAAGCGGGTCGCGCCGTTCGGCGAGGAGCCGGTGCTCAAGAACATCGAGACGGCGGGGCCCGCGGGCAACGCGCCGATGCCCGTCGAAGTGCACGAGCCTTCGCTGTCGCCGTTCCAGTTGGCCGAGCGCTTCCTGTCTCCGGTCATCAGTCCGCTCGAGACGACCGGCATCATGCTGGTCGTCGCGATCTTTGTGCTACTGCAGCGCGAGGATCTGCGCGACAGGTTGATCCGCCTGTTCGGTTCACATGACCTGTATCGCACGACGATCACGATGGACGAGGCGGCACGCGGCCTCAGCCGCTATTTCCTCGCGCAGTTGGGCGTCAACGTGAGCGTCGGCATGGTGGTGGGAGCCGGCCTTGCGATCATCGGCGTGCCGGGCGCGCTGCTGTTCGGCGTGGTGGCCGCTTTGCTGCGCTTCGTGCCGTATTTCGGTACGTGGATCGCGGCCGGCTTGGCGCTGGTCATGGCAACGGCGATCGGCCCCGGGTGGTCGATGATGCTATGGACGCTGGCGCTATTCGCCGTCGTCGAAGCGGTCGCGGTTCAATTCGCGGAGCCATTTCTATACGGCCACAGCACCGGGCTCTCACCGTTCGCGGTGATCGTCGCCGCGATCTTCTGGAGCTGGATCTGGGGGCCGGTCGGACTCGTGTTGTCGACGCCGCTGACGCTGTGCCTCGTGATCCTGGGGCGGCATGTGGAGCGGCTGGAGTTTCTCGACGTGCTGTTCGGCGTCCGGCCCGCGCTCACGCCCGCCGAGAACTTCTATCAGCGCCTGCTCGCGAACGATCCGAACGAAGCGTTTTCCCAAGCCGAGTCGCTGCTGCGCGAGCGCTCGCTATGTGCCTACTACGACACGGTGGTGATCGAAGGTCTGCACTACGCCCGCAACGACTTGCTGCGCGGCAAGATCACCGCCGATCAACTCAAGCACATCAAGAAAGCGGCGCACGATTTGATCGAGCGGCTGGAAAACGCCGACGATCTGAAGTTCCTGGCAAGCCGCCGCGCGCGCTCGGACGGCCCGCCGAATGAGGGCGTCCGCGCGTTGCCGCAGTCGGTGGATCAAGAGGCGGCTGACGCATCCCAAGCGCCTTCGGTGCTGTGCATCATCGGCGGACGAGGCAAATTGGACAGTCTCGCCGTTGCCGCCGCGACGCATGTGCTCACGAAGTTCGGGTTCGCGGTCGGCCATTCGAGCTACGAGCGCTTTACGCGGCATGACCCGATGGACTTTGCCGATGTGACGGTCTTCTGCGTGATGTCGCTCGATGCGATCGAAAATCCCCCGTATTTACGCAGCTTGCTGCGCCGCTTGCATCAGGCCAGCGCGACAGCCCACTTGATCGTCGGTCTGGCCGCGAGCGAGAGCGAATTGCGCCGCGAGTTTCAGGAGCGCGAGGCTTCGGTCGTGGCGACGCTCGATGCGCTGGTCGAGGCGTGTCGGCATGCCGTTTGCGGCACGCCGGACAGCTTCGATCAAGCCACGCCGCGCGACGAGTTCATGCCCCATCAGGGATGAGCGGGAGGTAGAGCGGCACAATCAGAAGAAGCGGCCGAAATAATCGTATGCACCGAATAGTCTTTTTATATAAAGCATTTAATTTCATTAAAAAGACATGCTATTGGGTTCGTCTTCCAACGGAGGCGAAACCCGATAGATACGGGCTGCCACGTATTGCAAACGCAACGGCAGCGCCTTAGTATTCGACGTGCCTCACCCCACTGTGCAGCGGCAGCCCCACCTTCCCGGGGCGCCGAAAATAACTACCGAAATCATTCGCAATTGGCGGCCCTGAGTAATTCGTGCCGCCGATTCGATTTATCGCCGCGGATATTCTTAATACTTATTGTTTAAATCCGATCGGGAAAAAATTGCCGAGCGCCATTTAGAAAGCAAGTCGCTTCTACTGATCGAACCCGGGAATGAACATGCTGAGCCCTCACGAATTTGCAACCCTATTGCTGGTCAAGGATGCCGCCGACGAGATCGCGGACCGCGCCGAACTCAGCGCGCTCCTCGAACGACAACTCGTGGCACTCGAAGACCTCGCCAGCGGCACCTCGCGTCCGCGTCTCACCGCCGACGGAGACATCGTCCTCGAAGCGATGGGGCGTTTTCACTGACCCATAAGTGCCTCGCTTCCTGCTGTTCGCGTGACCTCAAAGCGTCGCGCGCAATCGCGACAGCGCATCTTTTTTGCTTAACGTAAGTGCTTTTGGAAAAACGTTAAGCAGGCTGGCGATAGGCCGGACGCGCGCGTCGCGCTCCAGCCGACCGGCCGGGGAGGCGCGATGCGCGGAATTCATGACAAGGCTGGCATGGCAATCTCTGCCGTGCTGATTGCACTGCTTACCTCCTGCGGGGGGCATGGGAGCACCTCAAGCGGCGGTGGCGGTAGCGTCGGATCCACACCGGCCGGCGGCGTCAATCTGCAAATCGTCTCGTTCGGCGATAGCCTCTCGGACGTGGGCACCTACGCGCCGCTCGCGAGCGCCGTGGGAGGCGGGCGCTTCACGACCAATCCGGGGCAAGTGTGGACGCAAGATGTCGCGCAATACTACGGCGACACGCTCACCGCCGCCTTTACGATCGACATCACCCATAAATTGAGTGCGCAGAATGGGCTCGGCTATGCGGAGGGCGGCGCCACGGTTGCGACGCCGGCCAGCCAGAACGACTTTCTGACCGACGTGATCGGCAATGTGGAAATGCCGGTCAATCAGCAGGTTTCGAGCTATCTGGCCGCGCACGGGACCTTCAACGCGAATCAATTGGTGCTCGTCTGGGCAGGCGCGAACGATGTGCTTCGCGCGGGAGCGCTACCGGCCGCGGCGCAGACCCTTCAGACGGCCGCTACCACGCTGGCTCAAATCATTGGACAAATCGTGCAGGGCGGCGCCACGCATGTCGTCGTGGCCAATGTGCCGAACGTCGGGCTGTCGCCCAAAGGCCTCGCCCAGCCCGACGGCGGGGCCACGCTGACCCAGGAGTCGCAGCTGTTCAACAACGACTTGAATGCTGCCTTGCAGGCCGACGGCCTGCAAGGCAAGGTCATCCAGGTCGATGCCTACACCTGGGTGAATCAGATCATCGCGAACTTTCAGGCCAATGGCTTTAGCGTCTCCAACACAGGCCAAGCCTGCGACCCATCGAAAACGCCCGATGACACGTCATTGCTCTGCTCGCCGCCCACCTACGTGTCGGCTAATGCGGATCAGACGTTCATGTTCGCCGACGACCTTCACCCGACCACGCATTTGCACACGCTGTTCGCGCAGTTCGTGGAGAAGCAGATCGCGGCGAGCGGTTTGGGGCACTGAGCCTCTTGGCGGGCGCGTTACGCCCACATCGTGCGTCCCAGGAACGTCAGCGTGCGGTCCCAAGCCAGCTGTGACCAGACCGGATCGAATTGCGTGATCGCGATTCGGTTGGGTCCCACCGCGGTTTCGTTGGCAAACGCGTGGCGCGCGAGGTAGCGATGAAATTCGTAGTCGACTTTCGCGTCCGACAACTTGGTTTCCAGCGCACCGACCGTCTCGATTGAAAAGGCATCGTCCTGCGTCGCCCAGTGGCCGATGACGGGCGCCTTGATCTTTGACGCGTCGATGTACTCGAGCGGAGGAAAGCCGTACCACACCACGCCAGCCGATACGTCGGGGCTCTGGCATAGCGACAGCAAGGTCAGCGCGCCGCCCATGCAATAGCCCATCACGGCGACGCGTTCGGAACGTTGCTTCAAATACTGCACGGCGCCGCGAACGTCCTGGCCCGCCGCATCGCCGAAGTCGAGGCCGCTCATCAAGTGATGCGCCTCTTCCTCTTCGACGGTCATCTTGCCGCGATAGAGATCGGGCACCAAGGCCACATATCCGGACTTCGCCAGCCGGTCCGCCACGCCGCGGATCTGATCGTTCAAGCCCCACCACTCCTGGATTACGACGACTGCGGGCGCGCCCTCGGGCTTCTCAGGCGTTGCCAAATACCCCTGCAGTTGCTGGCCGTCAGGGCGCTGAAAGGTAATCATCGATCCTGCCGTCGGTTTCATTGGATGCTCCTTGGTTGAACGAGACCGCTAGCATAGCGCCGACGCGGAATCCTCGCTCGACGCCTCGCCGCGGCCCTTCTACGGCGAGACCGATAAACAAATCAGAAGGCTATCCGACGTACTTCGCACCGCTCCCGGCGAGCCTCGAGACCTAGAATGGGTCCTGATGAAATGACCTGATTTCCACAGGAACAAACCATGACTGCTGGTCAATCGATGTTGGTGGTGAGCGCGCATAGCGCGGACTTTGTCTGGCGCGCGGGCGGCGCGATCGCGCTTCATAAGAAGAACGGATACCGGGTAAAAGTGGTCTGCCTGTCCTTCGGCGAGCGAGGCGAATCGGCCAAGCTCTGGCGCAAGGGCGAAATGACGATCGAGAAAGTGAAGGCGGCCCGTCGCGAGGAAGCGGAGCGTGCCGCGGATGTGCTCGGCGCCGAGGTGGAGTTTTTCGATCTCGGCGACTATCCGCTGCGCGTTCCCGACGAGGCGTTGATGCGACTCGTCGACGTCTATCGCGAGGTGCAGCCCGCGTTCGTGCTGAGTCACTCGCTCAAAGACCCGTACAACTTCGATCATCCGCTCGCGATGCACGTCGCGCAGGAGGCCCGCATCATCGCGCAGGCAGAAGGGTATCGTCCGGGGCAGAAGGTGGTCGGCGCGCCGCCCGTCTATGCGTTCGAGCCGCACCAGACGGAGCAGTGCGAGTGGACCCCGACGACTTTCCTCGACATCACCGAGGTCTGGGAGACCAAGCGCCGCGCGATCGAATGCATGGCCGGCCAGGAGCACCTCTGGGAGTACTACACGCGAGTGGCGCTGCAGCGCGGCGTGCAGGCGAAACGCAATATCGGCATCACGGCGAACCGCAACATCGAATACGCGGAAGGGTATCAGCGCATCACGCCGCAAGTGGTGGGGGATCTGTCATGAAGCGCGGCGTGGTGGTGACGCAGGTATCGCGGGCGAAACCGGCAAGCGTCGACATTCTGCGGGAGGCGGGCGTGGCGACCGTGCACGAGGCGCAGAGCCGTCTTGGGCTCTTCGCATCGTATCTGCGCCCGATATACGCCGGAGCGCGCATCGCGGGATCGGCCGTCACTGTGCTGATGCCGCCGTCGGACAACTGGATGCTGCACGTCGCCGTCGAGCAGTGCCGCGCGGGCGACGTGCTCGTCGCGGCGCCGACCTCGCCGTGCGAGGACGGCTATTTCGGCGAACTGCTGGCGACCTCGCTGGCGGCGCGCGGCGTGTGCGGGCTCGTCATCGATGCCGGCTGCCGCGATGTGGAGGCGCTGCAGAAAATGAATTTTCCGGTCTGGTCGAAGGCGGTGTCCGCGCAAGGCACGGTGAAGGAGACGCTGGGCTCGGTCAACGTCCCGATCGTTTGCGCGCAGCAGTTGGTGCGTCCCGGCGACGTGATCGTGGCCGATGCCGACGGCGTGCTCGTCGTGCCGCTCGAAACGGTCGACGCGGTCGCGGACGCCGCGCTGGCCCGCATCGCCAAGGAAGAAAAGACGCGCAGCGTGCTGGCGTCGGGAACGCTGGGCCTCGATTACTACGGCATGCGCGAGAAGCTGGCGGCGAAGGGGCTGCGCTACGTCGATTCCGTGGACGAACGCTAAAGGAGCGTCGCCATGTCGAACAACCCGTCGCGGCGTCAGACGCGCATTCGCTGCATGATGATGCGCGGAGGCACGTCCAAAGGCGCGTTCTTTCTCGCGTCCGATCTTCCCGACGATCCCGTCGCCCGCGACCGGGTGCTGCTGGCGGTGATGGGCTCACCGGACCGCAGGCAGATCGATGGCATCGGCGGCGCCGATCCGCTGACGAGCAAGGTCGCGATCGTCTCGCCTTCGACGCGCGACGACGCGGACGTCGATTATCTGTTCGCGCAGGTGGTCGTCGACGAAGCGCGCGTCGACTACGGGCAGAACTGCGGCAACATGCTGGCGGCGGTCGGTCCGTTCGCGATCGAACGGGGGTTGATGTCGGCGCGCGAAGGGACCACCGACGTTGTCATCCACATGGTCAATACCGGGCAGATCGCCGTGGCTTGCGTGCCCACTCCCGGCGGCTTCGTGACCTACGAGGGCGAGGCGCGCATCGACGGCGTGCCCGGCACGGCGGCCGCTATTCCGCTCGCCTTCAGGGACACGGCCGGATCGACCTGCGGCGCGCTGCTGCCGACCGGACGGCTGCGCGATTCGATCGGCGGCATAGAAGTCACCTGCATCGATAACGGCATGCCGTTGGTGCTGATTCGCGCGGCCGATCTTGGACGCACCGGCTATGAGAGCCGCGAAGCGCTCGATGCGGACACGGAATTGAAAGCGCGCATCGAGGCGATCCGGCTGCAAGCCGGGCCGCTGATGAATCTCGGCGACGTGAAGGAGCGGACCGTGCCGAAGATGTGCCTGATCGCCCCGCCGCGCGACGTCGAGCGAGGCGGGACGCTCGCGACACGCAGCTTCATTCCGCACCGCTGCCATGCGTCGATCGGCGTGCTCGGCGCGGTGAGCGTGGCGAGCGCGGCGGTGATGCCGGGCACGGTCTGCGACGGCATCGCCGCGTCCGCGCCGGGGCGGCGCAGGCGCGTGTCGGTCGAGCATCCCACGGGCGAATTCACGGTTGAACTCGAGACCGGCGGCACGGCGGACGCGCCCGAGGTGCTCAGCGCGGCGCTGCTGCGCACGGCGCGTTGGCTCTTCGATGGCGAGGTAGGGATTCCATCGTCGGTGTGGGCCGAAACCCAACAAGCGCAGGTGGAGCACGCTTGAGCGTGCTCGTGCGCGTTCATTGGCTTCGGCGAGGGCGGTGGCGTGCGGCCGCGCGCGCCTCGCGATCCAGATCGCCCGCGACGATCCGAATCGCGTCGATCAACGCACGCGCGGCAGGCGATGGCGTGCCCGCGGCGCGCAGCGTCAAGCCGATATCACGGCTCGTGTTCCGTGTCGGCACATCGAGCGCGACCAGCTGGCCCGACTGCCGCTCATAGTGCAACTGCTGGGCGGACAGCGCCGCGATCATGTCGGTGCGCAACAGCAAGCCGCGAATCACGGCGAGGTCGGCCGTCTCGACGGCCGGTAGCGGCGGCTTGATTCTCGCGCGCTTGAACAACGACTCGAACAAGCCGCGCGCCGGGGCATGGCTGCGCGGCAAGATCCATTGGGCGTCGGCGAGATCCTTGATCGTGAGGCCGCTTTCGCCGGCCAACGGATGATCGCGCCGAGCCAGCACCACGAGGTCGTCCGACATCAGCTTTTCGTTTTCGAGGCCGCTCGTCGCATCGTTCGGACGCAGCGCGCCAAGGATGAAATCGATGTCGCCCGCGCGCAGCCCCGCCACCAGCGTCTCGTAGGCGCTTTCGTCCGTGACCACTCTGACGCCGGGGTATTGCGCGATCACCTTCGCGATCGCTTCCGGGAGGATCAGCGTGCGGCCAAGCGGCAGCGCGCCGACCGTCACGCGTCCCTGGATGCTGCCGCGCAGCGCGGCCACGTCGTCCGAGACGTGGCGCAGCTCGTTCAGCGCGCGGCGCACGTGCAGCAGGAACGTCTCGCCGTCGCTGGTCAGCAATAGGCCGCGCGGATTGCGTTCGAAGAGCGTCAGCCCGGCACCGCTCTCGAGAATCCGGATCGCGCTGCTCACGGCGGGCTGGGTGATGCCGAGCGCACGTGCCGCGCTCGGCATGTGCCGGTGCCGGGCCAGCGCCGAGAACAATTCGAGCCGCCTGGCGTTGAGCAAGTACGCAGGCACGGTGCCTTCGGCGGCCGAGCGCCTGCGCGATTGCCGCGCCTCGCACCATCGCGCCAGCTCTTCCAGCTCGCCGAGCACGCGTTCGCTGCGCTTGAGCACCGCTTTACCGACCGGCGTCGGCAACATGCCCGAAGGCTTGCGATCGAAGAGGGGCTCGGCGAGCGCCGTCTCGATCTCCTGTACCGCTCGCGTGACAGCGGATTGCGCGCGAAAGAGGGCGGTGGCCGCCCGGCTCACGCTGCCCGTCTGCGCAACGAGCGAGAAAGCGCGCAAGCAGGCGAGGTTCAGAAGCTCGCTGGGGTTCATGAGCCGCGTCCTTGAGCAAGCGCTCGAGTGTCTATCGCTCGTTTTTGAATTGGCGCGTGCCGGATAGTCGAACTCATTTGCGGGCCTCCCTGGTGTCGGGAAGTATAACGGCGTGCATGGGCATTCGACGGGTCGGCCGATTGGAATGCGAGTTGATTCTGCGGGTATCTGTTTCGTTTATCGAGTCGCACATAGGTCACAGGAGGGCATGACGGGGGCGCTAAATCGCGGGATGCGGAAGAAAGCCTTATGTGACGGGCTTGCCAGGCGCGATCCGAGGCGGCGCCCAACCCACTGAACCGGAAAATCCGGAGGTATACGCATGAATTATCACGTTATCCCCTACTGTCGACGACCGCCGCGGCTTTGTATCGTTGTATCCCATATCGACCGCCGGCGAACTGAGGTGAAACCGGCGTCCTATCGAAACGGCGCGCAAGGCGTGCACGGCAGCAAACAAGGTAATCACACGACATGGCAAGAATCATCGGCGGTATCGGCACCTCCCATGTGCCGACCATTGGCGCGGCGTACGACAACCGAAGGCAGAACGATCCCGCGTGGGCGCCTCTTTTCAAGGGGTATGAACCGATTGCGAAGTGGCTTGCCGAAACCAAGCCCGACGTGATGGTGATGTTCTACAACGACCACGCGAACAGTTTCTTTTTCGACTGCTATCCGACTTTCGCGCTCGGCGTCTCGCCGAACCACGCGTTCGCTGACGAGGGCGCGGGAAAGCGCCCGCTGCCCGACATCGCCGGTCATCCGGATCTCGCCATCCATATCGCCGAGCAGATGATCGACGACGAGTTCGATCTCGCGATCTTTCAGGAGCGTGCGCTCGACCACGGCTGCAACTCGCCGCTCTCATTGATGCTGCCGCACGAAGGCGGCTGGCCGATGGCGCTCGTGCCGATGGAGGTCAACGTTTTGCAATACCCGCTGCCTACGGCAAGACGCTGCTATCGGCTCGGCCAGTCGCTGCGGCGCGCGATCGAGTCGTTTCCGCAGGACTTGAAAGTGGTGGTCGTCGGCACCGGAGGGCTGTCGCATCAGGTTCATGGCGAACGAAGCGGCTTCAACAACACGGATTGGGACCTCGAGTTTCTCGACTTGATCGTGCACGACCCACAGCGTCTTGCCGCGATGAAGCACGTCGACTATGTGCGGCTCGGCGGCGCGGAGAGCGTCGAGACCATCATGTGGCTCGCCATGCGCGGCGCGCTCGGCGAAAAAGTGCGCGAAGTTCACCGCAATTACTACCTCGCGACCAGCACCGCGATGGCTGTGACGCTCTACGAAGACGAGGCGACGCAATGAACCCGCAATTGATCGGCGTCGAGGAACTGACCGGCACCTATCCGTTCGACATTCGGCAGAGCATCAAGACGCTGCGCTTGAACCGCTTCTTCTGGCAGATGCGCGAGGCGCCCGCGCGCGAGCTTTGGCTTCGCGATCGCGCGGCCGCCTATGCGGCCGCTGGCCTGACTGACGAAGAGTGCGCCCTGGTGGACGCATGCGATTGGCTTGGCCTCGTGCGCTACGGCGTGTGCTTCTTCGTCCTCGAAAAATTCGCACGCGTCGTGAAGGTGAGCAACCTCGCCATGTATGCCTCGATGCGTGGCGAGACGCTTGAAGCGTTTCTCAGGACTCGCAAGGTGCCGGGCGCGGCTTAGCGGCGATCGTCGCGCCGCGATAAGCGGCGCTGCGCTGCCACACAAGCAGACGCAAAAATCGACCTCGCGGACGGTAGATCCCGGGGCACAGAAATCAATTCACGGAGACAAGCATGAACCCAGAAGCATCAGTCGATATCAAGGCATTCATCGACGCGCGCAGCGTGTCGGCGTATCAGTGGCTCGTCCTTCTGCTGTGCTTTTTTATCGTCATGATGGACGGGCTGGACACGGCGGTGATGGGTTTCGTCGCGCCGGTCATCATGCACGACTGGAGCGTCGCGCGCGCGGCGTTCGGGCCAGTCATGAGCGCGGCGATGATCGGGCTCGCGGTCGGCGCGCTTGCCGCCGGGCCGGCGGCCGATCGCATCGGCAGAAAGGCGATTCTGATCGGATCGGTCACGTGCTTCGGCCTTTTCAGCTTGTGCTGCGCGTTTGCCGATACACCGCTGCAGTTGATTGCGCTGCGCTTTCTGACGGGGCTCGGGCTTGGCGCCGCGATGCCGAATTCGACCACGCTGTTGTCGGAATACGTGCCGTCGCGCAGCCGGTCGCTGTTGCTCACGATCATGTTCACCGGCTTCAACTTCGGCTCGGGCGTGGGCGGCTTCATCGCCGCGTGGCTGATTCCGCACTTCGGCTGGCGCGGCGTATTCGTCTTCGGCGGCGTCGTGCCGCTCCTGAGCGTGCCGGTGCTGCTTTGGCTGCTGCCTGAATCCGCGCGCTTCATGCTCGTGCGCAAAGCGGATGCCGCGCGCATCGCGGCGGTCTTAGGACGCGTCTGCCGGCATACGTTCGGCGGCCAAGTGAGCTTTACGTCCCCCGAACCCGCGGCGGTCGAAAAGGCGCCGGTGCGCATGCTGTTCGCGGATGGCTACGCGTTCGGCACGCTGATGCTATGGATCACGTACTTCATGGGCCTATTGATCATCTACTTGCTGACCGGGTGGCTGCCGACGCTCATCAAGGACGCCGGCCTGCCCGTCGAGCGAGCCGCGGCCATCACCGGGCTGTTTCAGCTCGGCGGCACGGTCGGCGCGGTTGCGGTCGGGTTCGCGATGGATCGCATGAACCGCAATGCGGTAATCGGAGCCGCTTACCTGTTCGGCGGCGTGTTCATCTTCGCGCTGGGCGCGGGCTCGTTGACGTCGGCGATGCTGCCGGTGCTGGTCGCTTGTGCGGGTTTCTTCATGAGCGGCGCGCAAACGGGATTGAACGCGCTGGCGCCGACCTACTACCCGACCCGCGCGCGAGCGACCGGCGTCAGCTGGATGCTCGGGTTCGGACGGCTCGGGGGGATTCTCGGTTCGTTCATCGGCGGCGTGCTGCTGTCGCTGGGCTTCACGTTTGCCACGGTGTTCTCGATTCTCGCCGTGCCGGCAGTGTTAGCCGCCATCGCCATCGTGATGAATCGGGTGGCATTGCGTTACATCACCAGCCCGATGGCGGAGACGTGAGATCGCTAGCGGCGAGGCCGCCGCCGTTGTCGCTGTCGTAAATGGCGTCGACGGCCGCAGCATCAACATTCTTTAAAACAACGTAATGAGGAGCGGAGACATGAGCAGCAATTACAGCACTAACGGAAAGGAAATCGACAAAGGACTGAATTGGGAGACATCCACGAAGCCGAATCTCAAGGCGACCCTACGCGCCGGCGTGGCGGGCGGCTTGACGGGAGCGGTCATCATCTGGATTTACGAGGCGTTGGTGTGGGTGGGGGCGCAGCATTTGATGCCGCTTGCCGGCATTCCGCGCAATGCAACCGGCCTTGTATTCGGCAAGGAAGTGCAGGAGGCGATCGGGATTTGGGCTTATGTCGTCGGCACTGGCATTCACTTTGTCTTCGCCACGGGGTGGGGCGTGCTGTTTGCGGCGATTTGGCCTTACTTCCGCCGGCGCGGATACGAGGCGACGTTCGTGGCGCTGTTTTACGCCATCCTCGCGTGGATCGTGATGCACGTGGCAATCTCGATCGCCTCTGACAATCACCCCAATTACTACGATCCCGCCGTGATCATCGGCGGCTTCATGTCTCACTTCTGCTTTACGGTTCCGCTGGCTCTCGTCGTGAAGCGGATGCTGGCGCCGCAGTCGGCGCGCTAGCCCAACCGCCTTTCGGCTTATCGCGTAGACGACAGACAGGAGAAAGAGGATAAACACATGAATATTAAAAATATAGCAATACTAACGATGATGACAGTAGGGGTGATCGGTTCGAATCAAGCGTACGCGCAGTCGTCGCTGACTCTGTACGGAATTCTCGATGTTTTCGCAGGCTATCAGTCGTCGAAAGTCGGGGGCAAGAATACGTCTTTGAGCGTCCTTGGAAACAACGGCGAGTTGACGAGCCGATGGGGCCTGCGTGGATCGGAAGACCTCGGCGGCGGATATCGCACGACGTTCGTCCTCGAGAACGGCTTCGATCCCGGCACGGGCAAGCAGCAGAACCCCTATCGCTTCTTCGACCGTCAGGCGTGGGTTGGCATTGCGGCGCCTTACGGCGAGTTCCGGTTTGGCCGCCAGAATACGCCGATGTTCGCCTGGAGCGGCAATATGGATGCCTTCAGCGCGGCGACGTATGGCTCGGGCTACAACAACTTTTCCAATTGGCTGGCGCGCGTCGACAACGACATCAGCTACCTCTCGCCGAAGATCGCGAACACACAACTTGAAGTTCACTATTCGGTCGGCGGACAGCCGGGGACGTTGGCGGGGAACGCGGTCTACCAGGCGGGCGTGCAGACCACGCAAGGTCCCGTCTATCTCGCGTTGGCGTATCTGAACGCGGCCAACGCGACGAACACGGTCCGGGTCCAGGAAATCATGGCAGGGGGCAATTACGACTACGGCCGGGGCAAACTCTATTTCGGCTACTTCCGCGCGAACGACGTGATCTCGGCGACAACAGGCAATGCGTTGTCGAATCCGGCCGGCAAGTATGATCCGTCGGTCGGTCCGGTCGGCAACGTGCCCGGAGAATGGCACAGCACGTATTCCGTTTCCGCCGATTTCCGCTTTAGCCCGTTCTTGAGCGTCGGCGCCGGCTACGCGTGGATCAAGGACGATTCGTCGCTCGGCAACGGCGCGCGCGAATACAGCGCGATCGTCAATTACGATCTCTCTAAGAGCACGCGGCTTTATGGCGTCGTCTCGCGCTTGAACAATGAGAATTCCGCGCAGTTCAAGATGACGGGCGCCAGTATCACGACGGGGTCGTTCCTGACGCCGGACGCGGGGCAGAGCGAAACCGGCGTGCAGATCGGGATCCGCCACCTGTTTTAACCGAACGGCTCGCCGGCGCTCGGGCCACGATGACCCGTGCGTCGGCGCTTGCCTAATCCACGACGAGGCCGCCGAGCCTCTCGCGTCGGGCCGGCTGCGCCCTGTGCTCCCCGGGCGCCGTCCTTCCTCCCTGGCTTGTGCTTCTGTTACCCAGCCAACCTTCATCCCCCGGCAATCGATCGTCCCGATCGCGGGCGGTTCAATTCAGCCGCGACGCGATTTAGCTGCCACTCGTCATTTTTAGATAAAACCGGATTATTCAGGAGAATAATCAGATTCTTCTTATCGAATTAAGAATCTAAAAATAAGTGAGCGTCATATATCCGCGTCTACTGCCGATTTGAAGTTATCCCGAGTTCGTCGAATGAATACTCGTTGATGGAATTATGTGTGCAAGCACCTATTTGTGATCCGAAACAAAGTGACAAGATTAAAGCAAGCTCCACGCAAGCGTTTAGGGGCAAGGCTCCTAGGTCGTAACGCCCGGATCGCGGCGGCACAAAAAAACGCTAGAAACTGGCGGAAGAAGGCATATGCCTTGACCTATGCTTTCGCTGCGCTGGAGACAACTAACGCATGTTCGATGTCGTAAAAGCAGTTGCTTGGTAATTAAACGCGGAATTGGCAGTCAGGCAAGGCGACCTGGATTGTCCCGCAGGGGAAGTTCGCACCATGTGCGGCGTGCCGAGCATAAGCGAATCCCTGGTCCGGATAACTAGCGAGTGAACCTCGACTGGACTTGATGATTGAGCATATGAAAGGGGTTAATCATGCGTCGTCGACACCTTCCCTCCCACCTGCGCCGTTCTGATTTTCTGCCCATTGTTCTTACCGCTGCGGCGATGCTGCTCATCAGCGTCGCAACGCACGATGCGCTAGCGCAATCCGCCAACGCAAACGTGAATGCCGGCGCCAATTCAAACGGCAAGAAGCAGGATCCCACCAAGACTTTCAAGGTTCCTCCCTTACCCAACGGCTCGGCGCAGATCAAACCCAAAGCCGGCATGTCGGACAAGGAGTGGGGCAACGCCTATAAGGAAACGGGGCGGCCGCTCTTTGACCGCAACACGGTCAAGAAGGTAGGCGACACGGTCGAACGGGACTAGGGAGCAGCGGTCATGAAAAGAATCATCCTCATCCTCGCGCTGCTTGCGGGTTTCGCGCAAGTCACCGTGCCGAATACCGCGTACGCTCAAGCGACGACGGCAAGCACGCTGATCCTCTATGACAATCCGGCCAATGATCCGTACTCGAAGCTTGGTCTGATGTACGCCATCATGCTTAGGAACTTGCTCGGGCACTTCAACGCAACCGTTCAAATCATGCCGGTGCAGAACTACACATCCGGCATGGTCAACAGCAATACGGTCACGTTCTACATTGGCGACTACTACAACAATCCGCTCCCGGCCGCGTTCATGAACGACGTGATGACGACCAAGAACACGGTGGTCTGGTTCAAGTACAACCTGTGGCAGATCGCGTGGAATAGCGCTTACACGTTCAATCAGACCTTCGGCTTTAGCTTCCTCGGGCTGGCGGGTATGAACGCGACACCTTCGTCGAGCAACCCGAATCCCGGGTTCTACGACACGGTCACCTATAAGAACATGTCGATGGTGAAGTACTACGCGTACGACGCCACGACAGGTGCTATCAACGCCGATCCGGATGTGGGGCTGACGCAGGTGACCAACTCGGCGCTGGCGCAATCGTTGGTGACGATGACGAATAGCCAAACCAAGGCCACGACGCCGTATGTCATGCGCTCGGGCAATTTCTGGTACTTCGCGGACATCCCGTTCACGTACATCGGACCGACGGACCGCTATCTGGTGATCTGCGACATGCTGCACGACATTCTCCAGACGAACGCGGCGACCAACCATCGCGCGCTGGTGCGGTTCGAAGACCTCGACGCCTACACGACGACCGCTTCGATGAATTCGCTGGTGAACTATATGTATGGCAAGAAGATCCCGTTCACGATGGCGACCATCCCGGTCTATACGGATCCCAATGGCTATTACAACGGCGGCGTTCCGGAGACCATTCACCTTGCGCAAGCGACCGGCCTGAAGAGTATTCTGAGAAACGCCATCACAAAGGGCGGGACGATAGTCGCGCACGGTGAAACTCACCAATACGATTCGACGCCGAACCTCCTGAACGCGGTCAGCGGCAACGACTACGAGTTCTGGTACGCCGTGCAGAATCGCCCGGTGGATGAAGACTCGGTGCCGTGGGCAGCAGGCAGGATGACCGAGGCAATCGCCGAGTTCACGTTAAACGGCTTTAAAGTCGCGGGTTGGGCGGCGCCGCAGTATCAAATGTCGGCTAACGCTTCGATGGCTGCGGCGACGGTGTTCCCGACGGCGACGTTCCAGAGGGCGGTCTACTACACGGCCACGGACCCGCAGATCGGTACGGGTGCAGCAAATCAGGACTTTTCGGCAGGTCAGTTCTTCCCGTACATCATCAACAAGGATTACTACGGCGAGCGGATCATTCCGGAGAACCTCGGCTGCATTCAATACGACATCTGCAATATCGATCCATTTTCCTGTGTGACCTATACGTGGCAGCAGCTGGTGACGAACGCGCAATACGGTCTGGTGGTACGTGATGGCTTCGCATCATTCTTCTTCCATCCGTACTGGCTCGAGCCCAACTTGAAATTGCCCGCGCTCAGCAACTTCGAGAGTCTCATCACGGGCATCACCAACCTTGGCTACACCTGGGTGGACGGGACCACCGCCAAATAACGCAGTAAGCAAGGCGGAATCGGGCGACTCGCGCGGGCTAGGGCGCGGGTCGCGCGAGCGGGGCATTCACGGAAGCAGCAAGCGTTGCGGCGCATGAAATCGAGTGGCAGCGCGGCGCCAGTCGACATGCGGCGCCGATTGTCCAAAGTGATTTCGCTCTGCATTCCTATGACAATCGAATCGTTGACGTTTCAGAATTGAAGCGAATTAAGATCAGGGAGAGTTAAGGCTTTAAAAAGTCAATCTTTATTAAACCAAGCAAAGACACAATTAGACGCCAATGACGAGTTCGAGTGATTTTCAAATCTGTCACGGATTTGTTTTAATCGGATGTACTAAACGAACTAGGAATTGGCGGGAGACATGAGCGGCTGGATCTTATACTCCGTTCGCCCCGCTTGAAGTTGCCAGGATGAAGCCATGGGGATCGAGGTTTCCGCAAGCGTCACGCGCTTAACGGACCACGTGTCGACGGGTAGAAGAACGTAGTGGAGACGCGCCGGCGCAGGGCCAAATCGGCTTCGCCGGATTTCCGCAGCGCGATTACGCGGCGAGGGGAAAAATGAAGAAGGTGCTAACTGTATTCGGCACACGGCCGGAAGCCATCAAGATGGCGCCTCTTGTGCATGTCCTTTCAGCACGAGACGATATCGAAGCAAAAGTCTGCGTCACCGCTCAACACCGGGAAATGCTGGATCAGGTTTTGGACCTGTTCGACATTGAACCCGATTTCGATTTGAATCTCATGCGCAAGGGGCAGTCGCTAAGCGATTTGACCTCCGGCATATTGCAAGGCATCGGCGCGGTGTACGACGAATGCAAGCCCGATGTCGTGCTCGTGCACGGCGACACCACCACCACGCTCGCGGCAAGCCTCGCGGCGTTCTATCGATACATCCCGGTGGGCCATGTCGAAGCGGGGCTGAGAACGGGCAACATCTGGTCGCCGTGGCCAGAAGAGTTGAACCGCCGCGTGACCGACGCCGTCTCGTCGTGGCTGTTCGCGCCAACCGAAGAAGCCAAGCACAATTTGCTTAGCGAAGGATCGGCGGCTTCCAACGTCGTCTTGACGGGAAATACCGTCATCGATGCGCTGCTTCAGGTCAAGAGCCGATTGGACGAAGATAAGCCGCTCGTCGAACGCGTTGCCTCGCGATATCCGTTCCTCGATCCTACCCGGCGCTTGGTGCTCGTGACGGGACATCGGCGCGAGAGCTTTGGCGAGCCGTTCCGGCACTTCTGCGAAGCCCTGCGGCAGCTTGCCGAATTGCACGACGACGTCCAGCTCGTGTATCCGGTGCATCTGAATCCCAATGTTCGCGCGCCGGTGCAAGAGATTCTGGCGGGACAGCCGAACGTCTACCTGATCGATCCTCAAGACTATCTGCCGTTCGTTTTCCTGATGTCGCGCGCGTATTTGATCGTGACCGATTCCGGCGGCATTCAGGAGGAAGCGCCGGCGCTAGGCAAGCCGGTTCTCGTCACGCGCGAGACGACCGAACGCCCGGAAGCGGTCAAGGCAGGCACGGCGCGGCTCGTCGGAACCAGTACGGAGCGCATCGTTTGGGAGGCGAATAACCTGCTGGACAGCCGCACGCAGTACGACGCCATGGCTCAAGCGACCAATCCGTATGGCGATGGGCACGCTAGCGAAAAGATTGTCGATGCGCTGGTGCGGCTGCCGGCCGTGTCCACAGCGGTCAATTTTCCCGCGGAACCGCATGTGCTCTTTCAAAACGCGGTTACCTCGGGTCTTCAAGCGCTTCGCTCTGCTTAAGCGCGGAGCGCTGTCTTCGCAAAGGGGGAGCACGCATATTCATTGTGTGCGGACTGATATAGCGCCAAGCGAATTTCAGGCAATGGATGCCCTCATCTAAGGGGCGGGGAATTCTTCGCCTTGGCTTAAGCCATGTTTAAATTTTGGCGGCGCTGACCAAGCGGGCGGCGCTCGCTTGCGCACGCCTTGGCGACAGCCGCTTGAGAAGTTCGTTGGCCTGCGTGCGCAAGCATACGGTCTTTTGAAAGGCTGCGGAGCAGGATAGGTACAAAACAGCACGTGGTGTTGGGCGATTCCGTTTTGAAGAACCCAAGGGAGGCGAGGCGCGGCCAGCGAAGCGCGCTTTGTTGGCGTTTCGGATCAGCGGGATGGAAAGGCGATCCTTCGAGAGGTACCGGGGAAGCGGCGGCGCCACACCGAATGGTGCCGACGTATCGAGAGAACTTCACGCGAATCAGGAAACCAAAGTGCGTTCGGTCGCGGGTCGATGCGCAGCATGCCGGTCTCCGTTTGCAATGAACGCGAAGTATTGACGCCAAAATGCACGCAACGTCGATTTGGCTCTGGTATTTACACGGACTGAATACCGTCGCGATGGTGATCGCCGTCGTGATCTTCATCAGCACGATCGACGATCTCATCTTGGATTCTTACTACTGGGTCTTCGAGATCGGCAGGATGCTGCGCGGCGAAAAGCCCGCCGCCATCGACGCCGCGCACTTGCGCTCGCTCGAGGAATCCTATCTGGCCATCATGGTGCCGGCATGGAAGGAATACGACGTGATCGCCAAGATGATCGAAAACACGCTAGCGACCATGGAGTATGAGCGCTATGTGATCTTCGTCGGCACGTACCACAACGACGCCGAGACGACCTCGGAGGTGGAGCGCATGGTGCGCCGCTATCCGCATCGGGTCACGCGCGCGACGGTATTGAACGACGGCCCGACTTGCAAGGCCGATTGCCTCAACTGGATCGTGGCCGCCATTCTCCGCTACGAGGAAACGCACCACATCCGTTTTGCGGGCGTCGTGATGCACGACTGCGAGGACGTGATCCATCCGATCGAGCTCAAGTACTTCAACTACGCGATCGCCGATAACGACCTGGTGCAATTGCCGGTGCTTTCGCTGCCTCGCAAGTGGAACGAGTTCGTCGCCGGCACCTACATGGACGACTTCAGCGAAACGCACCAGAAGGACATCCCGACTCGGCAGCGGCTGACGGGTATCGTTCCTGGCGCGGGCGTCGCGTCATGCTACAGCCGGCGTGCGATCGAAGCGGTGATGGCGGAGCGTGAAGGCCGCCCGTTCAATACGGATTCGCTGACGGAAGATTACGACTTCAGTTTCCGCCTGCGAGAGTTGGGCATGAAGGAAACCTTCGCGCGTTTCCCGATTTCGGAAGGCACATCCGGCAGGCCGCAAAGCGCTGCCGCGCGGCGGGCCGAGTCACGCAATCTGTTGGCGACGCGGGAATATTTTCCGAGCACGTTTCGCACGGCGTATCGGCAGCGCGCCAGATGGATTCTCGGCATTGCGTTCCAGGGCTGGCAGCAATTGCGTTGGGATGGCAACTTGCGTACGCGCTATATGTTCTTTCGCGATCGCAAGGGGATGGTGACGTCGATCGTTTCGGTCGCCGCGTACGGCGTGCTGCTCAACTATTCGACGCTCACGGCGCTACACGCGGCAGGGGTGCTGCCGCCAGTCGATCTTGCCGATGGCTTGATGGGCACGTGGCTCTATCCGCTCCTGGCGATCAATTCGGTGATGCTCGTCATTCGTCTCTCCGAGCGCTACTACTTCGTCAGCAAGCTCAACGGACCGATACAGGGGCTCCTCTCGCTGCCCAGGCTCTTCGTCAACAACCTCATTAATTTCTTTTCGGTCTGCCGGGCGTGGCGCATCTTCTTGAACCATCTCGCGACCGGCAAGCCGATTGCCTGGGACAAGACGAGCCACACCTATCTGTCCAATGAGGAACTCGGAAAAGCGCGCCGCAAGCTCGGCGAGATCCTCGTGACGTGGGGCCTGCTCACGCAGGCGCAAGTTGAGGCGTTGCTCGAGCGTCAGGCAAGCTGCGGCAAGCGCCTGGGCGAGCTATTGATCGAGAGCGACGCCATCAGCACTGAAACGCTCGCGGACGCTCTCGCGGAGCAGAACGAACTGCCGCGCGTGAGTTTGACCAACGTGGCCGTCGGGTACTTTTCCAAGGCGCTCGCGTTCGAATTGCAGTACGCGTTTCGCGCCGTGCCGTTTTCCACGTCCGAAGACGGCACGTTGAACGTGGCGGTCGGCAGTCCGCTTTCCGAAGACGAACAAGGCATCGTGCGGCGCGGCGCGGGCGCCAATGTCGCTTACTTCATCGCAAGCGATGCGGAAATTGAGGCGGAATTGGCGCGGCATGTGCGCTATGGCGAGCTAGAAAGTGGCGGTGGCCGGGAGATGGCCGTACGCCGCGCATCGTCGTCCGCGGGATCGGGGGAATTGGCATGAGACACACACAGAGGCCACGCCTTAAGCGCTTGAGCCTGCTTCTCAGAGCGGGCGGGCTTGCGACCGTCATGTCGTTCGCGGTTCACGCACACGCGAATGGCGCCGACACGCTCACGCCGCGAGCCTATCGTCTTGCCGACGCCGCTTATAAGGCGATCGCGGCCGGCGATCTGCCGCGCGCGGAATCGTATGCGTCGCGCGCGGTCAAGGCGCAACCGGGAAGTCTGCAGTTGAGCTTGCTGCTGCTCGATGTGTACGTTCGAGAGGGAAAGATCGCGGAGGCCGATGCGCAGGCCGACGCCTTGCTAAAGCGCTACCCGGACAACGGCAGGGTGCTGGCGCAGCATGGCTTTCTCGCGCAGAAGCAGCAGCGCAACGACGTCGCATCGCAGGACTTTGCCGCTGCGCTTCAAAAAGGCACCTGGACCGCCGACGAGCAACGCAACCTGCGCCTCGCCTGGGCGGATGCCGCGCTCGCGGCGCACGAGCCGGATCAGGCAAGCGCGGCGCTGCAGCCGCTTCAGGACCAACCGGACAGCGCCGTTCAGCTTCGGCTAGCGCAACTGAGGCTGCGCAACGGCGATAAGCAAGGCGCGATCAAGGCGGCCGAGCTCGCTCAGAGCAACGCGACAACGGATGAGGACAAGCAAAGCGCCGCGCAAATCATCGCGTTCGCGCAGCAGCCGGAACCGAAAGACGATACGGCGATGAAGACGCTGCAAAAAGCGTATGACCTGCTGCGCGAAAACAAGGATAGCGAAGCGCTCGAAGCATTCAGGCAAGGTTTTGCGGGCGGGGCGGGCAATGCGGGCAACTACGCCGACGCAGGCTACGCAGCCAAACGCATCGGAGCGAACCAGCAGGCCATCGAGTATTTCAAGCAAAGCCTCGATGCGGACGACTCAGAGCACTCGTTCGACCAGCAGCGCCGCTTTGGATATCGGCGCGAGGTGCAGCAGCTCGAGCGCACGTGGGGCTTCGTCGTGAGCCTGCCGTATCAGGAATCGGCGTTCAGTCAGTCGGGCACGGTCGACGTGCTGCAGCCGGGTCTCGAAGCGTACTGGCAACCGCCGGGGATCGGCTTCGACAACGGTCGAATCTTTCAGGTGTTCACGCGCTACTACGGCACGGCGTACGATGGGTCAGGCAACATCACGGGCTTGCCGACGTTGCAGGGTTCGGTCGGCGCGCGATACAAGCCGCTTCCCGACCAGAACGTCGTGATCAGCGCCGAGCGGCTGATTCGCATCGGCAGAGATTCGGTGAACGACTGGCTTGCGCGGCTAGGCTATTCATCGGAGGCGGGCAGCGATCTGCGGATTACCGAGCCGAGTTGGCGCAGTTGGCAGGCGTACGTGGAAGCGGATTACTTCTTCCACCAAGGGCGCTACGTGTTGTATTCGGAACTGCGCTACGGCCATACCTGGGCGCTTCCTGCGATCAGCGACCACCTGACTGTGTTTCCGCACGCGGCGCTGGCGTTCGATCATGACAACCGCGAAGTGAATCAAACGGCGATCGGCATCGGGCCGGGCTTGCAGTTCCGCTATTGGTTTCGCGAAAACCGCTATAGCGCACCGGCGAGCTGGGCAGACATCACCGTGCAGTATCGTTTTCCTTTGACGTCGGCCGCGCGTGCGCGCGGGGTCGTCGTACAGGCGACGCTATGGTACTAAGGCCTGTCTTTCTATGCTGACGTCCCGCCACTTCGTGCTGATGGCCGCAGTAGCCGCTGCCGTTCTGATGACCGGATGCGATTCTATGGTGAGCGACGTTCACGCGGACGGGATCGTCTGGCAAACCGATAACGCCACGGTCAATCCCGTGGGCAATTGGCAGGTGATGGGCGTGCACAACTTGCTCATCCAGTGGATGGTCGTGGACGATATGGCGTTTGTCGCCAACGCGGGCGTGCCGACGTATCCGCAGCTGCCCGATCTCGAACGGATCAGCCGCGCGCCGTGGGCACAGAATGTGATTCTCGGACTCGCCGGCTATCAGGACGAGAAGCGGGCGCGCGCCAATGTGTCGAAGCTCGCCGATATGTCCGCTTTCGTTGCGCGTGTGCCGACTCCGCTGCACGTGACCGGTTACTACTTTCCGGTCGAGATCGATCCGACCTGGACCGACGCCCCCAAGCTCGCCGCGTTATTGAACAAGCTGCCGCGGCCGCTTTGGGTGACGGTGTATGACCGCACCAACATCGGTGGCGCCGCGCTTGCCGATTGGCTCGCGTCGTGGCTGCCGAAAGACGTCGGCGTGTTCTTCCAGGATGGCTGCGGCGTGTACGCGCGCGAACCGTCGGTGGCTCGCGACTACCTCGATGCGCTGGCGGTCCGCCTCGGCGAGAAGCGCGTGCGCGTCATCGTCGAGGCGTTCCGTCCGAACACGAACGGCGGTTTCCGTGCGGCTACTGCTGAGGAACTGAGGCGGCAGCTATCGGCCTACGACGGCTACTCCGCTTACCTCTTCGACGGGCCGCACTACGTGTCGGACCAACTGGCCCGCGAGCTCGCACCCCATGCCGCGGCGCAGCAGGCAGCGAGCCAGCCGGCCAGCCAGTGACAGCGGTGCGTGGCACGCGCTGCCAACTGGACTTTCACAGCATCAGGCCGGCGACTTGAGCGGAATAATGGTCTGACGCAGCAGCTTGAAGTAGTTGCTGGTCGTGTACGGGACCATTTCCTCAGCGTAATACCACCAGAAGAATCCTCCGATGAATTTCGGATCGCCCATCGAATCGACCATCGGGTAATACGTGGTGATCAGATTGTTCTGGACCGATGCCGGAGCGCCAGTGTCAGACGTACCGATTTCGCCGAAACCCACCTTGGCGTTCGGGAAGATGCTCTCGAGCGCCGCGAAATCGTTCTTCCAGGACGGCGACAGTCCCGGGCAGTCCTGATACGGGTAGTAGCTGAAGAGCGCGTAGTCGGCGTTCTGGCGGACCGTTGCCGGCAGGAACGCGGCGGGCCAGGTCTTCCAGTAGTCCTGCGGCAGCTCCCAGCAGTTGTTGCCCTTGCTGTCGTCGTTGTAGTAGAGCGTCACGGCTGTCTTGCCGCCGGCCGCTTTGACGATCGAGCTTGCCGCTGCAACCATCTGACCAATCTGCGTTTCCTCGGAATTGACGACCGAGTTCGAGCCGTCCAGGTCCGGGCGCAGCCATTCGCCGTTGATCTCGTTGGCGATCTCCCAGACGTCGACGGTGTTCTTCAGCGTCGACACGAGTTCCTGCGTTCGCGCGGTGTAGTCGGCGAGCGTGGTCGGGAAGTAGTACGAATCCATCACTTCGCCCATGACGTTCGCGACGGCATGCAGTTTCAGCAGCGGCGCGTAGTAGTCGGCGGCGGACGTGCCCGGATCGAACACGACGCGAACCGTCGGACGATACGGGAGGTTTTGCAGCGATGCGATGATTCCGTTGAGTTTCGTCAGATCATCGAGCGTCACGCCGTAGACGGGCGACTTCAATGGTTCGACTTGAGCTTGTGCAGGTTGAGAAAAGGATACGACCCCTGCAAATGTCAGAGCGGCGACAGCGGCCGCTCGCGACATGCTTTTGGCTAGTTTTGTAGGCACGCTAATTTCACGGTTGAGTGGAAGGAGCGCGCATCTTACCTAATGTTTCAGCACCTAAAATCAGACAAAAATCGAAAAAAAGGGGCTAATGGTGCGATGAAAACGAATGTTTACTGTTCAATATCCCTAAATAATCAAACTAAATTTGATTGTTAAGATGACTGACTATCTCGTCGCTGATTACGATTCAGCATCGCCCTGTTTCTTGTGCTGCGATGCCAATTTTTCCTGCTGGGATGGCGGGACCGGATCGTAGTGGCTGAGCTGAATGTTGTAGTTGCCGTGTCCGCCCGCGATGGCGTTCAATCGGGACTGGTAATCGTTGAGTTCCGACAGCGGAACCTGTCCCGCGACGACCACCGCGTTGCCCGCGATGTTGCGCGTGCCGTGAACCTGCCCGCGCTTTGACGACAGATCGCCGATGATGTCGCCCATTGCCGTATCCGGCGTCATCACCTCGATGTCGACGATCGGTTCGAGCACGATCGGTTGCGCTTTCAGCACCGCATCGATGAAGGCCTTGCGCCCGGCGGTGACGAACGCGACTTCCTTCGAATCGACGGAATGGCTCTTGCCGTCGAACACGGTGACGCGCACGTCTTGCATCGGAAATCCCGCGAGCGGCCCGCTCTCGATTACCTGAAGAATGCCTTTTTCGACGGCCGGAATGAACTGGCCCGGGATGGCGCCGCCCTTGACGGCATCGACGAACTCGAAGCCGGCGCCGCGCGGCAGCGGCTCGACGCGCAGCATCACCTCGCCGAACTGGCCGGCGCCGCCCGTTTGCTTCTTGTGACGATGATGACCTTCGGCCTTGCCGCCGATGGTCTCGCGATAAGCGATCTTCGGCGGCCGCGTCACGACCTCGACTTTGTACTGATCGGCGAGCCGCTCGAGCATGTGGCGCAGATGCAGTTCGCCCAATCCGCGCACGACGGTCTCGTTCGTCCCGACCGGGTGCTCGATGCGCAGGCACGGATCTTCGGCGCCGAGTTTCTGCAGGATCTCCCAGAGGCGCTGCTCGTTGCCGCGGCGCGCCGGTTCGATCGCGAGGCCGTAGATCGGGGTGGGGAAGTCGAGCGGGGTCAGGTGGATATCGCCGTCTTCGGCGGCGTCGTGCAGCACGGCATCGAAGCCGATCTCGTCGACCTTGGCCGTGGCGCAGATGTCGCCGGGCCCGGCCGCCGGAACGTCCACATGATCCTTGCCCTGCAGCATCATCAAGTGCGCCACGCGAAACGGCTGGCGTCCGAGCCCGATGTAAAGCTGGCTGTCGCGCCGGATCGTGCCCTGATGAATGCGAAACACGGCCATCTTGCCGATGTACGGATCGACGACGATCTTGAAGACGTGGGCGAGCACATGCTTGGCGGCGTCGGGTTCGGCATGCACGACTTCCTGGCGGCCGTCCGCATCGCGATAGAAAAGGGGCGGGTTGCCTTCCGATGGATTCGGCAAAAGGCGCACGAACACGTCGAGCAATTCCGCAATCCCCGCCCCATTGGCAGCGGACGTGAAGCAGACCGGTATCAGATGGCCTTCGCGCAGCGCGCGCTCGAACGGCTCGTGCAATTGCTCGGGGCTGATCGCCTCGCCTTGCTCCAGGTAGAGCTCCATCAATTGCGGATCGATCTCGATGACCTGATCGATCAACTGGTTGTGCGCGGTTTCCACCGATGAAAAATCAGCTTCGCCGGCAGGGTTGAAGAAGCAATCGACGACCTTCTGTCCGCGCTGCGCCGGCAGATTGATCGGCAGGCACGACGTGCCGAACGCCTCCTGGATCTGCGTGAGCAGACCGGGAAGATCGACTTTTTCGCCGTCGATGCCGTTCACGATGATCATTCTGCAAAGCTTGCGCTTCCCGGCCCACTCCATCATGCGGCGCGTGGTCATTTCGATGCCGGTCTGGGCATTGATGACGATGGCGGCGGTCTCGACGGCGGAAAGCGTGCTGATCGACAGCCCCGAAAAGTCGGGATAACCAGGGGTATCGAGGAGATGGATGCGGGTGTCGCGGTAATGCAGGTGGGTGACGGCGGAATTCAGGGAGTGGTGGTATTTGCGTTCGAGCGGGTCGAAGTCGCAGACCGTGGTGCCGCGCTCCACGCTGCCGGGAGCGTGCAGCGCGCCGCCCTGGTGGAGCAGCGCTTCGGCAATTGAGGTTTTGCCGCAGCCGCCATGCCCCACCAGGGCGATGGTACGGATGGCATCGGGACTGTATCCCATGGTTGCCCTCGTCCAGTAACGGGTGTTGGGCCATTATTGGCGAAAACAGGCCGTCTGCCAAATAGGGCGGGCGCGCGAATCGTGCCGAATCTGTGCGCTCGCCGACGCCCGGCGATTAGGGCCGCTTATTAGCGGGAACCGGCCCTAAAGCAGCGGCGTTTCCGTTTCGGCGTGGTGGCCAGCCTTCGCGCGCTTGGGTTTGTCGGCGGACCGGTCGCGCACGATCGTGACGGCGCACGGCGCGTAGGCAATGACCTGCCGCGCGACCGAGCCGATCAGCCAGCGGTCGAACATCGTGTGGCCGCGATGGCCGACGACGAGGTGATCGATCTCGTGCTTCTCGGCGTACAGGACGATCTCCTTGGCGGGCTGGCCGATCACGAGATCGAACTGGACCGGCACGGTCGCCAGGTCGCCGAGCTTCGCCTTGATCTCGTCGAGGATCTCCTCGCAGTGCTTCACCTCGCGTTCGACCACGTCGATGCGCTCGTATTCGAGCGCGCCCCAATCCGGCGTGCGCGCCACGACCAGGACGCAGAGACTCGCCTCATAGCGCTTGGCGAGATCCGCCGCGAAAGCGACCGCGTGATGCGCGGACTCCGATCCGTCAAAACCGACCAAGACCTTGTTCATGATGGCCTCCCATGCATGTCTGCGGTGACATGAGCCATCTTTACATCATAGTTCTTGGATCGCCGGCGTCAGGCAAGCTCGAAATCCGCCGGAGGCGCGGGTTCGTCGGAGTAACGGAACACGTTGAGATCGTCGCAGCGGATCGCCGGCTCGTTGCCCGAGATGAGGTCGGCAAGCAATTGTGCGGAGCCGCAAGACATCGTCCAGCCGAGCGTGCCGTGCCCGGTGTTCAAGAACAGGTTCGGCACCGCGGTGCGGCCGACGATCGGCGTGCCGTCCGGCGTCATCGGGCGCAGTCCGGTCCAGAACGTGGCCTTCGTCGTGTCGCCGCCGCCCGGGAACAGGTCGTTCACGCACATTTCGAGCGTTTCGCGGCGCGCCTCGCGCAGTTCCTTGTCAAAGCCGACGATTTCGGCCATGCCGCCCACGCGAATTCGCTGTTCGAAACGCGTGATCGCGATCTTGTAGGTTTCGTCGAGCACGGTCGAAACGGGCGCCTTGGCGGCGTCGGCAATGGGCGCCGTGATCGAATAGCCCTTCAGCGGGTAGACCGGAATCTTGACGATGCCCGACAGAAATTTGGTCGAATAGGAACCGAACGCGACCACGAACGCGTCGCCGTGCACGAGCTTGCTGCCGTGCCGCACGCCGGCGATGCGGCCGCCTTCCAGCGCGAGCGCGTCGACGAGCGTGCCGAAGCGGAAGGTCACGCCGAGCTGCTCGGCGAGCGCGACCAGGCGTGTCGTGAACAGCTGGCAATCGCCGGTTTCGTCGCCGGGCAAGCGCAGGCCGCCGGTCAGCTTGTGCGCCGTCGCGGCAAGCGCGGGTTCGGCACGCGAGAGCTCAGGCGGCATCAGCAGTTCATACGCGACGCCAGCTTCCTTGAGCACCGCGATGTCCTTCGCCGCGCCGTCGAGTTGCTGCTGCGTGCGGAACACCTGCAGCGTGCCGCCGGTGCGGCCTTCGTACTGTATGCCGGTCTTGGCGCGCAGCGCTTGGAGGCAGTCGCGGCTGTATTCGGCGAGGCGCACCATGCGGGACTTGTTGATCGCATAGCGCTCGGCGGTGCAGTTCTGCAGCATTTGCCACATCCACTGCAACTGGAATTGCTTGTCGGCATCGTCGGGCCGGATCGCGAGCGGCGCGTGCTTTTGGAACATCCATTTGACGGCCTTGAGCGGCACGCCCGGCGCCGCCCACGGCGCGGCGTAGCCCGGCGAGATCTGGCCGGCGTTGGCAAAACTGGTTTCCAGCGCCGGTCCGGCCTCGCGGTCGATCACGGTGACTTCGTGCCCCGCACGCGCCAGATAATAGGCGCTCGTTACCCCGACGACGCCGCTACCCAGGACGACAACTCGCATGGCTGCTCCGCAAAAATGGGTGGGTCGATAGCGCTCGATGATTCGGCATGCGTTGACTTAAGCGCTGGGAGCGATCGATCGCCGGCGAAGGACTGCGGCGATCGTCGTCGTTGCTATCGTATTACCTTAATGGCCGGCAAGCCAGCGGGAGGCTCGACGAAGTCGAATGGCGGGGGGCTGCGAGGCTAAGACGCTTTTCTGCAGATAATAAAGTACTGCGAACTGAGCCACCAAGGCAGCCAGGCCGCGGGGCTGTGGCGCACGCGCTCGATGTCGAACTGTTTCGTGACGGTGTCGCGCAAGAGGCGGAAGTCGAAACCCTTGTGCGTGATGCGCGGGTTCTCGGGGCGCGATACGGGCACGCCCGCCACCGACATCAGGATTTCCCCGAGACGGTAACCGGTGCGCAGCGTGCGCTGACGCACCATCCAGTTCAACACTTTCGGGATCGTCGCGAAGCCGTACATGATCGGCACCGAGATGATGAACAGCGCGCCGGGCTTGAGGATGCGCGCGGCGTCGGCGAGCAGCTGGTCGACTTCATGCGCGTACAGGTGTTCGCAGACCTCGAATGCCGTCAGCACATCGACCGATGCGTCGCCGATCATCAGCATCGAATCGGCGTAGCGCACTTCCGGATGCACGGGCGACATATAGGGATCGTAGCCAATGAGCAGGATGTCCCGGCGCAGCTCGCCGAGCACATGAAGAAGCAGGCCCGGTCCCGAGCCGAAGTCGACAACGGTGCCGTCTTGCGGGCAATGCTCGCTCACGAGTTTCAGCGCGACTGCCATCCGGGTCCGATGAGCGTAACGCGCCAGCGGATTGGACGACATGACGGTTTGTTCTTCGTATGAAATGTCGCGCATTTGATTAAGAGCCCGAAAGTTTGGCTGCCATGCAAGTCCGGTCGTGCCGGTGATCTTGCCTCTGTGCGAGGGGCGGGGCAACGAGGCGTCATAGCGCCCATGAGCCAAAAGCGAGTGTTTCTTAGCCACGAAACGGCGCGCGGCAAGCCGATTGCCCGTGGTGGCGGACAGGCGCGGCGGCAACGCGCAACCCGCATTCCGTGTCACATTCGCCACACCTGGCAGGCGTACACTGCAGACAAAAACGGAGGACAACGATGCGGATATCGGAATTGGAAGGTGCGTGGCTCGACTACTGGGTCGCTCGTGCAGCGGAGCTACCCAAGCCGCGCGTCGACGACGGACTGTGCTGGGTCGAGGAGCCCGCGTGCGACGGCGACCCCGAGAGCGCGGTGGATGCGGCTTTTGTGCCGTCGACCGACTGGAACGAAGGTGGTCCGATCATTGATCGCGAGGGGATCAGCATCGTCAAGCTCGACGATGGCTGGGGCGCCGGGAAGGGCCTGGGAACCGCCGCGAAAGCGGATTTCCGGCATGCCGGCGCAACGGCGTTGATTGCTGCGATGCGGTGCTACGTCGGCGAGCGATTCGGCGACGAAGTGCCGGATGAAGAGATGGCGGGCGATTGATGTCGGGCGACTAAGCGCGCGGTTCGCGCCACCGGCGTCAGACGTCGCGTTCGGCTGCGCCGGTGCGCGCGTCGGCAAACTTGGCAAACGCGAACAGCGCGGCGATGGCGAATGGGCTCGCAACGAAAAAGGCGGTCAACATGGTGAAGATCCCCGAGGCTCTTTTGTCGATCTAGTCTACCGATTCGAGCACTGTCGATAAGCGGCCTGAAGCACAAAACAGTGTTTGTAGATGCCGAATTATCGCGACGATTGGCATCGTCTATCTATTGGGGTTGAGCCCATGCCGGCTCGGTCGCCATGCAGTGCCCGATACCGCTGCCCGCTTCCATTACGGTGCATTGCGTCATTGCCACCTGCGCCGGCGCTTCGTGGGTTTCGGCGGTTGCCGAGGCTGGGAGGGGCGGCGCGGTTCGCGCGATAGCGGGGAGCCGGTGATCAGCATTGCCGCGCTCCCGCCGTGCTTCATTTAGCGTTGATTCTTAGCGTTTGACCGAGCCTCGAGTCCGAGACCCGGCGCTCAGGGCTTCTTCGCCTGCATTAGCGCCTTCAGTTCCTCGACGTGCTCCTGCACGCGTTTGCTGACCACGGCGAAGCTGTCCGACTGCGTCTTGTAAGCCGTATCCGCAAGCTCCTGCATATCCGCCAGCGCCTTGTGCAGCGCTTGCTGCACCAATTCGCCCGCGCTGGAAGAGGGCGTCGCGCCCGAGGTGCTCAGTTGCGTGAAGAGTGATTGCACCTGGCTCATCGTCGATTGCAGAATTTCCGCCTGCTTCTGGCCGAGCGTCTGCATGCCCGAAATCGCCGTCGCGTTGGCTGCCGCCAATGCCTCGATGTCCTTGCGTTGCGATTCCAGCACGGAGGAAACGTCGATCCCGGGGAGTTTGAACTTCTCGATCATCTTGGCGTATTCGGCGAAAAGGGTGTTGGGATTGGTGGTTTCCATGATCGCGGCTCCGATAGGGATGGATTGGGAGGGCAAGGCGGTAATGCATGGTGTGCGCGCACATGGTATCGCGCATCGCGGGCCGGCAATGTAGGGGCCTGCCCGGGCGTCATCCGTGCCTGCGTACGAAGCGTGCCAAGCATGCGACGAGCCCGGAGCGTCTACAGTGAATCCATCGGCCGCGGCCATGCGTATTTTCACGGTGGTCCGCGCAAGCATCGGTTGCCGCGCGCGGCCCGCGCCGGGGTTCTCCCCGGCATTTTCCTGATCTCGGAGGCGAACATGAAACGAATGGCGATGGTGCTGCGCGTGGCATTGTGCACGGCAGCGTGCGGACTCGCGGCTCACGGATACGCGCAAGGTCTGAGTCCTCAAGACGACATGAACGCGCCCGAGAACAGCACGCGCTTGATGCCGAACGCCGCGCGCGGCAGCGAGTATCCGACGCACGGCAACCAGCAGGCCGGCGAGCTGAATCTGAATCCGGCCGATCCGCGCGCCCAGCTTGTCAACGGCTTGCCGAACAACGCCGAATCAGGCCAATACGGCTCTCCGCTGGCCGGCGTGCGGACTTATGTGCGTCCGCAGCAGCCGGCGCAGCAGCCGACGAATTGAGCGCCGTTCCGGCACCGCTCGCCTATGCTATGCGTGCGATGCCTCGCACGCCGGCGCTCCCCATGCCAATCCACGAGTCCGCCCGGCGCGCGTCATCCACATGACTTCGCTTCATCCACTGAGGAGGGTTCATGGATCAGGACGCACCGGGCGGCCGTAACGGGCCGCTGCCTGCGCAACAGGAGGAGCCGGACCGGTCGGCGTGCGCCGACATTCCCGGACAGATCGTATTCGTGCTGCAAGGCGGCGGGGCGCTCGGCGCGTACCAGGCCGGCGTCTACGAGGCGCTGCACGATGCGGGCATCGAGCCCGAGTGGGTGATCGGCACCTCGATCGGCGCGATCAATGGCGCGATCGTCGCCGGCAATCCGCGCGAGCGGCGAGTCGCGCGGCTCAAGGAGTTCTGGCAGCGTGTCGCGTATCCGGGCAGCGCGACAGGCGGCTGGTTTCCGCTGTGGGACGAGTGGCTGCGCAACGTCTCGATCGTGACGCAGGGCATCTCGCCGTTCTTCACGCCCCGGCTCGAGGCGTGGCTCGGCCCGCAAATGCCGGTCGGGGTCGACCAAGCCGCGTTCTATACGACCGAGCCGCTGCGCGAGACGCTCAACGCGCTCGTCGATTTCGACTATCTGAATGCGAAACAGAAGGCGATGCGGCTGACGGTCGGCACGGTCGGCGTCGCGAACGGCCGGATGCGCTACTTCACGAATCGCGACGGCGCGTTTTCCGTCGATCACGTGATGGCGTCCGCTGCGTTTCCGCCCGGGTTTCCGTCGGTGCGCGTCGACGGCGAAACGTACTGGGACGGCGGCATCTACTCGAATACGCCGCTCGAAGCGGTGCTCGACGATCATCCGCGCCGCAGTTCCGTGATCTTCGCCGTGCAACTGTGGCCGGCTCACGGGCCCGAACCGGTCTCGATCTGGCAGGCGATGGGGCGTCAGCGCGACATCCAGTATTCGAGCCGCGCGGAAAGCCATCTCGAGCGGCAGCGGCAGATCCATCGGTTGCGTCACGTGATTCGCGAGCTGGGCAAGCACATTCCCAAGAAAGAACGCGATTCGGCCGCCGTGCAGGAACTGCTCGCGTGGGGCTGCGGCACGACGATGCGCGTGATCGAGCTCGATGCGCCGTGTTTCAACGGCGACGAGCTGCACAAGGACATCGATTTCTCTTCGAGCGGCATCGAGCGCCGTTGGGCCGTCGGCTATGACGACACGCAGCGCATGTTGCAGCGTGCGCCGTGGCGGGAGGACCCCGATCCGATGGAAGGGATCTCGGTGCATCGGATGGAGCGCGGGGTCGAGCGTTGAATGCGATCGCGCATGTCGCCGACGCGGCGCGCAACGCGGCTTATGGCGTTGCGCGCGAGCTGGCCGGATGGAGGTCGTCGCCCGAACGCATGGGGTTCGCGGCGCAGGCGACGCTTTCGGTCGCGCTCTCCGTGCTGTTCGCGCATGCGCTGCATTTGTCGAACACCTGGTGGGCCGCGATCACCGGCTATACGGTGATGCAGGCGAGCCTCGGGGCATCGGCCAAGCGCGGCCTGCATCGCGTGCTCGGCACCGTGATCGGCGCGCTCGTGGGCGCGCTCGTCGGGCCGTGGCTGGGCGGTTTGCCGTGGCTCTTCGTGCCGGTGCTCGGCGTGATCGGCGGGGTTGCGGTCTATCGCGCGATCGGTTCGGAGGCGAGCTATGCGTGGATTCTCGGCGCCATTACCGCGCTGATGGTTGCGTTCGAGGCGCACCTGCTCGTATCGATGCAAGCGAGCGCGGGGTTCGCGGTGTTGCGCGTGATGGAGGTGGTCGTCGGGACGTTGGCGTGCGTGCTGGTGTCGGCGCTGGCTCAACTCGTTGCCGTGCATCGTGGCATGGCGTGGCCGGAAAGAGGGGACGCGTCGGCCTGGGCTATTTCGGTTTGGGCCGCGCATCGCGATTGGTTCATTCGCGTTGCGCAGAAGGTGCGTGGTGACGCGCAACCGTCGGCCGCCGGGGGCGCAGTGGACGCCTCCACGGCAGCCGCGCCCGCAGCGCCCTCGTCGACCTCGGGATTAGGCCCGGCACCCGTCATCACGCTCGAGCCCGCGTCGTTTCAAGCCGCGCGCAAGCGCCTCGCGATGCAGGCGGGATTGTCGATCGGGATTCTCGCGGCGCTCGCGTATGTGCTGAATCTGCCGAGCTTCGTGCAGGCGATGGTGACGACGGTCGTGATCGTCGCGCTGCCCGCGGCCTCGATCGTCGAAGACGCGACTCGGCCCGTGCTCGAAAAAATGGTGCAGCGTCTCGCAGGCTGCCTGTTGGCAGGCGTCATCGCCGTTGCGTTGCTGCCGCTACTGCGCGGCGAAACGATCCCCTGCATGATCGCGCTCGCGTTAGGCGTGTGGGTCGGCTGCCATCTGCAGACGGGCAAGGAGGGCGCGAGCTATGTCGGTCGACAGTTCACGATCGCGTTCATCATGGTTTTCGTGCAGGACCATCAATGGTCCGCGGACCCGAAACCCGCGCTGCTGCGGCTCGCGGGCATCCTCACGGGCGTCGTCGTGATCGGCGGCGTGATGCTCGCGACCGCCAGACGCGACGACGGCGCCACGCATCACGCGTAGCGCCGTCGAATCCGCCCGCGCCGGGCGGTGAGGCGTTCGAGCTTATTTGGCGGGCTTATGTGCCCAGCTTACTTGCGATCGAACGAGTACTTGCCGGGGCCGGTCACGGTCAGCAACAGCAGGCCGCCGATGATGCTGACGTTCTTGTAGAAGTGGATCATGTTGTCGTAGGCGACCATGCCCGTCATGTTCCAGAAGTGGTGGCCGATGAACGCGGTGCCGAGTGTGTAGACCGCGAGCACGAGCGCAAGCGGACGGGCATAGAAGCCAACCACGAGCGCCAGGCCGACGATCAACTCCATCACGACGGCAATCACCGCCGACAACTCCGGCGCGGGCGCGCCGGTCGACGCCATATAGCCAACCGTGCCGGAAAAGCCGGTCAGCTTGCTCCAGCCGAACAGCACGAAGAGCACCATCAACAGCACGCGGGCAACCAGCAGGATCGCGTCCTTGCGCTGGTCGAAAAGGTTGTATCTCATGTTCGTTCCTTAAAGGTAATCAGTAAAAATCGGTTCGCAGGTTTCGGTTCAAAAGCAGCGACGCTGCGCTTTCGAATCAGGCGTACATGTCCGAGAGTTCGCGGTTGCGCAGATCGAACGCGATCACTTCGGCGTCGCGTCCTTCCGTGAAAGTCAGCACGTCCTCGTTGCGAATGCGCGCGCCGTCGCCTTCATTCAAGGGCACGCCATTGAGCACGGCTGAACCGCGCGCCACATGCACATACGCGTAGCGGTCCGCTTGCAGCGGCAGGCTGGCCTTCTCGTCGCCGTCGAAGAGCCCGGCGTAGACACGCGCGTCCTGCCGCAAGGCCAGCGACTCGCCTTCACCGTCAGGCGACATCACGAGCCGCAGCTTGCCGCGCTTGTCCGCGGCAGCGAAGTTCTTCTGCTGGTAGCGCGGCGTTGCGCCTTTCTCCGACGGCACGATCCAGATCTGCAGGAAATGCACGGGCTCGCTACGCGAATGGTTGTATTCGCTGTGCGCGACGCCGGTGCCCGCGCTCATCAGTTGGATGTCGCCGGGCACGATGACGGAACCCGTGCCCATCGAATCCTTGTGCTCGAGCGCGCCTTCGAGCACGTAGGAGAAGATCTCCATGTCCCGATGCGGATGCTTGCCGAAACCTTGACCCGGTGCGACGCGGTCGTCGTTGATGACGATCAGGTCGGAGAAGCCGAGTTGTTGCGGATCGTAGTAGCTGGAAAACGAAAACGAGTGGCGCGAGCTGAGCCAGCCGTGCTCGGCGCGGCCGCGTTGGCTGGCGTGGCGGACTTCGATCATATAAACCTCCGTTGATTCGTTGAGGGCATCGCCTAAAACGCTGCCCTGATGCGTTGATGAAAGTTTAGGTCAATCGACGGGCATATAATCGCGTCGGGTTGGGAATCAATGTCACATCCAGGTTGACAATCAAGCGAGGCACGCGATGCAGCTCGAAGACATGAGGATTTTTGTTGCGACGGTCGATGCGCGCAGCTTCACGGCGGCGGCGAATCGCTTGCAGCTATCGAAACAGTTCGTGAGCCGGCGCGTCGCGGCGCTCGAAGAGAGCCTCGGCGCACGGCTTCTCGTGCGCAACACGCGCAAGCTCGCCGTCACCGATCTCGGTTACGAGTTCCACGAGCGCGCGCGGCGCATCCTCGCGGAAGTGTCGGACGCCGAGCAGGCGATGTCGGCGCAGCGCGCCGAGCCGCGCGGCCTGTTGCGCGTGAGCGTGCCGATGTCGTTCGGCATGATTCACCTGTCGCCGCTCGTTGCCGAGTTCTTGCGAGCGCATCCGGACGTGCGCTTCGATATGCAACTGAGCGATCGCGTCGCCGACGTGGTCGGCGAGGGCTTCGACATGGCGGTGCGGATCGGCACGCTCGCGGATTCGACGCTGATCGCGCAAAAGCTCGGCGAGGTGAGGCTCGTCGCGTGCAGCAGTCCCGGCTATAAGCGCAGGCGCCGCGCGCCGGCCACGCCCGCCGATTTGGAGCGCCACGCGTGTCTGCTGTACGGGGAGGAGGGGCGCTCGGGCTGGGAATTCATCGTCGATGGCGCGAGCCGCATGTTCGACGTGCGCGGGCCGCTGCGCGCGAACAATGGAGAGGTGATCCGCGATGCGGCGATCTCGGGGCTCGGCATTGCGCGGCTGCCGGAATTCATCGTCGCGGATGCGTTGGCGAGCGGCAAGCTGATTGAAGTGCTCGAAGACTTCTCGCTGTCGTCGTTTACCGTCTATGCGGTGTATCCGCAGCATCGTCAAAGCTCGGTAACGATCCGTGCTTTTACGCAGTTCTTGCGCGAGCGTCTGGCGAAGACGTTGGGTGCTTGACTAGCTTGCTTCCTCGCGCGCCGCTTGAGTTTCGGCTTGAGCCGGCGCGTTTGGCGACTTCGCGCCGCAGGCGCGGATGATCAGCGCGACCACTTCTTCGGTCGTCGCATCGAACGCCTTTTTCGACAACGCCCGCTTGCCCGATAACGCCTGGATTTGCGCGTCGAAATCGGCGTAATGCTGCGTGACGGCCCAGATCATGTAGAGCAGCGCGCGCGCATCGATCGGCGCAAGCAGGCCGCGCGCAATCCAATCGTTGACCGCGACGACGCGCGTTTCCATCCAAGGCTTCACGCGTTCGGACAGGATGTCTTGCATGTGCGTCGCGCCTTGAATGATCTCGCTCGCCCACACCTTCGATCCAAGCGGCCGCCGCCGCGACAACGCCATCTTCGCGCGCACGTAGCCGCCGATCGCTTGCACCGGATCGTCGCTGCCTTCGAACGTATTGGCGGCTCGATGCCATTCCTCGAACACGTCATCGAGCACGCGGCGATAGAGATCGAGCTTGGTCGGGAAGTAGTAGTGCAGGTTGGCTTTCGGCAGGCCCGCGCGCTCCGCGATCAGCGCGGTGCTGGCGCCCTCGAGCCCGCGTTCGGCGAAGACCGCTTCCGCGCAGGCGAGCAAGTGCGCTTCATTCGTGTGACGGATGTGCGCCTTGCGACGCCGCATCGGTTTCGATGTTTCTTCGTGTTCGTGGTCGACTGCACGCGTTTCGTCACTCTTCATCATCGGCCTCGTTCGGCTTGCCTGCCGCGTCGCGCCTCATTGTAGTCGCAATCTCGTGGTTCGCATGTGGCGTGCCGCAAGCGGCCTGCCGCCTGGTTGCGGTGTTCTGCTGCAGTGCAATGGCACGCTTTTCGCTGGGTTAGAACCCATTGAAATATCAAAATTAATGGTCTACAACCTGTCCAATCGGACAGGATTGGAGAAGCGGGAAATCGGATGTTCGCCGGAGCGACGAAGCGGTGCACCGGCACTGGGCGGCATGCCCCAAAACGATGAGGAGAGGCACTGATGAGCGCAGTATCCGACGCAACTAAGGCGCAAGGTTTGGAAGCGCAGGTCACGGTGAACGGCCGTCGCTTGTGGGACAGCCTGATGACGATGGCGAAGATCGGCGCCACGAAGAAAGGCGGCGTTTGCCGGCTCGCGCTGACCGATCTCGATCGCGAAGGGCGCGACCTGATCGTGAGCTGGGCCAAGGAGGCCGGCTGCACGGTGACGGTCGATCAAATGGGCAACGTGTTCATGCGGCGTGCCGGCCGCAACGCGTCGGCGGCGCCCGTGATGACCGGCTCGCACGCTGATTCGCAGCCGACGGGCGGCCGCTTCGATGGCATCTACGGCGTGCTCGGCGGGCTGGAAGTGATCCGCAGCCTCAATGATCACGGCATCGAAACCGAGCATCCGGTCGAGGTCGTGATCTGGACCAACGAAGAGGGTTCGCGCTTTGCGCCGGCAATGGTGGCCTCGGGCGTGTTCGCGGGCGTCTTCACGCTTGAATACGGGCTCTCGCGCAAGGACGTCGACGGCAAGACGATCGGCGAGGAACTGCGGCGCATCGGCTATGCGGGCGATGTGCCATGCGGCGGCCGGCCGATTCACGCGGCGTTTGAACTGCACATCGAGCAAGGCCCGATTCTCGAAGCCGAGAAGAAGACGATCGGCGTCGTCACCGACGCGCAAGGCCAGCGCTGGTACGAAATCGTGCTGACGGGCCAGGAGGCGCATGCCGGCCCGACGCCGATGCCGCGCCGCCGCGATGCGTTGCTCGGCGCGGCGCGCGTCGTCGATCTGGTGAACCGCATCGGGCTCGATCACGCGCCGTTCGCGTGCGCGACGGTCGGCATGATGCAAGTGCATCCGAACTCGCGCAACGTGATTCCCGGGCGCGTGTTCTTCACGGTCGACTTCCGCCATCCCGACGATGCCGTGCTCGCGCAGATGGACGCCGAATTGCGCAAGGGCGTCGCGAGCATCGCCGACACCATCGGCCTCGAAACCGAGCTCGATCAGATTTTCTATTACGCGCCAATCGCTTTCGACAAGGCGTGCGTGAACTCGGTGCGCCGCGCTGCCGAGCGCTTCGGCTACTCGAATCGCGACATCGTTTCGGGCGCCGGACACGACGCCTGCTATCTGTCGCAAGTTGCGCCGACGTCGATGGTGTTCGTGCCGTGTGTCGACGGCATCAGCCACAACGAGATCGAGGACGCGACGCCCGAATGGATCGAGGCCGGCGCGAACGTGTTGCTGCACGCGATGCTCGAGCGTGCGAGCGAGCCGGTTTCATGACTGTTTCAGCGATGGCCGATTGGCCGCCGGGGTTCGGCGGCCAACGGTGCATCGATCGATTTAGCCGCTAGCTTTAGGCGTATTCAACAAGTTGTGCCCAAACCCGTATTCCGGCTTCGCACGCGCGAAGCCGGCGGGCCCCGTTCGTCCTTTTTTCCGTGTAGGAGCGCGCATGACCACGAAGGAAACCGGCGATATCGCAGCCGGCCGCCTCGACGCCGATCAACTCGCGTGCCAGTTCAGCGATATCGCGCCGCTGCTCGACGCAGGCGCCGCCGCGGTTGCCGCGAGCCGCTGCCACTACTGCTACGACGCGCCGTGCGTGAACGCGTGTCCGACGCAAATCGATATCCCGAGCTTCATCCGCAAGATCGGCAACGGCAACTTGAAGGGCGCGGCGCTCGACATTCTGTCGGCGAATCCGCTCGGCGGGATGTGCGCTCGGGTGTGCCCGACGGAGATCCTCTGCGAAGGTGCTTGCGTGCGCAACCATCAGGACGGCAAGCCGGTCGCGATCGGTGCGTTGCAGCGGCACGCAACCGATTGGGCGATGGCGCGCGGCGAGACGCTTTTCAAGCGCGCGGCGGATACCGGGCGCCATGTCGCCGTGGTCGGCGCGGGGCCTGCGGGGCTCGCGTGCGCGCATCGTCTCGCGTTGGCGGGGCATCGCGTGACGCTCTTCGACGCGCGTGAAAAAGCCGGTGGCCTCAACGAGTATGGGATCGCGGCTTACAAGACCGTCGATGACTTTGCTCAGCGCGAGGTGGAGTGGCTGTTGTCGGTCGGCGGCATCGAGTTGCGCGCAGGCGTGGCGCTGGGCCGCGACGTGAGTCTCGCCGAACTGCGCCAGCAGCACGATGCCGTGTTTCTCGCGATGGGGATGGCGGGCGTGAAGGCGCTGGGCGTCGAAGGCGAAGCGCTCGACGGCGTGCTGGACGCGGTCGATTTCATCGCGCGGCTGCGCCAATCGAAGGATCTCGCGACGCTGCCGGTCGGCCGCCGCGTGGTCGTGATCGGCGGCGGCAATACCGCTGTCGATGCCGCCGTGCAAAGCAAAAAGCTCGGCGCGCAGAGCGTGACGATGGCGTACCGGCGCGGCGTCGACGCGATGAGCGCGACGTGGGCCGAGCGTGAATTCGCGCAGACGCAGGGCGTTTCGCTGGTTCTCAACGCGCGTCCGGTGCGGGTGCTCGGCGATGGTCGAACCGTCACGGCCGTCGAGTTCGAATGGACGCGTGAGGACGAAACAGGGCGGCTCGCCGGCACGGGTGAGCGCTTCACGGTGGAGGCCGACATGGTCCTCAAGGCGATCGGGCAGACCTTCGTCGCCGCCGGTATCGATCGCGAGATCCTCACGCTCGACGGCGCGCGCATCGCGGTCGACGACGAGCGCCGCACGTCGCTTCCCGACGTCTGGGCGGGCGGCGACTGCGCGGCGACCGGCCTCGATCTGACCGTGCAGGCGGTGCAGGACGGCAAGCTCGCGGCGGCATCGATCGATCGCGTGTTCGCGCGCACGGCGGTGCGCGCAGCCTAGCCGCATCGAGCGAGAGAGAGATAGATGCGCGCGCAACGGTAACGACAACCCGCCGTCAGCGCGCCACGCAAACGACACAGACACCCCACGGAGCCGAACATGGCCGATCTTCGCTGCACGATTGCCGGCATCACGTCGCCGAATCCCTTCTGGCTCGCGTCCGCGCCGCCCACCGACAAAGCCTATAACGTGAACCGCGCGTTCGAAGCGGGCTGGGGCGGCGTCGTCTGGAAGACGCTCGGGCTCGATCCGCATGTCGTCAACGTCAGCTCGCGCTACGGCGCGGTGCAATGGAACGGCCAGCGCATCGCGGGCCTGAACAACATCGAGCTGATCACCGACCGCCCGCTCGATGTGAATCTGCGCGAGATCGCGCAAGTGAAGCGCGACTGGCCCGACCGCGCGCTGATCGTCTCGCTGATGGTGCCGTGCAACGAGAGCGACTGGAAATGGATTCTGCCGCTCGTCGAAGACACGGGCGCCGACGCGGTCGAGTTGAACTTCGGCTGCCCGCACGGGATGAGCGAGCGCGGCATGGGCTCGGCGGTGGGCCAGGTGCCCGAATACGTCGAGATGGTCACGCGCTGGGTGAAAGAGGGCACGCGCCTGCCGTGCCTCGTGAAGCTCACGCCGAACATCAGCGATATCCGCCTCGGCTCGCGCGCCGCGTACAAAGGCGGCGCCGATGGCGTCTCGCTGATCAACACGATCAACTCGATCGTCGCGGTCGATCTCGACCAGATGGCGCCGATGCCGACTGTCGACGGCAAGGGCACGCACGGCGGCTATTGCGGTCCGGCCGTGAAGCCGATCGCGCTGAACATGGTCGCCGAGATCGCGCGCGACGTGGAAACGCCGGGGCTGCCGATCTCCGGCATTGGCGGCATCTCGACGTGGCGTGACGCCGCCGAGTTCATCGTGCTCGGCGCCGGCAGCGTGCAGGTGTGCACGGCGGCGATGCATTACGGCTTCCGCATCGTGTCCGACCTCGCGGACGGTCTCTCGAACTGGATGGACGAAAAAGGCTACGCGACGCTCGACGACATCCGCGGCCGCGCCGTACCGAACGTGACGGACTGGAAGTACCTGAACATGCAGTACGACATCAAGGCACGCATCGACCAGGACCGCTGCATCCAATGCGGCTTGTGCCATATCGCATGCGAGGACACCTCGCATCAGGCGATTACGCGCGAGAAGGATGGCGTGCGCCACTTCGAGGTGATCGACGAGAACTGCGTCGGGTGCAATTTATGCATGCACGTGTGCCCGGTCGAGCAATGCATCACGATGGAGCGCGTCGACAGCGGCGCGTATTCGAACTGGACGACCCATCCGAACAACCCTTCACGTGTGCAACAACAAGACGAGACCGACGTGGCCGCGAAAGCGGCCTAAACGATCGCAGCGATTTCAACGATTGGAGAGTCCTTAATGAATCAGTCCGCGGGAACCAGTGACACGCTGGTGCAGGCAGGGGTATCGGGCAGCACGCTTTACAACGACGATCTAGCGCCGACGGGCCAGGCGCAACGCACTTGGAAGTGGTATCACTTCGCCGCGCTGTGGGTCGGCATGGTGATGAACATCGCGTCGTACATGCTCGCCGCGGGCTTGACCGAGCAGGGCATGTCGCCGTGGCAGGCGGTGATGACCGTGCTGCTCGGCAACATGATCGTGCTCGTGCCGATGCTGCTGATCGGCCACGCGGGCGCGAAGCACGGCATTCCGTACGCGGTGCTCGTGCGTTCGTCGTTCGGCACGCAGGGGGCCAAGCTGCCTGCGTTGTTGCGCGCGATCGTCGCGTGCGGCTGGTATGGCATTCAGACGTGGCTCGGCGGCAGCGCGATCTATACGCTCTTGAACATCCTCACCGGCAACGCGCTGCAAGGCGCGCCGCTCGCCGTCATCGGCATTTCGGCGGGACAGGCCGCGTGTTTCCTGTTCTTCTGGGGCATTCAGATCTACTTCATCGTCAACGGCACGGATTCGATCCGCTGGCTCGAAAGCTGGTCCGCGCCGATCAAGGTCGTGATGTGCGTCGTGCTCGTCTGGTGGGCGACGTCGAAGGCGGGCGGCGTGGGCTCGATGCTCGCGACGCCGTCGCAGTTCGTCGAAGGCGGCAAGAAGGCGGGCCAGTTCTGGGCGACGTTCTGGCCGAGCTTGACGGCGATGGTCGGCTTCTGGGCGACGCTTGCGCTCAACATCCCCGACTTCACGCGCTTCGCGAAGACTCAGCGCGACCAGATGGTGGGCCAGGCGATCGGCTTGCCGCTGCCGATGGCGTTGCTGTCGGTGATTTCGGTCGTCGTGACATCGGCGACGGTGGTGATCTACGGCAAGGCGATCTGGGACCCGATCGACCTGACGAGCCGCATGACGGGCATCGGCGTCGGCATCGCGCTCATCATCCTCACGCTCGACACGATGTGCTGCAATCTGGCGGCGAACCTCGTCGGCCCCGCGTACGACTTTTCGAGCCTGTGGCCGAAGGGCATCTCGTACAAGACGGGCGGCCTCATCACCGCGACGATCGCAATCGTGATGATGCCGTGGAAGATCCTCGCGACGACGCAGGGCTACATCTTCACGTGGCTCGTCGGCTACTCGGCGCTGCTGGGGCCGGTGGCGGGAATCATGATGGTCGATTACTTCCTGGTGCGCGGCACGAAGCTCGATCACGCGGAGCTGTTCGACGAGAACGGCGAATACGCGTACACCGGCGGCTGGAATATCGCGGCGGTCGTTGCGCTCTTGATCGGCGTGCTGCCGAATCTGCCGGGCTTTTTGAACACCGCGTTTCCGGCTGCGTTTCCGAACGTGCCCGACGCGTTCAAGAGCCTCTACACCTATGCGTGGTTCGTGGGCCTCGTGCTCGCGGCGCTGGTCTACGGCGTGTGGATGAAGCTCGGCAAGAGCGCGAGTCCGCGCGTGGCGAGCGCCTGACCGAATGAGAATCAACTGAAGGAGACAGCAGCATGGCAATCCTGATACGCGGCGGCACGGTGATCGACGCCAACGAAACCTATCGAGCCGATGTGCTGTGCGACGACAGCGCGGCGGGCGGCACCATCGCGCAGATCGGCGCGAACCTCGACGCGCCGGCGGGCGCAACGGTGATCGATGCGGGTGGTCAGTACGTGATGCCGGGCGGCATCGATCCGCACACGCACATGGAGCTGCCCTTCATGGGCACGACCGCGAGCGACGACTTCTACACGGGCACGGCGGCGGGTCTTTCGGGCGGCACGACGAGCATCATCGACTTCGTGATTCCGAGCCCCAAGCAGCCTTTGATGAGCGCGTTCGAAGACTGGCGCGGCTGGGCCGAGAAAGCGGCGGCGGACTATGGCTTTCACGTGGCGGTGACGTGGTGGGACGAATCGGTGCATCGCGACATGGGCACGCTCGTGCACGAGCACGGCGTATCGAGCTTCAAACACTTCATGGCCTACAAGAACGCGATCATGGCCGACGACGAAGTGCTCGTGAACAGCTTCATGCGCTCGCTCGAACTCGGCGCGCTGCCGACGGTGCACGCCGAGAACGGCGAGCTCGTGTTCCGTCTGCAGCGGGAACTGCTCGCGCGTGGCTTCACCGGTCCTGAAGCACACCCGCTGTCGCGTCCGCCGGAAGTGGAGGGCGAGGCGGCCAATCGCGCGATACGCATCGCGCAGGTGCTGGGTGTGCCGGTGTACATCGTGCATGTCTCGACCAAGGACGCGCTCGACGCGATCACCCGCGCGCGCAGCGAAGGCCAGCGCGTGTTCGGCGAAGTGCTCGCGGGCCATCTCGTGATCGACGAGTCGGTGTATCGCGATACTGACTGGGGACGCGCCGCGGCCCACGTGATGAGCCCACCGTTTCGCACGCAGCAGCATCGCGACGCGCTATGGCACGGGCTGCAAGCGGGCAACTTGCACACCACGGCCACCGATCACTGTGTGTTCTGCGCCTCGCAGAAAGCGATGGGCCGCGACGACTTCACGAAGATTCCGAACGGCTGCGGCGGCGTCGAAGACCGTATGTCGGTGCTCTGGCACAACGGCGTGAACACGGGGCGCCTGACGCCGAACGAGTTCGTGCGCGTCACGTCGACGAATGCCGCGCAGATCTTCAACCTGTATCCAAGGAAAGGCGCGGTCGCGGTGGGCGCCGACGCCGATTTGGTCGTCTGGGACCCTGAGGCGTCGAAGACGATCTCGGTGAAGACGCATCACCAGAACGTCGATTTCAACGTGTTCGAAGGCATGACGGTCAAAGGCGTCGCGACGCATACGATTTCTCATGGTCACCTGGCCTGGGCGAATGGCGATCTGCGCGCGCAGCGCGGGGCCGGGCGCTATCTGAAGCGGCCGCCGAATCCCGCCTATTTCGAGGCGATGCGCGTCGCCAATCGGCTCAAGGAGGTGGAGCCGGTCGCGCGTTGAGTTTGATCCGCTGGTTGGGGCGGCCGTCGCTGTCGACCGGAGTTAGCGCTTCAGCACTTACTCCGGTCCCATGCAGAGCTAAGCTACAATGACCGCCGCCCTAAAAAACGGAACATCAATGAAGATTCGGATTTCGCTGCTCGCGTGCCTGAGCGTCGCGCCCGTCCTGATCACGGGCTGCGTGCTGTACAAGAACCCCAGCGCCTGCGAACAGCAAATGCGCAGCATGACCGCCGAGAAATTCCCGGACGGCAAGCTCTCCATCTCGCATGCAGGCGTAGCGATCAAGGGTTCGCGCGTGGTTGTCGAGGGAACGATCGTGAGTACGCCGGAGGCCGCTTCGGCGGCGCTGGCAGTGTCGGCGCCGGATGAGGCGTCGGCTGAGACGGCTTCTGCCGCTGCGCCAGCGTCGGCCGCCGTGGCATCCGCATCGGCGAAAAAACCGAAGAAGGTCAATACGCCGGCTGCCGCCGAATGTCTCTTCAAGGGCGAACAACTGGCGTCGTTCACCTGGCTCGCGCCATCCGCCTGGATGACGCCAGCCGATTCCGCCAGCCAATAAATCTGCGGACGCGCATCCTCGATGCGTGGTCCGCCGGACCGCCAGACCATTCCCTCACCGTCTCGCCGCCACAGTGCTACGATTTTCAGACAGCGACTGTGACGCACGGAGGCGGATATGGACGGATTCGTGAGGCATCAAATCGAAGGTGCGTCCGTTGACATCGAAGTGATTCCTACCGCGCCGCACGGATTTGCCGCGCGATTCAGGATTTTCTGCGACGCCACCGACGAGCCCGATTGGCACGCCGTCCATGTCACGAACGGCACCTTCGATACGCCTCAGGAAGCGGAGGAGGCGGCCAAGTCGGTCGCGCTCGTGCGCATCCTGTCGCATGGCGAACGCGGGCGCTGAATCGCGGCTGCCTCGGGTGTGCGGCGCGCTGGCCGTTTCGTTATCCCAACGCCGCCAATACGTCCGCCGTCGAGCGCACGCGCCCCATCCGCGGAAAGATGTGTTGCGTAACGAAACGGTGGGCGTCTTCCGCCATGCTCGTCATTGCGTCTTCGACGAATACCAACTCAAAACCCTGATCGAACGCGGTGCGTGCGGTCGACTCCACCCCGAAGTTTGTCGCAATCCCCCCCAGCATCACGGTCCGAATGCCGCGCCGGCACAGATGTTGTTCGAGATCGGTGCCATAGAACGCTCCCCATTGACGCTTGGTGACCAACACATCTGCCGGCTGGAAGCCCGCGTCGGCAACGAGTTCGGATGCGCTGGGCGGCGGCGGCGGAGCGTCGGGCGCACGCATGGGCGCATCGGCCGGCAAATGCAGCAGCTCATGCACGTTCACGCGCACATAGACGATGGTGCCGCCCTGCTCGCGCAGCTTCGCGGCGAGCGCGGCGCAGCGCTCGACGACTTGCGGGCCCGAATAGGGCGCAAGCGGGCGTCCCACGTTGCTGTGCTGCAGGTCGATCAAAACTAGGGCGGTGGTTTTCGGCTCAAACGAAATCGGGGTCATGTGATGCTCCTTAATCTGAGGGTGGCCTCACATTGAATTGTACGCCTAAAATGTGAGGATGACCTCAGATAACTCACAAACCCCGCGACGTGTGCCGCAGCGCGCGCATGGCGAACGCCGGGTGGCTTCGCTGCTCGAAGCCGCTGCGTCGGTGTTCGCCGAGCGCGGCTACGATGCCGCCACGATGACGGAAGTCGCCGAGCGCGCCGAAGTGTCGATCGGCGCCGTCTACCAGTATTTCCGGAACAAAGAGGCGCTCGCTTACGCGCTGCGCGTCCAGTACGGCAACGAGATGGACGCGAGCTGGAGCGCGCTCGAAACCGAGGGCGACGCGCTCGGCGTGCCCGAGCTCGTCGAGCGGATCTTCGATTTGCTGATCGAATTCATGACGGCGCGGCCGGCCTACATCCCCTTGCTGAGCGCGCCGATCGCCTATTCGCGCGACCCCGCCGCGCGCGACCGCTTGCGCGAGCGATTCGCGAAGGTGTTTCAGCGGCGCAAGCCGGAGTTGTCGGCCGAAGAGGCCAAGCGGATCGCCAACGTGACGCTGCAAGTTGTCAAGGGCCTGAACCCCCTTTACGCCGACGCGAAACCGCGCGAGCGGCGCGCGCTCGTTGCCGAGTTCAAGGCGGTCGTGACGGCGTATTTGAGCGCGCGCCTCGATTGAGGCGCTAGAACGCGTAGTACGGCCCAAGCCCGGCGGGGGTCGGCTGCCCTTGGATCGCGGTGAAGATGCGTCGTCCGTAGAAGAACGGCAATCCCCAGTCGAAGACGCCAACGGTCGGTCCGGCCAGGTTGCCGAGCGCCGCATTGCCGGTCGCGAACAGCGTGACCTTGTTCGCCACGGAGAATGGCGCTGACGTCGTGCCGCCGCCGGTGCCGCTGAACGTGGCGGAGAAGCGCTGTTCGGTCGAGGGGCAATACCAGCCGCCGCATTGCTGCAGCGACACGTTCGAGAAAAAGAGGCCGTTCGAGCCGGTATCGAAGAAGCTTTGCGGGAACGTCGTGCCGCCCACCGCGCTCGTGACGTAGATCGTGCCGGCATTCGGCTGGAGCACCGTCGCATTGCCGAGCGCATTGTTGCCTTGACTGCCGATGCCGAAGATCATCGAGCCGCTGACCGAGGCTGTGCCGAGGTCGGCGACGGCGGGCAAGTCGATGATGACGCCGTTGTTGTCGGTGTCGAATTGGCTGACCGGGTTGGCGACTTGTTGCGCAACCGGCTGCGCGCTCGCGGCGCACGCCCCGTTTGCCGGACACGAGTAGTACCAGCGGGGCAGCGCCGAGTTGGCGCAGCTCGCGCCGCAATCGGCGCCGAAGAGACCGACGCCCAGGATGCCGTTCGCGCGCAGGCTCGTGGCGTCCTGCATCGGCGCGCCTGTCTGCGCGCAATCGGACGCGACCGTCGGCGTCGACGCGTCGGCGATGACCTGGATCGGAATCGCGGCGGCGAGCTCGCTCGCGAGCCGGACATCGGCGCTGCGCACCGCGCCCCAGGTGTAGCCGCTGCCGAACACCGCGCATTCGGCGGCCGGAGCGCCGCTGCCGGACGGCACGGCGGGCAGCGCGAGGTTCGAGGTCAGCGCGGAAGCGAGAATCCGCAGACCGTACGAACCGGTATCGACCTGGATGTTGTCGATCGTCTGGCATTGCGACGTGTTCGGCACACACACGGTCACGCTGGTCATCAGCATGTTGGGCGTGCCGGTCGGCGTCGAGGCGACGACGATCGGCTGCACATTGGGCGTAGTCGACGGCGCAACGGTCGTGTCGGCCGGATTGGGCGTGTTGCCGCCCGTGTTCTGACTCGGCGACGACGCGCTCCCCGCGGAGGCGGCACTCCCGCCGCCGCCACCGCCGCCACCGCCGCATCCCGCCAGCGCGCCGCAGACGAGGAGGCCGAGCGCGAACCATCGTGTCGTTCTTGTGAGCATCGCATGCCTCCCTAGCGCAGATTTTCGATCGAGACGCCGGCGGGCAATGCGCCGGGCAGCCACGCCCGGCCGATATAGCTGCGCATTTGCCCGCCCGATTCGACGACGAAATCCCCTTGCTCGACGCGCCCCGCATGCCGGTTCAGCGAAGTCGAGGCGCCTGCTTGGAACGCGTCGAAGCGCGCGCCTAGCAGCTTGTGCAGGTCGGGCATCGTCGGGCCGTTCCAGGTGTAGGCGACGATCAGACCGCTCGCCGTCGCGTGTTCGCGGATCGTCGTGCCGCCGTCGTCGACGATCGTGGTGACGCTCAAAGCGCCTTCGGCGCCGGCGGATTGAGCGAGCCCGCGAGCGGCAGTGGCGCCGGCTGCGGGGTTCCCTGTGGCGGGCGTGCCGACGAGTGCCGTTCGCGTGCCGCCCAACTGGGCGTTTGCGTTGGCGCAAACGGTCATGGACAGGGCAAGCGCGGCTAGCCAAGCGGCGCGAGCGGGCGTGGCGCGTTTCATCAGGCTGTCCCCCTCGGTTTCTCGATATGTCTGATTTTTAAGATTGCCTTTGGACGTTAGCATCGACGGGGTTTCGCAGGACCCCTAAGCCTGAAGAGGGGATCGAGCAGTCTCGGGAAAATCGCGCGCGAATCGATTGAATGCCTTACGCAGCAAGGCTGAGACACGTCATGTGGGGGGCGGCGAGATGGTTAAGATGGTTGCCAAATGTTAAATCTCGCGGAAAGGCAGTCGACTGCCCAGTCCACCCGGGTAAGCCGCTTTTTGCACAGGGCAGCCAGGGACCGGTAAAATACGCGGTTGATCCACGGAAATATCGCCGTGGCGTAGCCGAAGGATTCCTAGAACATGACTGATCTTCGTTTTACCTCGCGGTTCGCAGCACTGCTGTTGGCTGGCGGCCTGGTCGCCGGTTGCAGTTCGCCGTCGCCTACCAAGGTCGACTACAAGAGCGATTCGAAGTCGAAACAAGTGTCGCTTGCCGTTCCGCCCAATATGCTCGAGGAAACGTCCGATCAGCGTTCGCTGCCTCCGCAGGGCGGCGCGACATCGCTTTCCAGCCTCGAACAGACACAACAGGCTGCGCCGAAGGCCGATACCGTGATTCCGGCTGTGGCCGGCATGCATATCCAGCGCGACGGCACCGAAAGCTGGCTCGTGGTCGACAGCCGGTCGCCGGACGACGTCTGGCCGCAGGTGCGTCGCTTCTGGCAGGAGCAAGGCTTCCTGCTCGTCGTCGATCAGCGCGACAAGCACGTGATGGAAACCGACTGGAACGAAACGCGTGCGTCGATCAACGAAGGTCTGATCCGCGATACGTTGTCGAAGGCGATGGGCAACTCGTATGTGGCGGCCGAGCGCAACAAGTACCGTACGCGCCTCGAATCCGCGCCGAACGGCGGCACCTACGTGTTCATCAGCCAGAAGGGCTTGCGCGAAGCGGTGACCGGGGTCAACAACGACCAGACCCAGTGGCAAGCTAAGCCTAACGATCCGGCGCTCGAAACCGAGTACCTGAAGCGGTTGATGGCGTCGCTCGCGCGGGCGAACTCGGGCGGCGACATGACTGTCGCGTCGGTGGATCAGCCCGCCAGCGGCACGACGATCGACGCGACGCCGCAAGTGGCTCAGAAGCCGGCGGCCGCGGGCGCGCAGACGGGCGTGGCGGCGATTGCCGCGCAAAACGTTGCGCAAGCGGCGAAGACTCCGGCGCCGGCCGATACGTCGGCTGCCCCAAGCGGCCAATATACGTCGACGGAACTCACGCTCAGCGAGCCGTATGACCGCGCATGGCTGCGTGTCGGCCTCGCGCTCGATCGCAGCAATTTCACCGTCGACGATCGCGATCCCAACCGTGGGCTGTACTTCATTCGCTATGTCGATCCGAACGACAAGAGTTCGGACGAGCAGGGCTTCTGGAGCCAGGTCTTCCACGGCCGGAAGGAAAAGGAAGCGAAGCAATATCTCGTCAACGTTCGTGCGGTAACGCCGAATCAGACGCGCGTGGCGGTGCTTGACGCCAAGGGCGAGGTCGATACGTCCCGTCCGGCGAAGGAAATCATGGCGCTAGTGATCGATCAGCTGCGCTGATCCTGCTCTAGCGCGCTGAATCCAGCGTTCGACGCAAGCCCGCCTCGGTAACGAGGCGGGCTTTTTTCATTGGCGGAGGTGGGCGCCCGACCAACCCGTACCAAAGAAAAACGGCGCCCTCACATCGAGGGCGCCGTTTGCGTCTTAGCGTATCGAACCAGTGCTGCAGGCGGCGCTCAATGCGCGGCTTGCGGGACGTCCAGAATCAGAATGATGGTCCAGTCGGCATCGCCTTCATGGTGATATTGCCGTTCCGCGACGATGAACGGCTGTTGTTTGCCCGCCGGTCCGAGAAACAGCACATCGCCTTCCATCGGCAGACACTCGACCGGCGGCAATGCGAGATACGCCTCCTGCGAGCCGCGCGGCATCAGTTTTTCAATCTTGCGGGATGCGGCTTCGGTCCATTCGATATCCAACTGGATGTTGCTCATTCTGTCCTCCGCACCAGGGTGCGCACGGGTTGGGAAAGTTCGGTGCGCGACTGTAGCATACCGGCGCGCGGCGGCCGCAAACAAAAAGAGCCGAAGCCGGAATAACCGGCTTCGGCTCTTTGCCTCGCGCGCGAAGTTACTCGCTGGCGCCTTTGGCCGGCGCTGCGCTTTCCTTCTTCGCCATCGGCTTCTTGTGATGATGCATAGGCTTGTGCTTCATCTCTTCGTGGGCGGGCATGGCTTCCTGCTGCGACTGCAGGGCTTGAGCGCGCTGCTCGATATCCGCAGCCTTTGCCGGGTCCGTGCTTTCCGTGATGCCGTTGTCGGTTTGCGCATACGCAGCGCCTGCTAACGCCGACAAAGAAACCAAAATAGCCAGGGATACTTTCTTCATGAATACCTCCGTGCGGGGTGGTTAGTTGGTAATGGACGCAGATGTATGGCCTGTCCGGCTGGACACTGCATTCTAGCGACCTATCGGCATTTCACCAGATGCTGTATGAGAAAAGTGACGGATCGTTACATTTGGTTACAAGTGCGTCGGGGCTCGAAAAGGCGCGCCTCGGAAGCGGGGTGAGCACGTTACGGGCCTGACTGCGGCGCGGTCGGTGTGCGCGGGACGCCGCGTCGAAAAAACATGGACTCCGAATCAAATGCCGATGTTGCATGTTTGTGTTTTGCGAAGGTCTGCTCGCATCAAAACCATCCGATCGCGCGATACACGTGGAATTGCGCAATCCCGATCAATTCGTGCAGCGCAATTTCGGTGTTGACCAAATTGCTGTAGCGGGGCAGCACGCCGCGCTGGATTTGCCGAGCGTTCGATACGATCGGTTGCGGCGACAGCCCGAACCGCTCGAAATCGAGCAGTGCACGCGGCATCTGATACGCCGATGTCACGAGCATCAAAGAATCGTAACGTTCGCCGCGTAGCATGTGAGCGACATTGCGTGCGTTTTGGTAAGTATTGAGGCTGGTGTTTTCGAGCAACACGTCGGCTTCCGCGACATGAAGGCGCAACAAATACGGCGCGTAATTATTGGCTTCGCTTGCTTCATGCCGCTGCGGATTGCCGCCGCTAACGATGACTTTGCAAACCGCTTCGCGGCGTTTGCATTCGGTGTAGAGCTGCGCTGCCTTGGCGATGCGCAGCATGGCGTCGTACTTGGGAACGAGGCGGCCTTGGTCGTCGTGCTCGGTCCCGTCGCCTAGCACGATGAATGCGGTGCGCGGTGCAAAGGCCGGCTCGACCGCGCGCGAATCGTCAGGTTGCGCCCAGTCGAGCAGGGGTGCTGCGAGCCAGCCTGTCGCAATGAGCCAAAACGTCGCGATGCACGCGATTGCCACGACAAGCCGCGCACGGCGCCATAGCAGGAAAACCGCGAAAAAAAGCGCGAATAAAGTGAATAAGATCAATTGACTTGGGGTAACGTATCAGTTTCGAGACAATTCATGGAGCTGTCATCACGTCGATTTAAGGCGTATCGCGGCGGCATGAAAAGAGCGCTCCATGGGCGTTCGAACGGGGGCTCGAAATTATAGGTGGTACTTTGGAATGGCGGTCGCGCCGTACTTGCCGGGCTCGTGATCCCCGGTTCGTCCGACGTAGCCGGGCATCTTCGGCCGCGCGGCATTGCGCCGTGTGAAGCCGTGTCATGGCGGCACTTTAAGAAAGAATCGAGATGACCACGTATTCCAACGAAGCGGTACTCGAAGCGCTCAGGCGAGTGCAATATCGGCAGGTTCCATGGGCCAAGCGGCCAAGCGTCTTCCAATATCTACGCAGTCTCGGCTTGATGGATACCGTCCGTCAACGCACGGTCGCTCCCGCACCTGGTTTCCATGCACCGGTCGACATCGCTGTTCTGACCGACAAAGGCCGTGCTGAATTTGCGCGTCTTGCGCGCGATGAGCGGGCCCTGAGTTGGGAATCGCAGCGCACGCATGACTACGCGCTGGACGAAACTCACGCTGTGGCTGCATTGGAAGCGCGCTCGTAGCACAAATTCGGCCTGCCCCTGAGAGGTCGTTGCACCAGCAACCGATTTTATTGGGGCAGCGCGCATTGACGCCGGTCAATGCGTCGTCCGAAAAAAAAGCCCGTATCACGAAGATACGGGCTACCGGATATTTGCTGCTGCCACGCTGTGCTCATGGCAATTACTCCGACTTCGACTATGCCGGGTGGTTCCCGATATTTTCGCGACGCGTCACGGTTGCCGATGGTTTTCGCTTGCTCGGGCGGGTTCGACGTGCGAGCGGGCGTTGTTGGCGATGTCGCCGCGCAAATCGCCGCGCGGCACCGGCGGGGTGATTGGATGTCCGCGCGGATCGTCTGGCGGCGGGGACTGAATCGCGGCGCCGCCGTTCGACTGGCGGTTCCAGTCGCGAGGGACGTGCTGCGCGTGGGCGGCAACAGTAGCCAGCGAAACCACGACACCGCACAGAAGCAGTGACATAGATTTCATGGGTGGCTCCCGTTGCGTGCAAAGCAGTCAAACCGCGCGATGCGGCTCGTACGCACACTCATAAAGTAAGCGCGTAAGCGAAAGCGTGTTGTAAATAATGGTAAAGAGATGTTTCGCCAAACGCTGAAGGTTTGACGCGTGCGCTGCCTGCGCGGAGTGGCGGCGGTGCTTTCGCGATAAGGGTGGCGGGCGGGGTGCCGGTGCGTTGGAGCGCGAATGCCGCGGTGTTTGTTCGCGGCCGTGTTCAGATGCGAACCGGGCGCCCTTGGGCGCCCGGCTGCAATTCGATTTAAGCCATCTTGACTGGCGCGCGCCAGGATTCCGGGTTGGTCCAGAATGCGCCGCGCAGACGGTCGCGGCTCGGCGGCGCCGGCGTCTTCACGGCGGTTGCGCCAATGCGTCCGCGCAGCGAAATCTGACGGCCGCTCGTGCCAAGACGTTTCACGATCTCGGCAAGCGTACCGTCGGCTTGCCATTCGTCGAAACGGCGCCGGCAGGTCGGCGGCGACGGATAGCGGCCCGGCAGCTTCGACCAGCCTTCACCCGTCGACAATACCCAAAGCACCGCATTCACGACTGCTCGGGCTTCCACACGCGGGCGACCGCGACGCTCGCTGCGTGCAGGCTCCGCGCAGAACAACGCCTCGACCAGCGCCCACTCGTTATCTCTCAAATCGTCGAACAGCATCATGTCCTCACCTCAGCGAAGCTAACTCCGGTGCGCTGCCCCGCGCCGCGCACTCTAGACGCACCCACAACCGGGTGCCAGGGGCCGGGACAGACCGCAAACGGCCGATCAATCATCGAACCGCAGGCGGCGCCGGCCGGTGCGCCCATCAATGCACGAAGCGTGCCATCTGCTTTGCGACTGCCTCCAAGGCGCTTTGCAGAAGGCCACACGGAAGTCAGCTAGGGGCGTATAAGACGCCAAAACGACCATCCAGAAAATAAGGGCTATCACCAATCTTGTGCAGGTGGCCCGCCAGACGTGCGTCTGCGCCCGATTGTTGCGCCGCAAGAAACGACAATCGACGCTCCAATCCAGCGGGTTGGCAATAGAATCGCATCGACGGGGCACATTGATGAGGCGGGCAAATGAATGTCACCTTGCGGCAGTTGCGCGTATTTATCGAGGTCGCGCGCCAAGAAAGCTTCAGCCGTGCGGGCGATGAAATCGGGCTCACGCAATCCGCCGTGAGCCGCTGCGTGCGGGAGCTGGAAAGCGAAATCGGCCTCAAGCTGATCGACCGCACGACGCGTGAAGTGCAATTGACCGATGTCGGCACGAACCTGATTGCGAGCGTGTCGCGTCTGTTGAGCGACCTCGACGAGGCGCTGCGTGAAATTCGCGAGATCGGCGAGCAGCGGCGTGGCAGGGTGGTGGTCGCGGCGAGCCCGACGGTCGCGTGCCGCGTGATGCCGCAAATCATCGCGGCGTGCGGCAAGCAGTTTCCGTTCGTCACGCTCGGCCTGCGCGACGACGTGCAGAGCGACGTGGTGCGCAAGGTCAAGTCGGGCGAGGTCGATTTTGGGGTCATTATCGGGCCGCACGGCGCGGAGGATCTGATCAGCGAACCGGTGATGATCGATTCGTTCTGCTTCGTCGCCCGGGCCGATCATCCGCTTGCCGCGCGCGCCGAGGTCTCTTGGCGCGCGCTCGATGGGTTGCGGCTCGTGTTGCTCGATCACGCGTCGGGCAGCCGGCCGTTGATCGACGCCGTGCTCGCCGAGCATCACGTGAGCGCGCAGATCGTGCAGGAGCTCGGGCTCACGGCGACCGTGTTCGGGCTCGTCGAGGCGGGAGTCGGCGCGAGCGTGCTGCCCTGGCTCGCGCTGCCGGTGCCGGCTGAGACGTCGCTCGTCGCGCGGCCGCTCGTGCCGCGCGCGGAGCGCACCGTCGAGCTCGTGCGTCGCCGCGACCGATCGCTCTCGCCCGCTGCCGAGGCAGTGTGGGGCCTGATCCGTCAGCTTCCCGGGCGGGCGGAGGATCTCGGCTAGGCCGCGCCTGGCCTATTGAACGTCCACCGGGCTAATACTTGCATGTGTTCAGTGCGCGCTGCACTTTCGGTTTTCCCATCCCCATTCTCCGCACCCGAACGTCCCATGAGCGAACCTGACCCGTCCCGCCAAGGCGCGCCCAACGCGCGCGATGCCGTGCGCGCGCTGCGCCCTTCTCAGATCCGCGAGGTCGCGAACGCCGGTTTCGGCGTGGCCGATGTGCTGCCTTTCTGGTTCGGCGAATCGGATCGGGTTACGCCCAAGTTCATCCGCGATGCGGCCAGCGAGGCGCTCGCGGCCGGCGCCACCTTCTATACGCACAACCTTGGCATCGCACCGTTGCGCGAGGCGCTTGCCGGCTATGTGAGTGCGCTGCATGGTCAGACGTCGCCCGATCAGGTCGCGGTCACTAGCGCCGGGGTGAACGCGTTGATGTTGGCCGCGCAATTGGTCGTCGGCGCCGGTGACCGCGTGGTCGCCGTGACGCCGCTGTGGCCGAATCTCGTCGAGATTCCGAAGATCCTCGGCGCGAGCGTTCAAACCGTGTCGCTCGAGTATGGCCCGCGCGGCTGGAAGCTCGACCTCGACCGCCTGCTCGCGGCATTGACGCCCGATACGCGGCTTTTGATGCTGAACTCGCCGAACAATCCGACCGGCTGGGTGATGACGCGCGACGACCAGCAGGCAGTGCTCGAGCACTGCCGCCGCCATGGCATCTGGATCGTCGCGGACGAGGTCTACGAGCGGCTTTACTACGGCAATGGCGACGCGCATGCCGATGACGCCGGCGCACCGCGCAGCGCGCCGTCGTTCCTCGATCTAGCCGCGCGCGACGAGCGCGTGATTTGCGTTAATTCGTTCTCGAAGGCGTGGCTGATGACCGGCTGGCGGCTCGGCTGGATCGTGGCGCCCAGCGCGCTGATGGGCGATCTGTCCAAGCTCGTCGAATACAACACGTCGTGCGCGCCGGCGTTCGTGCAGCAGGCGGGCGTCGTGGCCGTGCGAGAGGGCGAGCGCTTCGCTCAGGAGCTGGCCGCGAGCCTGCGTGCGTCGCGTGACCATCTGGTGAGCGCGCTCGCGCAGATTCCGGGCGTCGACGTGAAAGCGCCACCCGGCGCGATGTACCTGTTTTTTGCGCTGCCGGGCGCGGAGCGCAGTCTCGATCTTTGCAAGGCGCTCGTGCGCGACGTCGGCCTGGGATTGGCCCCCGGCAGTGCGTTCGGGCCGGAAGGCGAGGGCTTCGTGCGCTGGTGCTATGCATGCGATCCGGTGCGGCTGGATCTCGGCGTCGAGCGGCTCTCCCGCTTCCTCGCGGGGAGGTGAACCGCTGGCGCCGTTCTTTACGCACCGAATATTTTTGCGTAAGATGGCGTTCAGTCACGCGGTTCCTTCTCGGAATTTCGCTGCTCCGTCCGGCTGGGTTTGGCTTGATAGCGGTACGATTCGCCACCCCCCCGGTCCGTGCTCCCATCAATATGACCGATCAAAATCGGGCGAGCGCGTCTTCAGTTCCATATCGTCTGTTTGATCCGGTTCAGTGACCACAGGGTCTGGCCTAGCTGCATGAATACCCAAGAGGCGAAGATCGTCCTCGAGACTGCTTTGATTTGCGCGCAGGAGCCGCTGAAAATCGGCGATATGCGCAAGCTCTTTGCCGACGCCGTGTCGGCAGACACCGTTCGCACGTTGCTCGAAGATCTGAAGCAGGATTGGTCGGGGCGCGGTGTCGAGCTTGTCGGACTGGCGTCCGGCTGGCGCTTTCAAAGCAAGCCTGCGATGCGTTCCTATCTGGATCGCCTGCATCCCGAGAAGCCGCCGAAATATTCGCGCGCGGTGCTCGAGACGCTTGCGATCGTGGCATACCGGCAGCCGGTGACGCGCGGCGATATCGAAGAAATTCGGGGCGTCACGGTTAATACGCAAGTCGTGAAGCAGCTTGAGGACCGCAACTGGATCGAAGTGATCGGGCACCGCGATGTGCCGGGCCGTCCGGCGCTTTACGCGACGACCAAGCAGTTTCTCGACGATCTCGGCTTGAAGGCGCTCGACGAGTTGCCCGCACTGGATGATCCGGCGGCCGGCGATCCGGCGGCAGCGATCGAAGAGAATCTGCTCGCACAGCACGCGATCGAGTTTCCCGACGGTGAGGCAAGCGCGCCCGCGGCGGCCGACGGCGAAGCTGACGTGGCTGCTCATGGCGATGGGGCCGGCGAGCCGGCTGTCGAGGCCGAGCCAGTGGCACACGATTTACCCGAGACAGAAACGAACGCCGCCGTACCTGGCGAGCGTGATGAAACCAACGTCGAGCGCGAACCGCTCGACGCAGAAGCAAACGTTGAACTGCAAGCCGAAAGCGCCGCAGCGCGCGTCGAGCCGCAGGCAGACGACACAAATCGAGCGATCGCCGAGCACGGCTCCGCCGATCGCGGCCCGGCCGATGGCAGCCCCGCCGATTTAGCAGGACCGACTCATGACTCGAGCGCGTTCCACGAAACGGAACACGCCATCGAGCCGAACCCGACGCGTGTGACGCATGACGACGATCCAGAAGATCGGCGTGACGCCGCGCAGGACGCAAGCGAATTCACCGACGACGAAGCCGCGTCGCGCAGCGCTTGACGTAACCGAACACCAGCCGCGCCCGCAATGGGCGCGCGCGACCTGACACTTGAGGTTGTTTTGACTAATACCAACGACACTGATTCGTCCGAATCCGCGCATGCTGTCGAGGCCGCGCGCCGCGATGACGCACAAGAGCACCAAGCGTCGTCCGGCGAGATCGAGCGCGCAGCGCCCGGCTCGGAAGCGGGCGACGAAGAAAGGCCGCGCCGCGGTTTGCGCCGCGGTCCGCGCAGCCTGATCGCGCGCCGCCGCGCGGCAGCAAAGACGAAGGGCTCGGAAAATGCGCCCACCCAACCTGCAGGCGCCGTAACCGAAGCGCCCCCGGACGGCGAGGTCGTCGCCCAGGTGCGCGCGCCGCGCAAGGAAGCGGGCGCAAAAGGCCCACGCAAGCAAGCCACTGGCGCCAAGCGCGAAGGCGGCCGCCAAACCAAGCGTGCGGACGCCCCGGCGGCCGACGCGGGCGCCGCCACTCAGGACGACCTGTTCTCCTACGTGACGTCGCCGGCTTTCGATGCCGACAACAGCAGCACCGGCGGCGTGCGCGCACCGATGCTGCGCCGCGGCCGCCAGGCGCCGCAAAAGCGCGTCCTGGAGCCGGATGACGACGCGCCGAAACTGCACAAGGTGCTTGCCGAAGCGGGCATGGGATCGCGCCGCGAGATGGAAGAGCTGATCGTCGCCGGCCGCGTGTCGGTGAACGGCGAGCCGGCGCACATCGGCCAGCGCATCATGCCGACCGACCAGGTCCGCATCAACGGCAAGCCGGTCAAACGCAAGCTGCAGTCGAAGCCGCCGCGCGTCTTGCTGTACCACAAGCCCACGGGTGAGATTGTCAGCCACGCTGACCCGGAAGGGCGCCCGTCGGTGTTTGACAAGCTCCCGCCAATGAAGACGGCCAAGTGGCTGGCGGTCGGACGCCTCGACTTCAACACCGAAGGTCTGTTGATGTTGACGACTTCGGGCGATCTCGCGAACCGCTTCATGCATCCGCGCTATAGCGTGGAGCGCGAATACGCGGTGCGCGTGGTCGGCGAGCTGACCGAAGGCTCGCGGCAAAAGCTCTTGCACGGCGTCGAGCTCGAAGACGGCCCGGCAAACTTCCTGCGGATTCGAGATGGCGGTGGCGAGGGCACGAATCACTGGTATCACGTTGCGCTCGCCGAAGGGCGCAATCGTGAAGTGCGCCGCATGTTCGAGGCGGTCGGCCTGATGGTGAGCCGTCTGATCCGTACGCGTCACGGCCCGATCATGCTGCCGCGCGGCTTGAAGCGTGGCCGCTGGGAGGAGCTCGAGGACAATCAGGTGCGCAGCCTGATGGCATCGGTGGGGCTGAAGGCGCCTACCGAAGAGAAAGGCGGCCGCAATGCGACGACTGAGCGCCGTCAACCGGATCCGATGCAGACGTCGATGGGATTCATCAGCCGCGAGCCGGTGCTGACCGCTCACGGCCGCTTCGACCAGCCCCAGCGAGGCGGCGGCCGGCGCGGCGGCGGGTTCGGCGGCGGGCAGGGCGGCTTCGGCGGTGGCAGTGGCGGCGGCGCGGGTGCCGGCGGTTACGGCAATCGCGGTGGCGCAAGCCGCGGCCAGAACGCGGGCGGCGGCCGGCGTGACGTCGACGGCAACCGTGCGCCGACCGGGGCGGGCAAACGCGCAGCGGGCGGCAGCGCCAACGCCAACGGCAATCGCGGGCAGGGCGGCAGCCGCGGCCCGAACGGCAACCGGGCGGGCGGCGGTGCGAACGCCGGCGGCGCGGGCGGTACCGGCGGCAATCGCGGCGGCCAGCGTCCGACATCGCGCAATCGTTCGCGCGGGCGGTAAGCGGTAATTTCGACGCGGGGCCGTCGCTGTGTCGGCCCGTGCGTTGCCCGTGCGAAAGCGCGCTTTTCCGGTGAAACATGCTGCGAAATCAAGCGATAAGCGCGCTCGACAGCGGCAACTAGTTTGCGTTCGTACCGAAAAATGCTACAATCGCGAAGTCGCTGGGCGTGCGGCATTTGGCTTGGTCACTGCGGTTTGTCACTGACTTGGCAGCAATAGGGTGGCATCAACGTGCAGCTCAGGTGCGACCACCGGTAACAAAAAGATGGGCGTGAAGCCCATTTTTTTTTGCTGGTACGGTTCGGCATCTTGAGTTGGCACACACCAATTCCGTGCGCCGGCTTGGCGCGCGGCCCGAAGGTGTAACGCAAACGGGCGACGGCTGTGCGCGTACACCTTAGAGGGCACTGTGCAACTGACGGAACTGATAGAAACCACGGTCTTAGGCCTTGGCTACGAGCTGGTCGATCTCGAACGCACTGGGCGCGGCATGCTCTGCGTCTACATTGACCAGCCGTCCGGCATCGCGATCGAAGACTGCGAAAAAGTTACGCGTCAGCTCCAGCACGTTCTGACAGTCGAAAACATCGATTACGAGCGACTCGAAGTATCGTCGCCGGGACTCGATCGTCCGCTGAAGAAACTCGCGGACTTCGAACGCTTCGCTGGCAGCGAGGCAGTCATTACATTGAAGAAGCCGTTGGACGGGCGCAAATCGTACCGGGGCATTCTGCATGCGCCGAACGGCGAAACGATCGGTTTGGAATTTGAAGGGAAGGAAGGCGCCGCGATGCTCGATTTCACGCTCGCGGATATCGATAAGGCGCGCCTCGTCCCGCACGTTGACTTTAGGAGCCGCAAACAATGAGTCGCGAAGTGTTGATGCTGGTGGATGCGCTGGCACGCGAAAAGAACGTCAATAAAGATGTGGTGTTCGCTGCGCTCGAAGCGGCTCTCGCTTCGGCCACCAAAAAGCTCTTCGAAGAAGACGTAGATATTCGCGTCCATATCGACCGGGAAAGCGGCGAGCATGAAACGTATCGCCGTTGGCGCGTCGTGCCGGACGAAGCGGGTCTGCAGGAGCCGGATCAGGAAATCCTCCTGTTCGAAGCACGCGAGCAGCAACCGGAAGCACAAATCGACGATTTCATCGAAGATCCAGTGCCGTCGATCGAATTCGGCCGCATCGGCGCGCAGGCCGCCAAGCAGGTGATCTTGCAGAAAGTGCGCGATGCAGAGCGCGAGCAGATCCTGAACGACTTCCTCGAGCGCGGCGAAAAGATCATGACCGGCACGGTCAAGCGCCTCGACAAGGGCAACTTCGTCGTCGAATCGGGCCGCGTCGAAGCGCTCTTGCGCCGCGACCAGCTGATTCCGAAAGAAAACCTGCGCGTGGGCGACCGCGTGCGCGCTTATATCGGGAAGGTCGATCGCACCGCGCGCGGTCCGCAGATCGAGCTGTCGCGCACGGCGCCCGAGTTCCTGATGAAGCTGTTCGAAATGGAAGTGCCCGAGATCGAGCAGGGCCTCCTCGAAATCAAGGCAGCGGCGCGCGATCCTGGCGTGCGCGCGAAGATCGGGGTCATCGCCTATGACAAGCGCATCGATCCGATCGGCACGTGCGTCGGCATCCGCGGCTCGCGCGTGCAGGCGGTGCGTAATGAGCTCGGTGGCGAAAACGTCGACATCGTGCTATGGTCGGAGGATCCCGCCCAGTTCGTTATCGGCGCGCTCGCGCCGGCAGCCGTCCAGTCGATCGTCGTCGATGAAGAAAAGCATTCGATGGACGTCGTCGTCGACGAAAACGAGCTGGCGGTCGCGATCGGCCGCAGCGGCCAGAACGTGCGTCTTGCCAGCGAACTCACCGGCTGGCAGATCAACATCATGACGCCGGACGAGTCCGCGCAGAAGCAGAATCAGGAGCGCGGCGAGCTGCGCGACCTGTTCATGGCGCGTCTCGACGTCGACGAAGAAGTCGCCGACATCCTGATCGACGAAGGCTTCACGAGTCTCGAAGAGATCGCCTACGTGCCGCTCAACGAGATGCTCGAAATCGAAGCATTCGACGAAGACACCGTTCACGAACTGCGCAATCGCGCGCGCGATGCCTTGCTGACGATGGCGATCGCGAACGAGGAAAAGGTCGAAAACGTCGCGCTCGATTTGAAGAGCCTGGACGGCATGGATGCCGACCTGCTCGCGAAGCTGGCCGAACACCAGATCCAGACGCGCGACGACCTCGCCGAGCTGGCGGTCGACGAGCTGGTCGAGATGACGGGAATGGACGAGGAAGCAGCGAAGACGCTGATCATGAAAGCACGCGAACACTGGTTCCAATGAAGATCTTGGAACAGCCCGGCCTTTTCTTTTCTTGAGAGAAACGACCATGGCGCACTGATTTGACGCGGCCGGCTGGCCGCATGACCCGATGCTAACCGCAAGGAACTGGTCCTTGCACTAAGAGGAATGAATGGCGAGTAACAACGTAGCCCAATTTGCCGCGGAACTCAAAATGCCTGCTGGCGTGCTGCTCGAGCAGCTCCAGGCGGCTGGCGTACAGAAAGCGAGCGAAGACGATGCCCTGTCCGAAACCGACAAGGCGCGTCTGCTCGACCACTTGCGCAAGTCGCACGGCTCGACCGACGCGGACAAGCGCAAGATCACGCTGACCAAGCGGCATACGTCGGAGATCAAGCAATCCGACGCGACGGGCAAAGCTCGCACCATTCAAGTCGAGGTGCGCAAGAAGCGCGTGTTCGTCAAGCGTGACGAAACCGCGGAACAAGGCGTGGAAGCATCGAATCATGCAGCCGAGGCCGAAGAGGCCGAACTTCAGCGCCGCGAGGAAGAAGCGCGCCGCGAGGCCGAGCTGCTTGAGAAGCAGGCGCAGGAGCTGAAGGAGCGTCAAGAGCGTCTCGCGCAGGAAGAATCCGAGCGTCAAGCTCGCGAGCAAGCGGCTGAAGCCGAGCGTCGCCGTCAGGAAGAAGAGTCCGCGAAGAAGCGCGCAGCGGCGGTTGCCGAGGCGGCCGCGCGCGAGCAGGCCGAGGCAGCGGCGGAACGCTCCTCCGGCGAGGACGAAGAGCGCGCGGCAGCAGAACGCGCGGCACAACGCGAAGCGGCGAAGAAGGCCGAAGACGCGGCTCGCGTCGCAGCCGAAAAGGCGCGCGCCGAGCAGGAAGAAATCAGCAAGCGCCGTGCCGCGGCGGAAGCCGAAGCGCGTGCGATTCGCGAGATGATGAACACGCCGCGCAAGGCGCAGGTCAAGGCGCCTGAACCCGCACCGGCTGCCAAGGCCGCGGAAGCGCCGGCGGCTGCGAAGGCTGCGGAAGCCAAGGGCACGCTGCACAAGCCGGCGCGTCCGGCAGGTGAGGGTGCCGCGCGTCCGGCCAAGAAGGCCGCGCCGGCGGCCGCACCGGCTGCAACGCCATCGTCGGCTCCGGCGGCTGGCGACAAGAAGAAGCCGGGCGCAGGCAAGGGCGGCTGGCAGGACGACGCTGCAAAGCGCCGTGGCATCAAGACGCGCGGTGATTCGAGCGGCGGCGTCGATCGCGGTTGGCGCGGCGGTCCGAAGGGGCGCGGCAAGCATCAGGAAGCGACGTCGTTCCAGGCTCCGACCGAACCGATCGTGCGCGAAGTGCACGTGCCGGAAACGGTCACGGTTGCCGATCTGGCGCACAAGATGTCGGTCAAGGCTTCAGAAGTCATCAAGGTGATGATGAAGCTGGGCCAGATGGTCACGATCAACCAGGTGCTCGACCAGGAAACGGCGATGATCGTCGTCGAAGAGCTGGGGCACCATGCCGTCGCGGCGAAGCTCGACGATCCGGAAGCGCTGCTCGTCGAAGGCGAAGTGACCGACGCGGAGCAACTGCCGCGTCCGCCGGTCGTTACGGTGATGGGCCACGTCGACCACGGCAAGACCTCGCTGCTCGACTACATCCGCCGCGCGAAGGTTGCCGCGGGCGAAGCGGGCGGCATTACGCAGCACATTGGCGCCTATCACGTCGAGACGCCGCGCGGCGTCATCACGTTCCTCGATACGCCGGGTCACGAGGCGTTCACGGCAATGCGTGCGCGTGGTGCGAAGGCGACCGACATCGTGATTCTCGTGGTCGCGGCCGACGACGGCGTGATGCCGCAGACGAAGGAAGCGATCGCCCACGCGAAGGCGGGTGGCGTGCCGATCGTCGTCGCGATCAACAAGATCGATAAGCCGGAAGCGAACCCCGAGCGCGTGAAGCAGGAGCTCGTCACCGAAGGCGTCGTGCCGGAAGAATACGGCGGCGAATCGCCGTTCGTGCCAGTGTCGGCGAAAACGGGTTCGGGCATCGACGATCTGCTCGAAAACGTATTGTTGCAAGCCGAAGTGCTGGAACTGACGGCACCGGTCGAAGCAGCAGCCAAGGGCATCGTGATCGAAGCGAAGCTCGACAAGGGCAAGGGCCCGGTCGCGACGATCCTCGTGCAGTCGGGCACGCTCTCGCGCGGCGACGTCGTGCTCGCCGGCAGTGCATACGGCCGCGTGCGCGCGATGCTCGACGAAACCGGCAAGCCGACGAAGGCGGCAGGCCCGTCGATTCCGGTCGAAATTCAAGGTCTGTCGGAAGTGCCGGCAGCGGGCGAAGAAGTCATCGTGTTGCCGGACGAGCGCAAGGCGCGCGAAATCGCGCTGTTCCGTCAAGGCAAGTTCCGCGACGTCAAACTCGCGAAGCAGCAGGCCGCGAAGCTCGAAAGCATGCTCGAGCAGATGGGCGAAGGCGAAGTGCAGACCTTGCCGCTCATCGTCAAGGCCGACGTGCAGGGCTCGCAGGAAGCACTGGTGCAATCGCTGCTCAAGCTGTCGACGGACGAGGTGCGCGTGCAGGTCGTGCATGGCGCGGTCGGCGGCATCAGCGAAAACGACGTCAACCTGGCCACGGCTTCGAAGGCGGTCATCATCGGCTTCAACACCCGTGCCGATGCGCAGGCTCGCAAGCTCGCGGAAGCGAATGGCGTCGATATCCGCTACTACAACATCATCTACGACGCAGTGGATGAGGTGAAGGCGGCGATGTCGGGCATGCTGGCGCCGGAAAAGCGCGAAGTCGTGACCGGCATGGTCGAGGTTCGCCAGGTCTTCAAGGTGCCGAAGGTTGGCAGCGTGGCGGGCTGTATGGTGACGGATGGCGTCGTGAAGCGTTCGTCGTCGGTGCGCGTGCTGCGCAACAACGTCGTGATCCATACCGGCGAGCTCGATTCTCTCAAGCGCTTCAAGGACGACGTCAAGGAAGTGCGCCAAGGCTTTGAGTGCGGTATGTCGATCAAGAACTTCAACGATATCGTCGAAGGCGATCAGTTCGAGGTGTTCGAAGTCACGGAAGTCGCGCGTACGCTGTAAGCACCGGCGCGAAGGCTCGAAGGGCGGAGCGGGCGCTGGCCCGCTCCGCCTTTTTTGTCAGTGCGCGCCGGGCCGCCCCAAGCGCACTGACCGCCCCCACGGGGGGCAGCGAACGCAGTGAGCATGGGGGCTGTTCATTTTTCAGTACCGAATCACGGAATCATCATGCCGAAAAAACGCAGTACCCCGAACCGGAACGTCCAGATCGCCGATCAGATTCAGCGCGATCTGTCCGAACTCATCATGCGCGAGGTCAAAGACCCGCGTATCGGTCTCGTCACGATCCAGAGCGTCGAGCTGACGCCCGACTACGCACATGCGAAGGTGTACTTCACGACGCTGACCGGCGACGCGCAGGAGACGCAGGTCGCGCTCAACCACGCGGCTGGCCATTTGCACAACCTGCTGTTCAAGCGCCTGCACATCCATACGGTGCCGACGCTGCACTTCCACTACGACAAGACGATCGAGAAGGCCGTCGAAATGTCGCGCCTCATCGACGAAGCGAACGCGACGCGCGCGAAAGACGACTGATTTCGCGCGCCGCGTGATTCGCCATCGTTCCATCGTCTTGCCTCTTACATGACTCAGACCCAACGCCCCCGCGTGCCGCGCCGCGCGCTCGACGGCGTATTGCTGCTCGACAAACCGGTTGGCCTGTCGAGCAATGATGCGCTGATGCGCGCCAAGCGCCTCTATACGGCGAAGAAGGCCGGCCATACCGGCACGCTCGATCCGCTCGCATCGGGCCTCTTGCCGTTGTGCTTCGGCGAAGCGACCAAGTTCTCGCAAGATTTGCTCGACGCGGACAAGACCTACGAGGCGACGATGCGCCTCGGCATTCGCACGGCGACGGGCGATGCCGAAGGCGAAGCGATCGAGACGCGCGACGTCACTTGCGATCTCGCCGCGATCAACTCGGTGTTGGCGCGCTTTCGCGGCGATATCGTCCAGGTGCCGCCGATGTATTCGGCGCTCAAGCGCGACGGCAAACCGCTCTACGAATACGCGCGCGCGGGGCAGACCGTCGAGCGGGAAGGGCGCAATGTGACGATCCACGCGCTCGAATTGCTCGCGTGTGAGCTTCCCGATGTGACGTTTCGCGTAACGTGCAGCAAGGGCACCTATGTGCGCACGCTCGCGGAGGATATGGGCGAGGCGCTCGGCTGCGGCGCGCATCTGGTTGCGCTGCGCCGTACGGGTGTCGGCTCGCTGACGCTCGAGCACTCGGTGACGCTCGACGCGCTTTCAGATGCCGAGCAAGGCGAGCGCGATGCGTGGCTGCAGCCGGTTGATGCGTTGCTATCGACGTTTCCGTCAGTCGAGCTCGATGCCGAGGCGACGCGGCGATTCCTGCACGGCCAGCGTTTGCGTCTCGCGGAATTGCCGGCGATCGATGCTGTGCAAGGTACCAGAGTGCGGGTCTATGACGACGGCGGCAAGCTGTTGGGTGTAGCGAAAGCGGCAGACGGCGTGCTGGCACCCGAACGTCTTGTCGTGACTGCCGCAGCATGATTAGAGCGCGATTTCAGGCGCCCGATCAAATCTGACGAGCATTGGTTCTCGCTCTTCGGCTTAATGGAACGAAGGGCGGCGAATAAGAATAGTCCGATAGTGGCTCGTCCTTTGACATGTTTGAATGTTAGTAGTCCGATTTAGATTGCATTTTCGCTGTCGGGCCAGAGTTTGAAACATGTCTACAAAGGAAAATAAATGAGATACGCAGGTTTTTGGAAGAGATTTGCTGCCCGGCTAATAGATACGATTGTGTTGGTGTTAATCGGCGGCATTGTCGGCGTGGCAATTGCCTTTGTCATGATTGGCGGAGGGGTTGCAGATCAAGTCGGTATCCTAAAGGGACTGGCGGACCTTTGCGGAATTCTCTTCAGTTGGATATATTTCGCGGCAATGGAAAGCTCATCCAAACAGGGCACGTTAGGGAAATTGGCGCTTGGGATTAAGGTCACCGATTTGGAAGGCAGGCGAATCAGTTTCGGCAGAGCATCCGGGCGCTATTTTGCCATGATTATTTCCGCGCTTATTCTCCTGATTGGCTACTTCATGGCCGCCTTCACGAAGAAGAAGCAAGCGCTCCACGATATGATGGCAGGATGTCTGGTGGTCAATAAGTGATTCGTTCCTCCGGCTAACCTTGAGTCAAGTAATCAACGGTTCGACAAAGTCTGGCCGTTGATTACCGTAGTTCGGCATCGGCCGTAACGCTGGAACGAATCTTGTCAAATAAGGGGGCAAAGTCGCAACGTCAATGCGCCGCCGAAGCCGCCGCTCCCGCATCCGCCCCGCCAGCCCGCTCGGGCTTCGTGATCCAGATGAGCGCGATCAGCGCGATAAAGATCACCGACGACAAATAGAACAAGTCGTTCACGCCCAGTTGCGCCGCCTGCTGCGTCACCATGTTGTTGAAGAGCCCATAGCTCTGCGACTGATCGAGCCCGGCGGCACCCATCCCCGCCATCTGCTGCGTGAACACCGGGTTGTACGCGGTTGCCTGCTCGGTGAGCTGCGCGTGATGCAGGATCGTGCGATGGTCCCAGGCGGTCTGGAAGATCGACGTGCCGATGCCGCCGCACATGATCCGCACGAAGTTCGATAAGCCAGAAGCAGCCGGAATCCGGCTGCCGTGCAGGCCCGACAGCGTGATCGAGACGAGCGGAATGAAGAAGCCCGCCATCGCGATACCCTGAATCAGCGTGGGCAGCGTGAGCGCCCAGGTGTCGACGCCCGTCGTATAGCGCGAGCGCAACCAGAAGCACAGCGCGAAGGTGCAGAACGAGGCCGTCGAGATGTACCGCGGGTCGGTGCGGGGCAGGAACTTGCCCGTCACCGGCGAGAGCAAGATGGCGAACAAGCCGACCGGCGCCATCACGAGGCCGGCGTCAGTGGCCGTATAGCCGATATCGGTTTGCAGCCAGAGCGGCAGCAGCACGAGGTTGCCGAAGTAGAGCCCGTAGCCGATCGATAGCGCGACCGTCCCGCCCGTGAAGTTGCGCCGTGCGAAGAGCGAGAGATCGACCACCGGGTGATCGGCCGTCAGTTCCCAGACGACGAAGAATGCTAGACCGATGACCGCGGTCAGTGCGAGCACGACGATCGTCGTCGATGAAAACCAGTCGAGATCCTTGCCCTTGTCCAGCATGACCTGCAGCGAACCGACCCAGATAATGAGGAGCGCAAGGCCGACGCCGTCGATCGGCGCCTTTTTGACTACGGATTCACGCTTGCGGAAGATCGCCCAGGTCGCCGCCGCCGCGGCGATGCCGACCGGGATGTTGACGTAGAAGATCCACGGCCACGAGTAGTTGTCGGAGATCCAACCGCCGAGAATCGGCCCGGCGACCGGCGCGATCAGCGTCGTCATGGCCCACATCGAGAGCGCAATCGGCGCTTTCTCGCGTGGATAGGCGCCAAGCAGCAGCGCTTGCGAGAGCGGGATCATCGGCCCGGCGACCGCGCCCTGAATCACGCGCGAGAGCAAGAGGAGCGGCAGCGTCGGCGCGAGTCCGCACATCCACGACGACACCACGAACAGGATGATCGACGCGAGGAACAGGCGCACCTGGCCGATGCGGTCGGTGAGCCAGCCGGTGAGCGGCACCGAGATCGCGTTGGCGACCGCGAACGACGTGATGACCCAGGTGCCCTGGTCGGACGAGACGCCGAGGTCGCCGGAGATCGTCGGAATCGCGACGTTCGCAATCGACGTGTCGAGCACGTTCATGAACACCGCGAGCGACACGGCGATCGTGCCGATCACCAGCTGCATGCCTTGCAGCGGCGGGTGAGGGGCTTGAGCTTGAGCCATTTAGCTTGAGACCTTGGTTCGTTGCAGCATGATGGCCCGCTTAACCGTGCGACGCGCTCGTCGCCGCCGCATTGGCGGCCCCCGCCTTTTGCGACTGCAAGCCCGCGTTCGAGCCGGCGTTCTCCGCGATGATGCGCGCGATTTCGGCATCGGCCTGATCGCCGTACTTCGCGAACACGTCGGTCGAATAAACGGTGTTCGGCGCTTCGCCGAGCTGGCCGCCGTCCTGCTTGATGTTCACGTCGACATTCATCGAGAGACCGATACGCAGCGGGTGCTTCGCGAGCTCCTGCGGATCGAGCGAGACGCGCACCGGCAGGCGCTGCACGACCTTGATCCAGTTGCCGGTCGCATTTTGCGCCGGCAACAGCGAGAAGGCAGAGCCCGTGCCGGCCGAGAAGCCGATCACCGTGCCGTGGTACGTGACCGACGAGCCATACACGTCAGCGGTCATCTCCACCGGCTGGCCGATGCGCATGTGCTTCAACTGCACTTCCTTGAAGTTCGCGTCGACCCACACGGCGTTCAGCGGCACGATCGCCATCAGCGGCGTGCCCGGCGACACGCGCTGGCCGACCTGAACCGAGCGCTTCGCCACATAGCCCGTGACCGGCGCCGGCAGCGTGTTGCGAGCGTACGCGAGGTAGGCGTCGCGGACCCTCGCGGCCGCTGCCATCACGTTCGGGTGCGTCGCAATCGTGGTATTGGCGGTCAGCGCGCGGTTCGACGCGAGCTGCTGCTGGGCGGCGTCGAGCGAGGCCTGCGCGGCCCTCACGGCGTCGCGTGCGTGCGAGATTTCTTCTTGCGACACGGCGCCCGTCTGCGCGACCTGCATCCGGCGGCGCAGGTCGTCCTGGGCTTTGGAGAGGTCCGACTGGCGCAGCGCGACTTGCGCTTGATATTGGTTGTCGTCGACGAAAATGCCGCGCACCTGGCGCACCGTCTGCCCGAGATTCGCCTCGGCCTGTTGCAGCGAGATGCGCGCATCGGCGCCGTCGAGCACGACGAGGGGGGCACCTTCCTTGACGGTCTGTGTATCGTCGGCGTTGACGGCGATCACCGTGCCTGTCACTTGCGGCGTGATCTGCACGACGTTGCCGTTCACGTAGGCGTCGTCGGTGTCCTCGTGGAAGCGCGCGTCGAGGAAGTAGTAGAGGCCGTAGGCGACCGCGGCGATCAGGATCACGATGACGAGCAGCGTCATCATGCGCTTGCGCTTGCCGTTCGATTTCGGCTGCTGCACGCTGGTCGCGGCTTGTTGGGTTTCACTCATTCCAAAGCTCCGTATTCGCTCAATCTTGGTCGTTTAGTTGTTTGTCGTCCGCGGGGGTCAGCTGGGCGTGTGCGCGGCGGACGCTTCGGCGGGGGCTGTCAGGCCCGCGGCGTTCGCGTCGAACCCGCCGCCGAGCGCCGTGATCAGCGCGAACTGCATGTCGCGCCGCCTCATTTTCAGATTCGTCACCGTTTGCTCGGCGGTCAGGCGGTTGATGTCGGCGTTCAGCACCTGCAACTGCTCCGAGAGACCGGCCTTGTAGCGGATGACCGCCAGCTCGTAAGCCTTGGTCGACGCATCGAGTGCCCGCTGCGCGTCGCCCATCTGCTGGTCGATCGAGCGGATCGACGCCACTTGCGTCGCGACGTCGGACAGCGCGTTGATGAGCGTCTGGTTGTAGTTGGCGACGTCGAGGTCGAAGTCGGCATAGCGTCCCTTCAATTGCGAGCGCAGCGCGCCGGCGTCGAAGATCGGCAGGTGGACCGCCGGGCCGAACTGGATCTGACGGCTCGACGACGTCAGGAAGCGGCCCCAGCCGAATGCGTCGAAGCCGGCGGCGGCTGCGAGGTTCACGTCAGGGAAGAATTCGGCTTTTGCCTCCTTCACGTCGTGCATGGCCGCTTCCACTTGCCAGCGCGCGGCGACGATATCGGGCCGGCGCGAGACGAGATCGGCAGGCAGATTGTCCGGCAGCACGACGGTGCCGCCGGGCGCCAGTACCGGCTGCGCAATTTGCAGGCCACGATCGGGGCCCTTGCCCAGCAGGGCGGCAAGCTGATAGCGCGTGATCGCGATCTGGCCGTCGTAATCGGACAGCGTCGTCTGGCTGCTCGCGATATTGCCGATCGCCGTCTGCTTCTCGACATTGGTGTCGAGGCCGGCGGAGACACGCCCGTTCGTGATCGAACTCACGTCCTGGCGGTTCTTGATTTCGCGCTGGGCGATGTCGCGCAGCGCGTAGAGCTGAGCCAGTTGGTTATACGTCCGCGCCACCGACGACGCAAGCGTGATGCGCGCCTGCTGCATGTCGGCGTCGGCCGCTTTGGCCTGCGAGATCGCCGAGCCGAGCTTCTGCCGGTTCTTGCCCCACAAGTCGAGATCCCACGACGCGCTCGCGAGCACGTTGTTCTCGCTATACCAAGTGCCGCCGTAGGGCGGGGGGTAGAGCGCGTTGCCCGAAAACAGCTCCCGATTCCACGAATAGCTGCCGTCCACCTTCGGATACAGGTTCGAGCGCGAGCTTTCGATATACGACTGTGCCTTCGCGACGCGCGCCTGCGCCTGGGCGATCGTCGGATTGCCCTCGAGCGCCTCGGCGATCAGCTTCGGCAGCTGCGGGTCGCCGAACTGCTGGGACCAGTCGAGCGACGGCCACTGCCCGCCCTGGCCGGGCAGGCTTTGCGCGGACTCGAACTGGCTCGCCGGTGCGATTTGCTTGTCGCTCTTGATGCCGAAGTAGTTCGCGCAGCCGCTGAGGGCGAGCGCCGCGACCGCCGCGGCGAAAGCCCCCCGGGACGACAGCGCGCGGACCGACGGAGGAAGAGATTTCATCGCTCGACTCTTGGAATGGAGTGTGATCATGGACCCTGCAACTATTTTTTATGTGTTTCGAGGCGAATTGGCTTGACTGCTGCGTGTGTCAGTCTGGTGCTCAATTCGTTTGATCCCCGTTATTGACGAGGACACGCCGCAGCATGCTCTTCAGGAATCCGACCTCTTCGGGCGTGAAGCCCGCGAGCAGCTTGTCGAGCACGGTCGTGAAAATTTCCGGCATGCGGGCGGCGAGTTCGTAGCCTTCCGGCGTCAAGGCGAGCCGTACCACCCGGCGATCCTCGTTGCTGCGTACGCGCGTGAGCAGGCCGCGCTTTTCCAGCCGGTCGATCAGGCGCGTGACGGCGCTGGCGTCGATCCCGTAGTCGCGGGCCAGCTCCGCTGCCACGAGGCATCGGCCGCTCGCGACCATGAACAGGATGCTGGCCTGTGTGCTCGTGATGCCCAATTCCGCCATCGTGCGTTGCGTGACCATGTTCGACATGACCGATTTCACGCGTGCGATCAGGTAGCCGACGCTCTCGCCCATCTGATATTCGCTCAGTTCCTTGGGCAGCGCAGGGGTGGGTTCCGTCATGATTCTCGTGCGTTTGCAATAATTGACTAGGCAGGAGTATAGGTGCGGTTAGTTGACGCGACAAGCGTTATTACACCCCAGGCAAGAGTCTTTTGTATTAAGCGCCTACTGTCAGTATGGAGAATGCCGGCTCGGTTCTCGGTCCCGGCGCTTTGGGTTTGTGCGGTTGCGTCGATTCGGCGCGATGCGGGAAAGTGAAAGGTGTGCTAATTCGGCGTCACTCGCGCGTGCTATAATTTTTGGCTGTCCCAAAGTGCATCCCAAGCCGGCCGGTGTAGTAGGTGGCATCGCCCACGAGCGCACCTCGAGCCGCTTTCGGCGCACTCAACATGTTTCACATTTCGCGCAAATTCCTTGCGTTTCCAGGTTCCTATGACCCGCGCTCTTCGCAATATCGCCATCATTGCCCACGTCGACCACGGCAAGACCACGCTCGTCGACCAACTGCTTCGCCAGTCGGGCACGTTCCGAGAGAACCAACAGATCGCCGAGCGCGTGATGGACTCGAACGACATCGAAAAAGAGCGCGGCATCACGATTCTCGCGAAGAACTGCGCGGTCGAATACGAAGGCACGCACATCAATATCGTCGACACCCCGGGCCACGCCGACTTCGGCGGTGAAGTGGAGCGCGTGCTGTCGATGGTCGACTCGGTGCTGCTGCTCGTCGATGCCGTGGAAGGCCCGATGCCGCAAACGCGCTTCGTCACGAAGAAGGCGCTCGCGCTCGGCCTGAAGCCGATCGTCGTCGTCAACAAGATCGACCGCCCGGGCGCCCGCATCGACTGGGTGATCAACCAGACGTTCGACCTCTTCGACAAGCTCGGCGCAACCGAAGAGCAGCTCGACTTCCCGGTGGTGTACGCATCGGGCCTGAACGGCTATGCGTCGCTCGAGCCTAGCGCGCGCGAAGGCGACATGCGTCCGCTGTTCGAGGCGGTCCTCGAACACGTGCCGGTGCGTCCGTCCGATCCGGATGCGCCGCTGCAGCTGCAGATCACGTCGCTCGACTATTCGACCTACGTCGGCCGGATCGGCGTCGGCCGCATCGCGCGCGGGCGCATCAAGCCCGGCCAGCAAGTGGCGCTGCGCTTCGGCCCGGAAGGCGAAATTCTCAATCGCAAGATCAATCAGGTCCTGTCATTCAAGGGTCTGGAGCGCGTGCAAGTCGATGAGGCGCAAGCCGGCGATATCGTGCTCATCAACGGCATCGAGGAAGTCGGCATCGGCGCGACGATTTGCGCGGTCGATACGCCCGAGGCGCTGCCGATGATCACCGTCGACGAGCCGACGCTCACGATGAACTTCCTCGTGAACTCGTCGCCGCTCGCGGGCAAGGAAGGCAAGTTCGTCACGAGCCGCCAGATCCGCGACCGTCTGATGAAAGAGCTGAACCACAACGTCGCGCTGCGCGTGCGCGATACCGGCGACGAGACCGTGTTCGAAGTGTCGGGCCGCGGCGAGCTGCACCTGACGATCCTGGTCGAAAACATGCGCCGCGAGGGCTACGAGCTGGCCGTGTCGCGTCCGCGCGTGGTGCTGCACGAAGTGGACGGCGTGAAGCACGAGCCGTACGAGCTCTTGACGGTCGACGTGGAAGACGGCCACCAGGGCGGGGTGATGGAAGAGCTGGGCCGCCGCAAGGGCGAAATGCTCGACATGGCGTCCGACGGCCGCGGCCGCACGCGTCTCGAATACCGCATCCCGGCACGGGGCCTGATCGGCTTCCAGGGCGAGTTCATGACGCTCACGCGCGGCACGGGCCTGATGAGCCATGTGTTCGACGAGTACGCGCCGCTCAAGGAAGGCACGCTCGGCGAGCGCCGCAACGGCGTGTTGATCTCGCAGGACGACGGCGCCGCCGTGGCCTACGCGCTGTGGAAGCTGCAGGATCGCGGCCGCATGTTCGTGAAGCCGGGCGACGCGCTCTATGAAGGCATGATCATCGGCATCCACAGCCGCGACAACGACCTCGTCGTGAACCCGATCAAGGGCAAGCAGCTGACGAACGTGCGTGCGTCGGGCACCGACGAAGCCGTGCGCCTCGTGCCGCCGATCCAGATGTCGCTCGAGTACGCGGTCGAGTTCATCGACGACGACGAACTCGTCGAAGTGACGCCGCAGTCGATTCGTCTGCGCAAGCGTCACCTGAAGGAGCACGAGCGCCGCCGCGCAAGCCGTGAAGCCGCAGTCGATTAAGCACTTCACGACTAAGCGCCGCTAGAAGTGGGCGTGTATAGCACTAGCAAAAAGCCGCTGCAAAGCGGCTTTTTGTCATCTTGCATAGCGTTTGCGGAATCCTGTATATGCGTTCTGTGCTATGCTCCGCTTGCTAGTTTTAGGTCCTTCCAAGCAAGACTTGATTCGCGCAATCCGCTAAACGGTCAGGCCGTGTCGCGGAAGGTTGAGTAACCCGCTATTTCTCGAGAAACTCGAAGAAAGGTGAGCGTAAACATGATGAAGCAATTTCAGCTGAACTCGTATCTGTTCGGCGGCAACGCTCCGTACGTCGAAGAACTGTACGAGCAATATCTCGACAATCCGGCTTCAGTGCCCGAGAACTGGCGCGAGTATTTCGACGCGCTGCAGAACGCGCCCGCGTCGGATGGCACGTCCGCCAACGATGTGGCCCACGGCCCGATCGTCGAATCGTTCGCCCAGCGCGCCAAAGCCAATGCGTTCATTCCGCGTGAAGCGGAAGCCGGTGAGAACCTCGCCACGGCACGCAAGCAGGTCCACGTCCAGACCCTCATCAGCGCCTATCGTTTTCTCGGCTCGCAATGGGCCAATCTCGATCCGCTGAAGCGCCGCGAGCGTCCCGCGATCCCCGAGCTCGAACCTGCGTTCTACGACTTCACCGAAGCCGACATGGACCAGACGTTCAGCGCGAGCAACCTGTACTTCGGTTTCGAGCAAGCGACGCTGCGCGACATCGTCAAGGCGCTGCGCGACACGTATTGCGGCACGATCGGCGCCGAGTACATGTACATCAGCGATCCGGAACAGAAGCGCTGGTGGCAGGAGCGGCTCGAATCGATCCGCGCCACGCCGAACTTCACGGCTGACAAGAAGAAGCACATCCTGAACCGCTTGACGGCCGCCGAAGGCCTCGAGCGCTACCTGCACACCAAGTACGTCGGCCAAAAGCGCTTCTCGCTCGAAGGCGGCGAGAGCTTCATCGCGTCGATGGACGAAGTCGTCCGTCACTCGGGCTCGAAGGGCGTGCAGGAAATCGTCATCGGCATGGCCCACCGCGGCCGTCTGAACGTGCTCGTCAACACGCTCGGCAAGATGCCGGCTGACCTCTTCGCCGAATTCGAAGGCAAGCACGTCGACGATCTGCCGGCCGGCGACGTGAAGTACCACAAGGGCTTCTCGTCGGACGTCTCGACCGAAGGCGGCCCGGTGCACCTGTCGCTTGCGTTCAACCCGTCGCACCTTGAAATCGTCAACCCGGTGGTCGAAGGTTCGGCCAAGGCGCGGATGGACCGCCGCGGCGACGAAGACGGCCTGCAAGTGCTGCCGGTGCAGATCCACGGCGACGCGGCCTTCGCGGGCCAGGGCGTCGTGATGGAAACGCTGAACCTCGCGCAGACGCGCGGCTACGGCACGCACGGCACGCTGCACATCGTCATCAACAACCAGATCGGCTTCACGACGTCGGATCCGCGCGATGCGCGCTCGACGCTGTACTGTTCGGACGTCGTCAAGATGATCGAAGCGCCGGTGCTGCACGTGAACGGCGACGATCCGGAAGCGGTCGTGCTGGCGACGCAGATCGCGATCGATTACCGGATGCAGTTCCACAAGGATGTCGTGATCGACATCATCTGCTTCCGCAAGCTCGGCCACAACGAGCAGGACACGCCGGCGGTCACGCAGCCGCTGATGTACAAGACCATCGCGAAGCACCCGGGCACGCGCGCGCTGTACGCCGAGAAGCTCGTGCAGCAGGGCGTGATCGGCGCGGAAGATCCGGACGCCTACGTCAAGGCGTTCCGTACCGCGATGGACGAAGGCCACCACACGATCGATCCGGTGCTTTCGAACTACAAGAGCAAGTACGCGGTGGACTGGGTGCCGTTCCTGAACCGCAAGTGGACCGACGCCGCCGATACGGCCGTTCCGCTCGCGGAACTGAAGCGCCTCGGCGAGCGCATCACGACGGTTCCCGATAACTTCAAGGTGCACCCGCTCGTCGAGCGCGTGATCAACGACCGCCGCACGATGGCGCGTGGCGACGCCCCGCTCGACTGGGGCATGGGCGAGCACTTGGCGTTCGCGTCGCTCGTCGCTTCGGGCTACCCGGTGCGCCTGACCGGCCAGGACTCGGGCCGCGGCACGTTCACGCACCGTCACGCGGTGCTGCACGACCAGAACCGTGAGCGTTGGAACGACGGCACGTACATTCCGCTGCAGAACATCGCGGAAGGCCAGGCCAAGTTCACGGTGATCGACTCGGTGCTGTCCGAAGAAGCGGTGCTCGGCTTCGAGTACGGCTATTCGACGGCTGAGCCGAACACGTTCGTCGCTTGGGAAGCGCAGTTCGGCGACTTCGTGAACGGCGCGCAGGTCGTGATCGATCAGTTCATCTCGTCGGGCGAAGTGAAATGGGGCCGTCAGTCGGGTCTCACGATGCTGCTGCCGCACGGCTACGAAGGCCAGGGTCCGGAGCACTCGTCGACGCGTATCGAGCGTTTCCTGCAGCTTTGCGCGGACCACAACATGCAAGTGGTTCAGCCGACCACTCCGGCACAGATCTTCCACCTGCTGCGCCGCCAGATGATCCGCTTGTTCCGCAAGCCGCTGATCGTCGCGACGCCGAAGTCGCTGCTGCGTCACAAGGAAGCCGTGTCGGATCTGTCCGAACTCGCAAAGGGTTCGTTCCAGCCGATCATCGGTGAAGTCGATGCCTCGATCGAAGCGAAGAAGGTCAAGCGCGTGCTCGCCTGCTCGGGCCGCGTGTACTACGACCTCGTCGCGCATCGCCGCGAATCGAAGTCGAACGACGTCGCGATCATCCGTATCGAGCAGCTGTACCCGTTCGCGCACAAGCAGTTCGAAACGGAAATGAAGAAGTACGAGCACGCAACCGAAGTGGTCTGGGTGCAGGACGAGCCGCAAAACCAAGGCCCGTGGTTCTACGTCGAACACCATCTGAAGGAAGGCATGAAGGAAGGACAGAAGCTCGCGTACAGCGGCCGTCCGGCTTCGGCTTCGCCGGCAGTCGGTTACTACGCGAAGCACTATGAGCAGCAAAAGGCATTGGTCGAAGGCGCGTTTGGCCGCTTGAAGAGCGCATCGATCGCTAAATAAACGAAACGCAGCGAACCGGGAAAGCGCTTGGGCGCTTTCCCGTTCAAGCACGAGGTCGTTTGTGCCGTAATCGAGAATCGGCGTCCTAACGAACCCGGGCCAAGTTCGCGCTCACCCAGATACGAGTTCAGGAAAATCACATGGCTATCGTAGAAGTCAAGGTTCCCCAGCTGTCCGAGTCGGTCTCGGAAGCCACCATGCTCCAGTGGAAGAAGCAGCCGGGCGAAGCTGTCGCGCAAGACGAAATCCTCATCGAAATCGAGACCGACAAGGTCGTGCTCGAAGTGCCGGCCCCGTCGGCAGGCGTGCTCGCGCAAGTCATCAAGCACGATGGCGATATCGTCGTCGCTGACGAAATCATCGCGAAGATCGACACCGAAGCGAAGGCGGGTGCGACGACCGCCGCCGCCACCGCGGCTCCCGCAGCCGCTGCGGCAGCAGGCACGGCCGAAGTGCAGCCGGCGCCCGCCGCTGCGCCGGCAGCCTCCGCGACGGCTTCGAGCACCACCGCTTCGCCGGCCGCGAACAAGCTGATGGCCGAGAAGGGCCTCTCGGCCGAGCAAGTCCCGGGCACGGGCCGCGACGGCCGCATCACGAAGGGCGACGTGCTTGGCGCGGGTTCCGCCGCACCGGCGCCGGCTGCCAAGGCTCCGGCCGCTGCGCCTGCTAAGGCTGCGCGCCCCGCGCTGCAGGACGTGAAGGCCCCGGCATCCGCCGACACCTGGCTGCATAACCGTCCGGAACAGCGCGTGCCGATGTCGCGTCTGCGTGCGCGTATCGCCGAGCGTCTGCTCGAGTCGCAGCAGACCAACGCCATCCTCACGACGTTCAACGAAGTGAACATGGCGCCGGTCATGGACCTGCGCAACAAGTACAAGGACAAGTTCGAGAAGGAACATGGCGTGAAGCTCGGCTTCATGTCGTTCTTCGTCAAGGCGGCCGTGCATGCGCTGAAGAAATTCCCGCTCGTGAACGCGTCGATCGACGGCAACGACATCGTCTATCACGGCTACTTCGACATCGGTATCGCGGTCGGTTCGCCGCGCGGTCTCGTGGTGCCGATCCTGCGCAACGCGGATCAGATGAGCCTCGCCGACATCGAGAAGAAGATCGCCGAATTCGGCCAGAAGGCGAAGGACGGCAAGCTGTCGATCGAAGAAATGACGGGCGGCACGTTCTCGATCTCGAACGGCGGCGTGTTCGGCTCGATGCTCTCGACGCCGATCATCAACCCACCGCAATCGGCGATCCTCGGCGTGCACGCGACGAAGGAACGCGCGGTGGTCGAGAACGGCCAGATCGTGATCCGTCCGATGAACTACCTCGCGCTGTCGTACGACCACCGCATCATCGACGGCCGCGAAGCCGTGCTGTCGCTCGTCGCAATGAAGGACGCGCTCGAAGATCCGGCCCGTCTGCTGCTGGATCTGTGATCCCTGCGGTTGTCCCAGTCGTTCGCATCAGTCTTTCCGCATTGCATTTGATTTGAACCGCAGCGCCGCGCGAGGGTGGAACCACCCGCCGCGCGCTGCTGCGTCATCGAAAGGATAGTCATGTCCAAAGAATTTGACGTCGTCGTGATCGGCGCCGGCCCGGGCGGGTATATCGCCGCCATCCGCGCCGCGCAGCTCGGCAAGACGGTCGCATGTATCGAAAAATGGAAGAACCCGGCCGGCACGCTCAAGCTCGGCGGCACGTGCCTGAACGTGGGCTGTATTCCGTCGAAGGCGCTGCTCGCGTCGTCGGAGGAGTTCGAGAACGCGTCGCATCACCTCGCTGACCACGGCATCAACGTGTCGGACGTGAAGCTCGACATCGCGAAGATGATGGGCCGCAAGGACGCCATCGTCGAGAAGATGACGAAGGGTATCGAGTTCCTGTTCCGCAAGAACAAGATCACCTGGCTCAAGGGCCACGGCAAGTTCACCGGCAAGACCGACGCCGGCGTGACGATCGAAGTGAGCGGCGAGGGCGAGACCGAAGTCGTCACCGCCAAGAACGTGATCATCGCGACGGGTTCGAAGGCGCGTCACCTGCCGAACGCACCGGTCGACAACAAGATCGTGTCGGACAACGAAGGCGCGCTCGCGTTCGACTCCGTGCCGAAGAAGCTCGCCGTGATCGGCGCGGGCGTGATCGGCCTGGAGCTCGGCTCGGTGTGGCGCCGCCTCGGCTCCGACGTGACCGTGCTCGAAGCGCTGCCGGCATTCCTCGGCGCCGCTGACGAAGCGCTCGCGAAGGAAGCGGCGAAGCAATTCAAGAAGCAGGGTCTCGACATCCACCTCGGCGTGAATATCGGCGAAGTGAAGACGACTGCGGATAGCGTCACGATCGCCTACACCGACAAGGACGGCAACGCGCAGACGCTCGAAGCCGACCGCCTGATCGTGTCGATCGGCCGCGTGCCGAACACCGACAACCTCGGGCTGGAGGCGATCGGCCTGAAGGCGAACGAGCGCGGCTTCATCGACGTCGACGATCACTGCCGCACGGCAGTGCCGAACGTCTACGCGATCGGCGACGTGGTGCGCGGCCCGATGCTCGCGCACAAGGCCGAAGACGAAGGCGTGCTGGTCGCCGAAATCATCGACGGCCAGAAGCCGCACATCGACTACAACTGCATTCCGTGGGTGATCTACACCGAACCGGAAATCGCGTGGGTCGGCAAGACGGAGCAGCAGCTGAAGGCGGAAGGCCGCGAGATCAAGACGGGCCAGTTCCCGTTCATGGCGAACGGCCGTGCGCTCGGCATCGCGAAGTCGGACGGCTTCGTCAAGATGATCGCCGACGCCAAGACCGACGAGCTGCTCGGCGTGCACATCATCTCGGCGAACGCGTCGGATCTGATCGCGGAAGCCGTGGTGGCGATGGAGTTCAAGGCGGCGTCGGAAGACATCGGCCGCATCTGCCATCCGCACCCGTCGCTCTCCGAAGTGATGCGCGAAGCGGCGCTTGCCGTCGACAAACGCTCGCTCAATATGTAATCCGGTAAAGAGGTCGCGCCGGCTGAGTGAAGCGGGCGCAACTGCAGTACCACGAAGGCGGGCGGGAGCGATCCCACCGCCTTTTGTTTTTTGTCGGCCCGAGTTAGTGCTTCAGCACTTACTCGGGGCCCATGCAAAGCTACTGTCACACGATGAACGTCACCGAATACTACGAAAAGGAACTGCAGACGCGGGGATATCAATCCGATACGGCGCAGCGCGCGGCCGTCGACCGTCTGCAGCGGTGTTGCGAAGAGTGGGTCGCCTACAAGGCGCGCCGCCCGAACGCCTTCATGAAGCTGATCATGCATCCGGATCTGCCGCGCGGGATCTACATGTGGGGCGGCGTGGGGCGCGGCAAGAGCTTCCTGATGGATAGCTTCTACGCGGTTGTTCCTCTCACGCGCAAGACGCGGCTGCATTTTCACGAGTTCATGCGCGAAGTGCATCGCGAACTCGAAGAGCTGAAAGGGCAGGCCGATCCGCTCGACGAACTCGCGCGGCGCGTCGCGAAGCGCTACCGCTTGATCTGTTTCGACGAATTCCACGTGTCCGATATCGCGGACGCGATGATCCTGTATCGCCTGCTCGACAAGCTGTTCGAGAACGGCGTGCAGTTCCTGATGACGTCCAACTACGATCCGGACACGCTGTACCCCGACGGTCTGCATCGCGACCGGATGTTGCCGGCGATCGAACTGCTCAAGACGAAGCTCGACGTGATCAATGTCGATGCGGGCATCGACTATCGGCAGCGCACGCTCGCGCAGGTGTCCGTCTATCACACGCCGCTCGGCGCCGCCGCCGACAAGGCGCTGCGCGCTGCGTATTCGCAGCTCGCCGCGGTGCCCGACGAAAGCCCGATCCTGCGCATCGAAAAGCGCGAGCTGAAGGCGCTGCGCAAAGCCGATGGCGTCGTCTGGTTCGACTTCGCGACGCTGTGCGGCGGCCCGCGTTCGCAGAACGACTACCTGGAGCTGGCGTCGCGTTTTCATGCGGTGATTCTTTCGGACGTGCCGCAGATGTCGCCGCGGATGGCGTCCGAGGCGCGGCGCTTTACGTGGCTCGTCGACGTGTTCTACGACCACAAGGTGAAGCTCTTGATGTCGGCTGCGGTGCCCGTCGAGGACTTGTACGTCGAAGGGCCGATGGCCAATGAATTCAGCCGGACGGTGTCGCGCTTGGTCGAGATGCAATCGAAGGAGTATTTGGAAGCGCCGCGCCGGATCGTCGATACGTCGTTGACCTAAGAGAAAAGGACGGCGCGGACAGCGCCGTCGGACGCTGCGGCCCTATGCCGTCGGGCTATTTCAAGATTCGGATTAGTCCGATATTCGGTGCAGGGGTACCTCGATATTGTTGTGTCATGGATCTGTCAAAGGAGATGACCATGACACCGTATCGCGATATTACCGATGAAGAATGGCAACGCGTGGCACCGCTGCTGCCTGAACTGCGTCCGCGCGCCGAGCTGCGTGGCCGTCCCCTCGCCAATACCCGGGCTGTGTTGAACGGCGTGCTGTGGGTGATGTACAGCGGCGCAACGTGGTCCGCCATGCCGCGCCGCTACCCGTCGTATCAGACTTGCCACCGCCGCTTCAAAGCGTGGCACCAGTCCGGCACGTTGAAGGAAGTGCTCCAGCAGTTGTACGGCGCAGCCAGTGAGGAACTGTGCAGCTTCATGGAACTGCGCATGCGCTCGCATGTGAGGCCGGGTGTGAAGCCGGCGTCCGCGGTTTCGGCCGGCGTGCCTTCGAATCCGGTTGCCCCGGGGGTCGCGCCAGCGCCTGCTGCCGCCCCAGCTACAACCGCTCCGCTGCAGGAGTTCGCCGTTTCTCTCAAGCACGCGGCGTAAGGTATGGCTGAGTCCAGCCATTTATCCGTGAAACAAAGCCGGCCGGACGATGGGTATCGTCGGCCGGCTTTCTTCTTCTTGTAGCTCGAACCTCGACGTATTTAGAGGCTCGGTTGCGCGTCGCTGACGGTTGGCTTCCTCAGACGCTCACTGCACCCGATTCCATGTCTGCGAGCGGCCCAGCAGCGAAATCCCGATGTAGCCGCGCACGACGAGCTTCTGCCCGTTGTCTTCAACGTGCATCTTGCACTTGTACACCTTGCCGTTCTCCGGATCGAGGATGCTGCCGCCGTCCCAGCCGCCGTCCGCTTTCTTCATGTCGTTGATGATCGTCATGCCGAGGATCAGCTGATCCTTACGCGCGTCGGTGCATTCGGTGCAGCGGCGCTGCGGATTGTCGTTCGGGCTGAGACCTTTGATGACTTTGCCGCTCAGGTCGCCGTTCGTGTCCTCGGTGATTTGCACGAGCGCTTTGGGCTGGCCCGTATGGTCGTCGATCGTTTGCCAAGTGCCGACCGGGGTGTCGGTTCCTTGAGCCAGCGCGAAGCCGGCGCTAGCCAGCAGCACGCCGGCGAGCGTGGCCTGCTTGAGCGTCTTGAGCGCGAGCGTCTGGGCGCGTTGCGTGAAGTGCCGCATTGTCTTCCTCCTTGGATGAGTTGTCTTTCGATTGTTTTCGCGCCGAGTCGTTACCGAGTCGCCAGGACAGGGTACGGACAGCGTCTTCTTAGAGTGCAAGCAGAATACGCGCGAACCTGCGCTATCTGCGTGGGAGTGGAACCTCTAATCAGGCCATCGCGTATTCGGTGTCGGTTCAGCTGATATGAAAACGTTGCGTTGACGCGCGGGCTGCGCGACGGGCTTTCAACCGGCGCATCGGCGAGCGGCTTTGCCGCCGACTTTGCGCATCTGATTCGCTTGAGCGTTCGCGTAGCCGTGTTGCTGGTAGAGCTTCGTGATGTCGTCGGCGGCGCCGCTCGAGAGTGCCGCGGAATCACTCGTCGACCGCCACAAATGGCACATGGCCGAGCGCAACCGCGTGCTCGCCGCGCTCGATGCGAACGCTTGCTGGCGGCAGGATACCGCCCAATATCTCGGCATCAGCCGCAAGGTCTTGTGGGAAAAAATGCGCAAGTGCCAAATCTTCGACGAGGAACCCGAAACGCGTGAAAGTGAGTAATAATGAGACGCTTGATTTGACAATTAGAACTAACGGCGCAGGAATCAATCTACATGATCCATTTTTCGCACTTGCGGGGGACCGCGCTCGCCGCGCTGGTCATGATCGGGGGAATCCAAGGAGTTCATGCACAAGTCAATTCGAACAGTAACTTAGCGATGCCGCCGGCCTCCGGCGGCGCGGCCGATGCGGCCGCCATGTCGCAGCCGGGCATGAACGACCCGCTGCCGTCGGCAACCCCGGGAGCGACTGCCGCACCGGCCGCGACACCGCTCACGGCCGACGAAGCGAAGCAATCCGCCACGGGCAACGTTGCTGAACTGCAACAGATGATCCACGGCAACGACCTGAACGAACTGCGCACGACCTACAACGGCAGCTACGGCGCGAGCCTGCTGTTCTACGGCAAGGAAATGACGTATTACGTCGCGCTGTTCCAGCAGAAAACCTTCTGGCGTGTGATCAAGACGCAGGACGAAGGGCGCGCCGAAGCCATTTACGCCGACTTTGCGCGCAAAAGCGTGCAACTGGCCGATGTCGAGATTCGCCGCACCAAGCTCGAGGCGCAAAAGGCTTACACGGACCGCCTGATCGCGCTGTCGCAGGACCATGCGAACCGTCTGCAAGCCGACCTCAATATCGCGCGCGAGCAGCAGAAGGTCGTCGACGACCATCAGAAGGAAACGCGCGACGAAGCCGCTGCGCTGCAGGCGCAGAAGGCACAGGCGCAAGCGCAACTGCGTGAAGCGCAGCGCGCCGTGGCCGAGCTGCAACGCCAGAACGACGCCGGGTTGCCGCGTATTACGCGCTGATCGAGCGCTCATCGCTACCGAAACGCCACCCCGCTCGGCGCTTGCCGAGCGGGGTGGCGTCGCTTCATGGGCCGCTCATCGCGTGCCCGCGTGCCCATGCGGCGCTCATTCGGTGCTTACTCGGCCCGCAAGCCGCGCGCATGCGCCGACTGCCGGCGCGACACGCTCTCCCAGGCGGCAACGACGACCATCATCAGCGTGGTCAGCGTGCCCGTCATCAGCAAATCCGTATGGAACGCGAGCGGCCCGATGAGTGCGCACAGCGCGAGTCCGACCCAATGCGACAGCGGCAGCCAGCCGTGTATCGCGCGCTTGTAGAGGCCGCAGCCGATCACATAGAGCGCGGGGCCGCCGATCAAGAGGAGCGCCGTCGGCGTGGCGATGCGTGCGTCGGGGTGGAGGATGACGAGGTCGTCGGCGGCGGCCGAGCCGATGATCCCCGCAACCAGGATCACGTGGACGTAGTGAAAATACGCGCCCATCAGGCCCGGTTCGCGCGAACGGGCGATCGCATGGCTGCCGGCGCGGCTGCCCCAGTCGAAGTAGATCCACCACATCGCGACGCTGCCGGCGAAGCAGACCAGGAATGCGATGACCGTGGGAGCGTTCCATGACACGGTGTCGGAGAGCGTACCGCCCGTCACGACCACCGACTCGCCGAGCGCGAGCATCACGAACCCCTGGCAGCGTTCGGCGAGATGTCCGCCTTCGGCGCTGCGCCAGTCGCTCGCATACGAACGGCCGAGCAGCGGCAGCGCGAAGCCGAACATCGGCGACACGTACTCGCACAGCACCGCGATGCCCCAGCAAATCAGGCGCGTCGAGCCGTCCGCGAGGCCGCCCGCGATCCACCAGACCCCGGCAATGACGAGCCACACCGTGATGCGCCGATAGTTCGCCGTGAGCGCGTGGCCGCCGCCTAGAAAAACGAGCACGACGAGGCTGCGACCCACCTGGATCGTCACGTAGCTCACCGCGAACATCAGCCCGCGCGAACCGAACGCAAGCGGCAGGCTGGCCGCCATGATCATGCCGACGACCATCACCGAGAACAGCAGCAGACGCACCTGTGGGCGTTCCGGGTCGAACCAGTTCGTGACCCAGCACGTGTACTGCCAGCCGAGCCACACCGCGAACCAGAGGATCAGCGTCTGCAGCACGCCGGCCGCACTCAGATCGTGCATGAGCCGGTGCGAGAGCTGCGTGACCGCGAACGCGTAGATCAGGTCGAAAAACAGCTCGGCGTAGGTGACGCGGGCTTCCTCGCCGTCGCGTTTGCGCAAAAAGCGGTCGTGGGTTTCACGCATGGGTGGAATCGTGCGGCCGCGCGTCGTCAGCGGCGTTTTGGTTTGTCTTCGGGTGGCTCGGCAGGGTCGACGGCGATTGGATCGCTCGCCGGGAAGGTCTCGTCGAGCGCTTCGTCGAGACGGTCTTCGGCGGATTCGACGGGGTGCGGATCAGGCGGTTTCGGCGTGGGCTTTGCAGTGGACATGATGCGGCTCCTGTTCCAGTCAGACTACCCAACACTGAGCATAGCTCAGGCCGGCCAATTTGACGGATCGCGACGGATTGCGCCGCGCCAGGCCGTTTAAGTCTGGACAAAGGCGCGGATGAAGAAACGGAGTGCGCTTTTTGTAAATGTGCCACGGCTCGAGCGGCGCTTCGAACGCTGGACGACAAGCGGGTGCGAGAGGCGTTCGTTCAAAACGCGCACGCCTTGCGCGTCTTGAGTGCGGGACCCGCGCGCGGCACTGATCTTGCCCGACAAACGCGTAGCGGGACAACCGCTCAACACGCGAACACGATATGGGAAAGAAAGAAACGAACGCCGCCCGTAGAGTTCAAGCGCAACACGTGGTCGAAGCCGAACTGAACCATCTGGATTGGGCGACGCGGCAGCCGCCCAACCCGATGCTGAACGTCGACTATTGGCGCCGGCGGCTGCTTGCGGTGCAGCGTCAGTTCGAACTGACGCTCAAGCAATGCGAGCGGGTCGAGGCGATCTTGCGGCGCCTCGATGACCCTGAGCGCTGATCACTCGCCGGATTCGCTGCCGCCCGGCGCGGAGCCATACGGCCGGCGACGGCGCGTGACGACGACTGGGGCGGCGCCGGAAGCGGGTGCGTCCGGCGAACGCTCCACCGGCGCGCCGGAATCCGCCGGCGCGGCGCTGTGGGTATCGCGTGAGTCGCGTGAATCGCGTGAATCGCGCGATTCACGCGAGCCGTAGCTGTCGCGCGAGGTATGACGCTCGCCGTGGCCGCTGCCGCCGGTGCGCGGGCCGCGCGGACCGGGCCGCGTGCCGGTATCGAGCTGGATCGTCGAAATGGCGCGCTTGTAGATGCCTTGCAGGCCGACCGGCGTGCGCAGCATCACCAGATACTGATCGAACGACTCGATGCATCCCGTGAGACGAATCCCGTTCACAAGATAGATTTCCACGCGCTTTCTTTCTTTGCGCGCGGCGTTCATGAAGTCGTTTTGCGGATGCGATTCTGCGGGATTGGGCATTGCGAAGGCGCAGCGGGGGCTGCGAGAAAGTTAGTCGCGCGTGCGAGAGATGCATGCGCGTTCGCCGGGATTTTACCCCGGGTCGTGGTGCGCGTGTTCTGTCTGGCCGGCATGCACTATAACGCGCCCAAATAATGCCGGGTATATGGGCGGCGCGCGATGCACGGCGCCGCCCGCGCGGCGGGGCGACATCGGCCCGATTCAGACCTAATCTTGTGTAAGAAAAAAGCGCGCGCGTTTGCGGAATAAAGCGGTCTTGCGGCCCGTTAAATCGTTACATGAGCGCCATTCGGACGCCATTGGCCGCAAGCGGCGCGCGATGTCCCGCGCCGCGGTACGGCGCACTCACTTGGAGAGGCACATGAACGTGATTCGGAAGTTGTCCGCCATTCTCGTGGTTTTCGCGCTCGCGCTCGCCGCGAGCGGCTGCCAGACGCCGAACGGCAGCGATCAGAACTCCGCGGGCGGCGCGAGCAGCAGCGGCAGCGGCGGTGGCTATTGACGGCGGCGCCTGGCGTGCCGTCGCGGCGTGAGCTTTGAAGCGGACGTCATCGGGTGGCTCCCGCAGTTGCGGCGCTACGCGCGCGCACTGACGGGCGATCCTGCCTGGGCCGACGACTTGGTGCAAGACACGGCCGAGCGTGCGTTCGCCCGCGCGCACGCGTTTCGCCCCGACAGCAACCTGCGCGCGTGGCTGCTCACGATTCTGCGCCACCTCTATATCGACCAGTTGCGCGGACGGCGCGAAATCGCCGTCGACGATGAGCACGCGCCGTGGCGCACGCTCGAAGCGCCGCACGGCGAAGTCGATGCGCTCATGCTGCGCGACGTGCAGCGCGCGCTGTACATGTTGCCCGTCGAGCAGCGCGAGGTGCTGTTGCTGGTGGGCGTCGAGGAGCTTAGCTATCAGGAGACCTCGGCGGTGCTCAAAGTGCCGATCGGCACGGTGATGTCGCGCCTGTCGCGCGCACGCGAGCACTTGCGCGTGCTGTTGACCGACGGTCCGACGCATCATGCTGCCCCGTTGAAAGTAGTGAGAAACACGAGATGAGCGACGACTACGACCCCGCTGCGACTTCCGGCTTCACCGAAGCCGAACTGCGCACGTTCTCGGCATTCGTCGACGGCGAATTGCCCGAGCACGAGCAGCTCGACGTTGTCGCCCGGCTCGCCGCGGACGAACGCGCCGCGAAACTCGTCGCCGCTTATCGCGCGCAGCAGTCGGCGCTGCGCGCGCTGTGCGGGGCGCCGTCGGGTGCGCTCGAGGCGGCCACGGCAGGACCGCCGTATCTCGTGCTGCGCTTGCACCGGCCGTGGTGGCAGCGCGTCGCGCTCGCGGCCTCGTGGGTGGCGGTCGGGGCGGGTGTCGCGGTGCTGGCGGGAGCGCTTTCGCAGCGGCTCGCGGGGCAGCCGCAGCAGATGTCGTTCGCCGAACGCGCCGACATCGCGTACGCAGTCTACGCGCCGGAGAAGCGGCACCCGGTCGAAGTGGCGGCGGCCGAAGAGGAGCATTTGATCGCGTGGCTGTCTAAACGATTGAACCGGCCGCTTTCGGTGCCGTCGCTGCAGGAGTATGGCTATTCGCTCGTCGGCGGGCGTCTCTTGCCGGGCGACGCGGCGAGTCCGGCCGCGCAGTTCATGTATCAGGACGACGCGGGCGCGCGCCTGACGCTCTACGTCACCGCGATCCCGAAGGACGAGACGGCGTTCCGGCTCTTCCGCGACGGCAACCGGCGCACGTTCTACTGGATCAGCGACCACATGGGCTATGCGCTCTCCGGGCAGTTGTCGGAAGATAAGCTGCGCGCGATTGCGATCGACGTGTGCAGCGCGCTCGGGGGGCGGCCCGACGTGTGGCAATAGAAGACAACGCAGAAACGGGCAACGAGGTGAACAACCAGCGGGGAGACCGGTAAGGCGGGGGCAGGCAAGGGAGCGCCTCGCGCGCGGCCGGCTGTATCGGCCGCGCGGCGCGAGGCGCTCGAGGCAGGGTGACATCATGCGTACTACTATCGTTGGACTTGGAGCGGCGCTCGCCGCCGCCATGCTCTGCGCGCTTCCCGCTGCGGCGCAGAATGAAACAAGCGATGCATCGACGCCCGGCGGCACCTGCCGTCAGGTGACGGGGCAGGCCGAAATCGACGGCGTCATGCAGCCGATCTCCGGGCTTGCGTGCCTGCAAGCGGACGGCACGTGGCAACTCGTGCAGAACCTCGACGGCAGCTGGGTCATACCGGAAAGCGACTATGCGTACTACTACGGTCCGTCGTGGTATTGGGTGCCGGGGGTCGTGGTCGGCGTCGGCGCGTCGTTCGTGTTCGTCGATCGTTTCCACCATTTCCATCACTTCGATCACGATCACATGCACGTCGTGTTTCATGGCAACACCATGCCGATGCGCGGCGCGTTTCGCGGCAACCCGATGCAAGTGCGCGGCGGCTGGGGCGGCCCGCATGCGTGGGGTAGCCCGCACGGCTGGGGCGGCACGGGCGGTGGCGGAGGATTCCATCGCCACTGATTCTTGCTGTCGCGGCGCGGCAGGTGCCGCCGTCCGGTTCGACGAGCGATAAGAACGAAGGAAACACGAATTGACACGCACGCTGCCGCCCAATCTCTCCGAGGCCACGTTCGACAAGGCGCTGGCCGAACTGGCCGCGGTTGTCAGCCGGCCGAACATCATCGCGAGCGGCGACGATCTCGCGGCCTACGCCGATCCGTTCTTGCCAGGACCGGAGAATCCGCAGGCGTTTGCCGCGTCCGCGGCGGTGCTGCCTGCGTCCGTCGACGAGATCCGCGAGATCCTGCGCATCGCCCGCGCGTACCGTCTGCCGCTGTGGACGGTTTCGACGGGCCGCAACTTCGCCTACGGCGGCGCGGCGCCGCGTCTGGCCGGATCGGTCGTGCTCGATCTCAAGCGCATGAACCGCATTCTCGACGTCGACGAGACACTTGCGTTTGCGCTCGTCGAGCCCGGCGTCACCTATTTCGATCTCTACGCGTATCTGCGCGAGCACGGCCTGCGCCTGTGGGTCGATCCGCCGGCGGCGGGCTGGGGGAGCATCGTCGGCAACACGCTCGAGCGCGGTTTCGGCTACACGCCCTACGGCGATCACGCGGCGATGCAATGCGGCATGGAGGTCGTGCTCGCGAACGGCGACGTGCTGCGCACGGGCATGGGCGGCATCGATCCGGGCACATCGTGGCAGGTGTACCGGCCGGGGTTCGGGCCGTCGTACGACGCGATGTTCATGCAGTCGAATTTCGGCATCGTCACCAAGCTAGGCATCTGGCTCATGCCGCAACCGAGCGCGTATCTGCTCGGCGAGATTCAATGTCGCGACGAGGCCGATCTCGAAGCGATCGTCGAGACGCTGCGGCCGCTGCGGCTTGACGAGACGATCCGCCATCACGCGGTGATCGAAGGAGGAATCCGGCGCGCGGCCGGCGTGTCGTCGCGCTCGCAGTGGTACGACGGGACGGGCGCGATGCCGGAAAGCGCGGTGGCGGCGATGCTCGACAAGCTCGGCGTTGGCCGCTGGAATCTGCATTTCGCGCTTTACGGCGCGCCGGAATTGCTCGATGTGCGTTACGCGATGGTGCAGCGCGCGTTCGCGCGGATTCGCGGCGCGCGGATCACGGCGGCGAAGTATGCGGGCGACGCCGAGCCTGTCGGCGGCGCGGACCGCAATCTCGCGGGCATTCCCTCGATGAGCGCGTTTCGCATGCTCGACTGGCGTGGAGGCGCGGGTGCGCACGTCGACTTTTCGCCGATCTGCCCGTTCACGGGGCGTGACGCCATGCGCCAGTACACGCTCGCGAAGACGCGCATGGCCGAATACGGCTTCGATTACTACGGTGGCTTCACGGCGGGCGAGCGGCATTTGCATCACATTGCCGCCGTGATTTTCGATCGCAACGACGCGCGGCAGACCGACGCCGCCGGCGACGCCCTGCGCGCGTTGATGAGCGATGCGCGTGCGGCGGGCTACGGCGAATATCGCGCGCATCTCGCGTATATGGATTTCGCGGCCGCGCAATACAGCTTCAACGGCGGCGCGCTATTGCGGCTGTCGGAGACGATCAAGGATGCGCTCGATCCCGAAGGGATTTTGTCGCCGGGGAAGCAGGGGATCTGGCCGCGCGCGTGGCGGGGCAAGCGCGGTTATACGTGACTCATAAATGTACCCGGGTAATATTGCAACTTGATTTATACCCGGGTATTATTCGGTCAACCCAATGACCGGAGCCCGCCGTGGCAAGCCTTTCACAATTCCATTCCTACACCAGTTTCGACGGCTACCGCCGCGTGGCCAGCGGTTCGCTTTTGACGGTCGCGCTTGCCGTTCGCCGCTTGCTCGACGCCGGCGCGGCCGGCCCAGTGCTGATCTTCGACGACAGCACCGGCCGCTCGATCGATATCGATACGCGAGGAACGGACGCCGAGTTGGAGGCGCGCTTCGCGGCTCAAGCCGAGGCGGACGTCGAAGCGCAAACCGTCCCTGAGGACGCTCCGCCCGAAGAGCCGCGCGGGCGGGGACGCCCGAAGCTCGGTGTCGTCGCGCGCGAAGTGACGCTGCTGCCGAGGCATTGGGAGTGGCTTGCGGCGCAGCCGGGCGGGGCGTCCGTGGTGTTGCGCAAGCTCGTCGACGAAGCGCGGCGCACCAACGGCGACCGCGACCGGGTGCGCAAAGCTCAGGAGCGCGCGTACCACTTCATGTCGGCGATGGCAGGTGATTTTCCGGGCTTCGAGGAAGCGTCCCGCGCGTTGTTTGCGAACGACGAGCCGCGCTTTAGCGAACTCATCGCCGGGTGGCCGGTGGACGTGCGCGAGTACGCGGCACAGTTGGCCAAGCCTTAGGTCGCGTTGCGACTAGCAAGTCCGTTAGCGCGGCGATGTCCGCGCCGTGAATTCGCCGGGGCCGTAGCGCTGTCCTATGCTGACGGTAAAGGCAGACGCCAAGGAGCGGCGATGGACCGACGGACGTTCGTGAAGACAAGCACATGGATGGGCGCGGCGGCGTGCATGTCGCCTCGCCTTGCCGCGGCGCTTGAGCGGCCGGGAGCGATCGTGCTCGTCGACGCTTCGCTTCCCGCGAGCCGCGCGTTTGCCGTCGCAACTGCGACGCGGCGCGCGATGCCGCTCATGGAGATCGGCGGCGACGCAGGGATGTTCTGGCACGTGACGCTCGCGCGATATCTTGCGCAAACGAACGCTCTGGCAATCGGCGTGTTGCGCGCATCGGATGGCTTCGTATTGCGGCAACTCGCGACCAGCGCGAACTTCCGCGTTCGGGATATTGCGATGCCGCCGAATGCGATCGATGCCGCGCTTCATTCGCCCGCAACCGTCACACTCCTCATCGACCGCAAACCCGCCTAGCCCGCGACCCGCCCATCAAAACTTATAAGCCCGATTCTTCGGATCAAACGTATCGTCGGGCAGCGCCTTCGGCGTGATGCTGTCGAACACGATGCGCTCGAAGATCCGGCCGTCGTTGTCATAAGACTCGACCGAGCGGAAGTACGGATGCCGCAAATCGAGCCCGAGCGTTTCCTTCTTCGCGTAGAACTCGGGCCGTCCCGTCGGCGATTCGTACGTAAACGCGACCACGCGCACGCCTCCGATCGTCTTCACTTCGATCGTCTGTGAGCGCTCGACACCCGCCGCCTCGAACTTCTTGCTGTCGGCGAGGAACTGCTGCGCGATGAATTCGGTGCCGAGCTCGCGCACGTTGTGATTCGACTGCGCATGCGCGAGCGCGCCGTTCAGCGACGTCCACAGCGGCATCACGCTGAGGAGGCCGCCCAAGTGCCCGTACATCTCGTCGGAGCGCAGCGTCGAGTCGTAGATCAGTTCCTGCCCCGCGTGGGCGCCGTCGGGAAGCCACTTCGCGTAGATGCGCAGCGGCTCGCGCGTGAGACGCACGAGCATGTGATCGGGCTTGTCGGGAAACACGCCGCGAATGCGCTCCTGGCGCAGCATCGTGAATTCGTACGACGGGTAGCCGTTCGGCCCCGCTGCGATGTAGCGCGACAGCGTGCGCGGATCGAGCGAGGTGAAGAGGGCGACGAGCGCGGCGTCGTCGAGCTGTTCGAGCATGCCGCTTTGGGCGGCGCGGCGCAGCCATTGCACTTGAGTGTCGAGCGGCAGTTTGCCGACTCGGGCCGCGGGCACCGTGGGCGGCTTGACGTCAGCGTCGGACACGGCGGCGGCGGTCGCGCTGGCCGGTTCGTTTTGTGCCTGCGCCGCGTGAGCGCTCACGATCAGCAGCGCGGCAGCCAAGACCAAGACCGAGGCGGATGTAAAACGTTGCATGACTGTCTTCCTCTTTCAACCTCAGCTGCCGCTTTCCTGGTTGCGTTTGGCGATCTCTTCGTCGCGCAGCGTGCGCCGCAGGATCTTGCCGACGTTGGTTTGCGGCAGCGACTCGCGAAACTCGACGAGCTTCGGCACCTTGTAGCCCGTCAGATGCTTGCGGCAGTGCTGGATCACGTCGTCGGCCGTCATCGGGCTGCGCGCGACGACGAACACCTTGATGCGTTCGCCCTGCACGTCGTCGGGCACGCCGATCGCCGCGGCTTCGCGCACGGCCGGGTGCATCGCGAGCACGTCCTCGATCTCGTTCGGATATACGTTGAAGCCCGACACGAGGATCATGTCCTTCTTGCGGTCGATCAGGCGCACGAAGCCGTGCTCATCCATCACGCCGATGTCGCCGGTGGCGAGCCACCCGTCGGCGTCGAACGTCTTCGCGGTTTCGTCGGGGCGGTTCCAATAGCCCTTCATGACTTGTGGTCCTTTCACGCACAGCTCGCCCGGCTCGCCGATGTCGGCCCAGGTGCCGTCTTCCTTCTTGAAGCGCACCTGCGTGGACGGCGCGGGCAGTCCGACCGAGCCGTCGAATTCGCGCTGCGCCTTCACGTTGACGGGCGTCATCGTGACGATCGGCGAGCATTCGGTGAGCCCGTAGCCCTCGACGATCGGCTTGCCCGTCACCGCCTTGAAGCGCTCGGCGACGGCGCGCTGCATCGCCATGCCGCCCGCCATCGCGAGCTTGAGCTTCGAGAAGTCGCGCTTGCGGAATTCCTCGTTCTCCAGAAACGCGTTGTAGAGCGTATTGACGGCGGTGATGCCGGTGAACGTCTCGTGACGCAGGATCTTCATCACGCGCGCCGTATCGCGCGGATTCGCGATGAGGATGTTGCGTCCGCCGAGGCCGAGAAAGATGAGGCCGTTCACGGTCAGCGAATAGATGTGATAGAGCGGCAGCGGCGTGAGCACCGTTTCGATGTCGCCCGAGAGTTCGCTTTCGGCCCACGCCTTCGCTTGCAGCAGGTTCGCGATGATGTTGCGATGCGTGAGCATCGCGCCTTTCGCGACGCCGGTCGTGCCGCCCGTGTATTGCAGGAACGCGAGATCGGCGTGCGTGATGCGCACCGGCGCGAACGGGTGCTTGGCGCCGAGCGCGAGCGCTTGCTTGAGACGCACCGCCTGCGGCAAGCCATACGCGGGCACGAGCTTCTTCACGTGCTTGAGCACGAAGTTCAGGAAGCGCCCCTTGAGGTTCAAGCCGTCGCCGAGCAAGTCGCCGAGCGCCGTGACGATGACGCGCCTGATCGCGGTGCCGGGCAGCGCATCTTCGAGCGTCTTCGCGAAGTTCTCGAACACGACGATGGTCTGCGCGCCGCTGTCCTTCAGCTGATGCGCGAGTTCGCGCACCGTGTAGAGCGGATTCACGTTGACGACGATCGCGCCCGCTTTCAAAGCGCCGAACAGCGTGACGGGATATTGGAACGTGTTCGGCAGCATGATCGCGACGCGGTCGCCGGGCTTCACGCCCACGCTCTGCAGATACGCGGCGAATGCGGTGGCCTTGCGCGCGAGCTCGCCATACGTGAGGTCTTCGCCCACGCTCACGAACGCGACGCGCTCGCGGTACTGCGCCATGCAATCGTCGAAGAAGTGCGCGACCGATTGATAGCGGTTGACGTCGATCTCGCGCGGCACTTCGGGCGGGTACGAGGCGTACCAGATGCCGTCGGTGTTGGGCGCCTTTGCCGGCGACGTGGACGAAGTAGACGAAGCGGCGGTGGGTTCGGTCATCTCTGGTCTCTCGATGGTTTTCTCGTGTTCAATTTTCGACGATGGCGACCACGCCCTGGCCGCCCGCCGCGCAGATCGAAATCAGTCCGCGCGCTGTGCCCGCGGGCTTGCCGAGCTGCGCGAGGCGCTTCGCCAGGCCCGCGACGATGCGCGCTCCGGTGGCCGCGAACGGATGGCCCGTGGCGAGCGATCCGCCGTCGACGTTGAGCTTGGCGCGGTCGATCTCGCCGAGCGCGCCGGGCAGGCCCAACTGCGTGCGGCAGTAGTCGTCGTCTTGCCAGGCGGTGAGCGTGCACAGCACCTGGGCGGCAAACGCTTCGTGAATCTCGTAGAGATCGAAATCCTGCAGCGTGAGTCCGGCGCGCGCAAGCAGGCGCGGCACCGCGTAGGCGGGCGCCATCAGCAAGCCTTCTTTCTTGTCGACGAAATCGACGGCCGCCGTTTCCGAGAGCGTCAGATAGGCAAGCACCGGCAGCCCGCGCTGCGCGGCCCAATCCTCGCTCGCGAGCAGCACGGCGGCGGCGCCGTCGGTCAATGGCGTCGAGTTGCCGGCGGTCAGCGTGCCCGCGTCGCGGTCGAAGGCGGGCTTCAGTTGCGCGAGCGTTTCCAGCGTGGCGTCGGCGCGCAGCGTGTTGTCGCGCGTGAGCCCTTTGTAGGGCGTCATCAGGTCGTTGAAGAAGTTGCGCTCGTAGGCGGCCGCGAGCTTCTGGTGGCTCTCGAGCGCGAACGCGTCCTGCGCTTCGCGCGCGATGCTCCAGCGCTTGGCCATCAGCTCGCAATGCGCGCCCATCGAAAGCCCCGTGCGCGGCTCATGGTTGCGCGGCAGTTGCGGGCTCATGAACATGCCGGGCCGCAGCTTCGCGAGCGCGCCGAGCCGCTCGCCCGCCGAGCGGCTGCGGTTCGCTTCGAGCAGGATCTCGCGCATCTTTTCGTTGACGCCGATCGGCGCGTCCGAGGTCGTGTCGGCGCCGCCCGCGATGCCGGCGTCGATCTGGCCGAGCGCGATTTTGTTGGCGACGAGGATCGCCGCCTCCAGGCTCGTCCCGCAGGCCTGCTGCACGTCGTAGGCGGGGGTTTCCTTCGCGAGCGTGGTCGACAGCACCGCTTCGCGCGTGAGATTGAAATCGCGCGAATGCTTGATGACGGCGCCCGCCGCGACTTCGCCGAGCCGCTCGCCGTGCAGATTGAAGCGGTCGATGAGCCCTTGCAGCGTGAACGTCAGCATCTCCTGGTTCGAGGCGCGTGCGTATGCGGTGTTCGAGCGCGCAAACGGAATCCGGTTGCCGCCGACGATGGCGACGCGTCTTACGGCAGGAAGCGGGCGGGGCATGCGGGGCTCCTCCATGCGGGTGGTGGGCTCACATCGACATAACGTTTCGACTCGGCCGAAGATTCCAGCGCACGCTTCATTGGGCCTCCCAGCTGAAGCGGCCGCGCAGATGCGGCTTGTCGCCGGCGGCATCACGGACTTCAAACTCACGCACTTCGAATTCGCGCTCGCTCGGACCGCGTGACGCGCTCCATAGCGAGGCCTCGCCCGGCAGATACATCGGCAGCTTGAACTCGCCGTCGAGCTCGCCCCAAGCGAGCGGCTTGGGCGGCTGGAACAGGGCGGCGGTGCGCGCGAGCGTCCACATGCCGTGCGCGATCGCGCGCGAAAAGCCGAAGACCTTTGCCGAGAGCATGGAGAGATGGATCGGATTGAAATCACCCGAGACCTGCGCATAGTCGCGCCCCAATTGCGCGGCGAGCTGCCAGCGAGTCTGGCGCAGGAGGGCGGCGCGCTCGATCGCGAGCGGCGTGAAGAGGGCGCCTTGCGCGGGCACGTTGCGCTTCAGATAGAGGCTGTCGCTGTCCCACACCGCTTCGCCGCGCCGGTAGATCCGCGCCGAAATCAGGAACGCCTGGCCGCGTTCGTGCCGCACGAGCGGCCCGCTTTCGACTTCGACGCGCAGCGTGTCGTCGAGCGTGAGCGGACGGCGCAGGCGCACGCTGTTCGCGAGATGCACGAGACCGAGCGCGGGCCACGGAAATGCGGGCTCGGTGAGCAGCATCAGATGCAGCGGGAACGCGAGCAGATGCGGGTAAGTGAGCGGCACGCCATGCTCGGGAATGAAGCCGCAGACGCGCGCATAGCGTTCGATCGCCACAGGGTCGAGCTTCGCCGCCGGCATCACGAAGCGCGACGCCGGCAATTGCGCGGTGCGGTTGCGCTTGGTGATGCCAGCGAGCACACGCGCATACAGCACGTGCCGCGCCGGCGCTTGCTCGACGACGACCGTCTTCACGCGGCGCGGCGCCTCGCCAGGTTGACCCGCTCCGGCGGGCTTGAGCCATTCGCTCATGTCGGCGGGCCCTGTCACGCGCCGAAGACGCTCTGGCCGCACACGCGCACGACCTGGCCCGTGATGCCCGCCGCGCCCGGATGGGCGAGCCACGCGATGGTCTGCGCGACGTCGGCGGGTTCGCCGCCTTGGCTCATCGAATTCATGCGACGGCCGGCTTCGCGCAGCGCGAACGGCATGTTCGCGGTCATTCGCGTTTCGATGAAGCCGGGCGCGACCGCGTTGATCGTGATGCGCCGCTCGCGCAGCGCGCCCGCCAGGCACTGCACGCGGCCGATCACGCCCGCTTTGGACGCCGCGTAGTTGGTCTGCCCAATGTTGCCCGCAATGCCGCCGATCGACGAGACGGCGACGATGCGCCCGGCCTCGCGCAAGGTGCCGCGCGCGAGCAACTCGTCGTCGATGCGCTCCTGCGCGGCGAGGTTGATGGCGATGACGTTGTGCCACGCGTCGGCGGTCATCTTCGCGATGGTCTTGTCCTTGGTGATGCCGGCGTTGTGGACGACGATGTCGACGTCGCCCATCGCGTCGAGCGCATCCGCGATCTGCTGCGGCGCTTCGGGCGCGGCGATGTCGCAATCGATCGCCGTGCCTTCGATGCCGTGCATCGTCACCGAGAGCGTGTCGTGCAGCGCTTCGATATCGAGGCCGGCGACGCGCGCGCCGAGATCCGCGAGCGCCTGCGCGATCGCGGCGCCGATGCCGCGCGCCGCGCCCGTGACGAGCGCGCGCCGGCCGGCGAGGGGTTTCGTCCAGTCGGCGATGGCGTCGATCGTGGCGGCTTCGATCCGCACGGCCTGACCCGACACGTACGCCGAGCGCGGCGACAGAAAAAAGCGCAGCGTCGCTTCGATGCCGTCCTCGGCGCCGTCGCCGACGTAAATCAGATTCGCCGTGATGCCGTGCCGCGCTTCTTTGCCGAGCGAGCGCACGAACCCTTCGAGCGCTCGCTGCGCGGTCCATTGGCGCGGATTCGCGCAACGCTCGGGCGGCCGGCCGAGCACGACGATCCGCCCGCATGCGCCGACCGAGCGCAGGGTGTCGTGGAAGAAGGCGTAGGCGGTGTCGAGCTGCATGCTGTCGGCGATGCCGGTCGCATCGAAGATCAGCGCGGCGACGCGTTCCTGCGCGCTCGCGTTGGGCGCGACCGGGGCGAAGCGCCCGCTCATCAACTGGCGGCGCTGCGCGATCGCGAGCCACGCCAGCGCTTGCTCATGCGCCACGCTCGTCATGCCGATGCGTTCGAGCACGCCGGCCAGCACCTCGAAAAGACACGGCGCCGGCCCCGCGCCGATCGCCGCGATGCCACCGAATTCCGCTTCGCGCTGGCCGATCCGGTAGCGGCGCAGCACTTCGGGCTGAGGCAGGCCGAGCGAGCGCACGACGCGTGCGCCGAGCGGCGAGTTCACGAAGTTGCGGTAGGTGTCGTTCATGGCGTCGTCATTGTGTCATGCGATCAGCTCGCCCGATTTCGCGAGCGCGTCGTGACGTTTTTGCAGCGCTTCGAGGATGTCGAACTCCGGGCCGAAATCGTCGACCCTGACGACGAGTTCGCCGAAGCGCGCGTAGTCGTCGAGCGTTTGGCGTTCTTCGGCGTCGATGAGTCCCTGTTGCTGCGCCGCATCGGCCCATGTCGGCAGTTCCTTGAGGCTCTGCGGCATCGGCGCGAGCTGATTGCGCTTCACCGCATCGCGCAATCGGTGCTCGATGGCCGCCACGCGCGGCGTCAGCTGAAACAGCCGCTCGCCGTAGCCGAGCGGATCGACGGCGGCGTCGGGCACGTACGAATCGGCGACCAGCCGCTCGCGCGCATCGCCAGGTGTCTGCACGAGTTCGGCGACTTCGCTCGCGAGCGCGTCGCGCGGGGGGCGTAACGGCATGCCGAGCGGAAACACACAGGCGCGCAGCAGCATCGCGAGACGCGGTTTCGGATAGTTGGCGAGGACGCCGTCGAGCGCCTGTTGCGCGGCGTACAGCGCGTCGCCGACGGCCCAGCGCACGAGCGGCAAGTCCGCTTGCTGTCGTCCTTCGTCCTCGAAGCGCTTGAGCGCCGCCGAGATCAGGAACAGGTGCGAGAGCACGTCGCCGAGCCGCGCGGAGATCCGCTCGCGGCGTTTGAGATCGGCGCCGAGCGCGAGCATGGTGACGTCGGCGACGAGGGCGAACGCCATCGAAAGCCGCGTGGCCGCACGGTAATGCGCAGCGAGCGGCGCATACGCCTCGGCGGGCGCCACAATCGCCGCATGCGCCGTGATGCCGTAGACGAACGCGCGCAACGCATTCGACACAAGAAAATTCGCGTGTCCGAAGAGCGCATCGTCGAAATCGCCCAGCGCTTTCTCGCGATCGGGCTCGCGCGCCGCGCTCATTTCCTTGAGCACATACGGATGGCAGCGGATCGCCCCTTGCCCAAAGATGATGAGGCTGCGCGTGAGAATATTCGCGCCTTCGACGGTGACCGAAATCGGCATCTGCTGATACGCGCGCGCCAGAAAATTCGACGGCCCCATGCAGATGCCTTTGCCGCCGATCACGTCCATGCCGTCGTTGATCACGCTGCGCGCGCGCTCGGTGATGTGGTACTTCGCGATCGCCGACAGCACCGACGGCTTCTCGCCAAGATCGACCGCTTGCGCGCACAACCTCCGCGTGGCGTCCATCAGATACAGATTGCCGCCCATGCGGCCGAGCGCTTCGTGGATGCCTTCGAACTTGCCTATCGGCGTCTTGAACTGGCGGCGCGCGGCGGCATACGCGCCGGTGCCCCGCACCGCGAGCTTCGCCATGCCGACGTTCGACGATGGCAGCGAGATCGCGCGGCCCGCCGCTAGACACTCCATCAGCATGCGCCAGCCGTTGCCGACTTGCGCGCGTCCGCCGATCACCCAATCGATCGGGATGAAGACGTCGTGGCCCGAGTTCGGGCCGTTCTGAAACACCGCGTTGAGCGGCCAATGGCGGCGCCCGATCACGACGCCGGGATGCGTCGTCGGAATCAGCGCACAGGTGATGCCCGGTTCGTCATCGGGGCCAAGCAGATGGTCCGGATCGAGCGCGCGAAACGCGAGCCCGAGCACGGTCGCGATCGGTCCGAGCGTGATGTAACGCTTCTCCCACGTGACGCGAAAGCCGAGCGTTTCGCGGCCTTCGAACATGCCGCGGCAGACGATGCCGACATCGGGAATCGCGGCGGCGTCCGAGCCCGCGTAGGGGTTCGTCAGCGCGAAGCAGGGAATCTCGTCGCCGCGCGCGAGTCGCGGCAGGTAGTGGTTCTTCTGTTCCTCGGTGCCGTAGTGCATCAGCAGCTCGGCGGGACCGAGCGAGTTCGGCACCATCACCGACACGGCCGCCGCCGACGAGCGCGACGCGAGCTTCATGATGATCTGCGAGTGCGCGTAGGCGGAGAATCCTTTGCCGCCATAGCGCTGCGGAATGATCATGCCGAGAAAGCCTTGCTCCTTGATATAGCGCCACGCTTGCGGCGAGAGGTCCTGCCAGATCGCGGTGCTGTCCCAGTCGTTCGCGAGATCGCACAAGCGCGTGCATTCGTTGTCGATGAAGGCTTGTTCTTCGGGGGATAAGGTCGCGGGGCCGTGCGCGAGTAGCGCATCCCAACGCGGGCGTCCGGAGAACAGTTCGGCGTCCCACCACACGGTGCCGGCTTCGATCGCGTCGCGCTCGGTAGCCGACATCTCGGGTAACAGACGGCGATACGCTGTGAGGGCGCGCGCGGAGAGCCACGCGCGGCGCAGCGGCTTCACGGCGAGCACGATTGCGGGCAGCACGAAGAGCGCCGCCAGGATGAGCGTGGCGCCACGGCCTGCCGCGCCGCTCAGGTTGACGACGATGATCCACACGACCATCGCCGTCAGCCACCACGGCGCGTGTGCTCGAACGTAGACGAGTGCGGCACTCGCGACGACAAGCGCCGCGAAGAGCCATGCCATGAGCGTTTCTCCCTGCGACGAGAGGTTGGGCGGGGCGGGCTGGGCGCGCGCCCCGGCGGCTCGATGCCCAGGCCCTGAGCGAAATCAGAAGGCCGGTCGCGGAGCCGGCATCGTCGAGCCGGGCGGCGGCGCGAGCGGTTCGTCGCCGGGAGGCATCGAGGCCTCTGCCGTCCGCTCTCCAGCATCTTCCGTTCCCGGCGCCGTGGCGCTTGGCGCGGGCGCTTCGTCGCTGGCCGCGAGCGCACTCGCGTTGCCGCCATTGCCCGCCACGCAGTTGTCGACGTTATCGCCCGCATCGCCGAGCACGGCGGCGAACGCGGCCAACTGCGTCGTGTCGGGCTGCGGCGCTTTGAGCGCCGCGACGATCAGCGAGGCGAGGCGCGCGATCAACTGCAGGTCGTTCATCGACTTGCCCTGCGAGAACTCGACGATGAGGCTGTCGGTATCGCCGCCCGCGAGCACGCCCGACAGCGCGCCGATCGCGAAGTGCAGCCGCCAGCCGAGTTCCTCGCGCGGCAGATGCGGCAGCGCGCGCTGGAACGCATCGAAGAAGCGCTCCGACACCGACGCGTAATGCCGGCTCAGAAACTCGCGGATGAACGAGGACGGATCGGTGTAGGCGCGCCCCAAGAGCCGCAGGAACGCGCGTCCGCCCGTGCGCGGCTCGCGAGAAAGACGCAGCGCCGGAATGAACATCGCGCCGAGCACGTGCTCGCAAGTCAGGTGTGAGCCGAGCAGCGTGTCGAAGCGGTCGAGCAGCTTCAGGCGCTCTTCGTTCAGCTTGTCGAGCCGGCGCGAGAGCATCGCGTGGATCAACGCTTCCTTGCTGCCGAAGTGATAGTTGACGGCGGCAAGATTGACTTCGGCGCGCGACGTGATGTGCCGCAGCGACATCGCCTCGTAGCCGCATTCGATGAAGAGATCTTCGGCGGCATCCAAGATGCGCGCCTTCGTGTCGCCGGCGAGCCGGCTCGGTGTGCGAACTGCCATGTGCGCCTCCCATGCCGGTCGCCCGGCCGCGTACAAACAATTCAACTGTCTATCGATCTAATTGGCGATCTAATTCAAACAACTGTTTTTTATAAGATACGGAACGGCGCGTGATAACGGCAAGGCTTGTTTGTCGACAGAGTCCTCTAGACCGCTTAAGCAAAGAGCGAAGAAACCGCTTCCATGCAGGCGCATGCGTCGCTTCTTTCGTGCAGTAGCAAACAGCGGCAAACAGCGGCAAAAGGCGCCATGGCAAGCGCCTTTTGCGTTCAATCGACACGTCAAGCGGTCGATGTCTCGTGCGCGGCCGATTGCTGCATATCGATGCCGCGCCGCTCGCGGCTGAACAAAATCAGCACCGCGATCACGACCGCCACGATGCCGCAGGTGGTGGCGAGCGCCAGCGCATAGTTGTTGTCGTGACTCTCGGCGAACGCGGACTGCATCGGCGCATTGCCGGACGCGAGCAGGTTGCCGAGCTGATACACGAAACCGGGGAACGTCGCGCGGATTTCATCCGGTGAGATCTCGTTCAAGTGGACTGGAATCACACCCCATGCGCCTTGCACCGAGATCTGCATCAGGAACGCGCCGATCGCGAGCATGACGGCAGTGGTCGAGAAGGCCCACACCGGCAGTACCGGAAGCGCGATCAATGCGGCGATGAAAATCGCGCGGCGTCGGCCGATTTTCTCCGAGAGCGAACCGAAGAACAGGCCGCCGACAATCGCGCCGATATTCAGCGTGATCGCGATCAGCGAGACGGTGTGCGGATCGAAATGATGTTGCTTCTGCAGGAAGGTCGGGTAGAGGTCCTGCGTGCCGTGCGAGAAGAAGTTGAAGCAGGTCATCAGCACGATTGCGTAGATGGACAACTTCCAGTTTTGCTTGAGCGTCTCGACGAGGCCCGGGCGCACGCGCTTTTCCATCGTCTTCCATACGGGCGACTCGGGCACGCTCGAGCGGATGTACATCACGAGCAGCGCCGGCGCGACGCCGACGAAGAACATGCCGCGCCAGCCGATGTATTGGTAAAGGATGCCGTACACGACCGAGGCGAGCAGATAGCCGCTCGGGTAGCCCGCTTGCAGCAGACCGGAGACGATGCCGCGCGAACGCGTGGGCACGGTTTCCATCGTGAGCGCGGAGCCGACGCCCCATTCGCCGCCCATCGCGACGCCGAAGAGAAAGCGCAGCACGAGCAAGGTTGTCAGGTTCGGCGAGAAGCCGGAGAGCAGTTCAATGAGCGAATAGCAGGCGATGTTGACCATCAGTGTCGGACGCCGGCCGAATTTGTCGGCGAGCCGTCCGAATATCAGCGCGCCGATAGGGCGTGCGGCAAGCGTGAGTGTCAGCGCAATCGTGACGTCGGTGATCTTGGTGTTGAATTCGGCGGCGATGTCCTTGAATACGAACACCATGAGGAAGAAATCGAAGGCGTCTAGTGTCCAGCCCAGGTAGGCTGCAATCGTTACGTTTCTTTGTTCGCGCGTCCAGCTCATGTCGTTATTCTCCAGAGTCTCCATGTGGCCCGGGCTGGGCGGGGCAGCGCCATCGCCCGGCACGCCCCCGTAATTGGGCACGTGCGAGTGTACGCCGCTGCTTAAGCGGTTGCATGGTTCATCAGTGATTTCTTAGTAATAATCCCTAGCTTTGTTTCGCAATGGAAAAGAAAGCCTCGCTCGTTGTCGGCTAAACGTAATTTTCAAAGACTTGCCAAGCATGTATGTTGCTAATGGCTAAGACGCGGCATGCGCCAATTGCAAACGCACGCTATGAGCGCTATTCAATTCTTTGCACATGCGCGCCGGGTTTTAGCCGCTCAGTTAATCGCTCACTTAGCCGTTCTCTTTGCCGATTCACGCTATGACATCGTTTTTGCCGCCGTCAGCCGCGCCTGCTGACGACCTTTTACCCGTGTTCGACACCGGCCGTCTGTTGCTGCGCCCACGCACGATGGCCGATCTCGAAGCTTGCCTGGCGATGGACCGCGATCCGGAAGTGACGCGCCATATCGCCGGCCCATGGGACGACGCCATCAAGCACCGAGAGTTCGTCGAATACCGGATCACGCGCGCGTATCCGCGCGGCCTGGGTTATTGGTCGATTGTCGAAGCGGCCGCACCCGAGCGCTTCATCGGCTGGGTGCTCCTGATTCCCGATCACGGGGCGGGGCCCGAAGTCGAGATCGGCTGGCGGTTGGTGCGCGAGGCGTGGGGCAGAGGGATCGCGAGCGAAGCGGCGCGCGTTGTGATGCGGCACGCGTTCGAGACGGTGAAGCTGCCGCGCATCGTCGCCGATATTGCGGCGGAGAATGCCGCCTCGCGCCGCGTCGCCGAGAAGCTCGGCATGCGGCGCGTCGGGGAAGTCGATAGCGACGGCAAGCGCTATGTGCGCTATCGCGCCGTGCGAGGGGATTTGGGTTAGCGGGGGATTAGCGAACCACGAGCGCCACGGTCGCGATGCCGAGCGCCGTCATGATGAGCGAGCCGCACAAGTGGATCGCGATTTCCATCCCGGCCCAGCCGAGCCGCCCTTGCTGCAGCTGCGCGACGACTTCCGCCGAGAACGTCGAGAACGTGGAGAGCCCGCCCATCAAGCCCGTCATGACGAAGAGCCGCCACTCGGGCGCAATGCCCGGCAGCTTGGCGAACCCGGCGACGGCCACCCCGATCACGTAGCCGGCGATCAGGTTCGCGGCGAGCGTGCCCAGCGGCAGCGTGGGGAACAGGCTGTTCAGGCGTAGGCCGAGCACCCAGCGGGCGAGCGAACCGAGCGCGCCGCCGATGCCGACGGCGAGGATGGACCAATACATGTGACGTTCCAGGCAAGGTTGGGCAGCCGGGAGCGCGGCGCGAGCGACAAGGGCTGGGCGCGATGTGGTTCCCGGTTGGAGCGGCCCATTGGGGCTGGCCGGGAGTCTAGCATTGCCGGATATGCGCATGGCGGCGGCCAGGAGCGGGTGCTAGACTGAATCGACCCCCACCTCGCAAATGTGCCTGCGGGATCGCGCGCTCACGCCGATCCATCGGAGCGTTTCATGAAAGGCAGCCAGTTGACGGTGTACGCGGCGAACCAGAGCCACCGCAAGAACCATAAGACCGTGGTCGGCTGGATTCTCGACGAAACCACGAAAGCGGGCATTCAGGGCGCGACGGTCATCGAAGTGACCGAAGGCTACGGCACGCACGGCAAGGTCCACGCGGCGCGCTTTTTCGAATTGGCCGATCAGCCGGTCGCGGTGACGGTCGCAGCCGACGACAGCAAGATCGACGTGCTGCTCGACAGCCTGCGGCAAGGCGGAGTCCGGCTTTTCTATACGCGGTATGCGATCGAATACGAGGTGCTCGGGGCGTAGGCGCTGAAGCGCCAACTCTCGTCGACAAAGGAGAAGGGCATGAACTCGACACCCAGGCTCTTGCATGACCGTTTTCTGTTCGACGCCGCATTCAATGAAGTGCGCGACATCGATGCGCCCGTGCACGAAGGGGCGATGTTCGGCTGTCCGGCGGCCTTCGTCGGGCGCCGAATCGCGTTCTGCGTGTACGGCAGCGGCCTTGGCATCAAGCTGCCGGCCGAACGCGCGGCGGCGCTCGTGCAAAGCGGCCGCGCGTTCGCGTTTCAGCCGTATGGCCGCTCGGCGATGAACGAGTGGGTCGAGCTGCGGATCGAGCGCGACCACGTCGACGAGATCGCGCCGGTGCTGGCCGAAGCGGTCCGGTTCGCGCAGCGCGATCAAAGCAGCGCTTAGGCGCGTTGATCGCGTGGCGCGCGGGAGCAACTCAGGAGGCGATCGTGAACGGCTATCAGCTGACGTTCTACACCGAGCAAAATCACAAGCACGGACATCAGACCGTCTGCGAATGGCTTCTGCACGAGGCGCGCCAGCTCGGCATTCGGGGTGCGACGATCATCAGCGTCGCGGAGGGCGTCGGGCACGCCGGCGCCCATCACGCAGCGCACGTGTTCAAGCTCACCGACCAGACGCTGCAGATCATTCTCGCGGTCACCGAAGACGAGGCCGAGCGCATGCTGGCCGTCGTCCGAGCGGCAAACGTGCACGTTTTCTACACGCGCTTTCCGATCGAGTTCGGCGTGATCGGCGATGACGTCAGCGACGAAGCGCAGCCGCGCAAAGCGCACAAAATGTTTTCGCTTACTGGGCGGTCGTAGGCGTTCGCTTAAGCGCTTGAACGTGCACTAAAACGCGCACTCAGTCGCGCAGATGCGCGCGAATGCGCTCGGCCAGCGCTTCCAATTCGGCCGCGTCGGCGACCACGCGCGCATGCATCCGCAACGGCTGATCGGCCCAGCGAGGGATCACGTGGAAGTGCACGTGCTCGACGGTTTGCCCGGCGGCGCGTCCGTTGAACTGGCCGACGAAGACGCCATCGGGCGCCAGCGCCGCGCGCACGGCCAGCGCGACGCGCCGCACCACGCGGATGCTCGCTTCCGCCGCTGCATCCGATAAATCGAAGAGCGTGGCGACGGGCTCCTTCGGCACGACCAGCACGTGGCCGTCGGATTGCGGCATCAAGTCCATGAAGGCCATCACGTCGGCGGTTTCGCAGACCTTCACACAGGGGGCGTCGCCGCGAAGGATTTTGGCAAAGGGATTGTTGGGGTCGTAGGTCATGGTGAGCGTCATTTCATATCCCGCGCCACACGAAATCCGTTCTCCGAATAGCGCACGCTGCCATCGTACTTGAAGCGCGTCGACGAGAGCATGTAGCTCGCGTCATCCTTCCATGAGCCGCCGCGAATTACGCGTGCTTCGCACATCGGTTCGTCCCATGAGCGGCCGTCGGCCGGTGCATTCTTGAACGAGCTGTGCCAGCAATCGCTGACCCATTCCCACACGCCGCCATTCATGTCGTAGAGCCCGTAGGGGTTGGCGGCGAACGTGCCGACGTCGGCCGGGGCGTCGGCATGCCAAGGGTCGCCGCAGTCCTTGCAGTTAGCGTTGCCCTTCTTCATCGTGTCGCCCCACCAGTAGCGTGTCGACGTGCCGCCGCGCGCCGCGTATTCCCATTCCGCTTCGGTCGGCAGGCGATAGGGCTTGCCGCTGATTTTCGTCAGCCACTTCAGATATTGCTGCGCGTCGTCCCAGCTCACGTCGCGTACCGGCGTATTGGGCCCGGCGTTGTTTTCGTTCGATAGCTGCGGACACGCTCCCGCACTCACGCATGCCTTCCACTGCGTGACCGTGACCGCGTATTTCGCCAGCGCGAACGAGTGGCCGATCGTCACGTGATGCGCGGGCTTTTCCGAAGCGTCATCGGTGTTGTTGCCCATCGTGAACGCGCCGGGATTGACCGCGATCAGTGCAGGACACGTGGGACAGTCCTTGATTTCCTGCGCGCCGGCGGTCACGGGCGCGGCGGGTTTTGCGGGCGCAGCGGGTGCGGTGGGTGCCGTGACGTAGGGCGCTTGCGCATTCTTAGCGGGAGCAGGCGCTGGTGTTGGCGGCGGCGGTGCTGCTTGCGTTTGCGCGGCAGGCGGATGTGCCGCCTGTCCTGCGGATGCCGCGGCGCGCAACCGTTCGAGGCGCGCTTGCGCAAGCGGCACGAAGCGGCCGTTCGGATAGGCCTTCAGATACGCCTCGTAATCGCCCGGGTACGTGCTGTTCTTGATCGAATCCCAGAAGGTGATTTCGTATTGTTCCGAGCTGTCTTTGGGCAGCACGCCCGCGTGCGGACTGCCTGGCCACGCGACGAGGAGCGACGCGAACAGCCATACAGGCAAGATTCTTCGCCACATGTTCAGTCTCCTTGTATTTGGCATCGCGCATCCCCATCAACAACGATAGCAGCAGATTTTGAATAAAGACGAGCGAATCGTCCTCTCTTGAAGAGGCGTTTTGCATGCATGGGTATTAGCGAGAATAGGGTTCCTGCCAGCATCGCGAGGTAGGGTTCGCGCGCGTTACGTCCTAAGCTATTAATCGCGACTCGAGGGCAACCCCGGGGCGCCGCTAAGCAGTGAAGGAAGCGCGGTAAAGGACTTAGAGGGGGCACGGTCATGCAAAGAAGAACGATGCTCGTGGCTATCGCCGCCACGCTTCCCTGGGCCGCCGGCGCGCTGCTCTTGCCGCGCCCGGCGTCGGCCGGACCGACTCCGGCGCCACCCGGCGCGGAGGTGTACATCATCTGGCCGTATGACGGCGCGGTGATTACGGGCGGCAAGTTCTGGGTGCGCATGGGGCTGCGCAATATGGGCGTCTGTCCGAAGGGCGTCGACCGGCCCAACACGGGGCATCACCACGTGTTGATCGACACCGATCTGCCGCCGATGGATCAGCCGATTCCCTCTGACCGAAATCACCTGCATTTCGGCGCCGGCGAGACCGAGGCGCGCATCGAGCTGCCTCCCGGCAAGCACACGCTGCAGCTCTTGATGGGGGACTTCAACCACGTGCCGCACAACCCCCCGGTGTATTCGCAGAAGATCACGATCACCGTGAAATAGTGGCCGGCTCGGCTTGAATCAAGAACCGGGAGTCAACGTCATGAATAAGGGAATTGCGTTCGCCGCCGCCTTGCTGATCTCAGTTAGCGTTGCCAACGTCGCTAACGTGGCGTACGCCGGCTCGACGCCTGCCGATCCGCGTGCTGTCGTCTATATCGGCTGGCCCAACGACGGGCAGACGCTGCCCGCAGGCAAGCCGTTTCGCGTCTGGTTTGGCCTGCGCTACATGGGGGTGGCGCCGGTGGGCGTCCAGTTTCCGAACACGGGCCACCACCACCTGCTGATCGATACCGACCTGCCACCGATGGATCAGCAGATTCCTTCCGACCGAAATCATCTGCACTTCGGCGCGGGCCAAACGGAGACCACGCTCGAGCTGCCGCCCGGCAAGCACACGCTGCAACTGCTGATGGGCGACTTCAACCACGTGCCGCACAGTCCGCCGGTCTATTCGAAGAAGATCACGATCTACGTGAAGTGAGATGAGCGCATTGGCGCGAGAGGTGTTGCCGCGACAGCAACACCTCTCGCGTTGCATGTTGGTCCAGCACTGTCACTCGTCGATGTCGCGCTGTTCACGCACGTCCTTCCGATTCGTTCTCCTAGCCTGCCAAACCCAGCATTGACGGGCGTTTGCGCGTTTTTGCGCGAACGCGTGCGCATGCTTGGCACACCCTATGCAGTATATGGCTCGAGCCCGCAACACTTGCAGCTCAATCCACCGAAGCCTCTCTCTCACATTTGGAGAACTGTCATGAAGACCTTGATGATCGAAGACCTCGCCGTCGCTAAAGAACTCGACGCCCGTGAAATGTCCGCCGTGCGCGGCGGCTACCTGCCCGGCCTGTATCCGTTTCCGTCGTACTACCCGTCCGTGCATGTCGACACGACGAACTTCAGCGCCGCGCAATCGATCGGCCAAAGCAACCTGATCTCGAACAACGTTGGCAACGACGTGGCGTTCGCCTCGGACATCAAAGGCACGGTCAACCCGTCGCAGACCGCTAAAAACACGATCGATTTCCATTGATGTCGACGGGAGTTAGTGCTTTAGCACTTACTCCCGTCCCAGGCAAAGCCGTTTAGGTTGCATCGCAACCTAAACGGCTCGCTAGGGGCAGACACACAAGCAAGTTTCTTAGCACTTCAAGCCTTTCCCGCAGCACCCAAGCCCCACACCCCCCGGAGCAGACCATGAACCCCTCAACCGCCTCCGCCCGTGCCCAAATCCATACCGGCCTAATGCATGCGCTCGTCAAGCACGCACTAGCCGCGAGCGTTTGCGCGACGGTGTTATGCGGCTGCATGGATCTGAACATCCCCGACTACAAGCGCCCCGACATGCCCGCCAAAGATTCATGGGCACATACCCAGCGCCCGGTGTCTGCAGCGGATACGGTCAACCCGGAATGGTGGAAGGAATTCAACGATCCGTATCTCGACGCGCTGGTAAAAAAAGCGATCGACGGCAACGTCGATATCAAGATTCTTGCGGCCCGCATTCAGGTCGCCGATGCGCAAATCGGCGAAGCGCGCGCGGGCGCCTTGCCTTCGGCCGATCTCGGCGCGGGCGTCGACTTCGAAAAAACCACGGGCGCACCGCTCACGAAGACGATCGACCTGGGCTCGCAGGTCAACTGGGACATCGACATCTGGGGCAAGGTCGAAAAAGGCGTACAGGCGCAAAAGGCCGAATACCATGCGTCGGAAGCCGACTGGCGCGCGGGCTATCTGACGCTCGTCGCCGGCGTGTCGAGCACCTATTTCCTGATTCTCCAATTCGACGACCAGATCGCGCAGGAGAAGAAGACGCTCGACAAGAACAAGCAGATTCTCGCGATCGATCAAACGATGTACGCGAACGGTGTCGTGCCGCAAACGGAAGTGCTGCGCCAGAAGGCGGAAGTCAACGGCATCGCGAGCGAGCTGGTCGACCTGCAGCGCTCGCGGGACCTCGCCGAGAACGCGCTCGCGACGCTGGTCGGCGTGCCGGCCGGCGAATTCAAAGTGCCCACCGGACACCTGCAGGATCGCGTCAAGGTGCCGGACGTGCCGATGGGCCTGCCCGCGCAACTGCTCTCACGGCGGCCCGATGTCGTCGCCGCGCAGTACCGCATCCTCGAATCGTACGACCAGATCGGCGCCGCCAAGCTCGCGCAGTTGCCGAGCATCAGCCTGACGGGCCGTGGCGGCACGGCGGCGTTCCAGCTCTCCGATCTGTTCAAGGCATTCACGTTCAGCTTCCTGCCCAGCATCAACCTGCCGATGCTCGACCCGGACGTGAAGGCGCACATCAAGACGACCGAAGCGCAGAGCCAGGTTGCCGAGCAGCAATACCGGCAGACGGTGTTCGCCGCCTTCGAAGAAGTCGAGAACGCGCTGGTGAATCTCGACGCGCACAAGAAGCAGCGCATCGAGCTGACGCAGCAGAACGAACATCTGCGGGTGGTCGCGGCGCAGATCGAGGCGCAGTTGAAGGAGGGCGTCGTGTCCCAGCTCGAAGTGCTCGAGTCGGAGCGCACGCTCGCATCGGCCGAACTCTCGCTGCTGCAGAACCATCAGCAGATCCTCACCGACACCGTGACGCTCTACAAGGCGATCGGCGGCGGCTGGACCGACGTGGTCGTGCAGAACGCGAGCAACGGCAGCAAGGACAGCGCCAATTGACTACCGTGACGCGTCGCCTACACTTTTCTAACACTCCCCGCATTGCCGCTCCGGCATTGAGTCTCAACGTGGTTTATCCGCCATCGCGCCACCCGTCCGATCGAGACGGCGGGCTGGCGGATAAACGCTGATCGTTGTGTCGAGCCATGTCTCCTGACGACGTTCCGATTGCCGAAATGCAGACGCCGCTCGCGAGGCGTGTCGATATCGTGCTCAGTCCGATATCGCATCCCGAGTTCGGCGTCATCCGCATCGACAGCGACTTGTTCGCGGTCGGGCGCGGCGAGACGCCGTTCGCGTCGGCGCGCGCCGAGGTCGTCGCTGAGCTGTCGCGGCGGCATGCGCGCATTTTCTTCGAGCACGGCATCGCGTATATCGCGGATCTGGGCAGCAAGAACGGGACGACGGTGAACGGCACCGAGGTGCGGCAAAAACCGCATCCGCTGCATAACGGCGACGAGATCCGCTTCGCGAGCGTGCTCGCCTATCGCGTCGAGTTGCTGCCGCGCGCGGCGCTGCCGTCACCGCAATCCATCTCCGTCACATTGACGCCCGAGCGAGACGATCTCGACCTGCAGCCGATCGTCATCACCGGCTTTCCGTTTCTGATCAGCAAGGCCGACGACGCGTTCGCACGCTACAAGGACGCGTATCCGCATCAAGTGAACTACGTGTCGCGCCGTCACGCGCACATCTTTCTGCGCGACGGCGAGGTATTCGTCGAGGATCTCGGCAGCACGAACGGCACATTCGTCGGCGGAAAGCGTCTCGACGAAAGCGCAGTCGCGCTTCGCGACGGCGAGACGCTTGCATTTGGCGGCAACCATTTCGTCTATCGTGCAGAGGTCCATCGCGGACCGGTTGCCGATCCGACCGTGACGAAGATGAAGGCGGGGGGCGAGGGCACCGAACCTTCCGCCGAGGTAAAAGCCGAAGCGCCGGCGCAGCCCGCGATCGATCCGGAGCGCACGACGTTCGTCGGGACCGCGCACTCGTTCCTCGACATCTTCTGTGTCGACCCGGCCTTGAAGCAGGAAGACGAAGTGAATCCGGACGCGTCGCACGCGCAGGAGCTCAAGCAAGTAGCGAAGCCGCGCCAGCGTCGCTCAGGACATCGCTTCACGCGCTTCGTCAGCGAGCTGAGCCAGGCGCTTGGCGGCAGCGGCGAGCTCGATTTGCGGCGTTGGGGCCGATGGGGCGGCGTGGTGCTCGGGGCGATCGGCGTGCTCCTTATGGCGCTGTACGTGCGCAACGCGCCGCAGCGCGATATCCACGCGCTGCTCGACGCGGGGCGCTACGCGTCGGCGACCGAAACGGCGGATCGCTATCTCGCGCGGCATCCCGGCGATGCGGCGTTTCAGGCGGCGGGCACGGAGGCGTTGATGAAGGCAAAGGTGCCCGAATGGCTCGCGGCGGTGAAAGCGCAGGAGTTCGACCGCGCGCGCTCGATCGCCGCCGGCATGAAAACGCTCGCGCAGCACAACGCCGATGCGCAGCCGCTCGTCGCCGAGATCGGCTGGATGGGCGATCTCGAAGCCTATTGGGCCGCGCGCGGCGGCGCCGAAGCGCCGATTCGCCTGTTCAAGGACGAAGCCGTGATCAGTTCGCTCGTCGAGCGCTGGAACGATGACCCCGATCCGCACCAGCACGCGCTCGATCGCATCGCTTCGTTCGTGCCCGAATTCGCGGCGCCTTACGCCGATGCATTGAGTCATCTGCGCAAGCTGGAAAGCGACGATTCGGTGTATGTGGCGGCGGCCGCACGCTTGAAGACCGCGATCGATACCGCGCTCAACGACGATCGTCTCGACTCGCTGCCCGCGATGCTCGACGACTACGGCGAACGTTATCCGCGGCTGACGGAGCTCGATGGCGTGCGCGGCGATCTGCACCAGTACCAGCAGATCGAGAGCGACGCGCGCGCCGGCAATACGCAGGCTGTCGCCGACGAACTGAAGCAGCGCAGCTTTGCCACGCCGCCGTTCCAAGCGCGCGTTCCCAAGCTCGAAAAGCTCGCGACAACCTCCTCGGCTTTGCATGAGACGGGACTCAGCGCTAAAGCGCCAAGTCCCACTAACGCAGGAGACGGCCATGACGCCCGACCGTCCCCCTAAGCGTTTCAATCTCAAGATGCTCAAGTCACTGAAACCGCTTAAGCCGATTAAGCCGCTAAAGCCACTAACGCCGCTAAGCGAAGCGCTCGAAGACCACAGCGCTGAAGGCATCGCGATCCTGACCTCGCAGCCGTTGCGACTCATCGAGGCCACGATCATCGTGATGGTGGCGCTCGTTTTGTCGGCGCTCGTGTGGTCGTGCATCGGTCGTGCCGACGTGATCGTTTCGGCACCGGGCGCGCTCGCGCCCGAATCGGAGGTGCGCCGCATTTATGCGCCGGTCGACGGCGAACTCGCGGACATCTATATCGCCGAAGGCCAGCCCGTGAAGAAGGACGACGTGATCGGCCGCATCAACGCGCGCGGTGCGATCGAAGCGGCGACCAATGCGCTCGACGCGCGGCTCAAGCTCGATGACGCCGAGCGCGAATGGCAGCAGTTTCCCGAGAAGAAGCAACTGATGGAGCGCAAGGCGGACGCGCTCAAACAGCAGATCGACGTGGAAGAGCATCTGCACGAAAACCGCATCGCAGAGGGCACGAGCAAGCTCGCGCAATCGCAAAAGGCGCAGCTTGACGAAGCGCGCAGCAACATCGACAACGCGCAGCACGCGCGCGATCTTGCGAAAGAGGAGCAGGACAAATTCCAGCGCTTGTTTGCGACGCCGGGCGGCGGAGGCGTATCGCAGACGCAGGTCGAAGAGAAGAAGAGCGCGTTTCTCCAAGCCGAGAACAACCTGCGGATTGCGCAGGCGCGGCTCGCGCAACTAGAAGCGCAACAGACCCACGACTTTTCGCAGGCGAAAGCGCAACTCGAAGGCAGCAGCGAGACGCTCACGAACCTGCGCATCGAGTACGACGCGACGGTGCGCGAGATCGCGAACACCGAGGACAAGCTGCGTCTGCAAGTGCAGACCGCGCGCCTTGCGGCCGACGCGGCCGCGCGCATCCGCTTCGAGAACATCGACAAAGACAACTTCCTGCTCGTGCTGGCCCCGGTCTCAGGCGTCATCACCGACGTCACGACCACGCAGCCCGGCGACAAGATTCAGGCGAACACGCCGCTCGGCGGCATCGCGCCCGCGAATGCGCGCTCTGTCGTCAAGGTGGAAATTGCCGAGCAGGACCGCGCGTTTCTTCACGAGGGGCTGCCCGTCAAGCTGAAGTTCAACGCGTTTCCGTATCAGCGCTATGGCGCCGTCAGCGGCACGCTCGAATACATTTCGCCGGCGACGAAGCCTTCCGTTGCGACCAAGCTGCCGGTCTACGAAGGCCGCGTTACGCTCGATCGCGACTACTACTCGGTCGCCGGGACGAAGTACCCGTTGCGCTACGGGATGACGGCCACCGCCGAGATCGTGGTTCGCGAACGCCGCCTGATCGATTTCGCGCTCGATCCGTTCAGGCAGATCGCAGGATAAGACTAGGGGATACGACATGACGGCCATTGTGCGCATCGACGACGAGGTGATCGGCACCGACGATTTCATTCGCGTGCTGAAACTGACCGGGCAATTCGAGGGCCTCGTCGAACAGCAGGTCCGCGACCGCCTCACGGTCCACGCGGCGAAGAAACTCGGCATTCGCGTGACGCCCGAAGAGATTCAGGAGCGCGCCGACCAGTTCCGCCGCGTGCGCAACCTGCATCGCGCGGCCGACATGAATCGCTATCTCGACGTGTTCGGCGTCAGCCTCGACGAGTTCGAGACCTTCATCACCGACACCTTGTACCAGGAAAAGATGCTCGACGAGGTGTGCAACGACGGCGCCGTGGAAGCCTATTTCAAGCTCAACTCGCCGAAGTTCGACGCGATCGAAGTGAGCCATATCGTGCTGGAATCGGAGGGACAGGCCAAGGAGATGATGTCGATCCTCAGCGACGATCCGGACAGCTTCGAAGAGATGGCGCGCGAGCATTCGATCGCCGATACGCGCGAGCGCGGCGGCGTCATCGGCAAGGTGTTGCGCGGGTCGCTGAAGACCGGCATCGAAGCCAAGGTGTTCAATGCGCAAGCCGGCGATCTGCTGGGGCCGTTCGAGGCGCCGGACGGCGCGTTCTTCGAGATCTTCTCGGTCAGGGCCAAGTATCCGGCCACGCTCGATCAGGACGTCGCCTCCGAAGTGCGGCGCTTGTTGCGCGAGGACTGGCTCGCCGCGCGGGCGCAGGAACACATCATCGAGGCCCGTTGACGGCGAGGATCGATTTCCATGGACGCACAAGCACCAGCCTCGACGGCAGGCTCAACCGCTCAATCGCTGGCGGACTTCCTCTCGTCGGTCGAGCTGCTGTCGCCGTTTTCGCGCGAAGAGCTCGAGCGTCTCGCGAGCGAGACGCAAACGCGCACGTTCGCTTTCGGCGACACGATCTGCAATCGCGGCGAAAGCGCGGACGGGCTCCTCATCGTCCGTACGGGGTCGGTGCGCCTCTTCACCGAGGAGCACGGCAAGGAGACGAGCCTTGGCGTGCGCAAAGCGGGCGAGGTGCTCGCCGAGATCGCCATGTTGCGTGAGTATTGGCACGAAGCGTCGGTGCGGGCGTCGTCGAAGGTCGAACTGCTGTTCATCGCGCGTAGCGCGTTCGCGCCGCTGATCGCCGAGAATCCGGCGGCGCAATCGTTCGTGACCAGCTATGTGGCGATCAGCTCGGCGGGAGGCTTCGTCGCGCGGCTCTTCGATCTGCGCGGGAAGCTCAACAAGAGCGAACTCGAAGAGTACGTGTCGAGCGTTGGCGTGAAGCGCGTCGCGGCCGGCAAGGAAATCATCAAGCAGGGCTCGCGCGAAGACCTGCGCCTTTACGTCGTGCGGCAAGGCGAAGTGCGCATCGTGCGCAGCGAGGACGGCGTCGATTATCCGCTCGCGACGCTTGGCGCAGGGGAGATTTTCGGCGAGCGGGCCTGCGTGCTGCGCCAGGAGCAGCAGGCGAGCGTGACCGCCAGCGCCGATACGCGCCTTCTCGTGATTCCCGAGAAGACGGTTCACTTCATCCTCGAGCGCAACCCGAAGCTGCGCGAGGTGCTCGAGGAGCGCATCCGTTTCGTGGATCGCGAACTGCAGCGGCAGAAGAAACTCGCGGCACGCCGCAAGCGCCCGGCGATTCTCGATCTTGCGACAGAGCCGGAATTCGGCGAGAAAGTCATCAAGCGCTTTGCGCTCGTCGAGCAGGCCGAGGAGATGGATTGCGGCGCCGCGTGCCTCGCGATGGTCTGCCGCCACTACGGCATACCGATGACGCTCGGCAAGCTGCGCGAGCTCGCCAATGTGACCACGCAAGGCGCCACGCTCGAAAGCCTCGCGCGCACCGGCGAATCGCTGGGCTTCACGACGCGCGGCGTGCAATGCACCTTCGACGCGATGCTCGGCTTCGAGTTGCCGTTTATCGCGCACTGGGAGGGATACCACTACATCATCGTCTACGGCATGAGCAAACGCTGGGTGCGCGTGGCGGACCCAGCGCTCGGTTTCCGCAAGCTCTCGGTCGAAGAATTCGAGCGCGGTTGGGGCGGCACCTGCCTGCTATTTACCGCGAGCGAGACGGCGACTGAGCAGGCCGCATCGCGCTCGCCGTGGTTGCGCTTCATCGGCTACCTCGCGCCTTACAAGAAGATCCTCGCCCACCTGTTCCTCGCGACGTTCGTGATTCAGCTGCTCGGCGTGGTGCCGCCCCTCATCATTCAGAACATCCTCGACGGTGTCGTGGTCCACCAGAACGTGGGCCTGTTGAATCTGCTCATCCTCGGCCTCGTGATTTCGAATCTTTTCACGCAGCTCATGATCACGATTCGCGCGCATCTGTCGAATTTCATGGTGCGCAATCTCGACTTCTCAATGATGTCGCAGTTCTTCAAGCACACGATGTCGCTGCCGTTCTCGTTCTTTGCCAAGCGCAAGACCGGCGACGTGTTCGCGCGCTTCCAGGAGAACCAGACGATCCGCGCGTTCCTGACCGAATCCACCGTCACCACGGCGCTCAATCTGCTGATGATCTTCATCTACTTCACGATCATGTTTCTCTACAACGTGAAGATGACGCTGCTCTTGATCGCCTTCGTGATTCCGATCATGGCGCTCACCGCGCTCGCGACGCCGCGCATCAAGCGCTATGCACGCGAAGTGTTCTCGGCGTCGACCGAGGCGAAGTCGCTGCTGATGGAAACGCTGGGCGGTATCGAGACGGTGAAGGGCATGGGGATCGAGCGGCCGGTGAGGCTCAAGTGGGAGCGCAAGTACGCGAAGGCGCTGGAAATCCAGTACCGCGCGCAGGCGTTCAATATTCTCGTCGGGCTCGGCAGTCAATTGCTGAACGCGGCGACGACCATCGTGATCCTGTGGGTCGGCGCGAGCCTCGTGCTCGCGCAGGAAATGTCCATCGGCCAGCTCATTGCGTTCAACGCGTTCATGGGCAGCGTGCTCGCGCCGCTGATGGGGCTGGTCGGCCTGTGGAGCCTGATGAACGACGCAGCGGTGGCGATGGAGCGCCTCGGCGACGTGCTCGATATCGAGCCGGAACAGAAGCCGTCGGATTTCGCATCGCGCGTGCTGCTGCCGGACCTGCAGGGCGACATCAGCCTCGATGGCGTGTATTTCCGCTACGGCGGCGGCGAAACGCCCTACGTGCTCGAAAACATCAGCTTGGATATCAAGCAGGGCGAGATGATCGCGATCGTCGGCCGCAGCGGCTCCGGCAAGACGACGCTCGCGAAACTGCTGGTCGGCTTCTATACACCGACCGAGGGCAAGATCGTCGTCGACGGCTACGACCTGAATGTGATCGATCAAGCGTTCTATCGCGCGCAAATCGGCTACGTGATGCAGACGAACCTTGTGTTCTCGGGAACGATTGCGGAAAACATCGCATGCGGCGACGCCAGCCCCGACCGCCGGCGCATCGAGGAGGTCGCGAAGATGGCCGACGCCCATGCGTTCATCGCGAAGATGCCGCTCGGCTACGAGCAAGTCGTCGGCGAGCGCGGCATGGGGCTTTCGGGCGGGCAGATTCAGCGCCTGTGCATTGCGCGCGCGCTGTATCACGACCCGCGGCTGCTCGTGTTCGACGAGGCGACGTCGTCGCTCGATACGCAATCGGAGAGCAACATCCTCGCGAACATGCAGGACATTCTCAAGGGACGCACGGCGGTCATCATTGCGCACCGGCTCTCCACGATCATGCGTGCGGACAAGATCCTCGTCCTGTACGAAGGCGCGATCGCCGAACAAGGCCGGCACGATGAACTCGTCGCGCGCCAGGGCATGTATTACCAATTGGTCCAGAAGCAATTGAGCGCCGCATGAAACTCTTCGACCCACATGGCTTGGGCAGCTCGGCGGTGTCCTACGCGGGGCTGCTCGAAAAGATCGAGATCTTGCGCTCGACGCTGCGCTGGGCGCCGAGGCTCGAACGCGCCGAGATCGAGAAGCTCCTGAATCAGTCGAACACGCTGCGCGATGAAGTCTTGCAACTGTCGCGCAAGGAGCGTTTCGTGGAAGCCGCCGAACGCGAGCCCGAAGCGCTGCGCGCGGCGGACTTGAGCGCGCATCAGCGCCGCCAGGCGTTGCTCGATCGCAGCTTCATCTTCGAAGGGACGTTCGGCGACAACCCGAAGCTGCTCGCGGCGCTGGAGATCGCTGAAAAAGCGGCGCCGACCGATCTGCCCGTGCTGATCGACGGCGAGAGCGGCACCGGGAAGGAACTGATGGCGAAGGTCATTCACGCGAACGGGTCTCGCGCGGATCGGCCGTATATCTCGGTCAATTGCGGCGCCATTCCCGACAACCTGCTCGAATCGGAGTTGTTCGGCCACAAGAAGGGGGCGTTTACCGGCGCGTCGAACGATCGCAAAGGCAAATTCGAAAGCGCGCATACCGGAACGATCTTTCTCGACGAGATCGGCGAATTGCCGTTGAGCGGGCAGGTGAAGCTGCTGCGCGTGCTCGAAGCGCACGAGATTCAGCGGGTGGGATCGGACCAGGCGATTGCGGTCGATACGCGGATCGTCGCCGCCACCAACCGGAACCTGCGGCAGATGAGCGAGGAGGGCCTCTTTCGGGAGGACTTGTTCTATCGCTTGAGCGTGATTCACTTGACGCTGCCCGCCTTGCGCGAGCGGCGCGATGAAATCCCGCTGCTGTTCGCTTATTTCGGCGACGAAGCTGCCGAAGCGCTCAAGCGCCGGCCGATCAAGATGACGCCCAAGCTGCGCGACTTCCTGCTCAATTACGCGTACCCCGGCAATATCCGCGAGCTGCGCAATTTGATTTATCGCGTGTCGTGCCTCGCGGGCGACATGGCGGATATCGGGCATCTTCCTGAAGATATTCAGCCGAAATCAGCCGGCGCGGCGGGGACTCACGCCGAGGCGGCGAGTGTCGATGGCTCGACGGCTTCCGCTGGGGTACCCGCGGTCGCGCCCGCGTCGCTGGCCGAAGCGAAGCGCGCCGCGAGCGATGAAGCCGAACGCGCGTTTCTCGAACGCGGGCTGCAGGAGACAGGCGGCACCGTCGCGGAGCTCGCGCGGCGCTGCGAGATGAACCGCTCACATCTGCAGATGCTGCTGAAGAAGCACGGCATCCGCTCGAAGGACTTTCGGCATCAAGAGGCGGCGGGAAAACCTCGCTAAACGCAGGGTCGCTGGGTTCAAGGCAACGCCGGATTCACGAGCGTCTTATCCGCCGCATACGGATCGTCGGCACGGATCACGATGGCGGAGATGTTGTCGCGTCCGCCTTCGTGCAGCGCCATTTCGACGAGCGCGTCCGTCGCTTGCCGGCAATCGCCGCCGGCCAGCGCGCTCACGATGCCGGTTTCGTCGACTTCGTTCGAAAGACCATCGCTGCACAGCAGGAACATGTCGCCGTCGTTGATTTCGACGCGCTGCTCGTCGAGCTCGAGCCAATCGGCCGCGCCGACAGCGCGCGTGATCAAGTGATGCGCCGGATGGTCGACGGCCTCTTCGGCGGTCAGATAACCCTGCGCCTTCAATTCCTCCACCTGGCTGTGATCGCGCGTGAGCTGCCGCAACTGCGCGCGCCGGTAGAGGTAGATGCGGCTGTCGCCGGCCCACAGCAGCCCGCAGTGACTGCCGCTGGCAATAAGCGCGGCCACGGTGCTGCCGATCGTGCGTACGCGCCGCGCCGCGGCTTCGTCGCGCAGCGTGCGGTTCACACGCTGCAGTTCGGCGCGCGCGGCGGCGATGAAATCCGCGAGGTTCTGGGGCACGACGATCGCCGCGAGCGCGTCGACGATCATCTGGCTCGCGACGTCGCCGGCCGAATGGCCGCCCATGCCGTCGGCGACGGCCCAGATGCCGTGCGCGGGAAGATCGAGGCAAGCGTCCTCGTTGATCGCGCGCACGAGGCCCACATCGGTGCGCGAGGCCGACGTCCAATTGAACTGAGTCAGCATGGCTGCCGCCTGGATCGGGTCATGCATCGGTTCATGTGAGAAGGCCGTTGTTTTTCCCGTTTTCGCCGGCGCTGACCGCGACGTTCGAATTGGGCGCGGCGTTGTTGACGTTGATATTCTCGACCTGATTGACGAGCTGGTTCGCGAAGATGTTGGTCTGATAGAAGTTGAGGACCGGGCCGACGCTCGCCACCGGTGGCGTAAACGGTTGAATCCAGCCGAAGACCCACGGCGCGCCTGCGCCGCGTATCAGCGACATGGCCTTGAGGTCCAGGTCGCGCTTCGTGTGAAGGTCGTTGATCGTGATGGCGGCCATGATGAGTCTCCGGATGGCGAGTGGCGATTGAGATGCGGCCAAGCCGCGTGCCCGCCATACGATGCAAGTGCCGTACCATGCGGCGCGCGGATCGTGACGATTGAACGCCGCCGCTTGGCCGTTCGTCGCGAGCCTCGCCGCATAAGGCGCGGCGACGCACTGCGTGGTTGGCCGCGAGTGATCGGCCGCTTGCCGTGCGGCGTGACGGTTGTGTCTCGACCAACACTGCGGCGATGCGCTGTGCGCAGCAATCCAACACCGCACCTGATGCGGTGGCTCACTCGATGAAGGCCTTGATCGCCGCCCGCCACGTGCGCCAAATGACGCGTGCGGCCCAACAGAACGCTCTGATAATCGTTGGGCCGGCGACAACAGAAAGCGGCGCGTGTTTCACCCATCCCATAGCAAACCCTTGTCAAACCAAGGCCGAAGCCTTTTGGCATGCCTGATGCAGAGTAGTTGGCAACCAGCAAACCCACGAGCCGCAAGGGTTGCCAACCGAAACGCAGATGGACACCGCCATGAGCCTCGATCTTCAACTCGCCGATGCCGACACCGCCCAAGCGGTTCGCAACGCCGCGCCAGCTGAACTCGCACTCGGCGCCCATCTCGTCACGCAGCGCGCCGGCTACAGCCATCACGGCATCTACGTAGGCAACGGCAAGGTCATTCACTACTCCGGTCTTTGCACGTCGCTGCATCGCGGTCCGGTCGAGGAAGTCACGCTCGAACGTTTCGCGGCAGGCCATCAAATCGTCATCGCGCACGACCGTCAAACGCGTTACTCGGGCATCGAAGCGGTCGAACGCGCGCGCTCCCGTCTCGGCGAAAACGACTACCGGCTGCTGACGAACAACTGCGAACACTTCTGCACGTGGTGCGTGTGCGGCAAGGGCCGCAGCGAACAAGTCCGCGCCTGTGTCCTGCATCCGGCAACGGCTGCCCGCGCTGTGACCGGAATGTGCCGCGCGCTGATCGCTGCTCGCCGCGCCGCGCGCCGCCAATACGTTCAATGTGCCGCTTGCGTCCTGCAAGCCGCTTGATTGCTCACCAACCGAGCGCCTTAAGGAGACGCAAATGGATACCCTTGCCGAAGCCAGCCGTATCACCCAATCCACCTTGCGCCGCCTCGTCGACAAGTGGCTCGCACCGACGCCTGCCGCGCCCGCTCGCGTGATCCGTTTCAGCCGCATGCCCATGCATCGGCGACGCTACGTCTGCATCGAGACCTCGCATTCGAGCGGCACGCTTTCGATCTTCTTTTTTCGACACGACGACGGGTCATGGTGCGTGTTTCCACCCGCAGCCGAGCGGCCGGCGATGTTGCGGCTGGCTTCGTAAGCGCTTCGTTCAAGCGGTGGAATGCGGCGCACTCGCGGCGCTTTCCGCTCTTCCGGGTTATCGCAGCAGCGTGGTGCGTGTGCGCTGCGCGACCGCTTCCGCAATCGGCGAGCGGCCTGCGAACTCACCTGCGAACTCACCTAGGCCCGCGGCGATCCGCAGTCCGGTAAACAACTGCGGCGCCAGCATCGTCTGATGCGCTTGCACCATCGAGCCGCCCGTGATGGCGGCCATCGCTTGTCTGTCCAAATCGACGCTTTCAACGAGATCGTTGATCACAAGAGTGCCCATGGTGGACTCCGCGAATCGGTAGGGGAATCGGGTAAGCGGCATCGCGTTCAAGCATGCTGCCGCGCGCCTTAAGGTTAGCTGAAGCTTCAATTCAGTATAGGCGCTCGTCACGCGCGGCAACGCCAAGCTATCGAGCGAAACAGCGCCGCACGCATCATTGGCAGGCTGTTGACCTATCCGCTGGCCACCGCGTACCACGCCATTCAGAAGAGCCGTTGCGGCGAATTTTTTCTGGCGATTTGGCGTGCAACTTCCATGATTCAATTGCAGCCATTTTTATTCTGGCCTGTTTTCACGTTCACAGCGTGTGGGTGGTGAGCGTTCGCATATCGAGCGCCTGCCGCACCTCTCAGGGTATGCCTTGCGAAGCGCGTGTCCGGGTCGAAGACCCTTAGCCGGCTTCGCGGCTGGCAGCCTCAATGCGAGGCAGCCTTGAGAGCAGTCAAAGCAGCGCCCAACTCCTCGTCGGTTAGCGCAGGAGCGGAAGTGAACGACAACAAGTCACCCCATTGAAGCATCATCGCCGCGAGCCCGCTCGTGTCGGTCGCTTCGACAATCGCAACGCCGGCCAACTCACCGACCACATGCCATCGCCCCACGAGCGTGACATTTTCAGGCGGACGGCCACCTGTTTCCAGGAATCGGTTGATCGCTGACTGTTGCACGCCGGGTTGACCCTTCCATTGAACGATGAACTTCATGGGAAACCCTCCTTTGGAGTTGACTACAGGGCTGGTGGCGCGACCACTCTGTCAGAACCGGCTCGCGTCATCTGCGAGAACCCATTCACAGTCACAGAGCGCGCTAACTCATCATAGGCGAGGGCACATGGGGTACTGATCTAAATGCAGTATTTGGTGGCCATAACCAAGCACTAGACGAGAAAGTCGGCGCCTAGGCGCCAAAAAAGCGCAAAACCATAGCTAAAACAGGCGATTGAGGCCGCGAGGCCCCGATCGCCTGAGTTCGGCCTGAGTTCGAACGGCGCTCAGAATCCGAAGCCGGTATTCGCGGTTTGCGAGGGACTGACGTTGAACCGGATCGGTCCGAGATCGGCGCCGAGCACGCCGATGTTGTTCAGCGCCGCGACTTCGATGTTCTGGACTTGGTTGATGTTCTGCGACACGCCGACATTGACGTTGATATTGGGGCTGCCCAGGCCGCCCAGGCCGCTGGGGCCCAGGTTGGCGACGCCGCCGCGAATCGAGGCCATGGCCTTGCGGTCGAGGTCCGGGCCGGGCGCGAGTTCGTGAATCACGAGGGATGACATGACGTTTCTCCGAGTGGGTCGAATCGGTTGCGGGAGCATGGTGCACCTCGAGGGCCTCGCGGCCTTCAAGGTGCACGACCATGCACGCTTAGTGGAAGTCGATCGTGTTTTTGGCGCTCTGCGACGGGTTGACCGTGCCTTTGATGTTCGACACGAACGCGTCGCCGTTGCCGACGTTGTTCTCGATGAGGTTGCTTTGGCCGATCGATTGCGCGGCGCTGAAGTTCGTCGTGTCGACATGCACGGACGGGTAGTACGACGGAAACGGATACAGGCCGGGCAGGTAGCCGCCGCGCACGGCGGACATTTCACGGGCGTCGAGTTCTTTAGCGACGGCGAGGTCTTCGATCATCAAGGTCTTCATGGCAGTTCTCCAAAGGCAGTCAGTAGGGCTTCGAGTGATTGAGCTGCAAGTATTGCGGGCTCGGCTCCTATACTGCATAGGGTGTGCCAGTTGTGAGCGAAGCGAGTGAGAAATGCTGCGGAGCCTTGAAACAAGGGGTTTTCGTGATGTCGAGAGGAGCGTGGCCGGCATGGAAAGCGGGTGTTCGATCGCGCGGATGACGGTCGTGATCCAACACAATCGACGCGGCGTGTTGGTCGTCTTGCGACATGCGCCATTCACGCGGCGTGGATTGCCTTTGCGCCGTGCAGGTAGTTCGGGCACCGATTGCACAAGGCGTTTGCGCAGACTAGTATCGATCGGAAAGCAAACCAATCCTTAAAGAAACGCGGCCGGTTTCGTCTAAGAGAGTGTGGCAACTGAGTGCGGCTATCCGCGTTTCCAGGTGCGTCGCGCATCGGCGCACCGGCGCATGTGATGTGCAACTGAAGCGCAACTGCAGCTGAGTGGAAGGCGTTCGAATGACAAGCCTTGCGCAGCTAATCCAAACCTTCCAGAGCGGGGCTCTGTCGCACGACGCGTTTTTCGACGAAATCGATCGCGCGCTGGCGGCCGACCACGCGAACGGCGTGCGGCTGCGTGAAGTGCTCGACGAGACGCAGACGAAAAAGCCGCTGCCCGGCGAGGTCTACGCGGAAGTCGTGCGCCATATCGAGCAGTTCTCGACCGGAAGCGATGCGGCGCTTGCCGATCGCGCGAGCGATGAAACGCGGGTCGTCGCGCCCGCTGCACCGCTGAACTCGCGCCCGGGAGCGCCGTCCGCCGGCGCGCAGGCTTTTCCAAGCAGCTTGCCCAATACCGATCCCGACTACGTGAAGGGCATCGGCGACACGCTGAACGGGCGCTTCGTGCTCGAAGAGTGCCTGGGCGTGGGCGGCATGGGCACGGTCTACAAGGCGCTCGATCTGCGCAAGCTCGAAGCCTCGGACCGCATGCCGTACATCGCGATCAAGGTGCTGAACGTACAGTTCCGCGGTCAGCCGACTTCGCTGATCGCGTTGCAGCGCGAAGCGCGCAAGGCGCAGACGCTCGCGCATCGCAACATCGTCACCGTGTACGACTTCGACCGCGACGGGCCGATGGTCTATCTTACGATGGAGTACCTGTCCGGCAAGCCGCTCTCGAAGACGTTGCGCGCGCCCGATTTCACCGGCATGCCCTATGAGAAGGCGTCGCCGATCATCAACGGCATGGGCCGCGCGCTTGCCTACGCGCACGAACGCGGCTTCGTGCATTGCGACTTCAAGCCGGCGAACGTGTTCATCACCGACGGCGGCGAAGTGAAGGTGATCGACTTCGGCATTGCGCGCGTGTTTCAGCGTCCGGACGAAGATACCGACGTCACGATCTTCGATCCCGCGAGCCTCGGCGGCATCACGCCCGCTTACGCGAGCCCCGAGATGTTCGAGCACCGCGAACCCGATCCGCGCGATGACGTCTATGCGCTCGCGTGCGTGACGTATGAGCTTCTGACGGGGCATCACCCGTTCAATCGCCTGGCCGCGACGCAGGCGAGAAGCGAGAAGATGCAGCCCGAGCGTCCGAAGAACCTCGACCGGCGGCAATGGAAGACGCTTAGCGAGGCGCTCTCGTTCGATCGCGCCACGCGCACGCCGAGCGTCGCGCGTTTTCTCGAAGGCATGGGGACGGAAAAGCATGTGGCGCCGGTGGCGTCCGCGATGCGCTCGGCGCCTTCAGTGCGTTCGACGCCGCCGCGGATTTCGCGCAAGGGGCTCGCTATCGGCGGCGGGGCGATCGTGGTCATGCTCGCGGGGTTTTGGTTCGGGTATCGGCAATTCGCAAGTCCGAGCGGCCAGCCCCCGCAGCAGCAATCATCGGGCACGATCGCGCAGGCGCCCGGCAATGCCGAATCTAAAACGCTCTCGCTCGCCGCCGTGACGCCTGTGCTCGACGGCCTGCCGTGTGCCGCGCTGAGCGCGTCGGTGGACGGCCATACGCTGAACGTGCACGGTTTCGTCGAAGCGCGCGTCGGGCGAGCGCAAGTGCGCGACGCGTTGAACGGCGTGCCGGGGCTCGCCACGCTGAATCTCGACTTGCGGCCGGTCGGCGCGCACAACTGCGATATCGTCAAGGCGCTCGCGCCGTACTGGAGCGCCAATCATCCGGCGGCCAACGCCAACCCGGCCACGGCCGCCGCGTCCGCGAGCGCGGCGACGATCCGCACGCGCGCGCCGAACGGGCAATTGAACGAAGGCGATGCGCTCGTCGTCGATATCACGACGCCAGGCTTCGATTCCTACGTCTACGTCGATTATTACCAGCTCGACGGCAGCGTCGCGCATCTCGTGCCAAGCAGCCGCGAAAAGGACAATCAGGCGCCGCCGAACTATTCGGCGACGATCGGCAGCGCGGGCGATTGGGTCATCGGCAAGCCGTTCGGCACCGAGATGATCGTGCTGCTCGTCACACCCGCGCCGCTCTTCGATACATTGCGCCCTGATGTCGAGCCGCGCGCCGACTATCTGTCGGCGGTCGATCAGCGCTTGAAGCAACTCGCCGCGAAATTCGGCGCGCCGCACGTCGTGGTCGATCTCGTTCAGATTACGACGCACGCAGGCAAACACTGACCAGGAACCTTCCCCATGACAGAAGAGCAACGCAAGCCCGTCTGGTTCATCACCGGCTGCTCGACCGGCTTCGGACGTGAAATCGCGCAGTACCTCCTCGAACGCGGTTATCGCGTGGTCGTCACCGCGCGCCATCCGGATCAAGTCGCGAGCCTCGCCAAGCAATACGAAGCGAACGCGCTCGCGCTTGCACTCGACGTGACCCGGCCGGAGCAGATCGACGAAAGCGTGCGGGTCGCGCTTGCGCGGTTCGGCCGTATCGACGTGCTCGTGAACAACGCGGGCGTCGGCTATTTCGGCGCGATCGAAGAAAGCGACAACGACGATGTGCGCAGCATGTTCGAAGTGAATTTCTGGGCGCTCGCCAACATGACGCGCGCCGTGCTGCCCGGCATGCGGCAACGGAAGAGCGGCCATATCGTGAATCTGTCGTCGGCGGGGGGCGTGCGCGGCAGTCCCGGAGTGGGCTTCTACAACGCGACCAAGTTCGCGGTCGAAGGTCTCTCGGAGGCATTGGCGCAAGAGGTGGCGCCGCTCGGCATCAAGGTGCTGATCGTCGAGCCGAGCGGGTTCCGCACGGACTGGGCGGGACGCTCCGCGAGCGAGCGGAGCGTGACGATCGACGACTATGCCGAGACGGCCGGCGCTCGCGTACGCCAGATTCGCGAGCGCAGCGGCCGCCAGCCGGGCGACCCGGTGCGCGCGGCGGCCGCGATCCTGAAGGCGGTGGAGTCCGAGCAGCCGCCGTTGCGCCTCCTGCTGGGCCGCGCGGCGCTCGAAGCCGGGCGCGGCAAGATCGAAACGCTGCAGCGCGACTTCGACGCGTGGGCGGAAACGACCGAAGGCGCCGACGCTCCGCCTCAGTAACCGCGTCCGGCACGGCGCTGGCGTCACCGCGCATCAAGGTTCGTGCCTCACGGTTCACTCACGCGTCGTCTTAGCTCGGGCAACGCCGTCAATGCCACGGCGGCGATCACGAGCACCAGTCCGGCGACGAGCGGCATGCCCACGCGCTCGCCGAGCAACGCCGACGAGAGGACGACGGCCGCCACCGGCGCCACCGCCGTAAAGAGCGACGCTTCGGCGCCAGTTACACGCGACGAGCCCGCATACCAGAGCCAAAAGCCGAGCACGGTCGGCACCAGCGCGTAGTACGCCACGCCGAGGAACGCGGGCGCATCGAGCGCGACGCGGCCGTGCGCGACATCCCACAGCGCGAACGGCAGCGACGTCGCGAGCCCAAGACAACTCATCATCGTCGACAGCGCAAGCGGCGGGAGCGGCACGCGCAGGCGCTTGTTGAGCAGGATGAACACGCTTTCGCAGAACACGGCCATGAGAATCAGACCGTCTCCCGCGAGTGAATGGGCGCCGGCGGGGCCGGTGCGATCGGTGGCGACGACGAGCACGCCCGCGGTCGCGAGGCCGATCGACACCAGCATCTTCGGTGCAAGCTGCTCGCGCAGCAGCACGGCCGCCGCAATGGCGGCGACGGCGGGCAAGGTGCCGACCATGATGCCGGCGTCGGCGGCGGACGTGAGCTTCGTGCCCGCGATCAGAAACACCGTGTAGCCGACGCTGCCCGCAGCGGCCTGCGCGAGCAGCAGGAGGCGGTCGTGCCGGTCGGGCTTCGGCCAGGCGGTGCGCGTCGCCAGCATCAACGCGACGAACACCGGCAAGGCGATGGCGAAACGCAATGCGGTCGCCGCAAACGGCGAAAAACCCATGCCGATGACTTTGCTGGCCACCACCGTGCTGCCGACGGTGGTCATCGCCAGCGCGAGGCAAAGATAGGCGCGATACCTGTGTGACATGTCCGGGCTCCGTGAAAAGGAAGCCCAGTGTGCCGAGGGGCGTAGAAGCGCTCTTGGACGGATGTGCGAGCGCTTAGGGTCGCTCAGGGTCGCTCAGCCCATCGACAGTGCGTACGTGCCCGGCGACACGCCGAAGATGCGCAAGAACCAGCGATTGAGGTGGCTCTGGTCGTAGAAGCCCGCGGCGAGCGCCGCCTCGGCCAGCGGTGCCCCGCTCTTGATCAGCCGGCGGGCGAGGGCGATGCGCCGCTGCAGGATGTACGCATGCGGCGCGAAGCCCAGTTCGCGAATGAAGTTGCGATGGAGCTGATAGCGGCTTACACCCGCTTCGTCCGCGAGCGCGGCGAGCGTGAAAGGCGCGGCCGGATCGGTATCGATGCGCTCCTTCGCGCGGCGGATCGATTGACCGGAAGGCGCGATGCGCTGCGACGGGACGAGGCGTTGGCGCAGGTGCGCGGCGAGTTGCAGGAGCGCCGCTTCGCAAGCCATTGCGTCGAGCGGCGCGCTGTCACTCGCGCCGTCGCTGGTCGCGTGCGCAAAGAGGGAGTTGAAAAGGCCCTGCAGAACAGGGTCGATCGCAACGGCTGCGGGAAAATCGAACGGGCGCTCCACGCCTTCGAGCACGTCGCTTTGCGCGTCGAGCATCAGCGTCGGATCGAAATACAGCATGCGCCACGTGCGCGATGCACCGCCGCTCGCGCGTCCGTCGTGCACTTCGCCGGGATTCACGAAGATCAGATTGCCCGGACCGGCTTGCACTTCTTTGCCGTCGCTCGCCGACGCGTGCACGCCGCGGTCCATGACACCGATGCCGTATTGGTCGTGCGTGTGGCGCGGGTAGCTCTGCGCGCTTTCGGCGCGCATCGCGTCCAGCCCGGCGAGGCAAGTCTTCTGATACTGGATGTGGTGGACCATCGACGTTTTCCTCTCGGCGGACGGCTCCGGAATGCCGGCTAGTGTAGCCCGCTTGCGCCGGGTCCGCGCTCGGCGTGTGCGGCTGTACGCGGCGCCTGATTGCGTCACTGTGTGCATAAGTTTTTCTTCAGGATCGCGGCGTAAACTCGCTTCGACGGTCGGGGAGGGAGTGCATTGCCCGATCGTTTGCCAGATGCGGGCCGCCGCGCGGCAGTCGCATGACATCGCCACGCAATGCTTGTTCGGCGAGGTCTCTATGGATCGGAAGACGTCTCGACTGTGTCGCCGGCTCAAACGGTGCGGCGCCGGGGTCGTCTTGGGATCTTACGTGGCGCTCGCGCATGCCGGCGGTGGCCCGCTCGGCATCGATCACGAAATCGGCAAGGACGAGAGCGGCATCTGGAATCGCAACGTCCAGCTGGCGTTGGAGTACAGCGTGGTGGCGACCGAACTGGGCGGGGCGTTCTGGCTCGGCAACGACGACGAACTCGGTCACACCTTCTGGCAGACGCTCGATGCGTCGGCGATTTCCGCGCTTGCCGCGCACGCGATGCAGGCCGGGTTCGGGCGCGAGCGTCCGAGCGAGCAGCAAGGTCCGAATCAATGGTTCAGCGGCGGCCACAGTTTCCCGAGCGGTGAAGTCACGCTGCAGGCGAGCTTCGTCACGCCGTTCATCGTCAACTACGCGGGGCGCGACCCATGGATCTGGGCGCTCGAACTGCTGCCCGCCTACGATTCGGTTGCGCGCATGAAAAGTCAGGCGCACTGGCAGACCGACGTGCTCGGCGGCTGGGCATTGGGCACGGCGGTCGGGTATGTGAGCACGCTGTACCAAACGCCGCTCTTCGTGCTAGTCCTGCCGCATGGGTTTACGGTGGGGATTTCGAAGCACTTCTAGAGCGAAGTGCTCTTGCGGTCTTTCCTATTCCGCAAAGACTTCCTGCAATGTACGCAGCGTGTCCAACAACGTTTTACCGCTAACGGCTCCCTCTTTTTTCATCAGCCGCAGTTTGTCGACTGCGCGAAGCTGATCCAAAAGGATCAAACCGCGTTTCCGCTTGAACGTCACCGGAATTCGAAAGGGCGCTGGACGACCCTTCGAGGTCATGGGAGCCACGATGACCGTACGCAAATGATCGTGCATTTCAGGAGGGGAGACGACGACGCAGGGCCGCGTCTTTTGAATCTCGCTTCCCATCGTCGGGTCGAGCGAAACCAGCCAGACTTCGCCGCGCACTACCATGAGAGCTCCGCATCGTCGGCGTTTCCGAATTCGCCCATCACCAAGGCGTCGTCACCGCTTTGCGCGATGGTTTTGCTCGCTTCCGCCCATCCCTCACGGGCTTTGTGGCGAGGGCGCCGCAACACGATCGCATCGTTTTCGACTTCCATTTCCACTTCGTCCACCAATCCCAATTGCGTGAGGAACGGCTTGGGGATCAGCACGCCTTGCGAGTTTCCCATTCTGCGAATCGTCGTTTTCATGTTTTCACCGTAGGTACAATGTTATGCCGCCGTGTGACATGCGTAGGCACAATGTTATTACATGGGTTGCCGCGTGTCACCGTCCGAATCGCTCGGATACCCTCTTTCCGCAGACAATTCCCCGCATTCGTCTGACACTATTTGACGCTCCCGTCACCCTTCAGAATTTCCCGACGCAGTCGTTAGTACGTTTGCGCCGGTGACGAGTGATTGCTTCCATTCGCCAAATCCGTGTTGTCGAACCGACGCCGACCGCGTGTCGCTATCTATCGCACGCGTGCTGCAGCGGTTTCGCACGGGCCGAGCTCGCACGCTCGCTGCCGGCGCACGCATCGAAACGTATCGAACGCATGCTTGCGCCATGACCCAGCCATCAGCCGCCGTTGCTGCTTGTCCCTCTGCCCGGAATTCGGCAGACGAATCGACCTTGCCGCCGAACGGCCCGCTCACCGAAAGCCAGGCGCGCGAGACCCTGATCCAGACCTTGGAGCAGGCGGTCGACGCCGTCGTCGTGATCGACGCGAACAATTGCGTCACGCTGTTCAACGCGTCCGCCGAAGCGCTATGGGGCTATCCGCGCGCCGACGTACTCGGACGCAACGTCAGCATGCTCGTACCGCGCGGCATTCGCGGGCAGCACGACCAATACGTCGACGCGAACCGCGATACCGGTTCGAACCGCATCGTCGGAACGAGCCGCGAAGTCGTGATCGAACGCGTCGACGGCACGGTGCGGTGGGGATCGATGTCGATCTCGAAGGTCTATACGGCGGCGGGCGTTCTCTATACCGCGTTCATCCGCGACGTGACCAGCGAAGTGAAGCGGCGCGAAGAGCGGCGGCTCCTTTCGCTCGCGGTCAACGAGACCGACAGCGCGATCATCGTCGTGGGTCCCGACGGCCGCACCATCTACATCAACGACGGCTTCACGCGCATGCTCGGCTACGAGCTCGCCGACATGTACGGCAAGATTCCGAGCCGCGTCGTGAGCGGGCGCTACACCGACGACAAAACGCTCGAGTACATCGGCGAGCGGCTCGCCGCGCGCGAGAGCTTTCGCGTCGAAATCCTGATTTACGACCGCAGCGGCAAGCCGTTGTGGATCCAGGCCGTCGTCAACGTCGTCAACGACGAGTACGGCACCTGCAAGAACATGGTGGGCGTGTGGACCGACATCACGAACACCAAGATGCACGAGGTCCTGCAGCAGAAAGTGCTGAATGCGATGGCGCGCGAGGCGCCGGTCCTCAACGTCATGCTGCTGATCTGCCTCGAAGTCGAGCGCATCGCGCCGGAGATCGTCGCGTCGATCTGCAACATCGACCAGGACGGCCGGCTCTGGACGCTCGCGGCGCCGAGCTTGGCCGCGGCGTACACGAAGGCCATCGACGGGCTCGACGCCGGCCCCGGGATGCAAGCGTGCGGGGTCGGCACGTTCGGCGGCAAGCTCATGGTGTTCGCGGACGCGCCCGAGGATTCGTGCTGGGCGAAACTCAAGGAACCGGCGCGAGCAAGCGGACTCGCGCAGTGCTGGTCGCACGCAATCCGCTCGAGCGACGGCCGCGTGCTCGGCAAGCTTGCCTTCTATTACCGCGAGACGCGCGAGCCTGACACGCTGCATCGCCGGCTCATCGACGTCAGCTTGAATCTCTGCGCGCTGGCGCTCGAACGCGAAGCGAGCAAGGAGAACATCCGGCGCCTCGCGTTCTACGACAGCTTGACGGGCTTGCCGAACCGCGGCTTTCTGATCGCGCATACGGAGTCGCTGCTCGCCAACGCGGCGCGCACGAACAACACGCTCGCGGTGCTGTTTCTCGATCTCGACCGCTTCAAGCACGTCAACGATTCGCTCGGGCACACGGCGGGGGATGTCTTGCTCTGCGAAGTCGCGCAACGGCTCAAAGGGTGCCTGCGCGCGCTGGATTTTGTCGCGCGCCTGTCGGGAGACGAGTTCGTCGTCGTGCTCTCGCCCTGCGATGCGGGAGCCGCGACCGCGCTTTGCGAGCGCATCATGGCCGAGCTGCAGGAGCCGGTGATGGTCGGCAGCACGGCGCTGCGGCCGACCGCGAGCGTCGGCATCGCGATCTTCCCGCAGCACGGCCATGACATGAACACGCTGCTGCTGCACGCCGACATGGCGATGTATCAGGCGAAGTCGGCGGGGCGTCATCGGTTTTCGGTGTTCACGCCGGAGCTGAACCGCGTGGCGCAGGACCGCTTGAAGTTCGAAATGGCGTTGCGCGCCGCGCTGCATGCCGATCAATTGCAACTGCACTATCAGCCGCAAGTGCGCTTGAGCGACGGCGGCATCTACGGGGTCGAGGCGCTGGCGCGCTGGCATCACCCGGAGTTCGGCGTCGTGCCGCCCGACCGCTTCGTGCCGCTCGCCGAGGAATGCGGCTTCATCACCGAGCTCGACCACGGGATCTTGCAGAAGGCGTGCCGCCAATTGTCGGAATGGCGCGCCGCCGGCATCGTCATCCCGCACGTGTCGGTCAACGTGTCGCCGACGACCTTTCGCGACCGCCACCTTCCCGCGCTCATCGCCAAGACGCTCGCGGCTTGCGGGTTGTCGCCGCGCGATCTGGTGCTAGAGGTGACCGAGAGCGTCGTGCTCGACAACGCCTCGGGCGGGCTCGCGACGCTGAAGCTGGTGCACGAGCTTGGCGTCGGCTTGTCGATCGACGACTTCGGCACCGGCTATTCGAGCTTGAGCTATTTGCACCGCTTACCGGTCGACGAGCTGAAGCTCGACAAGAGCTTCGTGCGCGAGCTCGAAACGGACGAGGGCGCGCGGGCGCTGGCCGGCGCGGTGACGGGAATCGGCACGAGCCTGCGCTTGACGATCGTGGCCGAAGGCGTGGAAAACGACGCGCAGCGGCGCATTCTTCAAGAGCAAGGCTGTCAGGTCGCGCAAGGCTATTTCTTTGCGCGCCCGATGCCCGCTGCCGCGTTGACGGCGTGGATGCAGGGCCGCGCTCGTGATGCCGTGTCCCGCATCCGCAGCCTCGGTGATTTCATCGGGGACGTCGATTCGGAAACGCAGACCGATCTCGATCAGGCCAACTGAGCGGCTGAGCGGCTGAGCGGCGAGCGGCGGCTCGAGCGTCAGCGCTTGGCGGGCTTGCGGCTGCGCGTTGAACTGGCGGAGGCGGGCTTCTTTGCGGCGGCGCCAGGCGTCCACCGGCTTGGGTCCAGCAGACAGTCGAAGAGACGCTCGCGCTCAGTCGCGGTCAGCGGAGACAGTCCGAGCAGGGTGCTCAGCACGAGACCTTGAGCGGCTTGCCAGCGCAACAGCGCGAGGTCCGGATCGGTTGCCTCGGCCTTGATGCGCTCCAGACTTTTCGCGGCGGCCTCGCGGTTTCCGGCGAGCAGGTCGGGGTTTTCGATGAGCGCCGCGATGATCGCGAGCGTGACGGAGTTCGACTGCGCGGCGGCTTCGCGCGACGTCGCGATCTGCGCCATCAATGTCGCTTCCGCGTGGTCCGTGCCGAGCGTCGCCAGATAGTCGCGCGAGAATTTATCGAAGTATTCGGTCTGGTACGCGAGCAGGGCCTTCAGGATTTCGTCCTTCGAGCGGAACTGATGCATCAGCCCGCCTTTACTGATCCCGCTCTCGCGCGACAGGGCTTCGAACGTGAGCTTGCCCGGGCCATCGCGGGCAATGATGGCGAGCGCGGCCTGGATGGCGGCGTTGCGGGATCGTTCCGAGCGGCTGGGATTGTCCATGGGTTCGTGGTTGGGCGAGGCGAGTCCGCGGCTTGGGCAGAGTGGCCAGGCTGGCCGTCAAAACCAGCGATTATGTCCTTTTTTGGCGCGCGGCTGCACGAATGCGTGAGTGCGCTAACCGGAGCGCGCCGACACGCGGTGCGCTCCGCAATCAGGAATCCCCTACGAAATTTTCAGGATTCGATGGCCCGCCGGGGCCCTCTTGAGGCGCCGAAGCCGTGCCGTATACAAGGCATAGGGACGTCGATCGCGCCTGGCTCGGGGCGCATCGGAGCGCTCTCCCTGATTCCCGGCTCCTTCCCGCAACCACACAGGACGCGCTTCGCGTATGACCGACATCGTGAGCTTGACGCCCGCAGCCGTGCTCGCGCTTTGTGCAGGCGGCGCCATCTGCGTGGCGATCGGCCGTGACGTGAGACGCGCGGCTCGCTACCGCGAGAAAGTGGGCGAACTGCTGCGGTTCGATCCGCTGACCGGCTTGCCTAATCGCACGCTGCTGCGCGAGCGGCTCGAGGCAGCTTTGGTAAGCGCTGCGAAAGGCAAGCGCCAGGTCGGGCTGATCCAGCTCGGTCTCGACAGCTTTCGCGATGTCAACGACGTGCTGGGCCACGACTGCGGCGACCGCCTGCTCTCCATCGTGGCGAAGCGCCTCGTGCGCGGCATGGCGCGGGGCGACACGGTCGCGCGCTTGTCGGCCGACGAATTTGCGATCGTCGTTTCGTTCGCGGACGAGGACTTCGACCTCGCGTTCGTGGCGAGCCGCTTTCTCGTCGCGCTCTCGGGGCCGATGCTCGTCGACGGGCGTGAGGTCTTCGTCACCGCGAGCATCGGCGTGGCGCGCTACCCGAAGGACGCGCTCGACGCGTCCGAATTGCTGCGCTTTGCCGACGCGGCGATGATGTCGGCGAAAAAGCGCGGCGGCAATCGCTTCTGCTTTCATGACGTCGAGGCCGCGCGCGCCGCAGCCGAACGCATGGAACTGGGCCATGCGCTGCGCGCGGCGCGCGAGCAGGGGGAGCTGGCGCTCTTGTTCCAACCGGTCGTCGGGTTGCCGGATGGGCGCTTGCTCGGCGCGGAGGCGCTGTTGCGCTGGGATCATCCGACGCGCGGCCGGCTCGCCCCCGACCAGTTCATCGGCGTGGCCGAGGCGAACGGCACGATCGTCGAGATCGGCGCGTGGGTGCTCGTCAAGGCATGCGAGTATGCGGTGCGCTGGAACGCGCTCTCGGCGGTGGTGTTGCGCGTGTCGGTGAATGTGTCGGCACGTCAGTTCGTCATGAACGAATTCGCGCAGACCGTGCGCGAGGCGCTGACGACGACCGGCTGCGCGCCGCAGTGGCTCACGGTCGAAATTACCGAAAGCCTGCTGCTCGAGGACAACTTCCAGGTCCGCCGCACGCTCGAGGACTTGAGCCGCTTGGGCGTGGCGATCGCGATCGACGATTTCGGCACGGGCTACTCGGCGATGAGCTACCTCGGCAAGTTTCCGATCGACATGCTGAAAATCGACCGCTCGTTCGTGCGCGATCTCGGCACCGACGCGAAGATGCTCGCGCTCGTCAAGGCGATCATTTCGGTGGCGGGGGCGCTGTCGCTCGACGTCGTCGCGGAAGGGATCGAGACCAAGGCGCAGGCCGATGCGCTCGCGGCGCTCGGCTGCGGCAAGGCGCAAGGCTACTGGTTCGGCCGGCCGATGCCGGCTGCGAGCTTCGACCAGCGCTTGGAGATGGCGCTGCATTGATGGTTGTGCGCGCAACTATCATGTTCGCGGCATCCCCGCTAGCCGAATTCGACGTCAGGATTTCCTGATAAGCGGTTCAGCCAAGAGCCGGGGCATTTTCCGGCGTTCCTGACTTTGCGGCGCCCATTGCGCGTCTAAGATGAAATCGTCAAGCGGGCACGCTTGCGGCGATTCCCAAATTTTGTCTTTCCTCTCGCTTTCTGCTTCGAATTCGCCCCGGCGGCAAGGAGCGCTAAATGAACTTCGGCGATACGCTTGAATCGATTCGCGAGATCAATTTCTTGTACTTGTCGGTGGCGCAGCGGCTGTTGCACGCGGACAGGGCAGCGGGAATCGCGTGCTTCGGACTGTCGCCGGAGGCCGCGGACGTGATCGCCACGCTGACGCTTGCCCAGCTCACGCGGCTTGCGGCGTCTTCGCAAATCCTTTGCGCTTTCGGGCAGCGCAGCTGCGCTCTCCTCGCGATGCTCGCGCACGATGGCGGCAACGCTCGCGATGTCAACGGGCCGGCTGGCGTGGAGGCAAGCGCGCCGCTGCCGGTCGCATCCTGACCTTTCATCCAGCTTCCTGCCGCGAATTTTCGCGCAGTGTCACACGGCTTTTTATTGGCGAGCGTACTCTTCTCGGCTTTGCGCACACTCACTGGGGCATCTAAGCGCGTATGCTTTGTGAAGCATGATTCGCGCCGATCGCCGCGGCCGGCGGAGCGGGCGCGCGAGTGAGCAGCCGATGAACGAAGTCCCGAAGACATCGATAACGGACGCTATCCAAGACGAACTGGAGCGCCAGAATGCTGCGCTGCGGGAAGACCGCGACGAGCTCCAGCGGCTCGTCGCGCAGCGCACAGAAAACCTCAGCCTGACGAGCTTCGCGCTCAGCCAGGTACGCGAGGCCGTCTACCTGATCGCCGAGGATGCGCGTTTCGTCTACGTGAACGAGGAAGCGTGCCGCGCGCTCGGCTACGGCCTCGACGAGCTGCTGCAGATGACCGTCATGGACATCGACCCTGGCTGGGACAAGCAACGGTGGGACGAATCCTGGCACGAGACGCGCGGCCCCGGCCCGCATTTCATCGAGAGCGCGCACCGCCGCAAGGACGGCAGCACGTTCCCCGTCGAAATCCGCGCGAACTACTTCGAATACCTCGGCAAGCGCTACGACCTCGCGCTCGTCTCCGACATCACGGAGCGAATGGACGCGCGGGAGCGCTTGCACGCGAGCGAGCAGGCGTTTCGCGCCGTCGTGGAGCATGCCCGCGACTACATCGCCCGCTACGACCTCGAGTTGCGCCGCGTCTACGTCAACCCGGCGCTGCTCGCGCTGATGCAGTTGCCGTCGAGCGAAGTGCTCGGCACCACGCCCTCGGAGCTGTCTTCGTTCGCCGATGCGCGGCGATACCTCGCAGCGCTGCGCCAAGTGGCCGAGACCGGTCAGGAAGTCACCGACGAAGTGTGCTTGCGCGATGCCGCGGGCCAGATGCGCTGGGGACATATGCGCATCGTTCCCGAGTTCGCGCCGGACGGCAGCGTCGCGAGCGTGCTCGCGATCTGCCGCGACATCGACGAGTTGAAGCGCAGCGAGAGCGCCTTCCGCACGCTCGCCGAAAACGCGCCGGACCCGATCATCCGCTACGACCGCGACTGCCGGCGCACCTACGTGAATCCGGAGTTCGAGCGCGTGAGCGGAATGTGCGCCGGCGAACTGCTTGGCGAGAAGGCCGGTCACCAAGTGCCCTACGCGCCGGCCGCGGTGGTGGAGGAGTTTCGGGCACAGGTGAAGGCGATCTTCGACACCGGCGTCGCGGCGAAGCTCGAGGTCATATGGGAACGCGATGGCAAGCCGCAGTGCTGGTCCGTGCATGCGGTTCCCGAGTGCGGCGCGGATGGCGGGATCCAGAGCGTGCTGACCGTGTGGCGCGATATCACCGAGCGCAAGGCCGGCGAGCAGCGCTTGCGCGAGTCGTATGAGTTGCTGCGTGAATTGGCGTCGCGTCGCGAAACGGCGCGTGAGGACGAGCGCAAGCGCATCGCGCGGGAACTGCATGACGAATTGGGCCAGCATTTGACCGCGCTGCGCTTGGGGGCGTCGGCTGTGCGCATGCAGTTCGGCCAGGACAATCCGGCGCTTGCCGAACACATGCAGACGATGCTCGCTCTGACTGACGAGACCATGCAGGTCGTGCGCGACGTGGTCGCGTCGCTGCGTCCCGCCGTGCTCGATGCGGGCATCGGGGCCGCGCTCGAATGGCTCGCTGCCGAGTTCTCGCGCAACGCGCGCATTCCGTGCCGCTTGTGCGCGCCGCAGACGAGCGTCGTGCTTTCGGAGGAGCGCGCCACGGCGCTCTTTCGCATCGTGCAAGAGGCGCTGACGAATGTCGCGCGGCACGCCGACGCGACCGAGGTTTGCATCACGCTCGAACGCAGAGGCGGCGAGTGCTTTCTCGAAGTGCGCGATGACGGCCGTGGCTTCGATCCTGAGGCGCCCCATCGAAAGTCGTTCGGACTCGCCGGCATGAAGGAGCGGGTGTTGATGCTCGGCGGAGAGATCGCGGTCGTCAGTTCACCGAATCGGGGTACGGCGATCAACGTGCGGGTGCCGGTGGCGGTGCCGGTTTGAGAACGCGCCCGACCATGAATCTGAATTGACCCATATCAATTGCCAAATCACGCGACCGGAGAAGATGAAGTCTCGGATTCGAGCAATGGCTATCCTTAGGCATGCAACGGAAAGGCAGTGCGAAGTCGACACTGTCCATCGACGTTCTTGCGCCATCGAGACGATACGGTTGTGGAGGTGGTGCATGGGAGTGGGCATGCAGATCGTGTACCTCGGGTTTGCGGGGGCGGCACGCATCGAAGCGGAGGCCGGCGCGCAACTCGTGCGCCTTGAGCGGTTTTCCCGGCGCCTTAGTGATTGTCATCTGGCCATTGAAGCGATGCGCGGTGCGGGTGGCCTCACTTACGACGTGCGGCTAGATCTGATCACGCATCCAGGCGAGTTGGTTCCGCTGCCGCATTACATGAGCGAGGACCCGGAAGCTGCGGTGCGGGCGGTATTCGATGCCGCGGAACGGGCGCTGTCACAGTGAGTGTAAAGACGCAGCCAGGCTTCCAATTGACGCACGTCAATTGCGTCTCCCGCTTACGAATCACACTGTGCACAAGAGCTATCCGCGTAAGGAGATCGCCGTGCATATCCAATTTCCCGACGAGGCGCCGCAGTACTGCGGACCGAACCTCGTGCTCACGTTTCCCGTACTCGTCGACGGCAAGCGCGTCGACTGTTCGATTACCGCCGAAGCCCTCGAGGACCATTTCGGCGCCCAGTCGTCGCGCGAGGACGATGTGCTGCGCGCATTCGAGTGCCACCGGCATAAGATCCACCATGCGGCTTGCAGGCTGCTATACGAGGTGGGCAAGAAGCCCGTGATACTGCGCAGCGGCTATTTCCGCTTTTACGAGTGTTAAAAAAACGGCGCGATTGCGCCGTCAAGACCTACCCACAGAAGTTTGCCTAAAAGCGCTCCCGCGCATCAAACCTGCGCGAGCCTTTCGAAATCCACGATACGGATCTGCTTGCCGCGCGTATCGAGGATGCCTTCCTTCTGGAACTTCGAGAACATGCGGCTCACGGTCTCGAGCTTCATGCCGAGGTAGCTGCCCATTTCTTCACGCGTCATTCGCAGGTAGAACTCGGATGCCGAGTAGCCGCGCGCCTTCATGCGCTGCGAGAGATTGATCAGAAAAGCCGCCAGGCGTTGCTCGGCGCTCATCGTGCCGAGCAGCATCATGATTCCCGATTCCCTGACGATCTCGCCGCTCATCATCCGGTGCACATGATGCTGCATGGTGCGGATCTCGCGGCACATGCCTTCGAGCGGGCGGAACGGAATGATGCACACGCTGCTGTCTTCGAGCGCGATGGCATCGCAGCTGTGACGTTCATGGCAGACGCCGTCGAGTCCGAGCGTATCGCCGATCAGATGAAAGCCGGTCACTTGCTCGCGCCCGTCGCGATGCATGATGACGGTCTTGAACGATCCCGTGCGCACGGCGTAGATGCTTTGAAAATCGTCATTCGCTCGATAGAGCGATTCTCCACGCTTGACCGACCGCGTCGAATAGATCAAGGAGTCGAGCTTGGCCAATTCCGGCGCGGACAAATCGGCTGGCATGCACACGGCCCGCATTGCGCAGCCTGAACAGCGTGCCGACGCGCGCTTTGCCTGCGCCTCTACGGCGGCGAACGTGGTGAGCGGCGGACGGGCGACAGCAGCAACATCGCCGGCATGTCCCACTTCGTTAAACATGACGACCTCCTGGGGGCAATCGATGAAACTGGCGGCCCGGGCGCGAGCAATGCGCGCAATCGTGTCCCTGGCGAGATCGAACTCGCTCGTCTTGTCGAAAAAGAAGTCCGCTCCGGCCGCGAAGCTCGCTTCGCGAAACGCGGGGGCCGAATAGTTCGTCAGCACGATCGTCAGGACGCGGCGATGTTGCTGAGCGAGCGCCGCCACGAGGTCGAGGCCGTAGCTGTCGGTCAGCCGCAGGTCGAGGATCGCGGCGTCGGCTTCGCTTCTTTCGATGCCCTCGATCGCCGGGCCGACGTCTTCCGCCACGCCGACGACGCTCACGTTGCCAGCCGGTTCGATGAGCGCTGCGATCCGCTGACGCAAAAGCGTGGAACCATCGACCAGGAAAACTTTTAGCGGTGAACGAGTGGCCGTATTCATGGCCTGAAGTATCGTTCGACGTCCCGCGAAAATAAATCGGCGGTGTATGAAGTTGCGGTAGGTTTCGGAGAAGGCGTGTAGGGCGATTCCTACACGGTCGCGGCAGTCCTTACGCCGCCCCGTGCATTGCGGGCGGCCCGCTGGCGTCACAAGTCGTCGTTGTCGTCGAAGAGCTTGTGGCGGATCGCGTAGCGCAACAGCGCTGCTTCGTGCGGCATCTGCATTTTCTCGAGAATGCGCGTCTTGTAGGTGCTGACCGTCTTCGTGCTCACGCACAGCTCCTGTGCGATTTCCGTAATCGTCTGACCAGAGGCGATGCGCCGGTACACGTCGAACTCCCGGTCGGAGAGGCGATGGTGCGGAAGTGTCTCGACGGGTTCATTCAGGCTTTGCGCAAAATGCTCGGCCATCGTTATGCTCACATAGACGCCGCCGGCGGCCACTTTGGTGACCGCCGCGACGAGCTCGGCGCTCGCGCTATCCTTCGTCAGGTAGCCGGATGCGCCGGCCTTGAACGCGCGTACGGCGTATTGCTGTTCGGCATGCATCGTCAGCACGAGAATGCGCAGCGCCGGCTTTTCATCCTTGATCTGCTTGACGAGTTCGACCCCGTTGCGCCCCGGCATCGAGAGGTCGAGTACGAGCACATCGGCGGGTGTCGAGCGCGCCAGCGCGATGGTGGCCGCGCCGTCGGCGGCCTCGCCCGCGACTTCGAAGCCGCTCGCGTTCTGAAGGATGTGGCGAAGGCCGTCGCGCACGAGCGCGTGGTCGTCGGCCAGCAGCACTTTGATCATGACTCGGTTTCTTCCTGTTGTATGGCGGCGAGCGGGAGCAGCACGGTAATCGCGAACCCGTGCCGCTCGGAGGTTTCCACCGCGACCGTTCCGCCAAGCATATGCGCCCGTTCGCGTATGCCCAAGAGGCCGAATGATTTGTTGTCGGTGCGTGCGCTGCGCTCGACGGCTCCGCGCCCATTGTCGGCGATGCGCAGCATGCATTGGTTGCCTTCGATGGCGAGCACGATCGAAACCCGCGTCGCCTCCGCGTGGCGCGCGACGTTGGTCAATGCTTCCTGCACGATGCGGAAAATCGTCGTCGCGCTATTGCGTGTGAAAACCGTATCGCCCGGTTCGATCCGGCGCTCGACTTCGATGCCGTAGCGGTTTGCGAAATCGTTGGCGAGCCATTCGATCGCGGGCACGAGACCGAGATCGTCGAGCATCACGGGCCGCAGATCAGCCGCGATGCGGCGCGCGGAGGCGACCGTGGCGTCGATCAAGCGGCGCATGCTGGCTAGCCGCGTGGTGACGGCGGGCGGTGCAGGCGGCTCTCTGGCGAGCGTTTGTTCGACGGCCGACAAATCCATCTTCAATGCGGTGAGCTGCTGGCCGAGATCGTCGTGCAGTTCGCGCGCGATGCGCGTCTTCTCTTCTTCGCGCACGTTCTGCAGGTTCGCGGACAGATCGCGCAGTTCCTCGCGCGAGGCCTTCAGTTCGTTTTCGGCCCGCACGCGTTCGGTGACGTCGCGCAGCATCACGGTATAGAGCTTGCCGGTGGCGTCGCGTATCTGCGAAATCGACGCTTCGATCGGGAATTCTTCGCCGTTCGCGCGCAGACCGAACAGCACGCGCTGCCGGCCCATTTGCCGGTCCGACACGCCGGTCACGCCGAATTGCTCGACGTGCTTCGTGTGGGCGGCGCGAAAGCGCTCCGGGATGAAGCGATCGAGCGGCGCGCCGATCGCGTCCATGGCCGAGCAGCCGAACACGCGCTCGGCCATCGGGTTGAAGATCACGATGCGCTGGGCCTCGTCGACCGTGATGATCGCCTCCATCGACGAGCGGATGATGGCCATCATCCGCGCCTCGTTGAGCGTCGATTGGGAATGAGCGAACCCGGCGTCCACCGGCGCCGCCGATTGCTTGCGCAGCAGCGCGAAAACGGCGATCGCGGCCATCAGCGCCGCGAGTGCGCCGGCGCCGAGGATGGCGTTGGCGGTGTCGTCGGCCCCGGCGATGAGCGATGGGGTGCTCGCCGCATAGCCGAGCGTGAGCGATTCGCCGCCGACGCGCAGGATGTCCGTGTGGCGGAAAACGGGCGACTCGTCGGCCTGTTCGGCGGCGGCTTCGTTCGCAGGATAAAGCGTGATGCCTGAGCTTGCGGCAGTCACGCGCAAGTCGATGTGAGGCTCCTGCGCGGCGATGCTCGCAATGAGGTACTTCAAATCGATTCGCGCGAACACGAAGCCTGTCAGCGCCGCACGACGCGACGCTGGGGTGTCCTTCGGCGCTTCATGGTACGCCGGCAGGTAGAGGCTGGCGTTTGCCTGGTTTTCGCCCGAGTTTTCGAGTGGCGCTGCGTGGATGTCGAGCGCGATCCGTGCGCTGTCGGCGGCGCGCAGCAACGCGGCGCGCCGGTTGGTGTCCGAACCCAGGTCGCGCGTGCCTTGTCCCGAGTCGCTCGCTTCGGGCCAGACGAGCACAACGGGCGCAAAGGGTGCAAAGCGTGCAATAGGCGCTGTACTCGCTGTGCCGGGGGGGAGCGGCGCGGCACCGGACGCGCTCGCGGGTGCCGTCTGTTCGACGCCCGGCGCCTCTGCGTAGCCGAGCGCTCGCATCGCGGGCAACATCTCTTCAAGATCGAGGCGGCTCACATAGCGCCGCCACGCGTCCGGTTCGGGCTTGGCGCCGCCAGCCATTGCCGCGCCGACAAATCCATTGGCTGCATAGACGGCTTGCGAGTAGGCCGCCAGGTCGCGGCGCAGGTCACCCGTGACGTGTGCGGCGCGCGCGTCGAAGCGGGCCTGCGCCGAGTGAATCAGATGCTCTCGGACCAGCGTCGACGATGCCGCCGCAACCGCCAGCACGGCGACGAACGACATGAGCGCCGCTGCCGCGGGCCGCCGCAGGAATGCGGCGCCGCGCGGGCGCGGCGGGGATGCCACAGGCGTGGGTGGCGTACCGTGGACGCTCATGTGAGCTGTGCCTTGATCGACGTTGCGTCCTTTGCCCGAGGGGCAAAGGACGCTTGGCGGGTGGCCCGGCGCAGGGGGACGATACCGGTCTCTCAGACAAATTGTCCTAGATTGTCTACGTATTGCAAATGCGGACCTGCCCGCCAGATGGTGCGATCCCGAACGGCTACCAAAGCGAAGTCCGCGGCATTCTTTCAATTTTCCGATATTCGTGCGCATGCGGCGCACGGGGCGCTGCGAACCAAGGTGTTCCGTAGTCAATGGGACATCAGCACGGGGACCGTCATCGTCTCGAGCAAGGTGTGGGTGACGCCGCCCAGCACACGTTCCCTCGCGCGTGCGTGTGCATAGGCGCCCATCACGAGCAGGTCGGCGTGCACGTCGCTCAGTTGATTCAAGAGCGTGGCGCCGGTGCTGACACCGGACGCTCGCGGAATCGAGGCAAACCCCGCGCGCACGCCGTGCCGCTCCAGATAGCCGGAGACGTCGAAACCAGGCGGCTCGTCGCGGCCGGGATGCTTTTCCACGGTCGTCACCGTCACGAAGCGGGCGCGCTTGAGGATTGGCAAGGCATCGGCGAGTGCACGCGCGGCTTCGCGGGTGCCGTCCCATGCCACGACCGCGTTGTTGCCGAACGACGCGACACGGCCCGCGAAGGACATCGTATAAGGCAGAACGATCACGGGGCGCCCGGCTGCCATGACGAGGTCTTCGACGAAATCGCGTGCGATATAGGACGCCTGATCGCCGAGGTCTTCCTGGCCCACGATCACGAGATCGGCGTGGCGGGCGTACAAGGTCGCAGCCTCGAGCGCCGGGCCTGCAGGCGCTTGCCACTCGAACCGGCATCCGGCACGCTCGGCCGCTGCGACAAAATGCTCGTGCGCGCGGTTCTTGCGCTCGACGCCCTGCGTTTCCAGCTTGCCCAGATTCAAGCTGTCGTCACGCTTGAGCAACGGCCGGAACATGTCCTGGCAGACCACGTAAAGACCGATCAGATGCGCGTTGTGCTGGTGCGCGAGATCGAGCGCGAAGGCCACGCGCGCGTCGCTGTGGCGGCTGTCGTCGATATGGACGAGCAAAGTCTGGTAGCTCATGACGGTTCCTTTTCGGTTTGGGCGGCCGCCGCTGCGGATGCCGTCGCCGCGTGCTCTGGCGTGGCGCTTTCCACGCTGCCGGGAATCAGCAGCACCGGACAGCAGGACAGACGCACGAAACGCTCGGCGACGCTGCCGAGTACGAGCCGGCGAACGCCGCGCCGGCCGTGCGTGCCCATCACGACCAGATCCGCGTGCGTCTTGTGCGCCTCGTCCAGGATGCATTGCGCGATGTCGCTTCCGGGTATGTCGGCTTCGACCACGCGCGGCGTGCCCTTGATGTTTTCGCGCTGCATGACGGCGAGCGCTTCGGTTTTGAGGTTTTCGCCTTCCCGCAACAAGGCGTCGCGCACGATCGACGGGTCGCAGCCGGGCGCCTGGTAGGCCACCATCGGCACGTCGACGATATAGAGGGGGATGAGTTCGGCGCGGTTTTCGCGCGCGGTCTTGAGCGCGAAATCGAATGCGCGCTTCGCGGTGTCGCTGCCGTCGATCGGCGCGAGGATGCGTTTGTACATGATGAAGCCTCGTCGTTCAGTCACTAAGGTAGCCCTGCTGGCTTGATGCCGCGTCAATGCGACATCAGCACCGGCACGGTCATCGATTTCAGAATCGAGCGCGTGGCGCCGCCGAGCACCAGCTCGCGCCAGCGCGAGTGGCCGTAGCCACCCATCACGATCAAGTCCGCACCGAGGTCGGATGCGCGCGACAGCAACATCTCTCCGATGGGCACACCGCGCACGCCCTCGATCGCTTCGGTCACGACGTTCGCGCCGTGCCGCGCGATGATTGCGGCGATGTCCGCGCCGGGAACGCGACTCGCGGGCGGCTCGCCTTCGAGCGGGTTCACGCTGAACACGGTGATCCGCTTCGCGTGCGCGAGGAACGGCAGGGCGTCGTGCAGCGCGCGGGTGGCCTCGCGGCTGCCGTCCCATGCGAAGAGGACGTTGCTGCCCACTGTCGGAAACTGTCCGGCGTACGGCACGAGCAACACCGGGCGTCCGGCGCTCAAGACGAGGTTCTCGACGAACTGGTCGGCGACAAACGATTCGGCATCGTACGGATTTTCCTGGCCGAGGATGGTCAGATCCGCCAGCCGCGCCGCTGCGGGGACTGCGATGTTGGCGTATTCGTCCGCCAGCTTCCATTCACCGGCGACTTTCGCGCGTGCGAGCTCCGCGTGAAACAGGCGCTCGATCGCGCCTCGTTCTTCGGTGCGGATCTTTTCGTGCTCGATGTAATAGTCGGCGGTGCCTGCCATCACGTTGAGGGATCGCGGATCGGGCTGGAAGACTGAGAAAAGGCCAGTCAGGTACGCATCGAATTGCTTGGCAAGCCGCAGCGCGAGTTCGAACCGCGCGTGCACGGCTTTACTCGTATCGAGGTGAACGAGGATGCTTTTGTAACTCATTGCAGTAGCTCCCAAGAAAGGAAATGACGCGCCTTGGCGTGATTCGGAGTCTAGGAGGGACGTTTTTTTGCAGATTGATGCAGATCAATTGAACTTGGGCCGCGCTGCGTAAAGTGAACTCACGAGATGAATTTGCCGCGCGGCTCGCCGCGCCAGCCGATGATGTGCCGCGCCACGATACGAGCGCGTTTCTTTTTCGAGGAGAACAGCATGTCCGCTAAACGTGTTGCCTTCGTAACCGGAGGCATGGGTGGCCTGGGCGCGGCGATCAGCCGGCGTCTCTTCGCCATGGGGATGACGGTGGCGATGTCGCATTCCGAGCGCAACGATCATGTGCCGATGTGGCTCATGCACGAACGGGACGCGGGGCGCAAGTTCTACGCCTACGAGATGGACGTCGCCGAATTCGACTCGTGCGAGCAATGCGCCAAGCGCGTCCTCGAGGATCACGGCACGGTCGACATCCTGATCAACAATGCGGGCATCACGCGCGACACCTCGTTCGCGAAGATGACGAAGCATGATTGGGACGCGGTGATGCGCACGGATCTCGACGCGCTGTTCAACGTGACCAAGCCGTTTATTGGCGGGATGGTGGAGCGCGGCTTCGGGCGCGTCGTGAACATCGGGTCGGTGAACGGCTCGCGCGGCGCGTTCGGGCAGACGAATTATTCGGCGGCGAAGGCAGGCGTGCACGGCTTCACGAAAGCGCTGGCTCTCGAAGTCGCCAAGCACGGCGTGACGGTCAACACCGTGTCGCCCGGTTACCTCGATACGCCCATGGTCGCCTCGGTGCCCGACGACGTCATGCAACAGCGCATCCTGCCGCAGATTCCGGTCGGGCGGCTCGGGCGCGCCGATGAAGTCGCCGCGCTCGTTGCGTTCCTATGTTCGGACGATGCGGCGTTTGTGACCGGCGCGGATGTCGCGGTCAACGGCGGCATGCATATGCAATAGGCCGCGAAGGGCTTTTAGACAGATGGAATCGAGGGACTCACCATGGCAGTGTCAGGCAAAATCAGCGAGCGCGACTGGTCCGTTTCGGCCGAGGTCAAGCCTGTTCCGGGCGGATTCGCTTGCACCATCCACGTCGGCCACGACGATCCGAAAGGCAAATTCGAGCACAAGTTCAAGCATCACACCGTATTCGGAACCGAGCGGGAGGCGGTGCTCGAAGGATTGCGCGAAGGAATGGTCTGGATCGAGCAGAAGATGGCGCACGCGATTCATCTGTAGGGAAACCGCTCCTCGCTCGTCGGCGTGGAAATGGCCTGCGCGTGTTCCTCGCGCGACGCCTCAGGCAGGTCGACGGATTCGAGGTAGGTCGGCACCTCGCACGGCCAATGCAGCGTTTCCTCGATCCGGCGCCGCAGCGCATCGGCTGCCGCCGGTTCGCCGTGCGTGATGAAGGTGCGCTCGGGCGGCGTCGACATCGATGCAAGCCACGCGAGCGTCTCGCGATAGTCGGCATGCGCCGACAGCGACGAAATCGATTCGATCGCCGCTCGCACCGGCACGTATTCGCCGTGAATCTTGAGCGTGGGCGCGTGCGCTTCGAGCGCCGCACCGCGCGTGCCGGCCGCCTGGTAGCCGACGAGCGCGATCGTGTTGCGCGGATCGGGCGCGAACGCCTTCAGGTGATGCAGCACGCGGCCTCCGGTCGCCATGCCGCTGCCCGCGATCACGACCATCGGTCCGCGCCGGCCCGTCACCTCCTTCGATTGATCGACGGTGCGCACCATCATTGCGGCCTTGCTGATCGAGTCCGCTTGCGACAGCGTGAGCCGGTGTTCGCGCAGATGGCGCCGGTATAGCTCGGTGACGCTGATCGCCATCGGGCTGTCGAGATAGACAGGAACGTTGGCCATCCTTCCTGTTTCCTTCAGCAACGCGATATAGCGCAGGATCGACTGCGTGCGGCCGACCGCAAAGGACGGAATCACGACGACGCCGCCATGCTTGAACGTACGAGTGAAGATCGCTTCGAGTTCGGCGGCGGGATCGCCCTCTGGATGGAGACGGTCGCCGTAGGTCGATTCGACGACGAGGTAGTCGGCGTGCGCGAGCGGCATCGGCGCGCGCAAGATTGGATCGACGGGGCGCCCGAGATCGCCCGAGAACGCGATCAGCTTGCCGCCCATGTGCACGAGGAGGCTCGCGGCGCCGAGGATGTGCCCGACCGGAAGCAGGCGGAAGGACACGCCGTTTTTCAGCGCGACGGGATCGTCGAAATCGCAGGGCACGAGCTGCTTGAGCACGCGTTCCGCGTCCTCCATCGTATAGAGCGGCAGCGCCGGGCGGTGCTTCGAGAAACCGTGGCGATTCGCGAAGTCGGCTTCTTCTTCCTGCAGCTTTGCGCTGTCCTTCAGCATCACGCCGCACAAGTCGACGGTGCCCGAGGTGCCGTACACCGGGCCGCGGTAGCCCATTTGCGCGAGCACGGGCAGGTACCCGGAGTGATCGAGGTGGGCGTGCGTGAGGATCACGGCATCGAGCGTATCGACGGGCAACGGCAGCGGCGCCCAGTTGCGCAGCCGCAGGTTCTTGGTGCCCTGGAACAGGCCGCAATCGATCAGGAGGCGCAGCCCGGCGCCTTCGAGGAGGTATTTCGAGCCGGTGACCGTCTCGGTGGCGCCTAGGAAAGTCAGTTTCATGCGTGGCCTCCGGATGGGATTTGCGTAAAGCGACGCTGGCGGGCTTCGCTTCATGATGCGGGCTCTCCGATGCCGTCTCCTGATCCACGTCAATGAAGCTTGAGCGATCTGTGGCGATTGACGTACGTCAATTCGGTTGGCGCCTCCGAGCCTAAAGTGATTTTCATCCGAAACGCTTCGTTTCGCGTCATGGAGGAAGACCTGCGATGAAAGCCCTCGTGTACCACGGTCCCGGCAAGCGCTCGCTCGACGAGCTTCCGATGCCCGCGATCATCAATCCCACCGACGCGATCGTGCGCGTTACGCGCACGACCATCTGCGGCACCGATCTACACATCCTCAAAGGCGACGTGCCGACTTGCGAGCCGGGCCGCATTCTCGGTCATGAGGGAGTGGGCATCATTCACGCAACGGGTTCCGCGGTCTCGTCGTTCAAGCCCGGCGATCACGTGCTGATTTCCTGCATCACGTCGTGCGGCAAGTGCGAGTACTGCCGGCGCGGCATGTACTCGCACTGCACCACAGGCGGCTGGATTCTCGGTAATAAGATCGACGGCACGCAGGCGGAATTCGTGCGTATTCCGCACGCCGAGACGAGCCTGTACCCGATTCCGGCGGACGCGGACGAAGAGGCGCTCGTGATGCTGTCCGACATCCTGCCCACGGGCTTCGAATGCGGCGTGCTCAGCGGCAAGGTGGAGCCCGGCTGCACGGTGGCGATCGTCGGCGCAGGTCCGATCGGGCTCGCCGCGCTTCTTACCGCGCAGTTCTATTCGCCGGCGCGGGTCATCATGATCGACCGCGATACGAACCGCCTCGAAATCGCACATCGCTTTGGCGCGACCGACTGCATCGACATCGGCGCGACCGAGCCGGTCGAGGCCGTGATGAAGCTGACCGAGGGCATCGGCGTGGACTGCGTGATCGAAGCGGTTGGCGTGCCGGCGACTTTCGAGCTGTGCGAGGCGCTGGTCGCGCCGGGCGGAACGATTGCGAATGTCGGCGTTCACGGCGTGAAGGCCGACCTCTTTCTCGAGAAGCTCTGGGACCGCAACATTGCTATCACGACACGACTCGTCGACACCGTCAGCACGCCAATGCTGCTAAAGACGGTGCGCTCGGGCAAGCTCGATCCGAAGCCGCTCATCACGCACCGCTTCAAGCTCGCCGAGATCGGCGCTGCCTACGACACGTTTGGCCGGGCCGCCGATACGCACGCGCTGAAAGTGCTGATCGAGACATGATCACGGCAAGTGATCTCACCCGCGGCGGACACTGGTTCCGGCGCTTCGCCGCCGCGCCGCCCGCCGGCCGCTCTCAAGGGAAAACATACAGAAAAGTGATTTCGTATTGGCTGGGTATGAGACCAAAGGCCCATTGTCGTTCAATGGCGCAGTTACCTATATTGACTTCATTCATACGCATCAACTTCGCGACGAAAGCCATCGTCGGGCCGCAACGCACCAGCCAGGACGTGTTCGTGCTCTACGGGTCCTGCGCACCGTCGTAAATCGACGTGTACCAATCATGAAGCCGACCACGGCTGAAGAGAATCAAGGCGGGCTAATCGCAATGGGTCTTCTGTCGCTCATGGTGGGCGCGGTGGCCGGGTTGGTAGGGGTGCTGTTTCGTCGCTCGCTTGAAGAGGCAGACAGATTCCGTGCTTTGTTCCTTACGTGGGCACACGCGGAAAATGTTCTTGGCTTTTGCATTGTGGTCGTTGCGATAGCGGCCTCGACAGCCTTGGCGGTGTGGCTCGTCGGTCGGTTTGCACCGCAGGCAAGCGGCAGCGGAATTCCTCACGTTGAAGCCGTCTTGCACGGAGAGCAACCCCCCGCACAGATTGTCCTTATTCCGGTGAAGTTCGTCGGCGGTGTGCTGGCGATCGGTTGCGGTCTAGCCCTTGGCCGTGAGGGGCCAGCCGTTCAGATGGGCGCCTCGATCGCTCATCGTATCGGGACGCTCTTTCGCCGGGACGCAGCCAATTGCCGGGTGTTATTGGCCGCTGGCGCCGGGGCTGGATTGGCTGCCGCGTTCAACGCACCCATCGCCGGTGCGGTGTTTGTACTGGAAGAATTGGTTCGAAGGTTCGAGACGCGTACCGCAATCTCGGCGCTCGGCGCCTCCGCAGGAGCGATTGCGGTAGCACGCCTGATCCATGGCGATTTGCCGGACTTCCGGTTGATGGCGCAACCTTTCCCCGGCTTCGGGACAGTGCCCTCGTACCTTGCACTCGGGGTAGTCGTCGGTATGCTTGGGGTTGCCTACAACAAGGCAATATTGGGCGCTCTTAAGGTCGCCGACCGCTTGTCGCGTTGGCCCGCCGAAGCGCGAGCAGGGCTGGTGGGTGCCGGCGTAGGCGTACTGGCCTGGTTCGCACCCGACCTGGTGGGTGGCGGCGACGCCATTGCGCAACGTGCGCTCGAAGGAACAGGCTCGCTCACCGCCATCGCGCTCATTTTTATAGTCCGTTTCGCGCTGGGCGCTGTCTCATACGCGGCCGGCACCCCGGGCGGGCTGTTTGCGCCGATGCTCGCTGTCGGCGCGCAAGCCGGCCTCGCTTTCGGAAAAATTTGCGTTCACTGGTTCCCTGGTGTGACCGCGGATCCCGCTGCATTCGCGGTTGTCGCCATGGCGGCCTTCTTCACGGCCGTTGTACGCGCACCCATAACGGGCATCATCCTCGCTACAGAGATGACGGGAAATTTCACGCTGCTCCTGCCGATGCTGACAGCGTGCTTTGCTGCAATGATTGTTCCCACCATGGTGCACTGTCCGCCGATCTACGATTCGCTGCGCGATCGCGTGCCGCAATAGAAAGATGACCCGGCGCATTGAAACGGTGGTGCCTGACGACGGTATAGAGGCCGTATGGCCAGCTTTGGGATGTGTCGCGGCGAGCGCGAGCGACACCGATATAGGACCAAGAGCCAATTGCACTTCTCACATGCCACGCCAATACTGCTCGTGGTGTCCAGGTTCGAATGTGGATTGGCTCAACGGACCACCTGCCACGCATGGCCCGTGCGACGTTCTTCGACGAGCCGGGCAATTATCTTCAGTCCGTATTACGGCGCCAACGGGGTGTACTACCGCGTAGTGGCCGGTCCATGACGCGCGACGAGAATATGCAGGCTAACCAACGTCGTCCATAGCGGAAATAACATCGCGATCCACGGCCAGTCAGTGATGACTATCAGTAGCACCAGGCCGCATGCATACCCGGAAAATGCAATCCAGCGTGGAAGGATTGCGGTACGCAACGCAATGGTGCAGGTCGACATGATGAAGACCCCAGCCATCTTGATGGCGAAGATGTTCAGGAACGCATAGCCGACATGCCGTGCGAGGAAGTAGACATCGTTGCGCAGTGGTTGACCCGATGCTTGTGTGATGCCGAGAATCGATGCGGCAATGGCCGCCGACGCGAACAGACACGCGACGAAGAGCAGGCCGCTTCCCAGAAACACCGTTCCGAAAAATCGATCTTCCATCGTCCCTATCCGGTCGCGCAGGACGCCCAGGAACCACAGAAAGGCAATGCCGGCAAAGGGCACAAGGTGCACTGCGAGCACGAATTCATTTCGGAAGCCGTGCTTGATCGTGATCTGCTCGGCTGGAATGTCCGGGAATGCCAGGCGAACGATCGCGAGGCCGATGATCATCAACGATGAGAAAACGAGCCCGGCAATCGCCACTACCTTAGGCAGGGTAGATGCCTGGCTTGCGGGAGTTAACGGATCCATTGGCGAGGGCCTCTTTCGATGTGTCATTCCGATTGCGGTGGCAACTAGCCGAGGTAACACCCGAACACGGTCAGGTCGCCTTCCCCGATTAGGGGCGCTTGATATCGAGCGTCTCCTCGTGGAACTGCACAAGGGACTTGCGCTGTGCCACGCTGACGATCGCTCCTTTGTGCAGTCGTTCTGTGAGCAGGTGATACAGATGCGCTTCAATTTCGCTGTCAAGCGCGCTCGTTGCCTCGTCGAGAAACAGATAGTCGGGCTTGTGCAGCAGCACACGCGCAACCGCCAGCCGCTGCTGCTCGCCCGGGGAAAGAATGCGCCACCAGGGATCCGACTCCTGAAGCCGGTCCGCAAAGCGCTCAAGCCGGCACGCACGCAGTGCCTCGCGGCATTCATCGTCGCTAAAGGTGTTCGGCTTCGCGGGATAGGCAAGTGCGGCTTTAAAGGTGCCTGCCGGCAAATAGCTCCGCTGGGGGATGAACATCATGTGCGCGCCCACAGGTGCATCGATCGAGCCGTTGCCGAACGGCCAGAGACCCGCGAGCGAACGTAAAAACGTGCTTTTCCCTGAGCCAGACGCCCCGCGGACAAGCCAACGTGAACCAGGCTTTACGGCGATGTCAGGCACATTCGCAAGCGTATTGCCATCTGGCAACGCAAGCACGAGGTTGCGCGTAACGAGCTGGTTCTCATCGACATAGTGCAGGTTGATGCCGCCATGCGCGGTGGCCGGCGAGACAGACTCCTTCAGATGGGATTGCTGCATGACGCGCTCGAATTCGCTCAGACGGTTTGCCGTCGCACGCCACTCGACGAGCGTATCGTAGTTGTTTATGAACCAGGAGAGCGATTCGCTTACCGAACTGAATGCGTCGGTAATCTGCATCAGCGTGCCGAACGTTACCGCGCCAGCGAAATAGCGCGGCGACGCAACGATGATCGGAAAGATGTCGGCGATCTGCGCATAAAAGTTGAGCACGAAGCTGTAGCGCCTCGTGTACTTCATGAAGCGCCACCAGTTTTCACGAATGCGCGCGAAAAGGTCGTTGGCATTCGATTCCTCGGTTTGCATGCCTTCGTAAAACGCAATCTCCTCGGCGTTTTCGCGCAACCGGATCAAGCCAAACCGAAAATCCGCCTCGACGCGTTGCAACTGGTAGTTGATCGACACGAGCGGGTGACCAATTCTGTTGGTCACGAGCGCACCGGCAATCGCATAGACGAGGGCTGCCCAAAGCATGTAGCCCGGAATCTGAACGGATGACAAGCCGACCCCGATTGTCAAAGCGCCCGCCGTGCTCCACAGGACGATGGAGAACCAGACCAGCGTCTCGACCGTCGACAGCAGATCGAGCGTGAGAGAAAGGGTTGTGGTCGCGAACAGGTTGAGGTCAGCGGCAATACGCTGGTCTGGATTGTCGGCGAGCCGATCGCGCTCGACTCGATAGAAGATGGCGCCGTCCAGCCATCTGTTCAGATAGCGCTGGGTCAGCCACTGGCGCCATCGAAAGCCAAGCATTTGACGCAGATAGCGGTTGTACACGGAGAGGATGATGAAGGCGAACGCGAGTACCGCAAAAATCAGCACAAGCTGCGGAAATTCGCGGACGTTCTTGCTTTCCAGTGCATCGTAGAAATCGCGGCTCCACGTGTTCAGCCGGGCGTTGATGCCTACCATCAACAGGTCCATTGTGACGATTGCCGTCAGCAGTCCCCACGCGGCGCCGCGTTCCTCGGAGACCCAATACGGCTTGATCAAACTCCAGACTGAGACATGGTCGAGTTGCCCAGTTGCAAGGCCGGATGATGTGTTGGTCATGAGCCCACCCTTAACGCAAAGCGATCGCGGATCGAGCAAAGCAGTAATTTCCGATACAGTTTGCGCCTCGGACTGCGTTACTCGCTACGTGCTCGCGTGGGTGGATAGTCGATTGGAGCGAAGGCGCTGCGCGTCTCCGTTTCTTTCGCCGAGCAGCTTATGTCTGCGCGTCGCCAGTTGGCGGACCGCGGAGTCACGGCGCCTTGCCGTGAACATCGCCGTTATCTGCTGTCGCGATCGCCACGTGCACGATCCCGGCTCGCCCGACGACGCCCATCACCTTCGCCACCTCGCCGAACGGCTCGCGTCGATCGGACTGAAGATTCACGCTCAAGTGCGAATCGCGCGCCGCAAGGCCAGCAAGCACGGGCTCGAGCTTCTCGAAGGGTGTCTCGTGTCCGTCGATAAACACCTTGCCTCGCTCATCGAGCGTAAGCGTTACCGCATGCTCGCGCGGCTCGGCCGTGCCAGCGGCGGCTTTCGGCAGATCGACGCGTATCGCGTGCGTCAGCAGCGGCGCGACCACGAGGAAGATGGCAAGCAGCACCAGCATCACGTCGACGAGCGGCGTGATGTTGATTGCCGCGAGCGGTTCGTCGTCTTTGTCAGTCGAACGCGAAATCATGCCTGCACCTCGTCCGGGTGCCGTGCCGTAGTCGACGTGCCGGCGTCTGTCGCGGTATGCGAATGCCCGAGCCTGAAACCGATCCGCTGCGCGAGATTGACGAGGTCGGTCGCATAGTCTTCGAGATCGGCTGCGCTCACGCGAACGCGCCGAAGATAAAGGTTGTACGCGAGCACCGCTGGAATCGCCACGGCAATACCGACGCCAGTGGCCACGAGGGCTTGCCCGACCGGTTCCGCAATGCCCGCGATGCCCGTGGACGACCCGCTCGCCACCGAGTGCAAGGCATGGATGATGCCGAAGACTGTCCCGAAGAGCCCGACGAATGGCGCGACGTTGGCGATCGATGCAAGCAGCGTCAACCCCTGTTCGAGCGTTCTGCGCTCGCGCTGGATCTGCTGGTTGAGCGAACGTTCCAGAACCTCATGCCTGTCCCATCGCGCGATCTCCGCCTGCTGGCCGGACCCGGCGGGTGCATCGGTGCTCAGGGTGTCGGCGGCGATGCGCGCGAGGCGTCCTTTGGCGCATGCGCCTGCCTGTGGCGGAGTGCCGAGCGCACGTGAAGGATCTTGCTGGGCGGTGTGCCAAAAGGCTTCGGTGAACCGGCGATTTTGTGCTGCGACGCGCCAGTGCGTGATGGCCTTGCTCAATATCAGCACCCAACTCAGCGCGGAGAGCGTGGCGAGCAGACCAAGGGCAAAGTCGACGATATAACGCGTAACGATGTCGGACATGGTTGGGACCTCAGGTTCCGAGTTTGAATTCGATGGGCACCTGCACCCATCCGTCGACGGCCTGCGCTGCGCGCTTTGCCGGTATGAAGCGCCAGCCGTTCACCGCCTCTTGCGCGGCCTCGTCGAGGGGCGGATGGCCGCTCGACGACACAACTTCGATATGGTCCGGCTTGCCGTTGGCGAGCACGTGAACCTTCAGCAACACGGCGCCTTCCCACGCGCGACGCTGGGCTATCTCCGGATAGGCCGGCGGCGGGTTGTGCAGATAAGCGGCATTGAAGCTGGGTGCGCTAGCCGTTTGCGCGGCGACGCTCTCCGACGATTCAGATTCGTTCTCCGACCGCTTAGCGCTCGGGGTGGCGGCGCTGGCGTCATGCTCGGGCGCGGTTTGGGACGACGGCGGCGCGGGGCTAAGAGCGGCGATGCTTGACGGGGGATTCGCGCTCGCCTGCGCAGCTTGTGAAGCCCGCGTGGCAGCGGGCGAGGGGGCACGGCGGATGGGAGCGGCCATCGAGTGACGAGAATGCGGCGGCGTAGCAGGAGAGGGCAATGTTTGCGTCGCCTTTGATGCATTCCGGTCAAGGGGGTGCGAAAGCGCCGGCCCTGTAGACATGGGGGCACGTGGAGGCGCAAAGACGCTCAACTGAACGTCGAGTGCCGTGGGCTCGCTCGTGGTCGCCTTCGATTCGAACACGCGAAAGGCTTCGATAGCGAGCAGCCCGTGAAGCCCGAGCACGGCAAGCGCGATTGCGCAAAGCCGCTTTCTCTCTATGACTTCGCAATGAACGGCTAAGGGAGCGGCAATCCGCCAAGCAACGCAACCACTCACCGGAACGGCAGCCACGCTGCGCGACGCAGCGAACCGATAGCGCGCGAAACTCGAATAGCGCCGTGCCGAAGCGATCATGGTTCCCGTTCCTGAAAGTGAGATTCGAGGCGCACGACCCAACGCAACATGCGTGCCGGTGACCGAATCACTTCCGTCGTGTGAAGCGACCACGGTTGCGTGCGCGTTGAAGTGTCCTGTTTAGCAACACATCGAGCTTGAGCTGTACCACGCTGCAACAGCGCCACAACGCTTGCGCCGAATGGCCGCGTGTTCTTGGCATGCGATTCATGCCTATGCGAGGGCACGCTGCCAAGGTTGAAGCGAATGGCATACGACTTGCGTAGAACGCCGCGCAGCCAGACTGCATTCAACCGAAGATGGCGCCGGCCGCATGGCATAGCGTCGACACTCAAGGAGACAAGGATGAAAGCACGCTATGCGATAGCGGCGCGGCCCACACTGCTGGCGATGGCAGTCGCGACGGTGGTGGCCATGGGGATGGGATCGGCGGCCGCCGCCGACGAATACCCGGCCGTGACCTCCGAACGATTGACCTCGGCGCAGGACGACCCCGGTTGGCTGACCTACTACCGCACCTACAACGGGCAGGCCCATTCGCCGCTCAAGCAGATCGACGCGTCGAACGTCAAGGACCTCAAGCAAGTGTGGAGCTACAAGTTCCCCGCCGAGTTAAAGCAAGGTTTCGAAGCGACGCCGATCATCAACGGGCGCTACCTGTTCGTCAGCACGCCAAAGGACAACGTCTACGCCTTCGACGCGGTGACGGGCAAACAGCTCTGGAAATACGAGCCGAATCTCGGACCTGAGTCCTTCAAGACCGCGTGTTGCGATGTGGTCAATCGCGGTGTCGCGCTGTACGGCAAGAACGTCTATATCGCGATGCTGAGCGGCGAGGTTGCGGCGCTCGACGCGCAAACCGGCGCAGTCGTCTGGAAGAAGCAGATGTTCGATCCCGGCATCGGCTACGCATTCTCGCTGGCCCCGCTTGCCTTGAATGGAGCGATCATCGTCGGCAACTCCGGCGGCGAATACGGCGCGCGCGGCTTCATCGCCGCGTTGAATGCCGACGACGGCTCGGTGCTCTGGAAGCGCTTCACGATTCCGAATGCCGGGGACAAGGACGCGAAGACCTGGCCCGACGGCATGCAGGAGCACGGCGGCGCCCCGGCGTGGATGACCGGCACCTACGACGCCGCAACCAAGACCCTCTACTGGGGCGCCGGCAATCCGGGACCGTGGCTCGCCGACTTGCGTCCCGGCGACAATCTCTACTCCGATTCGCTGCTCGCGCTCGACCCGAAGAACGGCGATCTCAAATGGCACTACCAGTACACGAAGCACGACACCTGGGACTACGACGGCGTGAATGCCGCCGTGCTCGCCAAGATCACGTATGAAGGCAAGGACTACGACGCCATCATTCACGCGGACCGCAACGGCTTCTTCCACGCCATCGACCGCACCACGGGCAAGCTGATCTACGCGAAGCCGTTCGTCGTGACGAAGTCCGTGACGGGCTATAACGCCGACGGCTCGCCGATCCAGGACGCGACGAAATATCCGAAGGCGGGCACGACGATCGAGACGTGCCCCAGCTTCCTCGGCGGCAAGAACTGGTGGACGCTTTCGTACGACCCCGAGAAGCATCTGGCGATCGTTCCGGCGCTGCACGCCTGCATGTCGTTGACCGGCAAGTCGGTCAACTTCATGGAGGGTTTGCCGTATCTCGGCGAAGGCTTCGAGATCAAGCCGGAACCGGGCAGCAAAGGCTACGGCGAGCTGCAGGCGATCGACGTCAACACCGGCAAGAAGGTCTGGAGCCATTGGAGCAAGCTGCCCTGGAACGGCGGCGTCACGACGACGGCGGGCGGCCTCGTGTTCAGCGGCGGGCTCGACGGGCACCTGTACGCGTTCGACGAAACGACAGGCAAGGTCGTCTGGCAAAGCCCCAAGCTCGCGAGCGGCATCGTCGCGCAGCCTTCGGTATTCGAGGTCGACGGCAAGGAGTACGTCGCAATCCTGACGGGCTACGGCGGCGCCAATCCGATCTGGGGCGGCCCGATGGCGAAGGCGGCCGAGAAGGTGCCGGTCGGGGGAACGCTCTACGTGTTCGCACTCAACCACGGCTGACTCCCGCGACAGAGGCACGGCGGTGCGCGGCCAGCGCGCGGATTCGCCGCCGTGTTCTCGAGGCATTTATCGGAAGCATGATCATGAAGATTCGACTCAATTCGTTCGCCGTCGCCAGCTTGCTCTTGGCCGGCGCGGCGCTTTCGCCCAGCCTTGCAAGCGCGGACGTGCGCGTGTGTACGTTTCCAGGGAGTCCATCGGCGACGCTCGATCAGGCAGTCGCGCTCGAAGCCTTCAGGACGGCGGGAGTCCCAGCTGCGGTGACAACCGGCGCATTCGACGGCAGCGACGATGACGGTGTTTCGCTGAAGGAGCTCCATCGGGCGCTCACTAAGAACTGCGACGTGATCGCGGGCTTCCCCTGGTCGTCGGTGGCCGACGCGTCCGACAGCAAGCTGCGGTTTTCGCGCGGCTACCTGCGTTCCGGCTATGTGAGCGTGGCAGCGAACGGCGCGAGCGCGCAGCCCTTGGGAGCAGACATCGTCGCCGCAACGTACGCGACGCCTGCCCAGTTGATTGCGGTTCAACAGCCGAACGTCAAGCTGGACCTGGAAAGCACACCGGAGCTGACGATTGCCTCGGTGGCGGGAGGACACGCGCAGCGCGCCATCGTCTGGTATCCAGCGGTTGTCGCTTATTCGATTGCCCATCCGCAGCAGCGCTTTGCGATTTCAGGCACGACCTCGCCATATGCCGACTGGCACCTGGTCTTTGCATTTGGACAGAAGGACGCGTTGTTGCAACGGCGGATCGATGCGGCGCTGAGCAAGATGAAGGCGGATGGCCGCTTGACTGTGCTGACCCGGCAATGGGTGCTTCCGGAAGGCGCACAGGCTGCGCTGCCGCCTAAGACGACGTTTTCCTACCGCGACGGCCCGATTCGTCTCGCCACTGTTTCGACGGCCGAGCTGACTCGCTCCGGCACGCAGGATCAAGGCGGTTTCATCAAGGTCGACGCCAGCGCCGGCGACGATGCGCCGTCGTTCAACAACGCACAGGTCAAGCACGGCAAGAGCCTTTATTCGAGCTCGTGCGCGAAGTGTCACGGCGCGGATCTGAAGGGCCTCAATGCGCCCGCGCTGAGCGGACCCGCATTTGCGCCGGTGGCGAATTCACATCTGACCATCGGCGGCGTGTTCGGCTACATGGCGACCAACATGCCCGCAGACCGGCCCGGCAAGCTGAAGGATCAAGACTATGCCGACATCATGGCGTTCTTGCTGTCCTCGAACGGCTATACCGCCGGTTCGGCCAAGTTGACCGCGGATGGCGCGAAGGCGTCCAAGACGCCGCTCAACGGCAAGACTCCGCAATAAGTTCGCGCCGTCTCTTCACGTTGCACGTACGAAGCGTGTCGCGCGCCGCTCGATCGGCGGCGTGCGACATGCGTATGCATTCAAGCGGGTTGAGGTGGAGCGTTCGCTGCTCAGCGTGAGATTTGTCCAGCGCGCCGCGAACGCTACCCGAAGCGCACCGAGTTCTCTCGGCTCCGGAAGATCAGCGGCTGCTCATCGGTTTGACTTGCCGCTTTGCTTGCCGATGTACGCGCAAACATCACGGCCTGTTCGATTTTCCCGTTATCGGCGGACTTCGCGCAAACGGGATCGGCTGCAGCCGCGTCGCCAGTCAGCATGTAGGCCTGGCATCGGCATCCGCCATGGTCGGCCTCGCGTTCATCGCAGGTGCGGCACGGTTCGCGCATCCAAGCGTCGCCGCGATAGGCGTTGAAACCGGAACTGGAATGCCAGATATCCGATAGCGACGCATCGCGCACGTTCGGAAACTCGAGGCCGGGCAGGGACCGCGCGGCATGACAGGGCAAAGCGGTGCCATCCGGCGAGACCGCAAGGAACACCGAGCCCCATCCATTCATGCAGGCTTTCGGCCGCGTCTCGAAGTAGTCGGGGACCACGAACAGAATCCGGCAACGGTCGCCGATGCGTTTGCGGTATTGGTTGACGATGTCTTCGGCTTCGCGAAGCTGCTCGGCCGTCGGCATCAACTGAGCGCGATTCAGCATGGCCCAGCCGTAGTATTGGGTGTTGGCGAGCTCGAGATATTCGGCGCCCATTTCCAGGGCCATCTCGATGATCTGCGCAACGTGCGGGAGGTTATAGCGGTGCAAAACGCAGTTGAGCACCATCGGGTAATCGTGCGCCTTGATCAAGCCGGCGACGCGCTGCTTGCGCTCGAAGGTTCGCGTGCTGGTCAGGAAGTCGTTGAGTTCGCGCGTCGAGTCTTGAAACGACAGCTGGATGTGGTCGAGCCCGGCGCGCTTCAACTCGCCGATGCGCGTCTCGTTCAAGCCGATGCCGGACGTGATGAGGTTCGTATAGAAACCGAGCCCGCGCGCGTGCGCGACCAGCGTTTCGAGGTCGTCGCGCAAGAGCGGTTCGCCGCCGGAAAAGCCGATCTGCGCGGCGCCCATCTTGCGCGCCTCGCCGATGACGCGCAGCCACGTATCGGTATCGAGCTCGGCGTCGTGCCGCGCGAAGTCGACGGGGTTGTAGCAAAACGCGCAATGCAGCGGACACCGATAAGTCAGCTCGGCGAGCAGCCACAGCGGCGGGGCGGCGGAAGTCGGTTGTGCGTCCATGTCAGTCGAGCCAGCCGCGCTGCCGTGCGTGATCGATGAAGCGATAGACGTCGACGGCGAGATCGGAGGTGTGAAAGAGCCTCTCCAACTCGCCGATGATCTCGTCGAGTTCGCGCGTGCCGTCGCATCGCACGAGGATCTCGCCCGCGCTTGGGTTGAGCTTGACCATGCCTTCGGGATACAGCAGCACGTAGGCGCTTTGCGCGTCTTCCCACTGGAGCCTGAACATCTTTCGCAGGCGAGGGCAGGGGCAGGCGCGGTTTTCGGATTCGGCGAGGTTCATAGTGGATACGCCTTTTCGATGGCATCGAGCATCGACCACAAGATGTCGAGCTTGAATTCCAGAATGGCCAGCGCGCGTTGTTGCGCTTCGCGTGTGGTGAAGTAGGCGAGGGTCACCGCGAGCCCATGTTCGACGTCGCGCTGCGCGAGTGGAATGCGGCTGCGAAAGTAATGCAGCCCTTGCGGCTCCACCCACGGATAGAGGGTGGGCCAGCCGGCCAGGCGTTCGCGATGGATCTTTGGCGCAAACATCTCCGTGAGCGACGAGCAAACGGCTTCCTGCCACGGCGCGCGCCGCGCGAAATTCACGTAGGCGTCGACGGCAAAGCGCACGCCCGGCAAGACGTGCTCGAGCGACCAGAGCGCGTCGCGCTCGATCCCGACCGCATCGGCAAGCCGCGCCCATGCCTCGATACCCCCGGCGTCGGCGCCGTGACCGTCGTGGTCGTGGATGCGCTCGATCCAGATCCGCCGCGTTTCGCGGTCCGGGCAATTCGACAGAATGGCCGCGTCCTTCAGCGGAATGTTGATCTGATAGTAGAAGCGATTGGCCACCCAGCCGCGAATCTGCTCGGGCGAGCACTGCCCGGAGTTCATGCGCAGATTGAAGGGGTGGTGAATGTGATAGCGCGTTCCGAGCGCGCGCAAGCGTATTTCGAACTCGTCCGTCGTCCAAGGCGTCGAGTCGGAGATCGTGGATGGCAGCGCTGCATTCATGGCTAGACCTGAAAATACATTCCGTCGTACGCGACTTCGATGCCGCGTGCGCGGATGACGGCGTGCTCGGCGGAATGAGGATTGAGAATTGGATTCGTGTTGTTGATGTGAATCAGCACCTTGCGGGTGGCGCTAGGCAGCGCGTCCAGCAACTGGACCATGCCCGGCATGCCGTTGTGCCCGCATTGGGCGAGGTGGCCCATGTCGCTTGCATGCTTGTTGGACAAGCCCAAGTCGATCATTTCGGTCGAGCGCCAGAAGGTGCCGTCGACCAAAACCAGTTGCGCCGATTCCATCGCGTGACGAACGGCGGCCGAAGCCGAGGCGAGTCCGGGCGCGTAGAACACACGCGTGCCGCTCGCGACGTTCTCGATCAGCAAGCCGATGTTGTCGCCCGGCGCGGATGCGTTTCGGCGCGGGGAATAGGGCGGCGCTTTACTGTCGATCGGAATCGCCGTGAAGCGCAGGCCGTTTGCGGGGGCGATCGAAAAGGGTTCGTCGAGGGTGATCTCGTGCCGCTCCACGCCGCAGTAGTGGCCCAGCAGCGGGACGATGGGAAAGCCGCTCGACAAATCGTCGAAGACGGGGCGGCACGCATAGAGCGGCAAGGGCGTCGAGCGCTCGCGCAACATCAGCAGCCCGGTGACGTGATCGATTTGCGCATCGATCAGCAGCACAGCCGCAATGCCGCTGTCGCGTATCGAGCGGGCAGGCTGAAGCTCGGGATGGGCCCGCAGCTGCGTCAGCAGATCGGGGGAGGCGTTGATCAGAATCCAGTCGACGCCGTTCTCGCTCACCGCAATCGACGATTGCGTACGTGGCGTGATGTCGCTTTCCTCCTGGCGCGCGCTCGTACAGTTCGCGCAGTTGCAGTTCCATTGCGGCAGTCCGCCGCCTGCGCCCGAGCCGAGAATCTTGATCTTCATGAGCGTGGGTCCTGGCGCTGCCGCGCGCCGTCGTCGTTGCGGCGCGCGGTCGGCTTTAGCGTTGCGTTAACGGTTGGCGATATACATCGTGATTTCGAAGCCGAAGCGAAGGTCGGTATAGGCGGGGGGGGTCCAGGTCATGGTCGTCTCCTTGAGTAGAACGTCTTGGTGAAGTTAACCGCTTGAGAGAGGCGGTCCGCGCCGATTACGCAAGCTCCATGCCGAGAGGTGAACGCATCGCTTCGTTATCCGGGCCTGCGCGGCAAGTGCCGGCGCTGCTTGCGCAGATGGGTGGGTACCCGTCCGTGGCCTCTGAGGGCGGCGCTTGAACGCTTGCGAGGCAGACCACGGCCTGCGCACAGGCTGTTGCATGCTGACGCACCGGGTGTTGCAAAAGAGGACAGGCACGCCGTCCATCGCGCAACGCCATCGCTGCTTTCGGCATCGGGCGCCGGCGGCATCTTTCGATCGATCGTGTCGTGAGAGACGACCAATGCCCGCTTGACCGCAATGGCACGGTTCTCGCTGTTGCCTCGCCACCCGTCTCGACGTTAAGGAGCGCGCCGATGAGTCGCTTGCGGATGTTGGTGGAAAGGTGGCTCACGTCGTCTCAGGCGACCCAGGTAAGAATCAGCAGATTCGGCTATGCGGGCTCCGGACGCAGGCGCCACGTTCGAGTGGAATGGCTGCGGGTGGAAGGATCAATCGTGATCTTGTTCTTTAGACACGATGACGGCACTTGGCATGTGTTTCCTCCGGAGCGTCGAACTGCAAGGTGGTCGATGGGCAGCAGCAAGAGTGCCGAATAGAAAGCATCACTGACGGAATTGTCGTGGCACATCACATTGAACGATAGGGTCCAAGTCATTCGAATTGATCGTTCGCCTTGGATTTGCAAAGGGGGAGGCGGATATGGGCGCGGCCGATGGACGGCGTCGCTGGCGTGGGCTTAGGCACAGTACAGGCGTCGTTTTATTTGTCGGGGGAGCGCTAGCGGGTCTCTGCGTAAAGGCGAGGGCGCAGGCCGATATGGAGGGTTCCGCTTCGGCGCCATCGACGGTTTCTACAGCCGCGTCCGGCAATGCGTTGACTCTCGCCCCCGTCATCGTCATCGGCACCACGCCGCTGCTCGGCATCGGCACGCCGCTATCGCTCGTGCCCGCAAACGTGCAAACCGTGCACGCACAAGACCTCGAACACCAGCACCGCAGCACGCTCACCGACTTCTTCGAAAAGAACCTGCCGAGCGTCGACGTCAACGAGGCGCAAGGCAATCCGTATCAGATCGACATCAACTACCGCGGCTTCACGGCCTCGCCGCTGGTGGGCACGGCGCAAGGCTTGTCGGTGTTCATGGACGGCGTGCGGATCAACGAACCGTTCGGCGACGTCGTGAACTGGGACCTGATTCCGCAGCAAGCCATCGACACGATCCAGTTGATCCCCGGCTCGAACCCGACGTTCGGCCTGAACACGCTCGGCGGCGCGATCGCGATCTCGACCAAGAACGGCAAAGAGAACCCGGGCGGCGAGGCCGAAGTGACGGGCGGCTCATGGGGCCGCAAAACCGCGCAAATCGAGCAAGGCGGCACGATCGGCCCGAACCTCGACTACTACGTCACCGGCGACGCCGCAAACGACGACGGCTGGGCCGACCACAATTCGAGCCGCGTGCGCCAGGGCTTCGGCAAGCTGCGCTACACCGATGCGAACACCACGGTCTCTTTGTCCGCCGGCGGCGCCGACAACGACTTGCAAGGCACGCAGACGATTCCGCGCTCGTTCCTCGACAACTTCAGGCAGGCGTACACGTTTCCTGACCAGAACCAGAATAGCGCCGGCTACGTGACGCTCTCCGGCGACCACTACTTCAACGACCACGTCGAACTCTCCGGCAACGTCTACTTCCGCCGCTTCGTCAATACGAACACGAGCAGCAACACCAACACCAATTACGGACAAGTCCTACCCGACGGCACGATCGACACGCTCGAAGGCACCAACGTCCAATCCTCGATCGATACCGACAGCTACGGCGCGAGCCTGCAACTGACGCTGCTCGGCAAGCTCGGTGGCATGGAGAACCAGTTCGTCGCGGGCATGGCCGCCGATTTCGCGAACTCGCACTACACGCAATCGACGCAGGACGCGACCTTTACCGCGTCACGCGCGACGATCGGCATCGGCGATTTCGTTCAGCAAGTCGACGCGAAAACGCGCGACGGCAACCTCGGGTTCTACCTGCAAGACACGCTGTCGCTGACGAAGCAATGGACGCTGACGCTCGCGGGGCGCTATGACTGGGCGAAGGCCGACATCGGCGACGAAAGCGGCCTGCAGCCGCTTCTGAACGGCAGCCATGTGTTCTCGCGCTTCAACCCGGCGATCGGTGTGAACTGGAACCCGACGCCCGGCTTCACCGCCTACGCGACCTACAACGAGGGCATGCGCTCGCCGACCGCCATCGAATTGACCTGCGCCGACCCGGCCGCGCCGTGCTCGCTGCCGAACGATTTCCTGGCCGACCCGGCGCTGCAGCCCGTCA